>NZ_JBQHCW010000009.1:0-314953 GCF_052068115.1 Nonomuraea sp. ZG12
TCGCCGCTGTCGCCGCAGGGGCCCCCGCTGGGGGTGCGGCCCTGGCGGATCGCCGCCGGGATCTGCCTCGGCGCGGCCTGTGCGGTGAAATGGTCGGGGATCTTCTTCCTGATCGCCTTCGCGGTCATGAGCCTGATGTGGGACATGGGCGCCCGCCGTGCCATCGGCCTGCGCGAGCCGTACAAGGCGACGTTCGCGCGGGACGTGCCCTCCTGGCTGGCCGCGGTCGCCGCCGTGCCCGCCATCGCCTACGTGCTGACCTGGACCGGCTGGTTCGTCACCGCCAACGGCTGGGGGCGCAACTGGGACCAGGCCACCTCCTCGGGGCCGGCCTTCTTCGTGGTCGACTCGGTGCGGTCGTGGCTGAAGTACCACTTCGAGGTGCTGGGCTTCCACAGCGGACTGGACGACTACCACCAGAACATGTCCGACCCGTGGACGTGGCCGGTCCTGTTCCGGCCGGTGTCGTTCCACTACCCGGCCGGGCTCCCGCCGTCGGCGTGCGGGGCCGACAGCTGCTCACAGGCCGTGCTGGGGGTCGGCACCCCGGCGCTCTGGTACGGCGCCCTCCTGGCTCTGCTGGGCCTCGTCGTCTGGTACGTCGCCCGCCGGGACTGGCGGGCAGGGGCCGTGCTGCTCACCTACGCCGCGGGCTGGCTGCCCTGGGTCTACTACGCGACCGCGCAGAACCGGACGATGTACCTGTTCTACATGATCCCTCTGGTGCCGTTCATGGTGCTGGCCCTCACCCTGGTCGCCGGTCTGGCGCTGGGCAAGGCCGACGCCGAGCCGGCCAGGCGGGCGGCCGGGGCCGCCGCCGTGGGGGCGTTCGCGCTGATCGTACTGATCAACTTCTGGTGGTTGTATCCGGTTCTGTCGGCCGAGACGATCCCGCACCCGGACTGGTGGGCACGGATGCTGATGGACTCGTGGGTAGCGCCCGCACCGAAGTGACGCCCCTGCGCAGCGTGATCGCGGCCGCGATGCAGGCCAGCGGCACGGCCGGCAGCACGTAGCGGTAGTCGAACTCCGCCGTCGCGGCCGGCGCGAGCAGCAGCCCGAACGCGCCCAGCCACGGCAGCAGCACCGGGCCGCCGAACGAGCGCCAGCGCACCACGATCCCGTACAGGCCGACCAGCATGATGCCGCCCAGCATGATGCCGCGCAGGTAGAACACCTTCTGGTAGCCGGACATGATGTCCGCCCACGGCGAGACGATCCTGGTCTCCGGCGGGCCGGCCTCGTAGGCGAACGCGTCGGTGTCGGTCCGGCCCTGGTAGGAGGGCCAGTTGGGCAGCCGCTTGGGATTGCCGGTGCTGTCCAGCTCGTAGTACGGCTTGAACTCGTACATGTTGTACGTCGCGGCGTCGGGGAAGCGCGGCCGGCCCCAGTGGAAGGCGCGCAGGAAGTCGCGGGCCACGACCTGCAGATAGTCGCCGGGCTGCGACACGATCGCGCGGATGGCGAACGCGCTGGCCGCGTCGTTGGTGATGTCGGTGAACTTCTTGCCGCTGCCCCACCGGTGCAGCACCTCGCCGGTGCCCTGGCCGTCGCCGCTGCCCTGGCCCCACAGGTACCACTGGGCATAGTCCTTGCGCTGGTGCACCGGGTCGTTGATGCACAGCAGGACGAGCTCGACCTCTTTGTACTTGTCGATGTCCATCTTGTCGCAGTCGGCGAAGATGGCCGTGCGCATGTAGAGGATGAGCCCGTCGCTGTTGGTCATCGCGAACTTGCCGAAGCTCGCCGCGAACCAGCTCATGTACGCCACCACCGGGATCGCGCACGCGGTCACCACGGCCACCACCGGCTTCCACCCGGTCCGCTTGATGAGCAGGTAGACCACCACGAGCGCGAGAATCGGCAGGCCGATCGAGCGGGTGAGCCAGGTGAGCGCCAGCAGCAGGCCGACGACCGCGCCGACCTTCCACGACATCCGCCGGTGCCACAGCACCAGCGTGATCACGCCCACGACCAGCAGCGTGAACATGGCGTCGGACATGATCAGCTGTTCGAGCTGGATCTGGTAGGCGTCGAACAGCACCGGCGCGGCGGCCAGCGTGGCGCCCCACTTCGGCAGCGCGAACTTGCGGCGCAGCAGAGCGTAGATCAGCACCGCCGTGGCCAGCCCCATCAGATGCTGCGTCAATGTGACCAGAGTGAGACTGTGGAACGGCTTGAGCAGCAGCAGCCAGAACCCGTAACCGTCGGGCCGGATCGGGTGTGGCCTGGGGTGCAACGCCACCGAGATGTACTCGTAGGAGTCGTTGAACCACATCGCCGGGCCGTAGCCGAGCATGGTGACGATCCGCAGCAGTCCGCCCAGGGCGAAGGCTGCGGCGAACACCCGATGCCGGCGCAGGAAAGACCGTGCACGAGCTATCCGACCAGGGGCGGAGTAGTCCACAGGGGTAATCTCCGCGACGCTCACCATGCTGTAAAGAATGCCAGTCGTTTCCTGGACTTGCCCCGACCATTCCTGGGCACAGGGCATGATGGTGTGCTGGAAGAGCCTTAAATGAAGGGTTGAGACGTGGAACTGACGGTGGTCATGCCCTGCCTCAACGAGGCGGAGACCGTGGAAGTCTGTGTGCGCAAGGCACTGGCGTGCATGGCGGAGCACGGTATCGAGGGCGAAGTCCTGATCGCCGACAACGGCAGCACGGACGGCTCGCAGCAGCTCGCCCGTGAGGCGGGGGCCCGCGTGGTCCACGTCGACGAAAAGGGCTACGGCAATGCTCTGATGGGTGGCATCCGGGCCGCTCGCGGCACCTACGTCATCATGGGCGACGCCGACGACTCCTACGATTTCACCTCGTTGATGCCTTTTGTGGAGCAGCTCCGTGATGGAGCCGACCTGGTGATGGGCAATCGGTTCAAGGGCGGCATCGCGCCCGGCGCCATGCCCCCGCTCCACCGCTATCTCGGAAACCCGGTGCTGTCGTTCGTCGGCCGGCTGTTCTTCCCGTCGGCCATCGGCGACTTCCACTGCGGACTGCGCGGGTTCCGCCGCGACTCGATCCTCAACTTGCAGCTCCAGACGGGCGGCATGGAGTTCGCGAGCGAGATGGTGGTCCGTTCCACGCTGTCCGGCCTGGACGTGCGCGAGGTGCCGACCACGCTCTCGCCCGACGGCCGCTCCCGCCCGCCGCACCTGCGCTCCTGGCGTGACGGCTGGCGTCACCTGCGCTTCCTGCTTCTCTACAGCCCCAAGTGGCTCTTCTTCATCCCGGGTGTCCTGCTGATGGTGGTGGGCCTGGTCGCGGGCACCGCCCTGACCTTCGGCCCGGTCGAGATCGGCGAGCTGGCCTTCGACGTCGACACGCTGGTCGGCGCGTCGGCCGCGGTGGTGATCGGCTTCCAGGCCGCACTGTTCGCGCTGTTCACGAAGGTGTACGCGGCCGAGGAGGGCTTTCTGCCCGAGTCGCCACGGGTGCGCAAGCTCATCGACATCGTCTCGCTGGAGAAGGGCCTGGTGGTGGGCGGCCTGCTGGCGCTGGCCGGCCTGGTCGGCCTGGTGATGTCGCTCGTGCACTGGCAGGTCCGCAGCTTCGGCGCGCTGGACCCGCGCGAGTCGCTGCGCCTGGTCGTGCCGTCGGCCACGGCGCTCATCATGAGCTTCCAGACGATCTTCGCGTCGCTGTTCATCAGCATCCTGGGCATCCGGCGCACCCGCGAGTCCTCCATCGACGTGGCGGCCAAGGCGGCGGAGGAGGCGGCCGAGGCCATCTCCCGCGAGGAAACCTCGGCGGGCTCGCGCTAGCGGTTCCGTTCGAGACGTGGGGCGGCGGCCCGTAGGCTTGGACTCATGTCCCAGCACATTCTGACCGCCGTCGCGTGGCCCTACGCCAACGGCCCCCGCCACATCGGGCACGTCTCCGGGTTCGGCGTGCCCTCTGACATCTTCAGCCGCTACCAGCGGATGGCGGGTAACAAGGTGCTGATGGTCTCCGGCACCGACGAGCACGGCACACCCATCCAGGTGCAGGCCGACAACGAAGGCGTCACAGCCAAGGAGCTGGCCGACCGCTACAACCGGGTGATCGCCGAAGATCTCACCGGGCTGGGGCTGTCCTACGACCTGTTCACCCGCACCACCACCAAGAACCACTACGCGATCGCGCAGGAGATCTTCAAGGGTCTCTACGACAACGGCTATATCTTCCCCAAGATCACCATGGGCGCCATCTCCCCGTCCAACGGGCGGACCCTGCCCGACCGCTACATCGAGGGCACCTGCCCCATCTGCGGCTACGACGGGGCGCGCGGCGACCAGTGCGACAACTGCGGCAACCAGCTCGACCCGATCCAGCTGATCAACCCGGTGAGCCGGGTCAACGGCGAGACGCCGATCTTCGCGGAGACCGAGCACTTCATGCTCGATCTGCCCGCCTTCGCCGAGGTGCTGGGCTCCTACCTGCAGTCCAAGCAGGGCGAGTGGCGGCCCAACGTGCTCAAGTTCGCCCTCAACCTGCTGGGCGACCTGCAGCCGCGGGCGATCAGCCGCGACCTCGACTGGGGCGTGCCGATCCCGCTCGACGGCTGGCGCGACCAGCCCAACAAGCGGCTGTACGTGTGGTTCGACGCCGTGGTGGGCTACCTGTCGGCCTCCATCGAGTGGGCCAGGCGCTCCGGCGACCCCGAGGCCTGGCGTCAGTGGTGGCAGAATCCCGACGCCCGCGGCTACTACTTCATGGGCAAGGACAACATCGTCTTCCACGCCGAGATCTGGCCGGCGATGCTGTCCGGCTACAACGGCGTGGGCGCCAGGGGCGGCTCACCCGGCTCCCTGGGCGCGCTCGACCTGCCGTCCGAGGTGGTCTCCAGCGAGTTCCTGACGATGGAGGGCAAGAAGTTCTCCTCCTCCCGCCAGGTCGTCATCTACGTGCGCGACTTCCTGGCCCGCTACGACGCCGACGCGCTGCGCTACTACATCGCCGTGGCCGGCCCTGAAAACCAGGACACCGACTTCACCTGGCAGGAGTTCGTCAACCGCAACAACGGCGAGCTCGTCGCCGCCTGGGGCAACCTGGTCAACCGGTCGGTCTCCATGGCGGCCAAGAACTTCGGCTCGATCCCCGAGGCGGGCGAGCTCTCCGACGCCGACCGGGCGCTGCTGGAGCGCTCGCGCAACGCCTTCGGCCCCGTCGGCGCGGAGCTGCGCCGCTCCCGGTTCAAGAACGCCATCACCGAGGCGCTCGACGTGGTCCGCGAGGCCAACAAGTATCTGGCCGAGCAGGAGCCGTGGAAGCTCAAGGACGACACGGCCCGGCAGAAGTCCATCCTGCACGTCGCCCTCCAGGTGGTGGACGACGCCAAGACCATGCTGACGCCGTTCCTGCCGGGCTCCTCCAACAAGGTCTACGCCATGCTCGGCGGCCAGGGCGTCTGGTCCGGCATGCCGGAGATGCGTGACGTGGACGAGGACGGTGGCGAGCCGTACCCGGTGATCACCGGCGACTACGACGGGGCGGCCCGCTGGGAGCACCAGCCGATCAAGCCGGGCACCCCGCTCGCGCCGCCCGTGCCGCTGTTCAAGAAGCTCGACCCCAAGGTCGTCAACGAGGAGCTCTCCCGCCTGGGCGAGTGAAGTCGTAGTCGGTGAGGGAGACGGCCTCGGCCGTCTTCCGCACCGACCTGGCCATCATCTTCTTCCACGGCAGGTACGGCAGGACCTTGTAGTTCTTGTCCATGACCCAGGCCATGAACCGGCTCTCCGGCACCATCCACTTGCTCGCCCCCTGCCCCATCTTCTGGCAGCCGTCGGCGTAGTCGCGCATCACCCGCTCGTAGCGGGCGAACGCCGCCCGATGGTCGCCGCCGGCGGCCGCGAGCTCGCCAGCCAGCACGTACGCTCCGACGATCGCCAGCCCGGTGCCCATGCCCGACAGCGGCGACGGGCACCAGGCGGCGTCGCCGAGCAGCGCCACCCGCCCGCGTGACCAGCGGTCCATGCGGATCTGGCTGATGGAGTCGAAGTAGAAGTCCGGTGCCCGCCCCATCTCGCCGAGCAGCCGCGGCGCCTCCCAGCCGACGCCCGCGAACGCCTCGCTCAGCAGTCGCCGCTGCTGGGCGACGTCGCGCCGGTCGTAGTCCAGCGGCGGCGAGGCGAACCAGAACACGGCCCTGGCCTCGGCGTTGTCCCTGGCGCTGTAGGAGCTGACCATCTTGCCGGGCGTGCTGTACGTCAGGCCGCTGTGGTCGAGCCCGAGGTGGTTGGCCGTGGTGAAGACGGCGCAGTACAGGCCCAGATGGTGGTTGTAGTCCTCCTCCGGGCCGAAGGCCAGCGCGCGCACGTTGGAGTGCACCCCGTCGGCGCCGATCACCAGGTCGAAGTGGCGCGTCGGGGCCTGTTCGAAGGTGACCTCCACCTTGTCGCCCTCCTCGGTGAGCGAGGTGATGCAGTCGCCGAAGACGTAGGTGACGCCGTCACCGGTGGCCTCGTACAGGATGCGGGCCAGATCGCCGCGCAGGATCTCCACATCCCCGGCGAACAGGTCCTCGGGCATGGCCGTCAGCTTCTTGCCCGCCTCGTTGACGCTCCACAGGGCGCCCATGTGGGTCTGCTCGCGCTCGACGTCGGCCAGGACGCCCATCCTGCGCAGCACGGTCAGGTGCGCCTCGCCGCGGAAGTCGACGGCGTAGCCTCCGTCACGCAGCTCGGGCGCCCGCTCGACGATCGTGATGGTGTGGCCGGACTGACGCAGCCAGTGGGCCAGGGCCGGGCCGGCGACGCTCGCGCCGGAAATCAGGATGTCCATGCCCGAGAGCGTGCTCGGCCCCGCTCACCGTGACCTCACCTACCGCTCACCGGTGAGCATCTCCATCGAGCGCCGCGGTGAGGCGTCGACGACCGCGGCGGAGACGCCGACCAGCCGGCAGACCTCCTCGTACTCCAGCTGCGCCCCCTCCTCCCGGGCCCGCGCGAACCCCTGCTCCCCGAGCACTTCCCGCGCCGCCGCACCCGTCCGCGTGTTCTCGGGCACGTCCACGCCGCGCATGGCGGCCGCCGCCCCGAGCAGGCGGGCAGCCCGCTGCGCGGCGGCGTGACCGGCGGCGCGGAGCTCCAGGGCGGCCAGGGCCTCGATCGCGCCGGCGCAGTCCGGTAGCGCGCCTATGGCGACCGCCACCTCCACCGCATGCACGTAGGCCGTCCGGGCGGCGTCGACGTCGCCGTCGGCCTCGGCCAGCCCGCCCATCCCCACCAGCAGCCGGGTCCTGCTGCCCACGCTCTTCAGCCAGTGCGGGTCCGTCAGCCGCAACGCCTGCTCGTACAGCCCGCGCGCCCCCGTCAGGTCGCCCTCCCTGAACGCCGCGTCACCGAGCCCGCGCAGCGCCGAGGCCACGTACGTCGGCAGGCCCGCCCGCCGGGCCAGCTCCGCCGCGCGCTCGTAGTCGGCTCTGGCCCTGGCCAGATCGTGGTCGATGCGCTGATCGCCCCGGTTGCAGAGCAGATCGGCCAGTGCCTCGGTCGCGCCGAGCTGCTCGGCGAGCGCCAGCGCCTCCTCGGTGTGGGCCAGCGCGGTCCTCTCGTCGCCCCGGATGCCCGCGAGCCAGGCGAGCGCGTCGAAGACGTTCGCCGCCCCCCAACGGTCGCCCAGCCCCCGGAACCCGTCCAGCGCCGCCACCAGCCCCTCCTCGGCGGCGGCGAAGTCACCGGCGGCCATCTGCGGGTAGGCCCAGATCAGGCCGGAGACCGCCCGCTCCCACGGGTCCGGGCTGCCGGCCGCTCGCCCGATCACCGTCAGAGCGGCTCGGGCGTCGCTCGACCCGGCCGTGATCATCGGCCACAGGAACGTGATCAGCGGCCGCCGCCGCGAACCCGATCCGCTCACGACCATCGCCCGTGCGGCGGAAAGGTAGCGCTCCCACGAGAGAGCCTCGCCGGTGCCGCCGGCCGCCGCAGCCAGCAGGCAGAGCACGTAGTCGTCGCCGAGCGCCGGGTCGGGCTCGGGACCGGCCGCCTCCAGCAGGGCGAGCGCGGGGGCGGCGCCGATGCCACGCATGCCGCGCATCCACAGGTAGGACGACTGGGCCGCGAGCAGTCGCATGCCGAGCTCGACGGCGCCGGATTCGGCGGACCAGCGCAGTGCGGCCTGCAGATTGTCATGCTCGGCCGTCAGCTTCTCCAGCCAGTCGAGCTGCTCGGACCGGCGCAGGTGCGGGTCGGCCTCCTCGGCCAGGGCCAGGAAAAGCTCCGCGTGGGCACGCCGGACGGCGGGAGCCTCGGCGCCGAGCCGTTCGGCGCAGAATGCGCGGATGGTGTCGAGCATCCGGTAGCGGCCACCGGCCGCCTCGACGAATGACTTGTCGGCGAGCGAGTCGAGCACATCCTCGGCATCGTGCGGCGACCGCGCGCACACCTGGGCCACGGCCGCGGCGGTCGCTCCGCCGGAGAAGACCGTCAGGCGCTCGGCCATCTCCTGCTCGGCCTCCGTCAGCAGGTCCCAGCTCCAGGCCACCACGGCGCGCAGCGTCTGGTGGCGGGCGTCGGCCGTGCGGCTGCCACGCGCCAGCAACCGGAAGCGGTCTTGGCCGGCGAGGCGTTCGGCGATCTGCGCCGCCTCGTGGGTGCGCGTCCGGGCGGCGGCCAGTTCGATCGCCAGCGGCAACCCGTCGAGCGCGCCGCAGATCCGTTCGACGGCCTCGTCCGGGGTGAACCCCGGCCGGACCGCCGCCGCCCGCTCGCTGAAGAGCCGTACGGCGTCCTCGGGGGCGAGCGGACGTACGGGCCACAGGTGTTCGGCCGTGACGCCCAGAGGCTCCCGGCTCGTCGCCAGGATCCGCATCCCGGGGCAGGCGGTGAGCAGCCGCTCGGCCAGCACCGCCGCATCGGTCACGAGATGTTCGCAGTTGTCCAGGACGAGCAGCAGCGGGCGCTCTCCCACGGCGGCGATCAATCGCGCCATCGTGGCGGGCTCGCCGCCGGGCGGAACCGCGCCCGCCGTGCCCGTGCCCGCGACCGTGCCCGCGCCGGTGCCGGTGCCTGTGCCTGTGCCCGCGACCGTGCCTGTGCCCGCGACCGCCGGGCCGCTCAGGAGGCCGCTCTCGCGTACGCCGAGCGCGGCGAGCACGATCCGAGGGATGCCGGCGCCGTCCGGGAGCGCGGACAGCTCGGCCAGGCAGGCGTCCGGATGCGACCGGGCGGCCTCCACCGCCAGCCTGGTCTTGCCCGCGCCACCCGGCCCCAGCAGCGTCACCAGTCGCGCCGAGCCGAGCAGCCCGCGTACGCCCGCCACGTCCGCGTCCCGGCCCACGAAGCTGGTCAGCCTGGCGGGCAGGCCGGGGCCCGGGGTGTCACCGCGGAGCAGGTCGCGGTGCAGCTCCGCCAGCTCGGGTGCGGGGTCGGCGCCGAGCTCCTCGGCCAGCAGCCGCCTGGTCCGTTCGAACACCACCAGCGCCTCGGCCTGCCTGCCGTCGGCGTGCAGCGCCCGCATGAGCTGGCCGCGCGGCCGTTCGCGCAGCGGGTGGTGCTCGATCAGCTCCCTCAGCTCGGGGATGGCCGCGCGGTGCGCGCCCCGACGCAGGTCGGCCTCGATCCGGTCCTCGATCGCGGCCAGGCGCCGCTCCTCGAAAGGCACGGCGTGCGCGGGGCCGAGGTCGGCGACCGCCCGGCCATGCCACAGCGACAGCGACTCGCGCAGCAGCGCGGCGGCTCCGGCCGGGTCGCCGCCGGCGAGCGCCTGCCGACCGGCCTCGGCCAGCCGCAGGAACCGGTGCGCGTCCACGTCGTCGGGCTCCACGGCCAGCCGGTAGCCCGAAGCGGCCAGTTCGACCCGGACGCCGTCGCGGCGCAGCCTGGACACCTGAGACTGCAGGGCATGACGGGCGTCGCTGGGCGGCTGCTCGCCGTACAGGATGTCGATCAGCCGGTCGCGGCCGACGATCTCGCCGGGGCTGAGGAGCAGGCACGCCACGAGCGCTCGCCTGGCCTGGCCGCCGAGGGGCACTTCGGAGCCGTCCGCGCGCCAGGCGCGGGTGCTGCCCAGGATGGCGAAGCGCATGGACGCTACTTTAGATCGCGTGAGTACGATTCCCGCCGCGCCGGAGCCGCTGTCCGCGCAGGTGTTCGACAGTCACTGCCATCTCGACATCATGGTGGGCGACCGGCAGGCGTCCTCCGGCGATCCGGTGGCGCAGGCCGCCCAGGCCGCCTCGGCAAGTGTGCGGAGCATCCTGGACGACGCGCGGGCCGTGGGGGTGACGGGCCTGGTGACGATCGGCTACGACCTGCCGTCCTCGCGCTGGAACGCCGCCGTGGCGGCCGGGCACGAGGACGTGCACGCGGGGGTGGCCGTTCATCCGAACGAGTCGCACGCCGCCACACCGGAGGCGCTGGCCGAGATCGAGGCGCTGGCCGGGCGGCCCGAGGTGCGGGCGGTGGGGGAGACCGGGCTCGACTACTTCCGCGACTGGGCGACCAGGGACGAGCAGCACGCGAGCTTCCGGGCGCACATCGAGATCGCCAAGCGCACCGGCAGGGCGCTGGTCATCCACGACCGCGACGCGCATGACGACGTGCTGAAGGTGCTCGCGTCCGAGGGGGCGCCGCCGGTGGTGGTGTTCCACAGCTTCTCCGGCGACGCCGAAATGGCCAAAAAGTGTGTCGAGGCCGGATATTTCATGTCATTTTCCGGGCCGGTGACGTACAAGAACGCCGGTTATCTGCGTGATGCCGCGCGCGTCGCGCCCGTGGAGCTGATGCTGGTCGAGACCGACGCCCCCTACCTGCCGCCGGTGCCGCACCGCGGCAAGCCCAACGCGCCCTACCTCATCCCGCTCACCCTGCGCTGCCTGGCCGAGGTCAAGAATGTTCAACCGGATGAGCTGTGCGAGGCCATCAGCGCCAACGGAGTCACCGTCTTCGGCGAGTGGTGACCATCTTTCGGTGAAGTGACGCGGGCGGCCGGACGGCCGTCACTAGCGTCGGGCGCCTCATGTATTCCGGAGGTCGCCCGTGCGAGGAAAACGGCGTGCGCCGCGTCCCAAGATCCCCTGGCGTTCGCCGTGGACGCCGGTGATCTGCGTGGCGGGTCTGCTGTCCGTGACCGCCATCGCGGTCATCGGCAGCCTGGCCAAGGACGTGCTGCTGGTGGTCGACGGCAAGCCGATGGCGGTCCGCAGCTTCGCCGCGTCCGTGAGCGAGCTGCTCGGCGACCAGGGCGTGCCGGTCGGCGACCGCGATCTCGTCCGGCCGGCCGCGCAGGCGAGGATCGTCGACGGCGCCCGCATCGAGGTGCGCCACGCCCGCCCCATCAGGCTGACCGTCGACGGCCGCACCACCAACCGGCTGGTCACCGCCACCACCGTGCGCGACGCGCTGGCCGAGCTCGACCTCGCCCGGGCCGGCAAGCTGTCCGCGCCCAGGCACCGGCACGTACCGCTGTCGGGCATGTCGCTCACCGTCTACACCAGACGCACCGTGTACGTCTTCGCCGACGGCACCCGGCGCCGGACCACCACGACCGGCCGCACGGTTCGTCAGGTGCTCAAGCAGAGCGGCATCCCCCTCGAACCCGGCCATCTCGTACGCCCCGCGCCGGACACCTTCCCCGCCGAGGGCACCCTCATCACCGTCCTGCCTCCGCGCACCGAGCCGATCGAGCCGGCCGTCATGCAGCTGAACTGGGCGGCCCTGGCCCGGTGCGAGTCCGGCGGCGACCCGGTCGCCTACAACCCGAGCGGGCCCTACTACGGGCTCTACCAGTTCAGCCTGCCGATGTGGCAGCTCGTGGGCGGCACCGGCATGCCCCAGGCCTGGCCCGTGGAGGAGCAGACGTACCGGGCGCAACTCCTCTATCAGCGGGTCGACGGCAAGTGGAAGGGGCAGTGGCCCAACTGCGGCGCGCACCTGTTCGGCTCGTCAACCGGCCAGTGACACGCCGAAGTCGACCCCCTTCGTCGGCTGCACCGCCTCCAGCCCGTCGGAGTTGCGCGCCGCCACCGACACCTTGCCGTACGGGAGCCCGTCCGGCTGGCCCACGAACAGCTTGTTGCCGCTGAAGGCCAGCGCATGGCCGAACAGCCCGTCGGCAGGGGCGAACCGCCTGGAGTCCTTGCCGTCCGCGGCCGTGATGATCCGTACGCTGCCGCCGTAGGGTGCGCCGATGGCCAGCCTGCCGTCCGCCGAGGCCGCCAGCGAGAAGCCGAACGCCTCCTGGCCCGGTTGCCGCACCCGCGTGGTCGGGGCCAGCTTGTCGTCGTAGAGCTGGACGTACCCGGGGCCCGGAGCGCCCACCGCGGGGCCCACGCCGTCCACCCAGGCCACCGCGTAGCCGTACCTGTCGTCGGAGGCGTCCGTAGGCGAGTCCAGCTTGACGCTCACCAGCTCCTCCGCCAGCACGTCCGCCACGACCACCACCGAGCCCGAGTCCACCTTGCCGGAGTCCACCTGCTGACCCGCGCCGTCGTCGTTCTCGTACGGCACGCCGACGACCAGGCCGTTGCCCTGCCCGATGGCCAGCGACCAGCCGAACTGGTCGCCCACCTCGCTGTTGCCCCGCACGTCCGTGGACCCCTGGCTGATCCTGATCAGCTCGCCGCTGCCCCGGCGCACATAGACCGCGCCCGCGTCGGCGATCTGCCCGTCATCCTCATACGGTGCGCTGATCGCCACCAGGTCCCCCCGAGCGGCCATCGACCAGCCCAGGCGCGCGCCGCGCTGAGGATCGGGAGCGACGATCCGCTGCGTCGGCGGCGGCGCCGCGCCGCCGAAGATCACGTACGCCGCCCCGGCGTCCTCGCGTCCGTCCACATCGGTGTACGGCGCGCCCACGACCAGGTCGGCGCAGACGTCGCCGTTGACCTTCGCCAGCCGCACCGACCAGCCGAAGCCGTCGCCCTCCGAGAGCTCGGGCGCGGGCACCGGGACCACCTTCCCGCCGGACAGCACATGCACGGCACCCCGCTGCCCCTCCGCGAACGGGTCGCCCACGGCCACGTCGTCCACGCCATCGCCGTCGAAGTCGCTCGCCCCGGCGCAGGCCGCGCCGCTGGCGGTGGCGGTGGCAGTGGCGGCGGCCTGCGGGGCGAGCCAGGCGGCGGCCACGAGTAAGAGCACCGACAGTACCTTCACAGCTTGACCTCGATCTGCTTGCCGTCATTCAGCATGGTCGCCGACAGCTGCACGGGCCGGCGGTAGAGCGGCACGTCGAACACGAAGACCCCGTCGATCCGGTCACCCGGCGCGATCGCCGCGACCGGCTGCGGGCCGTCCAGCGGGTCGTGACGGGCGCCCCGGTCGTCGAGCAGGCTGACGACGGGGTCGCCGATCTCCCGGAGCTTGCCGCCCGGGTTGACCATGCTCCAGCGCACGACGCAGAGCTGGCCCTGGGTCTGGGTCTTGTCCTGGAACTGCTTGAGCCCGCACTCGGGGGCGCCCGGCACGATCACCATCGGGTCGTCGAAGGCCGCGCCGAGCGCGAACCGGCGGCCGACGTCGTTCGGCCGGCCGTCCGCGGCCTGGGAGGCGGTCGCGGTGACGCCCGAGCCGCCGACGTTGCGGCTGGACGTCACGATCAGGATCGCTCCCGTCACGGTGATGGCCAGCAGCGCCGCCGCGGCCGCGATCAGCCAGCGGGTGCCGCGCGGGCGCTGATAGGCGGGATCGGTGCTCGTGTCCGAGCCCGCGTCGGGCGGCGGGATCGTGGGCGTGGGCCGTAACTCCTGCGGGGTGACGCTCGCCTGCCAGCTCGCCAGCTCCTCGCGGGCCGCCGCCTCCTCCCGCCGGGCCAGCTCCGCCACCGACACCTGCTGCTGCTCTTCCTTCTGGGGTCGCTCCTCGGGTTGCTCCGGGCTCTGCTGCTCGATCCGGGTGGCGTCACGCGGTGGCGGCGTCGCGAACGTGGCCGTGATGTCCGGCTTGTCGACGACGTTCTGTGGCGGCTCCCAGTCGGTGAGCAGCTCGTCGGCCACCAGGGTCGGGGGATTATCCGTCACGGGCACGGGCTTCACGCCGCCGCCGACCAGCGCCAGCAGCAACTCCTGCGCCGTGGGCCGCTCGCCCGGCTCCATCGCGGTCGCGCGCCGTACCAGCTCGTCGAGAGGCGCGGGCAGCGCGCCCAGCTCCGGCGGCGTGTGCAGCACCCGGGTGGCCAGCGTGATGGGGTCGCCACGGCCGAAAGGGTGCCGGCCGTTGCCCGCGTAGGCGATCAGGCAGCCCCAGGCGAAGATGTCGGCCGCCGGGGTGACCATCTCGCCGCGTACCTGCTCGGGGGCCCACCAGCCGGGACTGCCGAGCAGCTCACCCGACAGCGTGAAGCCCGTCTCCCTGTCGAGTGCCCTGGCGATGCCGAAGTCGATCACGCGCGGCCCGGACAGCGACAGGATGACGTTGGCCGGCTTGAGATCGCGGTGCACCAGCTCGGCGACGTGGATCGCGGCCAGCGCGGCCGCCACGCCCAGCGCCACTCCGTGCAGCGGCCCCGGATCCAGCGAGCCGTACTTCGTGATCTGGTCCGACAGCGGCGTGCCGGCGATGTACTCGGTGACCATGTACGGCCGGCCGTCGCCGGTGTTGCCGTTGTCCAGCACCTGCGCCGTGCAGAATGACGCCACGCGGCGCGCGTTCTCCACCTCGGCGTGAAACCTGACCGCGAACCCCTCCTGATTCGCGAACTCCGCCTTGACCACCTTGACCGCGACGAATCTCCCCGTCGGCGCCCGAGCGAGGAACACAGTGCCCATACCGCCCTCGCCCAGCCGCCCGAGCAGCCGGTACGGGCCGATCTCGCGTAAGTCCGTCGGGCGTAGCGGGGCAGCGCCCGTTGGCTCCATGAGGGTCGTCCCTTCTTCGTCCACCCATCCTCCCCTCATCCCGTCCCCGTCCGCCATCACAGGTTGTTCGATGCGGGAGACTGGTTGGATGATGAGGCTTCTGGGCCCTGCAGAAATACGTATTTTGGCGGACAAGCTAGATCTGCGCCCGACTAAAAAGCTAGGCCAGAATTTCGTGATCGACGCGGGGACCGTCCGGCGCATCGTCCGCGTGGCCGGGGTGGAGCCCGACGACGTGGTCATCGAAGTGGGGCCGGGCCTGGGCTCCCTCACGCTCGCGCTGCTGCCGGAGGCCCGGCATGTGGTGGCCGTCGAGATCGATCCGGTGCTCGCCGGGCAGCTTCCCCTGACCGTCGCCGAGCGTGGCCTCGCCGAGAAGCTCACCGTCGTGGCCGCCGACGCGATGAAGATCACCGCCGCCGACCTCAGGGGGTTCGCGCCCACCGCCCTGGTGGCCAACCTGCCCTACAACGTCGCGGTGCCCGTGGTGTTGCACGTGCTGGAGGTGCTGCCGTCGCTGCGCAAGGGGCTGATCATGGTGCAGGCCGAGGTGGCCGACCGGCTGGCCGCCGCGCCCGGGTCCAAGGTGTACGGCATCCCGTCGGTCAAGGCCGCCTGGTACGCCGACGTACGCCGGGCCGGCCCGGTCGGGCGCACGGTCTTCTGGCCGGCGCCGAACGTCGACTCGGGCCTGGTCTCCCTCACCCGCCGGGAGCCGCCGTCGACCACGGCCAGTCGCGAGGAGGTGTTCGCGGTGGTGGACGGGGCCTTCGCGCAGCGGCGCAAGACGCTGCGGGCCGCGCTGGCCGGCTGGGCGGGGAGCCCGGCGCAGGCCGAGACGGCGCTGAGGGCGGCGGGGGTGGATCCGTCGGCCCGGGGTGAGCAGCTCGACGTGCACGCCTTCGCCAGGATCGCCGAACAGAAGCCGTAGTCCTTCTGTCCACAGGTGTGCGCGGGTGTGGGGCGTTCATCCCCAGAACCGCGTTCGGCCCGATGGCGGCTCGAACATGTGAGCGATCCTGGGGCCTCCTTACAACGCAGGAGGCTGACCATGACCGCACACATCTGCTTCAGGTGGCTCGCGCTCAGTGGCGGGCTCGCCGTCATCCTCGGCACCCTCACGGGCACGGCCATCGCCACCGTGTCGGAGGACCCGGGCGCTTCATGCTCCACACTCGTTCCGGACTGCTCGCCTGTCGTCAAGATCGAGCGTGACGCCCGCACCAGGGGCGGCATCGCGGCCGCCGCCGCCCTCAAACAGCTGGGCACCCGGTTCTCCTGGGGTGGCGGCTCCTCCTCAGGGCCCACCAGAGGCATCGGCGTGGGGGCGCTGACCATCGGCTTCGACTGCAGTGGCCTGACCATGTACGCCTGGTCCCGAGCGGGCGTCCGGCTCGGCCACTACACCGGGGCCCAGTTCCGTCAGGGCCGCCGGGTGCCGCTGGGCGACCTGCGCACCGGTGACCTGCTCTTCTTCGGTGGCGGCTCCGGCGACCCGACCCACGTGGGCCTCTACCTCCAGGGCGGGCTGATGATCCACGCCCCCAAGACCGGCGACGTGGTCAGGACCACCCAGTTCCTCGGCTCCCCGTACTATCGCGTCGTCTTCCGTGGCGCGGTCCGTCCGGGCTGACGTGCCGGGCTGACCTGCCTTCTACTTTGTCGCGCGCCCGTCCTTGGCACAGACCTCGACCAGCGCCGCGACCAGGGGCGCCAGCAGCTCCTGGTCCTCAGGCCTGGACGGCTCATACTCCGTGATCCCGAGCCCGGCCACCCCGAACCGCTCGGTCACGGCCGTGACCAGGGTGAGGAGCTGGTCAGGGTGCAACCCGTCAGGACTAGGCGACCCCACGGAGGCGAAGACCCCCGGATCCAGCACGTCAAGATCGATGTGTACGTACACGACCGGGTCATCCGTCCCCCCGGCCGCGGCGATCGCGTCGGTCAGCGCGACCGGATCGGCCGCCCGCACGTGCCGCACACCCGCGCTCCCCATGAACGCCGCCTCGGCCGGGTCCAGGTCACGGACCCCGGCGAGCACGACGCGCCGCGGATCCACCGCCGGCGCGGCCACCAGGCCACGCGGCCCTTCACCGGTCAGCGCACGCAGCACCATCCCGTGAAACGCCCCCGAAGGAGAGGACTCAGGAGTGTTGAGGTCCCCATGAGCGTCGAACCAGACCACCACCAGCCGATCCCCATACCGCCGCCGCGCAGCGGCCACCGGCTCCAACTCGACCCCGCAGTCACCGCCGACGACCACCAGAAACCCACCGTCACCCCCGGCCGCCACCTGGTGTCCGCCGTTGATTTGGGCAACGGCCTCGCGAACCCGCACGGCCGTGCTCACCAGGTCGTCCTCGACCTCCACGAGCACCCGCTCATCGGCGGGCACCATGGCGGCCAGCAGCCGCGCCCCTTCCCGCAGCCGCTCGGCCGTCGGCGCACCCGACCCCCGCCACTGCGGCACCTGTACAACCGTCACCCTGGTCAACGCATCTCCCTCACAGGCAGCCTGCCAAATCTCCATGCTGTCCTGCCGACCGGTCCAGCGTCCAACCGATTCCCTCGGTCAAGGCCGACGCGCAAGCTCTCGGTGGCCGGCGAGGTGTCGGCGCGAGGCGCATGGGGCCCGACCGTGCCCCGCTAGGATTGACTGTCCTTACCCGCGCCGGCGACGAGAGTGGCAGAAGATCGATGAGTTCGGTGACCGTACGGGTGCCCGCGAAGGTCAACGTGCAGCTGTCCGTAGGCCCTCTCAGGGAGGACGGCTACCACGACCTGGTCAACGTCTTCCACGCCGTGTCGATCTTCGATGACGTGGTGGCGCGGAAGTCCGACTCCATCACCGTGGCCGTGACGGGCGAGTGGACCGACCAGGTGCCCGTGGACGACACCAACCTGGCGATCCAGGCGGCCCGTGCCCTCGCCAAGCACGCCGACGTCGGCTACGGCGCCGACCTGGTCATCCACAAGTCGATCCCGGTGGCGGGAGGCATGGCGGGAGGCAGCGCCGACGCCGCGGCCGCTCTGGTGGCCTGCAACGAGCTCTGGGGCCTCGGCCTGCCCATCGACCCCCTCATGCGCATCGCCGCCGACCTGGGCAGCGACGTGCCGTTCCTCCTGATGGGCGGCACCGCCCTGGGCACCGGCAGAGGCGAGCTGCTCACCGAGCTCCCCACCACAGGCGCCTTCCACTGGACCTTCGCCACCGCCGACGGCGGCCTCTCCACCCCCAGCGTCTACGCCGAATGCGACCGCCTCCGCGCAGCCGCCCCCTCTACCGGAGGGGCTGGCACCAGCGGGGCCGGCTTCTCGGTCGGTGGGTTCTTCTCGGCTGAGCCTGACCCCGGTCTGCTGGCCGCTTTGCGCGCCGGTGATCCTCACGCCCTGGGCCGGCACCTGTCCAACGACCTTCAGCCCGCCGCTCTGTCCCTTCGCCCCGGGTTGGCCGCCACCCTGGAGGCGGGTCGCCGTCTGGGTGCTCTGGGCGCGCTCGTCTCGGGCTCCGGCCCCACCTGCGCCTTCCTGGCCGAAGACGCCGCCCACGCCGCTCGCCTGGCCCAGGCACTCCCCGGGCGGGCCCCCATCCGCAGCACGATCACGGCCCACGGCCCGACTCCCGGCACCACCGTCCTCTGACCTCCGCCGTGCGCATGGCCGCGGCACGCGAACCGCCGCGGCGGTCGTCTTGCCGACGCCGCCTTCGCGGAGGATGCGCTCACCGTGAGCCGATACCCTGGGGACACAATGAACCTGGTCAATCTCGAGTCCGTCTCCCATGCCTACGGCCCCAAGCCCCTCCTCAGCGACCTGTCCCTCGGGGTCGAGGCCGGGGAGCGCATCGGCGTCGTCGGCCGCAACGGCGGAGGTAAGAGCACGCTGCTGAGCGTGATCGCCGGTGACGTGCGGCCCGACAGCGGCAGGGTGACGCACACGCGGGGCCTGCGGGTCGGCGTGCTGGCGCAGCGGGACCTGCTCGACCCCTCGCAGACCGTGCGCGAGATCGTGCTGGGCGAGCTGGCGGAGCACGAGTGGGCGGGGGATCAGCGGGTTCGGGAGATCCTCGGCAACCTGATCGGCGATCTGGAGCTCGACGCCAAGGCCGGCGAGCTGTCCGGTGGCGAGCGCAGGCGGACGGCGCTGGCTCAGCTGCTGATCGCCGAGCATGACCTGATCATGCTGGACGAGCCCACGAACCACCTCGACATCGAGGCCATCGCCTGGCTGGCCGCCCACCTGGCCGGTCGCAGGAGCGCGCTGGTGGTGGTGACGCACGACCGGTGGTTCCTGGACGCGGTCTCCACGCGGACGTGGGAGGTCGTGGACGGCCGGGTCGAGCGGTATGAGGGCGGATATGCCGCCTATGTGCTCGCCAAGGCCGAGCGGGCGCGCATCGCCCAGTCCGCCGAGGAACGCCGCCAGAACCTCATGCGCAAGGAGATCGCCTGGCTCCGCCGTGGCCCGCCGGCCCGCACGTCGAAGCCCAAGTTCCGGGTGGACGCCGCCCAGGCGCTGATCGCGAACGAGCCGCCGCCGCGCGAGAGCGTCGAGCTGCTCAAGTTCGCCGCCGCACGGCTCGGCAAGACCGTGTACGACCTCGAAGACGTCACGCTCCACGCCGGGGGCCCCGATGCCGGGCCGCTGGTGCTCGACGACTGCACCTGGCAGTTCGGGCCGGGCGACCGGGTCGGGCTCATCGGCGTCAACGGGTCCGGCAAGTCGTCGGTGCTGCGGCTGCTCGCCGACACGGTCAAGCCCGACTCCGGGCGGGTCGTCCGAGGCAAGACCGTACGGCTCGCGCACCTGTCGCAGGAGCTCACCGAGCTCGACCCGGCCCGCAGGGTGCTGGAGACCGTCGAAGAGGTCCGCAAGTACATCCAGGTCGGCAAGAAGGAGTGGACGGCCTCCCAGCTCCTCGAACGGCTCGGCTTCAAGGGCGAGGCGCAGTGGAAGGTCGTCGGCGACCTGTCCGGCGGCGAGCGGCGGCGGCTGCAGTTGCTCAAGCTGCTCATGGACGACCCGAATGTGCTGCTACTCGACGAGCCGACCAACGACCTCGACATCGAGACGCTGAACGAGCTGGAGGACCTGCTCGACGCCTGGCCCGGCACGCTCATCCTGGTCACCCACGACCGCTACTTCCTGGAGCGCGTCACCGACCGCTGCGTGGCGCTGCTGGGTGACGGCAAGCTGTCGTTCCTGCCCGGCGGGGTCGACGAATACCTTGAGCGCCGGGCCTCGGGCTCGGCCCTCACGGCCCGCGTGGCCGAAGCCGCCGCCACCCCCGCCACCCGGTCCGCCCCCACGGTTCCCGATGCTGACCAGGGGCTCTCCGCCAAGGAGGAGCGCGAGCTGCGTAAGGAACTCAACCGCCTGGAGCGTCAGCTGGACAAGCTCGGCGACCAGGAGGCCAAGCTGCACGCGCAGATGGCGGAGGCGGCCAGCGACTACGCCAAGCTCGGCTCCCTGGACGACCGGCTGCGCGACATCCTCGCCCAGAAGGAGACCGTCGAGGCCGAGTGGCTGGAGCTGGCAGACCGCCTCGGCGACTGATCTCGACTCCTGACTCCGCCGGATGCCGGATCAGGCAAGGTGCGCACCACATCGGTGTGCGCGCCGGGGGCAGGAGCACTCATCGGCGCATGCCTTCTGTCCTGTCTGGGGGCGGGTCGCCCTGGGAAGTGCCAGTATGGCCGTTGTGGCGATCTTCGTGGATGAGGCAGGGCCTCTGGATGCCCCGGCGGTGGTGCTGCTCCACGGGGTGGGCACCAGTGGCTGGATGTGGACCAAGCAGGTGCGCGTGCTGGCCGAGAGCTTACGCGTGCTCGTGCCGGACCTGCCCGGTCATGGGCGGAGCAACGCCCTGGACTGGGTCTCGATCGCCGACACCGCGGAGCAGGTGGCCGAGGTCATCGCCTCTCGTGCGACCGGCGGCAGGGCGCACGTCGTGGGCTTGTCACTCGGCGGCTACGTGGCCGTGCACCTGGCCGCGAGCGCCGGGCACGTGGTGACGACCGCCACGGTGAGCGGGGTGAACGTGCTGCCGTTCCCGCATCCGGGCAGGCTGCGGCTCATGGGCGCGCTGATGGCTCCGGTGATGAGATGGGGGCCGGTGCTGCGCGCCAACGCCCGCGCGCTGAACATCCCCGCCGAAGACGTGGGCGGCTATCAGGAGGCGGCGCGGGCGACCAGCCGCCAGGCCTTCCGCCGGGTCAACGAGGAGGCTCTCGCCTTCCGACTTCCGTCCGAGGCGGGCACCAGCCGATGCCCGGTGCTGGCGGTGGCCGGGGGAAATGAGCACGACCTCACCAAACGCTCACTGCCGGAGCTGGCCGCGGGCTTCCCGGAGGGGGAGGCGCGTCTGGTGCCCGGGGTGGGGCATGCCTGGAACGGGGAGAATCCCGACCTTTTCACGGCCATGATCATGGCCAGGGTCATGGGCACCCCGCTCCCTGCGGGCCTGTCAGGTGTCGAAGGGGGCCAGCAGGGTTCGTAGCAGGGCGGCGAGGGTGTGCTGGTCGTCGGGGGTCAGGCTGCCGAGCAGGTCGTGTTCGCGCCTGAGCAGGTCGGAGAAGGCAGAGTCGACGCGGGTCAGCCCGGTCTCGGTCAGGGTGACGAGCACGCCGCGGCGGTCCTCGGGGTCGGGGCGGCGGCGGACGAGTCCGGCCTGGGCGAGGCGGTCGATGCGGTTGGTCATGGTGCCGGAGGTGACGAGCGTGGCACGAAGCAGCGCTCCGGGGCTCAGTTCGTACGGCTTGCCGGCCCGGCGCAGGGCGGTCAGCACGTCGAACTCCCAGGGCTCCAGGTCGTGCTCGGCGAAGGCGGCCCGTCTGGCGCGGTCGAGGTGCTTGGCCAGCCTGGAGACCCGCGAGAGCACCTGGAGCGGCTCGACGTCGAGGTCGGGGCGCTCCGCCCGCCATGCGGCGACGAGCCGGTCGACCTCGTCCTGCGGATCGTGCGTCATGCGAACGAGTGTACTGTCTTGACATCGAGATAAATATCTCGATACGAATTATCTTTATGTCAAGAGATATCTGGGACCCCGAGACGTACGGCAGGTATGCCGGCGAGCGGTCACGGCCGTTCTTCGAGCTGATGGCCAGAGTGGCGGCGGATGATCCTGATTATGTCGTGGACGCGGGCTGCGGGAACGGCCAACTCACCAGTGAGTTGGCCCGGCGCTGGCCCAGGGCCACCGTGGAGGGGTTCGACTCGTCGCCGGCCATGATCACCAAGGCGCGTGAGCTGGACGGCGCGCCCAGGTTCACCGTCGCCGACGTCATGACCTGGCATCCCGACCGGCCCGTCGACGTGATCGTCTCCAACGCCGTCCTGCAGTGGGTGCCCGAGCACCGCCACGTCATCGAGCGCTGGATCACCGCGCTGAGCCCGCAGGGCTGGCTGGCCTTCCAGGTGCCGGGCAATCACGCCGCCCCCAGCCACGCGATCATCCGCGAGCTGTGCGCCTCGCCGGCCTGGTCCGACAGGCTCGGCGACTACGACAGGGGAGATCCCGTCGGCACCGCCGTCGATTATCTGGACCTGCTGAGCGGCTGCCCCCGGGTGGACACCTGGGAGACGACGTACGTCCACGTCCTCCACGCGCCCAAGGGCGAGAACCCGGTGCTCAACTGGGTCTCCGGCACCGCCCTGCGGCCCATCCTGGACCGCCTGCGGCCGGACGAGGCCAAGCGGTTCACCGCCGAGCTGGCCGAACGGTTCGAGGAGGCCTATCCGGCACGGGACTTCGGCACCCCCTTCCCGTTCCGGCGGATCTTCGTGGTGGTGCAGAAATGATCATCGGGCTGCACCACGTCCAGCTTGCCGCGCCGGCCGGCAGCGAGCCGGAGCTCAGGGCGTTCTACGCGGGCGTGCTCGGCCTGGAGGAGGTGGCCAAGCCGGCGGAGCTTGCCAAGCGCGGCGGCGCCTGGTTCCGGGGGCAGGGGGTGGAGGTGCATCTCGGCATCGAGGACGACTTCCGGCCGGCGGCGAAGGCGCACCCGGCGTTCCTGGTCGACGACCTGGACGCGCTGGTCGCCAAGCTGCCCGGCGCGGTGCCGGGCGCGGCGTTCGGGGGGTTTCGCCGGGTCCACGTCTCGGATCCGGTCGGGAACAGGATCGAGCTGATGCAGCGCGCGTGATGTTCACCTTCGGGTGACATCATGGTCGAAAGCGGACTTTCTTATGAGGTGTCGTGGGCATTGAGATCGAGGACAAGTTCGACGTTCCGCCTGACTTCGAGGTGCCGGATCTGACCGGTCTCGCCGAGGCCACCGGTCCGAAGTCCTTCCAGCTCGTCGCCCTTTACTACGACACACCGGATCTCAGGCTGGCGGCCAGGGGCGTGACGCTCAGGCGCAGGCGCGGCGGCTCCGACCCCGGCTGGCACCTGAAGCTGCCCCAGGCCAGGGGCGTTCGGCAGGAGATCACGCATCCGCTCACCCGTACCAAAGCCGTGCCGGACGAACTGGCGGAGCTGGTCCGCGCCTACACGCGCGGCGCGGAGCTGGGGGTGGTCGCCGAGCTCGCCACCCGGCGCAGCGTGACCGTCCTGAGCGACGGCGACAAGCGGCTCGTCGAGATCGCCGACGACCGGGTCAAGGGCACGTCCTTCCTCGGCGACGAGCCGTTGGTGGTCCGCTGGCGCGAGGTCGAGGCGGAGCTGCTCGACGGCGACGAGCGGCTGCTGGCGAAGGTCGGCAAGCGGCTCAGGAAGGCCGGCGCGACGCCGTCCGCGGCGGCCAGCAAGCTCGCCAAGCTCCTGGAGCCGCCCGCCACCCCCCGCGCGGCCCTGGACGCGGACACCGCCGGCCACACCGTGCTCGGCTACCTGTCCGGGCAGGTGACCGCCCTGCTCTCGCAGGACCCCCGGGTACGGCGGGCCGAAGAGGGCGGCGTGCACCGGATGCGGGTCGCCGCGCGCAGGCTGCGCAGCGCGCTCAAGGCGTTCAAGTCCGTCGTGCCCGACACCGGCGAGCTCCAGGAGGAGCTCCAGTGGTTCGGCACCGTGCTCGGCGAGGTGCGCGACCTGGAGGTCATCAGGGCCAGGTACGGCGACGAACTGGCCGCGCTGCCACCCGAGCTCGTGATCGGGCCCATCCGGACCCGGCTCTGCGACGACCTGGCCGAACGCGAGCGGGAAGGCTACGACCGGATCAGGGACGAGCTCAGCGGCGACCGCTACTACGCCCTGCTGCACGCCCTCGACGCGCTGGTGGCCGAGCCGAAGCTGGGCAAGGCGGCTGCCGGGCCGGCCGCGGACACGCTCAGGGACGTCGCGGCGGCCAACTGGGCGCGCGTCACCAAGGCCTACGACACCGCCCAGGCCATCGCCGACCCCGAGCAGCGCGAGATCGCCATGCACGACGTGCGTAAGGCGGCCAAGCGCGCCCGCTACACCGCGGAAGCGCTCAAACCGACCCTGGGCAAGCCCATGTCCAGGCTCGCCAAGCTGGCGGAGGCCGTACAGGAAGTGCTGGGGACGCACCAGGACGGGGTGGTCGCGCAGGAGCGGCTGCTCGCGGAGGCCGGCAGAGCCCGTGAGGCGGGCGAGGACACGTTCACGTACGGGGTGCTCGTCGGTCTTGAGCGCGCGACGGCGGAGCGCGCGCACGAGGAGTTCCCCGGGGTCTGGGCGGAGACCTGTGAGGCGGTCCGGAGCCTCCTCTGAGCGTCCCCGGAACGCCTCACGCGTCGTGACGCCTCACGCGTCGTGCCGCTCGGCGCCGATCACCTGCCCGTCCAGCCGGTGCAGGACGGTGAAGCCGCCCTTGGGCAGGTGCTCCTCCTCGCCGCCGAGCGCGGCGAGGAGGGACGGCAGCACCTTGCCGTGGCTGCACACCACGGCGGGCGCGGTGAGCTCGCCGACCAGGGCGGACGTCTTGGGCGGATCCCAGGTCTCCTCGCTGAGCAGCGGCTCCGGTGTGATGTCCGCGCTGTACGGTTCCAGCGTCTGAACGCATCGGAGGCTGGGGGAGCTCAGCAGGATCTCGGGCCCGTAGGCGGGGAGCACCGTGGCCAGGACCGCCGCCTGGGCCTGCCCCTCCGGATCGAGCGGGCGCCGGGCGTCCTCGCCCTGCCAGGTCTGCCGGGAGCCGGCCGAGCCATGCCGGACCAGGACGAGCGGGACGGTGGACAGAGGCGCGGCGGTGAGCGTGCCGAGCAGGTCCACGTCCCAGGCATAGCTGAGCAGCTCCCGTGCCCGGTCGAGAGACACCCAGCGCAGCTCGTCCACCTCGTCGCCGGGCACGAACCCGCCGTCGCCGGTCACCCGAGCCGCCCAGTAGTCGACCCTCTTGAGCAGGCCCTGGAGCGGGTAATGGACGGTCGGCAGGGGGCGGCCGAGCACGACGGTGAGCCCGGTCTCCTCGCGCACCTCGCGGAGCGCGGCGGCGATCACGTGCTCACCGGCTTCGAGCTTGCCCTTGGGGAAGGTCCAGTCGTCGTAGCGGGGGCGGTGGATGACGGCCACCTCCGGCCCGCTCTCCTCACCCCGCCACACCACGGCTCCTGCGGCGCGTAGCGGGTCAGTCGTCAACGGTCCTCCAGCGGCGGGTCGCGATGAAGTGGCTCTGCAGGTCATCGCCCTGACTGCGGCTCCAGGTGCCGTCCGAGTCCAGCGACCAGGCGGTCGTGGTGTCGGCCATGGCGTGGTCCATCAGGTCGATCAGGTACGCCTTGTGCTGCGTGCTGGTCACCTTGACCAGGGCCTCCACCCGGCGGTCGAGGTTGCGGCGCATCAGGTCCGCGCTGCCGATCCACACCTCGGGCCGCCTGCCCAGGCCGAACTCGTACACCCGCGAGTGCTCCAGGAAACGGCCGAGGACGGACCGCACCCGGATGGTCTCCGACAGGCCCGGGATGCCGGGGCGCAGCGTGCACACGCCCCGCACCCACAGGTCGACCGGCACGCCCGCCTGGGACGCCCGGTAGAGGGCGTCGATGAGCGGCTCGTCCACCAGCGAGTTCGTCTTGATCCGGATGCGGGCCGGGCGTCCCGCCAGCTGGTGGGTGATCTCCCGGTCGATCCGGGCCAGCAGCCCGCCGCGCAGCGAGTGCGGCGCGACCAGCAGCCTGCGGTAGGCCGAGTGGTTGGAGTAGCCGGTCAGGTGGATGAACAGGTCCGTGACGTCCTCGCCGACCAGCGGGTCCGCGGTGAGCAGGCCGAAGTCCTCGTACTGCCTGGCCGTCTTGGGGTTGTAGTTGCCGGTGCCGATGTGGCAGTAGCGGCGCAGCTCGCCGGAGGACTCCTGGCGGACGACCAGGGCGAGCTTGCAGTGGGTCTTGAGGCCGACCACGCCGTAGACGACGTGGCAGCCGGCCCGCTCCAGCTTGCGGGCCCAGGAGATGTTCGCGTGCTCGTCGAAGCGGGCCTTGATCTCCACGACGACCACGACCTGCTTGCCCGCCTCGGCCGCGTCGATGAGCGCGTCCACGATGGGGGAGTCGCCGCTGGTGCGGTAGAGGGTCTGCTTGATCGCCAGCACCTTCGGGTCGGCGGAGGCCACCTCGATAAAGCGCTGCACGCTGGTGGAGAAGGAGTCGTAGGGGTGGTGCAGCAGCACGTCACGCTCGCGCAGCATGGCGAACAGGTCGTCCTCGGCGCTGATGGCCTCGGCGGGGACGAACGGGCGGTAGCTGAGCTCGCCGCGGTCGAGGTCGGCGATGGCGTGCAGCCCGGTCAGGTCCAGCGGGCCGGTGATGCGGTAGATCTCGTGCGGGGCCAGCTCCAGCTCTTCCACCAGCAGGTCGAGCACCTCGCGGGAGATGGTGTCCTCCACCTCCAGCCGGACGGGCGGCCCGAACCGGCGCCGCCGCAGCTCCTTCTCCAGGGCCTGCATGAGGTTCTCGGTGACGTCCTCGTCGACTTCGAGATCCTCGTTCCTGGTCACCCGGAAGACATGGTGCTGAACGATCTCCATGCCCTTGAAGAGCTGGCCCAGATGGGCCGCGATGACGTCCTCCAGCGGTACGAACCGGTCCTGGGAGGCGGCCACGAAGCGGGGCAGCTGGGAGGGCACCTTGACCCTGGCGAAAACCGTGTGATCGTTGGCCGGGTTACGCACCACGACCGCCAGATTCAAACTCAATCCAGATATGTACGGAAACGGGTGGGCGGGGTCGACGGCCAACGGTGTCAGGACGGGCCTGATCCGCTCCCTGAACAGCTTGCGCAGCACCGTGCGCTCCTCGCGCCCCAGCTCGTCCCAGCGGACGACCTCGATGCCCTCAGCCGCGAGCTTGGGCCTGATCTGCTCGTGGAAGGCAGAGGCGTGCCGTTTGGCCAGCTTGTCGGCGACGGTGGCGATCCTGGCGAGCTCCTCGCTCGGCTTCAGCCCGCTCTTGGTCCGGAGCAGCAGGCCGGTCGCCATCCGGCGTTTGAGGCCGGCGACCCGGACCCGGAAGAACTCGTCCAGATTGCTGGCGAAGATGGCGAGGAAACGCACTCGCTCCAGCAGCGGCAGTGCGGGGTCTTCGGCCAGTTCCAGCACCCGCTCGTTGAACTGCAGCCAGCTCTCTTCGCGGTTGAGGAATCTGTCCTGAGGCAAGGCTAGATCGTTACCGGTTTGCAGCGGCTCAGCGGACATAAAGGAAATATGCCCCATTTGGTTGAACAGAACGTTAACAGGACCGCAACGACTTATTCCGGCTGATCCGGTTGCGCGAGCAGAGCGGCTCTCTCGACCAGCCGAGCCTCCCGCTGGCGCAGCTTCTCCTCGCGCTCGCGAGCCTTCTCGGCCTCCTTCAAGAGCCTCTCACGCTCCTTCTCGGCCTCCTTCAGCAGTCTCTCCCGCTCCTTCAGCTCGCGCACCCTGGCCTTCTCCGCCTCGCGCAGCTCCCGCTGGCGGACCTTCTCGGCCTCCTTGAGCTCCCGCTCGCGCGCCTTGTCCAGCTCGCGCAGCTCCTTGTCGCTGGCGCGCGGTCCGGGCACCTTGGCCGCGACCTGGTCGCGCGTCGCCGCGGTCATCGCCGGCTGCGGGTTGAGGCCGGTCAAGCCGTTCCAGGCCAGGTTCACCACGTGCGCCGCCACCTCCTCGCGGCCCGGTTTGCGCACGTCCAGCCACCACTGACCGGTCAGGGCCACCATGCCGACCAGCATCTGGGCGTACATGGGCGCGAGGTCGGGAGAGTAGCCGCGGGCCGCGAACTCGTCGGCCAGCACGTCCTCCACCTGGCTGGCGATCTCGCTGATCAGGCTCGCGAACGTGCCGGTGCCCGAGGCGGCGTGCGAGTCGCGGACCAGGATGCGGAAGCCCTCGCTGCTCTCCTCGATGTACCGCAGCAGGGCCAGCGCGGCGCGTTCGAGCTTGACCAGCGAGTGGCTCGCGGTCAGCGCCTCGGTGATCATGCCGAGCAGCTTCTGCATCTCACGGTCGACGACGACGGCGTACACGCCTTCTTTTCCGCCGAAGTGCTCGTACACCACCGGCTTGGAGACGTGCGCGGTGGCCGCGATCTCCTCGATCGAGGTCCCGTCGAACCCCTTCTGCGCGAAAAGCGTCCGGCTGATCAGTATCAGCTGCTCTCTTCGTTCTTTTCCGGTCATACGCCTGCGAGATCGGGATTCGGTCACGGTTTCCATAATGGCGGTGCCTGACGAACCGCCGGGCCCCGATGGAGCGGTGTCAGGCAATCCGCTTCGCCGCCAGCCGCTCGGGATTCGGCCAGCGTACGTTGTACACCCAGCCCAGCCTCTCGAAGATCCGGATCAGGCCGGCGCTCAGGTCGATCTGGCCCTTGAGCACGCCGTGCCTGGCGCAGCTGGGGTCGGAGTGGTGCAGGTTGTGCCAGGACTCGCCGAAGGACGGGATCGCCAGCCACCACACGTTGCGGGACTTGTCACGTACCTGGAAGGCCTCGTCGCCGAACACGTGGCAGATCGAGTTGATCGACCAGGTGACGTGGTGCAGCAGCCCGATGCGGACCAGCGTGCCCCAGAACAGCGCGGTCAGCGCGCCCTGCCAGGACCAGGTGAGGAGCCCGCCGAGGATGCCGGGCAGCAGGAGGGAGACGAGGGCCAGCGCGCCGAAAGCCTTGTGCAGCTTCATCACGTCGGGGTCGCGGCACAGGTCCGGGGCGTACTTCTCGCGGTTGGTGCGCTCGGCGTCGAACAGCCAGCCCATGTGCGCGTAGAGCAGGCCCTTGGTCATCGACTTGAAGCCGGGGCCGAAGCGCCACGGCGAGTGCGGGTCGCCCTCCTTGTCGGAGAACTTGTGGTGCTTGCGGTGGGTGGCGACCCAGTCGAGCACGGACATCTCCAGCGAGAGGCTGCCCGCGATGCCCAGGGCGATCTTCAGGGGCCGCTTGGCCTTGAACGAGCCGTGGGTGAAGTAGCGGTGCAGGCCGACGGTGACGCCGAGGCCGGACACCACGTAGAAGACACCGGCGATGACGACGTCCGTCCAGCCGAGCAGTCCCCACCCCCAGGCCATCGGGACGGCGGCCAGGATCGCGACGATGGGCAGCCCGACGACCAGGGCGAAGGAGACGAGCTCGGCCTTGGTGCGTGGTTCTGGTTCGACATCGGGCTTCGGTCCGGGTGTCGGACGGTCGGCGATAACGGTCATGGGCTGCCTCTCACGAGCTGTCTGGGAACTATGTCCGTCCTACGTCACCGTAACTTACGCCATCGTAGGTAAGGAAGACCTAAGACGTGACGGAGTCCCGACGGGTATGCGTTGATTCCATGCCTTGCGGCGTTTCGGGCGGTCTGTTATAAGCGCCCACCGCTCCAACGTGCCCGTCAACCGGCGATCTAGTCCGCCCGAGTGAGATCGGAGGGCGATATTCGGGCGCGCACGCCTGTGCGGGGTCGGTATCGTAGGACCGTGTCGGATGCCACGGTGTCCGCCTGATTCCCGGATCGTCTAATCGGCAGGACAAGTGGTTTTGGTCCACTTTGTAGGGGTTCGAGTCCTCTTCCGGGAGCTTTTCGGCTCGCCCTCCCGAAAGCCCCCCTGGAAGAGAGCTCAGGGCGGCCAGGTATCCTCACGGTGTCGGGAGGGTTGCGGTGCGATAGCCCGCATATGACCCTGAGACCGTCCAGCCACAGGGAGCCTCAGTCCGTGAGTGTGCCGCGCCCGGCCGCCGTCATCGTCCTCGCCGCCGGCGAGGGCACCCGGATGAAGAGCCAGACCCCGAAAGTCCTGCATGAGTTGTGCGGCCGAGCCTTGGTCGACCACATGCTCTCCGCCGCCAGGGACCTCGGTCCCGAGCGGCTCATCGTCGTCATCGGCCACGCGCTGGAGCGAGTCGGTGCCCACCTGGCCGAGACCAGCCCGGACGCGCGCGCCGTCGTCCAGCACGAGCAGCGCGGCACCGGTCACGCGGTCCGCACCGTGCTGGAGGAGACCGGCACCATCACCGGCACCGTCCTGGTCACCTACGGAGACGTGCCGCTGCTGCGCACCGAGACCATGGCCGAGCTGCTCCAGCGGCACGAGTCCGACGGCAACGCGGTCACCGTGCTCACGGCCGAGGTGCCCGACCCCACCGGCTACGGGCGCATCATCCGCGACGACGGCGGAGCCGTGCTGGAGATCGTCGAGGACAAGGACGCCAGCCCCGGCCAGCGGGCCGTCAAGGAGATGAACTCCGGCATCTACGCCTTCGACGGCGAACTCCTGGCCGACGCCGTCAAGCGCGTCTCCAGCGACAACGCCCAGGGCGAGGAGTACCTCACCGACGTGCTGTCGATCCTGCGCGGCGACGGCCACCGCGTCGGCGCGCACGTCGCCGGCGACTACGCCGAGGTCGAGGGCGTCAACGACCGGGTCCAGCTGGCCTTCGCCCGCAAGGTGCTCAACCAGCGGCTGCTGGAGCGGCACATGCGCGGCGGGGTCACCGTCGTCGACCCCGGCAGCACCTGGATCGACGTGGGCGTGCGGATCGAGCCCGACGCCGTCATCCACCCCGGCACGCAGCTGCACGGCCGCACCGTGGTCGAGGCCGGCGCCGAGATCGGCCCCGCCACCACGCTGACCGACACCCTCGTCGGCGCGGGCGCCGTGGTGCGCAACGCCGTCGCCGACGGCGCCGAGATCGGCCCGCAGGCCAGCGTCGGCCCGTACGCCTACCTGCGCCCCGGCACCGTCCTCGGCCGCAGCGCCAAGGCCGGCACCTTCGTCGAGATGAAGAACTCCCAGGTCGGCGAGCGCTCCAAGGTGCCCCACCTGACCTACGCGGGAGACGCCACGATCGGCGACGACGTCAACATCGGCGCCGCCGTGGTCTTCGTCAACTACGACGGAGTCACCAAGAGTCGCACCACGGTCGGCGACGGCGCGTTCGTCGGCTGCGACACCATGCTCATCGCCCCGGTGACGATCGGAGACGGCGCCTACACGGCCGCCGGCTCCGTCATCGACGGCGATGTGCCGCCCGGCGCCATCGGGGTGGCCAGAGCGCGTCAGCGCAACATCGAAAAGTGGGTCTTGCGCAGGCGCGCGGGCACCAAATCAGCCGCGGCCGCCGAGCGGGCGCTGGCTGAGCAAGAACAGCGGGAGAGTGGCACATGACCGAGCTTGCCGAGGTCATCGGTACAGACAGCGGGTCCGTGGAGGACGTCTCATGACAAGCCTCAAGCAACCGGGTGAGAAAGCTCTCATGCTCTTCTCCGGCCGGGCCTATCCCGAGCTGGCCGAGGAGGTCGCCGAGCACCTCGGCGTCTCCCTGACCCCCACCAAACTGATCGACTTCGCCAACGGCGAGATCTACGCCCGCTACCTCGAATCCGTCCGCGGTTGCGACGCCTTCGTGCTCCAGAGCCACACCGGTCCGATCAACCAGTGGATCATGGAACAGCTCATCATGGTCGACGCGCTCAAGCGGGCCTCCGCCAAGCGCATCACCGTGGTCATGCCGTTCTTCGGCTACGCCAGGCAGGACAAGAAGGGCCGCGGCCGCGAGCCGATCACGGCCAGGCTGATGGCCGACCTGTTCAAGACCGCGGGCGCCGACCGGCTCATGTCGATCGACCTGCACACCTCGCAGATCCAGGGTTTCTTCGACGGACCGGTCGACCACCTGTTCGCCATGCCGGTGCTGGAGAACTATCTGAAGAACCGGCTCGACCTGGCCAACACCACCATCGTCTCGCCCGACACCGGCCGGGTGCGCCTGTCGGAGCGCTGGGCCGACACGCTCGGCACCCCGCTGGCCTTCATCCACAAGAGGCGCGACCTCGACGTGGCCAACTCCGTGAAGGTCAACGAGGTCGTCGGCAAGGTACGCGGCCGCACCTGCGTGCTGATCGACGACATGATCGACACGGCCGGCACCATCTGCAAGGCCGCCGACGCCCTCTACGACCAGGGCGCCACCAACGTGATCACGGCCGCCACGCACGCGGTGTTCTCCGACCCGGCGGTCGACCGGCTGAAGAACTCCCGGATCTCCGAGGTCATCGTCACCAACACGCTGCCGTTGCCGGAGGAGAGCCGCTTCGACAAGCTGACCGTGCTGTCGATCGCGCCGCTCATCGCCCGGGCCATCACCGAGGTGTTCACCGACGGCTCCGTCACCAGCATGTTCGAGGGTGACACCTGAGCTGCGCCGGCGCTGTAGACTGGCACGGTTGCGCTCGTAACGCCTTCCGCTAGGGCGGGTGAGGGGGAGCGCAAAATCCGATCTTCCGCATCCCTAGGAGATGTCGTGTCCGAAGTACGTATCACCGCTGAGTCGCGCACCGTGTTCGGCAAGGGCGCAGCCCGCAAGATCCGCCGCTCCGACAAGGTGCCCGCCGTCCTCTACGGGCACGGCACCGACACCAAGCACCTGACCCTGCCGGGTCACGAGGTCCTCCTCGCGCTGCGCACGCCCAACGTGCTGATCCGCCTGGCCGGTGACGGCATCGACGAGCTGGCGCTGCCCAAGGGCGTCCAGCGCGACCCGATCAGGGGCTTCATCGAGCACGTCGACCTGCTCCTGGTCCGGCGCGGCGAGAAGGTCACCGTCGAGATCCCGGTCACCACGGTCGGCGACGTCAACTCCGAGGGCCTGCTCGACCAGCAGCTCGTGTCCGTCTCCGTGGAGACCGAGGCCACGCACATCCCGACCGGCATCGAGGTCGACGTCGACGGGCTGACCGTCGGCACCGTCATCACCGCCGCCCAGCTTCCCCTCCCGGAGGGCACCACCCTCGCCGCCGACGCGGAGGCCGTGATCCTCCAGGTCATCGGCAAGCCGACCGAGGCTCCGGCCGAGGGCGAAGAGGGCGCCGAGAACGGCGCCGCCGAGGCCGCCGAGTAAATCGTCGCGATCACGGGACAGCCGGCGCCGTCGGCTGTCCCGTTCCGCGCTTGAGGGGAGCACATGGACCGCTGGCTGATCGCCGGGCTCGGCAACCCGGGGCCCGATTACGCGGGTAACAGGCACAATGCGGGCTTCATGGTGCTCGACGAGCTGGCCGCCAGGGCGAGCGGGCGGTTCAAGGCGCACCGCAGCCGCTCGGAGGTGCTCGAGACCCGGGCCGCCGTGCTCGCCAAGCCGCTGACGTTCATGAACCTGTCCGGCGGGCCGGTCAAGGCCCTCGCCGACTTCTACAAGATCGGCCCCGAGCGGCTGATCGTGGTCCACGACGAGCTCGACGTCCCCTACGGCGCGCTGCGCGCCAAGCTGGGCGGCGGCGACAACGGCCACAACGGGCTCAAGTCGATCACCAAGGTGCTCGGCACCCGCGACTACCTGCGCGTCCGCTTCGGCATCGGCAGGCCGCCCGGCCGGATGGATCCCGCCTCCTTCGTCCTGAAGGACTTCGCCACCGCCGAGCGTAAAGACCTGGCGTTCCTGGTCGACCGGGCCGCCGACGTGGTCGAATCGCTGATGGAACGCGGCCTCGAAGCCACTCAGAACGACTTCCATCGCGCCGATCTGAACATTTCCGGCCCTCCACGCTGACCTCCGCATAGGGCCGTTCGCGGGTTCCCTGTCGTCGCCGACCGCTACGATTTGGTGACTGTCTGTTCGCGATCGGTCACTCGGAGGCGTGTGTGCACGACGGACCTCACGGTGAGGCGCTGCTGGCCCTCGTCGGATCCGGTCCCGAGGTGGCCTGGCGCGTCGGCCCGCGCGTGCCCTGCTGGGTGCGCGCCTACAAGATCCAGGCCCTGGCGGCCGACCTGCTCGCCGCGAGCGCGGGCTCGGCCGCCGCGTTCGTGTTCAGGTTCGGCGAGGTCACCGCACACGCCGCCCCCTATCTGGTGGCGAGCGCGGTGCTGCCCCTGGTGTGGATCTGCGCGGTCGCGCTCAACAGGGCCTACGAGCCCCGGCTGATCGGCGTCGGTTCGGAGGAGTTCCGCCGGATCGTGCAGTGCGGCGTCGCGCTGACCGCCGCGCTCGCCATCGGCTCCTACGTGACCAAGACCGACATCGCCCGCGGCTACGTGGTGCTCGCCCTGCCGCAGGTCACGCTCCTCACCCTGGTGCTCAGACACTGCCTGCGCCGCTCGTTGCACCGGCGCCGGGCGCGCGGCGCGTGCATGCGCAAGGTCGTGGCGGTCGGCCACGCCGCCTCGGTGGATGAGCTCGTCCGGCTCTTCCGCAGGGAGCGCCATCACGGCATGGAGGTCGTGGCGGCCTGCCTGCCCGACGAGGCTCCCCAGGGCAGCGTGGCCGGGGTGCCCGTCTTCGGCCACTTCAGCGACGTGCCCCTGGTCGTCGACCAGGTCCGGGCCGACACCGTGGCCGTGCTCGCCTGCCCAGAGATGGACGGCCTGGCGCTGCGCCGGCTGGCCTGGCGGCTGGAGGCCACGCATACCGAGCTGGTGGTGGCGCCCGCGCTGATGGACGTCGCCGGGCCGCGCACCACCATCAGGCCTGCCGCCGGGCTGCCGCTGCTGCATGTCGAGCACCCCGAGCTGACGGGCGCCCGCCAGCTCGTCAAGAACGTCTTCGACCGGCTGGTCGCGCTCTCCTTGCTGGTGCTGCTGTCCCCGCTGCTGACCGCGCTGGCCATCGCCGTCCGCGCGACCAGCCCGGGGCCCGCGCTGTTCAGGCAGACCAGGGTCGGCAGAGACGGCGAGCTTTTCACCATTGTGAAATTCCGCACTATGCGGCGCGGCTCCGAACGCCAGAAGATCACCCTCGTCAGCGACCGCGACGGGCCCCTGTTCAAGATCCGCAACGACCCGCGTGTGACCCCGCTCGGCGCGTTCATGCGCCGTCACTCACTCGACGAGCTGCCTCAGCTCATCAACGTCACCCTCGGCCACATGTCGCTGGTCGGGCCGCGCCCGCCGCTGCCCGAAGAGGTCGCCCGCTACGGCGACGACGTGCGCCGGCGGCTCCTCGTCCGGCCCGGCCTGACCGGTCTGTGGCAGGTGAACGGCAGGTCGGATCTGTCCTGGGAGGAATCCGTCCGGCTGGACCTGCGTTACGTGGAGAACTGGACCCTCATGCTGGACCTGCAGATCCTGTGGAAGACTTGGTCGGCCGTCGCCCGCGGGCAAGGAGCTTATTGATGACGATTCGTGACGACCACGCCCTGGCTGCCGACCTGGCCACCGAGGCGGGGGAGCACCTGCTGCAGGTCCGCCGGCGGGAGGGTTTCGCCGACCCGGCCGTCCTGCGATCCGCCGGCGACCGTGCCGCGCACGTACTGCTGATGGAGTCGCTCGCCAGGCTGAGGCCCTCCGACAGCGTGCTGTCGGAGGAGGCCACCCGCGAGGAGCGGATGGATCCGCGCCGGCAGAGCGCGGATCGGGTGTGGATCGTCGACCCGCTCGACGGCACCCGTGAGTTCTCCGAGGAGGGCAGGTCCGACTGGGCCGTCCACGTGGCGCTGTGGGAGCGGGGAGTGCTCGCCGCCGGGGCCGTGGCGCTGCCCGCGCAGGGGCGCACGCTGACCACCGCCGAGCCGCCCAAGCTGCCCGCCTACGACGGAGGCAGGTTCCGCATCGCGGTGAGCCGCACCCGGCCGCCGGAGTTCGTGCAGAAGCTCGCCTATCTGGTCGGCGCCGATCTGGTGCCGATCGGATCGGCGGGCGCCAAGATCTCCGCGGTGCTGACCGGAGAGGTCGAGGCGTACGTGCACGCAGGCGGTCAGTACGAGTGGGATTCGGCCGCACCGGTCGCCGTGGCCCTCGCCGCGGGCGCCCACGCCAGCCGGATCGACGGCGCGAAGCTGGCCTACAACCAAGTCGACCCCTCACTACCAGATATTCTGGTTTCCCTACCGGACTTGGCGTCAACTCTGCTCGCCGGGATCCGGGACCTGCATCGATAACCGCCGGAGGAGAGCCCTCATGCTCCAGCGCGACTACACCACGTCGCAGCTCGACGTCCTCGAAGCCGAGGCCATCCACATCATGCGCGAGGTGGCGGCCGAGTTCGAGCGTCCCTGTCTGCTCTTCTCCGGCGGTAAGGATTCCATCGTCATGCTCCGCATCGCGGAGAAGGCGTTCTGGCCCGCCGCCATCCCGTTCCCGCTCATGCACGTCGACACCGGGCACAACTTCGACGAGGTCATCGAGTTCCGCGACCGCCGCAGCACCGAGCTCGGCGCCCGCCTGATCGTGGCCAGCGTACAGAGCTCCATCGACGCCGGCCGCGTGGTGGAGCAGACCGGCCGCCGGGCCTCACGCAACCGCCTGCAGACGACCACGCTGCTCGACGCCATCGAGGAGCACGAGTTCGACGCGGTCTTCGGCGGCGCCAGGCGTGACGAGGAGAAGGCCAGGGCGAAGGAGCGGGTGTTCTCCTTCCGCGACGACTTCGGCCAGTGGGACCCGAAGAACCAGCGCCCCGAGCTGTGGAACCTCTACAACGCGCGGATCAGCAAGGGCGAGCACATCCGGGTCTTCCCGCTGTCCAACTGGACCGAGCTGGACATCTGGGACTACATCCGGCGGGAGGGCATCGAGATCCCCTCCATCTACTTCGCCCACACCCGCAAGGTCTTCGAGCGTGACGGCATGCTGCTGCCCGACGCCGACATCGTGCAGCGGGGCGACGACGAGCCGCTGTTCGAGTCCGTGGTGCGTTATCGCACGGTGGGTGACATGACCTGCACCGGAGCCGTGCAGTCCAATGCCGCGACGGTCGAGGAGATCATCGAGGAGATCGCGGCGACCCGGATCACCGAGCGCGGGGCCACCAGGGCCGACGACCGCGCCTCGGAGGCCGCCATGGAGGATCGCAAGCGGGAAGGCTACTTCTAAACCGATGGACATTCTGCGTTTCGCCACGGCGGGAAGCGTCGACGACGGCAAGTCCACCCTCATCGGGCGGCTCCTGTTCGACTCCAAGGCGATCTTCGAAGACCAGCTGGAGGCCGTCGAGCGCACCTCGCGCGACCGCGGCACCGAGTACACCGACCTGTCGCTGCTCACCGACGGCCTGCGGGCCGAGCGGGAGCAGGGCATCACCATCGACGTCGCCTACCGCTACTTCGCGACGCCGCGCCGCAAGTTCATCATCGCGGACACCCCCGGGCACATCCAGTACACCCGCAACATGGTCACCGGCGCCTCCACCGCCGACCTGGCCATCATCCTCATCGACGCGCGCAAGGGCGTGCTGGAGCAGTCACGCCGGCACGCCTTCCTCACCTCACTCCTGCGCGTCCCCCACCTGGTGCTGGCCGTCAACAAGATGGACCTGGTGGACTACTCCGAGGAGCGCTTCGACGAGATCCGCGAGGAGTTCACCGCTTTCGCGTCCAAGCTGAACGTGTCCGACCTCACGTTCATCCCCATCTCCGCGCTCAACGGCGACAACGTGGTGTCCCGCTCCGAGAACACCCCCTGGTACCAAGGCACCTCGCTGCTCCACCACCTGGAGAACGTGCACATCGCCTCCGACCGCAACCTGGTCGACGTGCGCTTCCCCGTCCAGTACGTCATCCGCCCCCAGCGGGCCACCGACCACGCCTTCCACGACTACCGCGGCTATGCCGGCCAGGTCGCGGGCGGGGTGCTCAAGCCGGGTGACGAGGTGGTGCACCTCCCGTCCGGGCTGACGACCAGGATCGCCTCCATCGACACCTTCGACGGGCCGGTGGAGGAGGCGTTCCCGCCCATGTCGGTGACGCTCCGGTTCGAGGACGACCTCGACATCTCCCGGGGCGACATGATCGCCCGGCCCAACAACCAGCCGCAGGTCGTCCAGGATGTGGAGGCGATGGTCTGCTGGATGGCCGACGGCGTGAAGCTCACGCCCCGCTCCAAGCTGACCATCAAGCACACCACCCGCACGGCCCGGGCCCTGGTCCGCGACCTGCAGTACCGCCTCGACGTCAACACCCTGCACCGGGACGAGGAGGCGACCTCGCTCGGCCTCAACGAGATCGGCCGCGTCACGCTCCGGATCACCCAGCCGCTGTTCGTGGACGACTACGGGCGTAACCGGATGACGGGCGGCTTCATCCTGGTGGACGAGTCCACCAACGGGACCGTGGGCGCCGGCATGATCATGGACGTCCGCTGACCTTCCGGTGCCGGGTGCGTGGGCCGGGCCCGACGGGCTTTGGCCGGGTGGGCCGGGCCTGACGGGTTCGTGGCTGCGGATTCGTACCGAACGTCTGTGCTGGTCGGTCCGGCCGATGTGCTCTGATGAGCACGTCGGCCGGACCTTTTTCGATTCCCGCGCCCGGCCTTCCTCCGCCGCGGAGGCAGTACGGGCGGGTGCGGTTTCCCGGCACGTGGCGTAACGCGGGTCTGAAGGTAGATCTCTTGGCGGTTCGGTGACCATGTTATTACTCTCCGCGCTAGCATCTCCACGTTCCGTGTTCGCGACGTGAGGGTTCACGCTTGTGACCGATCGTTCGACCGCTCCCCGTGTGATCTTCCTGGGCGGCCTCGGCCGTAGCGGCACCACTCTGCTCGAACGGCTTCTCGGCCAGTTGCCCGAGGTCGCACCCCTCGGTGAGGTGGTGCACCTGTGGGAGCGCGGCGTCCTGGCCGACGAGCCGTGCGGCTGCGGCCGGCCGTTCACGACGTGCCCGTTCTGGCGCGGCGTCGGTGAGCGCGCCTTCGGCGGGTGGACGTCCATGCTGGCCGAGCGTGTCATGGCGCTACGCCATCGGGTCGACCGCACGCGCCGGTTGGCGCGCATCGCCCACGAGGACCTGCCGGAGTACGTACGCGCCTACCGCCGTGTCTACCAGGCGGCGGCCGACGCGGCCCAGGCCCGGACGGTGATCGACTCCAGCAAGCACGCCTCGCTCGCCTACTGCCTGCTGGAGGCGGGGGTGAACGTGCACATCGTGCAGGTGGTCCGCGAGCCCCGGGCCGTCGCCCACTCCTGGCGCAGGACCGTGGCCCGCCCCGAGGACGGCAGGCCGATGACCCGCTGGGGCCCCGCCCGCACCGCCGTGCACTGGACGGCCCAGAACCTGGCCCTGGAGCTGCTGGCCGTCCGCGGCGCCCCCGTCACCCGCGTCCGCTACGAGGACCTGCTGACCACGCCGCACGACACGCTGACGAACCTGGCTCAGGACCTCGGCTTCACGGCCCCGCGCCTGCCGTTCCTGCAGGGCACGACGGCCTACCTGACCACGGCGCACACCGCCTCGGGCAACCCGATGCGCTTCACCGCCGGGGCCGTCGAGCTGGCCAGGGACGACTCCTGGCTGCGCGGCCTGCCCCGGCACCACCGCGGCCTGGTGGCGGCCCTCACCTGGCCGCTCAGAGCCCGGTACGGCTACGGAAGGGACACCGCGTGACGCCTGCCTCGGTGGGCGTGGTGATCCCCACCCGCGGCGACCGCCCCACCCACCTGCGCGCAGCCGTCGAAGCGGTCCTCACCCAGGACTACGCAGGCACCGTGACCGTAGCGGTGGTCGTCGACGGCGGTGACCACCGTGCCGTCGCCGACAGCCTTCACCCCATCCCTGTCGGCGCCGTTCCCCGGCCGTCGGCTGACGGTGGGGACCGGCGTGTGGTCGCCGACCGTGCGCCGGGTGTGCGCGTGCTGTCCAATCGGCTCACGCCGGGGTTGCCGGGGGCCCGTAACACCGGTATCGCCGCCTGTGACACCGACCTGGTCGCCTTCTGTGACGACGATGACGTGTGGCTGCCCGGCAAGCTCGCCGCTCAGACGCGGCTGCTCGCCGACGGGGACGCCGAGTTCGCCAGCTGCGGCATCGAGGTCGAGTACGGGGGGCGGCGGGTGCCGAGGCTGGCCGGGACCCGACGGGTCACCGCCGCTGACCTGGTGCGCTCGCGCATGGTGATGGTGCACTCGTCGACGTTCCTGTTCAGACGTGGCACGGTCTGGGTGGACGAGAGCGCCCCCAGCGGCCAGAACGAGGACTGGGACCTCGCGCTCCGCGCCGCCAAGCGACACCCGATCGCCAACGCCGACGAGCCGTTCGTCCGGGTCCGGTGGGGCGCGTCCCACTACGTCGCCCGATGGGCGGACCGTATCGCCGGGCTTGAGTGGATGCTCGCCCGGCACCCCGAACTGGCCGTGGATCCGCGCGGCGCGGCACGGATCTACGGTCAGCTCGCCTTCGGCCACGCCGCCCTGGGGCACCGCCGTGACGCGGGCCGCTGGGCCGCCCGCACCTTCGCCGCCCGCCTCGGCGAGCCCCGCGCGCCCATTGCCCTGGCCGTGGCGGCGGGCCTGATCCCCGCCTCCACCGTCCTGGCCCTGCTCCACCAGCGCGGGCACGGCATCTGATGACCGTGGCTCGCACGAACACCCTCACCGAACACCCGTCCGGCGAGGCGGACGGCGAGGGCGACTGCAGGGCGGACGGTGGGGTGGGTTGTAGGGCGGCGCGGGTGGTGGTCGGGGGGGTCGGGTTTGATCCGGTGACTGAGGGTGAGGTGGCCGGGTGGGTGGAGGGCGAGCTGGCCGCCGGTAGGGGTGGGCACATCGTGACCCCGAACGTGGACATCTGCCGGGCCGTGGCCGGTGACGCCGCGCTGCGGGAGCTGGTGAACGGGGCTGAGGTGGTGGTCGCTGACGGGATGCCGCTGGTGTGGGCGTCACGGCTGCTGGGGACGCCGGTGCCCGAGCGGGTCACGGGGGCGGACCTGATCTGGTCGCTGAGTGATCGGGCCGCTCGGTGCGGGTGGCCCGTCTATCTGCTCGGCGGCCCGCCCGGTGTCGCGGCGGCGGCCGCCGCCGAGCTGGCGAGCCGCCATCCAGGGCTGCGGGTCTGCGGGGTGGACGCGCCGCCGTACGGGTTCGACGCGACCGCGCGAGGCAGGCGGCGGGCGCGGCGGAAGGTCGTGGAGGCGCGGCCTAGCCTGGTGTTCGTGGGGCTCGGGTTCCCCCGGCAGGATCTGCTCATCGGCGAGCTGCGCCGGGAGCTGCCCGGCGCCTGGTTCGTGGGGTGCGGGGCGGCGATCGGGTTCGCCGCCGGCACGGTGTCACGGGCGCCCGGGTGGATGCGCGGGGCGGGGCTGGAGTGGCTGTTCCGGCTGGCCTGTGAGCCCTGCCGGCTGGCCAGACGCTATCTGGTGGACGGCGTGCCCTTCGCGCTGCGCCTGCTGCTCTCCTCGGCGGTCACCCGCCTGCGCCTCAGCGGGGCGGCGGGTCGGCGGTCAGCGCTCTGATCCTGTCGATCTCGTCCTGGGTGAGGCCCCTGGCGCCCGCTTGCAGGGCCGCCCGCGAGTTCATCGGCCGGTAGCCGGTGCGTGACAGTCCTGACCAGGCGAATCCCCGGTCCCGGCCGCCGGGGGCGGTGCACGCCTCCATGACGCGCTCCTCGGCGGCCGGGGTCCAGGTCAGACCGGCGTACTCGTACAGGCGCTTGAAGCCCGTCCGGGGGTCGGCGGCGAGGTCGTCGTAGGACGTGACCAGGATGCCGGCGGTGCGGGCGAGGATCTCCCGCGTCACCCGCCACAGCGCCGCCGCCTTGGCGACCCGGTCCTGGGAGCCGACCAGGACGCGCAGCCGCAGCACCTGAGGATGGTCGCGGACGAGCAGGGGCTGTTCGAGGAGCTCGTGGAAGTAGACCGTCCAGCCGAGGCGCTGCCAGCTCGCCACGAACGACACCGGGTCGCGGACGAGGGCGATCACCCTGCATCCCAGCCGCTCGGCGAACCAGCCCGCCGACAGCACCGCGAACGGGTCGTCCAGCAGCGCCCGCCGCCCCGCGAGGCGGCCCAGCGTGAAGGCCCCGCCGTAACGGAGCATCCGCGCCAGGTCGTACGGGGAGCGGTTGGCCCGCAGCTCGGCCGCCCAGCGGTAGCGCAGCGCGACGGTGTCGCGGAAGGCGGGCAGCCAGGTGGGGGAGTTGTCGTCGCAGATGTACTGGAAGCGGTGGCGTACCTGGGCGCGCAGGACGCCGGGGCAGCGGCCGGGCGGGTGCTGCGGGTTGAGCGGCTCGTTGACGTAGACGAGCTCGCCACCGGCGGCCAGCATCTTGCCCACCCAGCTCGTGCCGCTCCTCGGCAGCCCGGTCACCAGCACCGGGGGACGGCCGTTCATGCCGTTCATGCTGTGGCCCAGGTGCGCAGGCGCAGCGCCGACAGGCTGTGGCGGCCGAAGGGGCGCAGGCCGTAGCGGCGGTGGAGCTGCCAGAGCGGCAGCGCGTTCTTGACCAGCACGCCGGCGGACCAGCCGAGCGCCGCGCCCAGCGCGCCGTGGGCCGGGACCAGCGCCAAGTCCAGCAGGACCGTGCAGGTGCAGGCCGCGACGAGGTTGCGCAGGCTGGCCGTGGTGTGGCCGGCGGCGGTCAGCACGACGTCGACCATGCCGGACGCGGTGGCCGCCATCATCGTGGCTGCCAGGACCAGCGCCACGGGCACCGCCGCGCCGTAGTCGTCGCCGAAGAGCCGCAGCAGCCAGGGGGCGGTCAGCGCGTAGGCGAGCCAGACGGGCCAGGTCAGCAGCACCAGCCACATGGTGGTCGCCTGATAGAGCTCCCTGGCCCCGGCCAGGTCGCCGTCGGCGAGCGTTCTGACCAGGCGTGGTTGTACGGCCTGCGCCAGGCCCTGGTTGGCGAGCTGGCCCACGATCTTGAAGCGGGTGGCGGCGGTGTAGACGGCCGCCTGCACCGGGCCGGCGAGCAGGGCGACGATCACGATGTCGAACCGCTGGAACACCGCCTGGATCGCCGCCGCCACCGACCTCGGGGCGGTGTGCCGCCACAGGTCCCGGCCGGCGCCGGGCAGGCAGGGCGTGCGGGGCGCGCGACCGCGCAGGGCCAGCGCCGCCAGCACGAGCACGGGCAGGTACGGCAGCGCCCACGCGACAGGCAGCGCCCACGCGGCGGCGACGGCCGGACCCGGGAGCCAGGGCGACGTGCCCGCCAGCGCCACGGCGCCCACCAGGACGAGCTGGCCGACCGGGAGCAGCACCCCGTCGAGCAGCACCGTGGGCCGCAGGGCGCCGAAGCCCCGGCCGGCGGCGAGCAGCACGTCGGCCACGGCCATGACCGGCAGGGCCAGGGCCACGGGGCCGAGCCATGGGTACAGCAGCACGCCGACGATCGTCGCGGCCCCCGTGACCGGCACCAGCGCCGCACGGATATATCCCGAAATGCCGTGATATTCGTGGGCGCTGGCTCGGGCGATGAAGTACACCAGCCCGTTGCCCGCGTCCAGCTTCACGATCCCGGCGGCCATCAGCACCAGCGCGGTCACCGTGAAGAACGCGCCCGCCTGCCCGGCAGGGAAGGCCCTGGTGACGACCACGACGAGAGCGAACTGGGCCAGCGCGGCCACCACCGCCCCCGTCAGCCCGGCGACCCCACCCCGAGCCACCCGCCCGAGCGCCACCCGCCGCTGGGTCAGCTCCGCCATGAGGGCTCACCGCCCAGCCAGCCCACCAGGCGGGTGTCGTACGCCTCGAAGTGGTCGCGCAGACTCCGACGGAGAGAGTCCGGCAGGGGCCTGGGCAGCGGCCGGCCGTTGTGCCGTTCGAACGCCGGCTCGCCCAGCGGGGGCACCCCCAGGAAGTCCAGCACCCGGTCGTAGGCCTGCCGGGGCTCGGCGAAGAAGCGGTGACTGTCGAGGACCAGGATCCGCTCCCGCCCGAACAGCGGCTCCAGCCGGTCGAGCTGCTCGGCGTAGCGCCCGCGCGCCAGGTAGCCGTGGTGCCGGTGGGAGTGGTGCGCGGCGTGCGCCCGGGCCCGCAGGCTCTCCTCGGCCCCCGCGAGCCGTCCGGCCTCCAGCTCCAGCGCGTGCTCGAAGTCGGACTCCGTCTCGAAGCCTCTGGCCAGCTCGTGGGCGTGCGCGGAGCGGGCCCGCTCGACCGGGTCGCGCACCAGCACGATCAGCTTCACCCCCGGCAGGTCGGTGGCGATCCGCTCCCCGGCCAGCGGATGGAACAGGTAGTACGGCGCGGACTCGAACGCCTGTGGCGCGCTGCCGTGCCGCCGGGCGAGCAGCGCCGCGCCCACCCGGAGCGGGAAGTGCGCCCGGTACCAGGCGGGCCCTCGCCAGTAGGCGGCGTCGAAGTAGTGGACCCCCTTGTGCAGCACCGGTTTGAGCAGCAGGGGGTGCTGCGCGAGCGCCCGGTAGAGCGAGGTGGTGCCGCACCGCTGTGCCCCGGCGATCAGGAACGACGGCAGGATCCGCGCCCCGGAGGTGATCCGCCCGGTGGTGCGCGACACGGACAGCGCCGATCGCTTCATGGCCTTCACGTCAGCGACTCCTGGTGGTCGACGACCGGGCTGAGCCAGCGGCTCGGCGGGCCGAGGGGTTCGTGGCCGTCGGCGGCGTGCCGGTCGGCCAGCGCGATGAGGTAGTGCAGCGCGGTCTGCCTGGCCTGCGCGGCCGACAGCCCGAGCGGCGCGAGGGTCCGCACGGCCTGGGCGAGGCAGGCGCGCGCGGCGGTCGGCGGGTCCATGCGGCGCAGCGCCCGCTGGAAGAAGTGGTGCACCGCGTCGAACCCGTAGGGGACGCCGGTCGCGTAGCGTTCCCAGTCCCATACGAACAGCCGCCCGTCGGCGGACGGCGAGACGTTCCACGGGGACAGGTCGCCGTGCCAGGCCGCGCCGTCGGGGCCGCCCGTGGCCGCGATCTCCTTGACTGCCCTGACCAGCAGCGGGCCGGGCACCCGGCGGCGGCGGACGGGCAGCGGCGACAGTGCGAGCAGGCCGAGGCCGCGCCAGTCGCCGTGGTGGAGCACGGTGGGTGTGACGACGGTCTTGAGCGGTCGTCCGGCCAGTTCGCGCAGCGCGGCGGCCTCGTTGTCGATCAGCGTGCGGGCCCGGTCGGTGTCGCCCACCTTGACGAAGGCCAGGCGGGCGCCGTCGCTGTGCACCTCCAGGACGGGCTTGCGGTTGGCCCGGCGCGCCGGGCGCACGCGCACGACGGTCTCCACCGGCACGCCGAAGACCTCGCCCAGATGGGCCGAGATCGACCCGTCGATGGGCAGCAGGATGCGCGGCCCGGCCAGCCGATGCCACCAGCGGCGCGGCGCCAGCCGGCGAGGCAGCCGCGCGTGCGGGAGCAGCGTGTGGGCGCGTGGATCGCCCTGGCCGGGATAGAGGAGCCGGAGCGTGTCGCCGAGGTAGCTGAGCCTGATGTCGGTGTCGGTCATGCGGGATTTCTCCACAGGAGCGCGAAGGAGATGAAGTAGAGGCTGAGCGGCGTGACCAGGCCGTCGTAGACGAACATGTAGAGCAGCACCAGGCCCATCACCAGCACTCCGGCGAGCCCGATCGGGGTCCTGTCGGTCCAGTGGCGGCGGATCGCGCCGACGAAGAAGGCCACGTAGAGCGCCGCCCCCACGAAGCCCTGCGTGATGAGCATCAGCCAGAGCTGGCCGTCGCCGCCCAGCGGAGGATGGCCGCAGCCGGGGCACCAGCCGGTCTTGCCGGTGGTGATCGTGCGGTGGTTGCCCGTGGCGTTGCGGGTGTTGCCGAAGCCGATGACGGGCGAGTGGGTCGCGGCCTCGATCGTGGCCGACACGGTGAAGGCCCGGATGCCGTTGGAGTGGGGGCTGTCCAGCCGCTGCACGACGAGCGGGGCGAGCGGGCTGAGCGCGAACACCAGCGCCCCCGTCGCCGCCGCCGCGCAGAGGGTGATCCTGGTCCTGCCGCCCACCCGGACGATCAGGTAGCCGACGGCCAGCCCGAGGCCGATCCACAGGCCCCGGTTGAGCGAGTAGGCGATCGGGACGGCCGCGAGGGCGATCACCACCACGGCCAGCGCCTTACGGCCGCGAGAGCCGTACACCCACCAGCCGACCACGAACCAGACGAGCAGCACCGACACGTTGCTGCCCCACGCGTTGGCCCACTCGAACGGCGCCTCCGGCCGGGGCGAGGCGTAGCCGAGCACCTTCTGGGTCTGCGCGGCGGTGGGGTGGATCAGGTTCTGGACGAACGAGTTGTCGGCCAGCCAGCCGGGCAGGACCAGCTCCACCGGCGAGGTGAAGGAGAAGCCGGGAGCCAGCACGCCGAGCAGCCCGCCCGCCACGGTGGTGATGAACAGCACGCCGAGCATCCGTACGAGCCGGAGCTGCGGCAACTCGCGCTCGGTGAGGTTGCCGAGATAGAGGACCATGATCAGCAGCGACAGGTAGAGCGTCAGGCGCATGGAGTAGCCGACGAGCCGGCCCAGGCCGAGCTCGCCGTAGGTGCCGGGCGGCATCTCCCCCAGCATCAGCCCGCTCACCAGGTAGCCGGCGAGCAGCAGCAGCCACAGCCCGAACCCGCGCGGCACCCGGACCGGCCGGCGCCGCCACAGGATGATCCCCATGGGCACGGCCAGCACGACCACCGACAGTCCGCCGAAACCGAGCGCCCACCAGACGGGATAACCGAGCAGCAGCGCGGCGATGGGCCACGCGGGCCCTGTCACGCCTGCTTGCCCGGCGGCTGCTGGAGCGCGTGCAGGGGCGTGGTCTCGGCACCCGCGGGCGGCTCGGGCTCGCCGCCGGCGACCAGCTTGCCCAGCGACGTGTGCTGGGGGGCGTACGGGGCGGGCGTCAGGTCCGTGGTGATCACCGCGCCGATGATCGGCACGTTGTGCCGGCTGAGATGCCGTACGGTGGCCGCGACCTGGACGGAGGTCGCCCGGCCCAGCCCGATCAGCAGCAGGGCCGCGTCGGCCCTGGCCAGGTCGCTCACGTCCGCGCCGCTCAGCACCGACAACGGCGCGCTGGTGGCCAGCGGGGCGGCCACCCGGGAGGAGCCGAGCTCGGCCGGGACGGACCTGACCAGCAGTCGCTTGCCCGGGCAGGCGGCGAGCACGGCGGAGGCCAGGTCGTGCAGCGCGGCGGGGTCGCGCGGGTGTGACAGGTCGGCCAGGGCGGGCAGCCCGGTGAGCCGCTCGACGTCGGCGGCGCTGCGCAGCCGGGTGTCGAGCCGGTCGCGCAGCGCCGCGGCGGCGGCCCCCAGCAGCAGGCCCGCCATGAGCCCGGAGCCGAGGCACAGCGGCAGGGTGGGGGAGCTCGGCGTGGGCGGCGCGACGGCCGGGCTGATGACCGATCCGGGTGTCACGGCGAGAGTCCTGAGCGCGTCGTACTTGAGCGTGAGGCTGTTGGCCTGCCGGTTGAGCACGCCCTGCCGGTGGGTGGCGAGCGTGTGCGCGGCGGTGCCCCTGGTCAGCCCGCCGAGCTGTTTGATCACCGCGCTGAGCGAGGTGTTGACGTGCTTGAGCTTGGCCAGCAGGAGCTTCTGCTGGGCGAGGATGGCGGCCTGCGCGCTCTCGGTGCGGTGGGCGAGGTAGGCCTCGGCGTAGGCCCGCGAGCCGGCGGCGGCGGCGGCCGGGTCGGCGGCGCTGTAGGAGATCGACAGGACGGACGAGTTGGGCGGGACCGTCACCTGGGCGGGCTCCAGGGCGGTGGCGCGCACCGCCTGGGCGGCCTTGGCCGCCACGACGGAGGACAGGGCGATCTGCGCCTCGGTGTCGAGGTTGAGGGGCTCGCGCTGGCGGGTGGTCACCTGGTTGACCTGCTCGGTGGTGCCCACGGGCGTGACGAGGACCTGGGTGGTCGCGGTGTAGGCGGGAGGGACGATCCGCAGCAGGGCCAGCCCCGTCGTTCCCCCGGCCAGCACGCAGCCGAGCAGGAGCAGCCAGCGCCTGCGGAGCAGCGAGAGATGCTCTCCCAGGTCGGTGCCGGAGCGGTGGGCCGGGCGATCCGGCGACAGGCTCATGGAGGCGGGTCTCCCTGCAGTGAGTTGCGCGTTGTCGCCCTTCGGCGACTCTGCGTAACGTGCCGAGGTGTGCGCCCACTATAGGCGGGCCAGATATTACCCAGCCAGATTACCCAAGATTTTCTCTTGTACGACCAGCGAATCGTACCGCTATAAAGCGAGAAATCGGGATTTATCGGTGAGCCAGATACCCCTCTGGCCTGCCCTGACTGCTACTCCGGCTGAAGTTCCCGCAAGGGCGTGGCATGGTTCAGGTTGATAGGGCGGGGGTCGCCCAATGAGAGGGTTGAAAGTTATGGCGCGCTGGAATTATTCGTATAGAGCGGTAAATGGTAATTTGAAGGCTAATGTCGCCAAAGGTGTGGTCGGCAAGAGTGTCATCCCGGCCTTGGTCGTCCTGCTGGCCGCGTGCTCGGGCGCCGAGCCGCGCGTGCCGGACGCCGGCGCTCGGAGCGCGACGGCGGGGAGTGGCAGTCCGGCGGCGGCGAGCGCGCCCGCCTGCGCCGTCACCGGCAAGCTCATCCCCTCGTGCGGCGCGTGGTGGGGCATCGCCCCGGAGATCTTCACGGGCGCCCGCCTGGAGGAGGCGCTGCACAGCGCCGAGTCGCGCATGGGAGCGACGGCCGACCTGGTCCACGTCTACCACCGGGGCAAGGAGCTGTTCCCGACCGAGCAGGAGATCCGGCTCGCCCGGGACCCCGCCAGGCCCCGCCTGCTGCTGATCAACTGGAAGCCGTCGCTCGGTCACACCTGGGCCGAGATCGCCGAGGGGGCCATCGACGCCAGGATCGACCGCCTGGCCAACCATCTCCGGCGGACCTTCCCTGAGGAGTTCTTCCTCACCATCCACCACGAGCCGGAGAACGACGTGGACACGGCGGCGGCGTCCGGCATGGGAGCCGATGACTACGCGGCCATGTTCCGGCACGTCGTGCTGCGGCTGCGCGACCGGGGCGTGAAGAACGCGGTGACCGTGATGACCTACATGGGCGCGCCCAACTGGGCCGCCAAGTCCTGGTTCGAGGAGCTCTACCCGGGCGACGACGTGGTCGACTGGGTGGCGATGGACCCCTACGCCGACAGCCGGGTGCACGACTTCGGCAGCCTGGTCAACAAGACTCGCGAGGACTTCGACGAGTGGCCCGGGTTCTATCGCTGGATGCAGTGGCGCTTTCCCGGCAAACCGGTCATGGTCGCGGAGTGGGGGGTGTTCGAGCGGGCGGACGACCCGGCGTTCAAGCGCGCGTTCTTCGAGTCCGTACGCAGCCAGGTCCGGCGCTATCCGCAGATCAAGGCGCTGGTCTACTTCGACTCACCGAGCGCGCCGAGGGGCGACACCCGCTTCGACACCGACCCCACGGCGGACCGGGCGTTCACCGAGCTCGCGCGAGATCAGCACTTTCGAGCGACGCGCGTGCCCCGGCCCTGACCCGCAGGCGCCAGCCGACGACCATGGCCAGCGCGGTCGCCGCCACTACGGCCAGGGTGACCAGGTCGGCCACGCCGAGCAGCTTGAGCGCCGAGGCCAGCAGCACGACGGCGAGCATCGCCCTGATGAGGCCGCCGGGAGCCCGGGAGGAGACACGGGCGCCCAGATAGACGCCGGGGATCGAGCCGATCAGCAGTGAGAGCGTGAGATCGAACCGGAAGTCGCCGAACAGCAGGTGCCCCACCGCCGCCGAGACCACCAGCGGCACGGCCTGGACCAGGTCGGTGCCGACGAGCTGGTTGGCCTTGAGCGCCGGATAGAGGGCGATCAGGGCCACGATGATCAGAGAACCCGAGCCCACGGAGGACACGCCCACCACCAGACCGCCTACCGTACCGACCAGTAGGGTCGGGATTGGGCGTACGACGATCTCCCGTGCCTCCGCCGAGCCGCCCCTGTCGCCCAGCCACGCCTTGATCCCCAGGCCCGCGACGGCCAGCAGCAGCGCGACGCCGAGCGCGTACTTCACCCCGTCGCCGACCGCGAACGCGCGCGCCAGGAACACCCCGCAGAACGCCGCCGGGACCGACCCCGCGCAGAGCCAGCCGACCAGGCGCATGTTCACGGTGCCCCGGCGCAGGTGGACCATGCCGCCCACCGGCTTCATCACGGCCGAGGCCACCAGGTCGCTGGAGACGGCGGCCAGCGGCGGCACGTTGAAGAACAGCATCATCATCGGCGTCATCAGCGCGCCGCCGCCCATGCCGGTGAGCCCGACGACGATGGCCACCAGGAACGAGCCGAGGATCAGGGGGAGATCGATCACCGGATCCACCGTCCGTTGCGCAGGGTGCCCAGCACCTGTTCGACCGCCGCCTCGACGGAGATGTGCGTGGTGTCGACGACCAGGTCGGCGTCGTCCGGCTCCTCGTAGGGATCGGAGATGCCGGTGAACTCGGGGATGAGGCCCGCGCGGGCCTTGGCGTACAGGCCCTTGCGGTCGCGGCGCTCGCACTCCTCCAGCGGGGTGGCGACGTGCACGAGCAGGAAGTCGGCGCCGACCGACTCGACCATCTCGCGCACCTCCTCGCGGGTGGCGGCATAGGGGGCGATGGGGGCGCAGATGGCCAGGCCCCCGTGGCGGGCGGCCTCGGCGGCGACGAAGCCGATGCGGCGGATGTTGAGGTCGCGGTCGGCCTTGGAGAACGTCAGGCCCTTGGAGAGCAGGTGGCGCACCACGTCGCCGTCGAGGTAGGTGACCGTGCGGGTGCCGAGCTCCAGCAGGGCGTCACGCAGGCCGCGGGCGATCGTGGACTTGCCCGATCCGGACAGCCCGGTGAAGAACACCACCAGGCCGCGGCGGTGCGGCGGGCCGGGGATCTTCACCGGCTCGGGCCCGGCCAGGTGCTCGGTGGCGCCGTAGGAGAAGGCGATGTGCTCGCGCAGCTCCAGGTCGATCTCCGGCTCCTCGCGCGGCGCGAGCGGCACCGGGACGACGATCGTGGTCTCGGGCAGCTGGTCCCTGGCCTTCAGCGCGGCCCTGACCACGGCCGGACCGGCCTCGCCGTACGACAGCGGGAGCAGCAGGATCACCGCGTCGAGCTCCTTGGCGGTGGCGAGGATCTCGCTCAGGTCGTCGAGCGGGCCCCGCATGGTGACCGCGAGGGCCGGACGCCCGCCGAGCTCCACGCGGACCTCGTCAGGGGTGCGGCGCAGCCGGGCGAACGGGCCGTGCTCGGCCGCGCCCAGCCCGCGCACCGGCCCGGCGGCCGGGCCGTCCGCCGGATGCTCGGTCACGGTGAGCACGGCGAGCGGGACGCCCTCGGGGTCGAGCAGCGTGACCTCGTCGCCGGGAGCGACGTCGCCGGGCAGGTGGATGGTGATGGGGGCCGGCCATGGAGTGCCGTCGGCGAGTGTGCCGCGCTCGTGCACCAGATGGACGTCGTCGTGGCCGAGGAACCCGGTCAACGGCTGGAACGCCCCGGAGAGCAGCAGCTCCAGGTCGGCCAGCTCACGCGCGTCGGGGGTCCACTCCACGTCATTCATCCCAACTATTCCGATTACATTGGTAGGAAACAATCCTAGCCACTGTGACCGGCGTGTCGCTAGATGAGCCGGGCGAAGTGGTATTGCGGTTTTCTGATGACCATGGTGATCTCATCGTGCGTGGCAGGGTAGCGCCCCCGGCTCAGCTTGGCAGCCAGGCTCACGACCGCGCTGCCCACCCGGCCCATGGCGGGCCCGCTCGTCGCCGTCTCCTCGTCCATGACCAGCAGGCCACGGGTCAGGCAGAAGGCGTGCATGTCGTCGGCCGAGGTCAGCGGCTCGTAGACGGCGGGCAGCGGCCCCGGGGTCCCCGCCGCCACCAGGCGCCGCCAGACCAGCCGGCGCGCCCATGACGGGATCATCCTGTCCAGGACTCCGTAGGCGGAGTCGCGGTCGCGCATCCGCAGCAGCACCAGGCCTCCGGGCCGCAGTGACTGCAGGAGCCGGTCCAGCACCAGCTCCGCGTGCTCGATCCGCTCCAGCAGGAAGGACAGCTGGATCACGTCGAACGACCTGGGCGGCAGCGGCGCGGAGCGCAGGTCGCCCAGCGCCCAGGTGACCAGGTCGGCCCGCTCCTCCACCACTCTCCTGATCGCCGGCCGATCCTCATCGACCCCCGACGCCCGCGTCTCGATCCGCTCCAGGGTCAGTGGCTCGTCGTGCGCACACCCGGCGACCAGCACATCCAGCCGCCGGCCGAGCTGCCCCGCCCACTGCTCCCGGATGCGCTGATCGAACAGATCGCCCCTTGGGACTACCGATCGCACCTCAGACATGTGACCCACAGTAATCAATAAATGGCCGAGAGTGATGCACATCCCCCCTGGTAGCGTCCGGAACCGTGATGCGGGTGTACGTGGGGAACGCGGTCACGGACGGGGCCGGCGACGACGGATGGCTGCTGGGCCACTTCAAACCCGGCGGCGACGTCCGGCACAGCGACGACGTCGAGATCAAGTGGGGGACGCACGCGGCGGGCGAGGAGCGGGCGCGCTGGGTGAGCGGTGAGCGGCGCACCGCGTAGGGGGCGCGGGGGCATGGCGGCGGGCAAGTAGGCTGGTACGCAACACCCCCGCGCTGGCTTGGCCGGGGGTCGTCGTGTTGCCATCTGGGGCCTATCTGATGAGTCTTTCCGGACTGCTCGACCTTCTCACCGCTGATCCGAAGCTGACCGCAGCCCTGGAGCAGGGCGGCGACGTCTCCCTGGTCGCGCCCGCCTCCCTGAGGCCGTTCGGCGTGGCCGCGCTGGCCGGACACGACCAGCGGACCGTGCTGGCCGTCACCGCGACGGGCCGGGAGGCCGAAGACCTGGCCGCCGCGTTGACGAGCCTCATGGAGCCGAGTTCGGTGGCCGTCTTCCCGGCCTGGGAGACGCTGCCGCACGAGCGGCTCTCGCCCCGTTCCGACACGGTGGGGCAGCGGCTGGCCGTGCTGCGGCGGCTCGCGCACCCGGTCAAGGGTGACACCGCCGCCGGCCCGCTCAACGTGATCGTCACGCCGGTCAGGGCCCTGCTGCAGCCGATCGTGCGAGGGCTGGGCGACCTGGAGCCGATGCGGCTCAAGGCCGGCGACGACGCCGATCTGGACGAGGTGGTCGCCAACCTCGTCGGCAACGGCTACCACCGGGTCGACATGGTGGAGAAGCGCGGCGAGGTCGCGGTGCGCGGCGGGCTGCTCGACGTGTTCCCGCCGACCGAGGAGCACCCGCTGCGGCTGGAGTTCTGGGGCGACACGGTCGAGGAGATCCGCTGGTTCAAGGTGGCCGACCAGCGCTCGCTGGAGGCGGCGGAGGACGGCCTGTTCGCGCCGCCCTGCCGTGAGCTGCTGCTGACCGAGGAGGTCCAGGGCCGGGCCCGGGAGCTGGCCGAGCGCCACCCCGCGCTGGCCGAGGTGCTCGACCGGCTCGCCGAAGGCATCCCGGTCGAGGGCATGGAGGCGTTCGCGCCGGTCCTGTGCGGTGAGATGGACCTGCTGATCGACCACCTGCCCGCGAGGGCGGCCGTGTTCGTCTGCGACCCCGAGCGGATCAGGGGCCGGGCCGAGGAGCTGGTGCGCACCTCGCAGGAGTTCCTGGAGGCGTCCTGGATCACCGCCGCGGCCGGCGGCGAGGCGCCGATCGACCTGGGCGCGGCCGCGTTCCGCACGCTGGAGGAGATCCGCGACCACGCGGACTCGCTGGGGCAGCCGTGGTGGTCGATGGCCCCGTTCGGCAGCGGGATCGAGCTGGCCGCGCACGACTCCGAGGCCTACCGGGGAGACACCCGGAAGGCGCTCGACGACATCAAGGGCTGGCTCGCCGAGGACAAGGCGGTCGTGCTGCTCAGCGAGGGGCACGGCCCGGCCGAGCGGATGGTCGAGCTGCTCAAGGGCGTCGACGTTCCCGCACGTCTAGAGAAATATCTGGACAAGGCGCCCGAGCCGAAGGTCGTGCACGTCACCACCGGGCTCATCGAGCACGGCTTCATCACCCCCGGCCTGGCTGTGCTCACCCACCTCGACCTGGTCGGCCAGAAGGCGTCCACCAAGGACATGCGCCGCCTGCCGTCGCGCCGCCGCAACATGGTCGACCCGCTGCAGCTCAAGGTCGGCGACAACGTCGTGCACGAGCAGCACGGCGTCGGCCGCTACATCGAGATGGTGCAGCGCACCGTCCAGGGCGCCACCCGCGAGTACCTGGTCATCGAGTACGCCAAGGGCGACCGGCTGTACGTGCCCACCGACCAGCTCGACGAGGTCACCCGCTACGTCGGCGGCGAGGCGCCCACGCTCAACCGGATGGGCGGCGGCGACTGGGCCAAGGCCAAGTCGCGGGCCAAGAAGGCGGTCAAGGAGATCGCCGGCGAGCTCATCCGCCTCTACTCCGCGCGCATGGCCTCACCCGGCCACGCCTTCGCCCCCGACTCGCCGTGGCAGCGCGAGATGGAGGACGCCTTCCCCTACGCCGAGACGGGCGACCAGCTGGAGGCCATCGACGAGGTCAAGCGCGACATGGAGCGCGGCATCCCGATGGACCGGCTGATCTGCGGCGACGTCGGCTACGGCAAGACCGAGATCGCGGTACGGGCGGCGTTCAAGGCCGTGCAGGACGGCAAGCAGGTGGCCGTGCTGGTGCCGACCACGCTGCTGGTGCAGCAGCACCTGTCCACCTTCGCCGAGCGGTTCTCCAGCTTCCCCGTCTCGGTCCACCCGGTGTCGCGCTTCCAGACCGACGGCGAGATCAAGGGCACCCTCGAAGGGCTCCGCACCGGCGCCGTGGACCTGGTGATCGGCACCCACCGGCTGCTCAGCCCCGAGGTCAGGTTCAAGGACCTGGGCCTGATCATCATCGACGAGGAGCAGCGCTTCGGCGTCGAGCACAAAGAGGCCATGAAGCACCTGCGCACCCAGGTCGACGTGCTGGCCATGTCCGCCACGCCGATCCCGCGCACGCTGGAGATGGGGCTCACCGGCATCCGTGAGATGTCGACGATCCTCACCCCACCGGAGGAACGCCACCCCATCCTCACCTTCGTCGGGCCGTACGACGAGAAGCAGATCGCGGCCGCCATCAGGCGCGAGCTGATGCGCGACGGCCAGACCTTCTTCGTGCACAACCGGGTGGCCTCGATCAACCGGGTCGCCGCCCGGCTGCGGGAGCTCGTCCCGGAGGCCCGGGTGGCGGTCGCGCACGGGCAGATGAACGAGCACCAGCTCGAAAAGATCATGGTCGGGTTCTGGGAGCGCGAGTACGACCTGCTGGTCTGCACCACGATCGTGGAGTCGGGCCTCGACGTGCCCAACGCCAACACGCTGATCGTCGACCGGGCCGACAGCTACGGCCTGTCGCAGCTCCACCAGATCAGAGGCCGGGTCGGGCGGGGCAGGGAGCGGGGCTACGCCTACTTCCTCTACCCACCGGAGAAGCCGCTCACCGAGACCGCGCACGAGCGGCTGGCCACGATCGCCCAGCACACCGAGATGGGCGCGGGCATGTACGTCGCGATGAAGGACCTGGAGATCCGCGGCGCCGGCAACGTGCTGGGCGCCGAGCAGTCGGGCTTCATCGCGGGCGTCGGCTTCGACCTGTACGTGCGGCTCATGTCCGAGGCGGTCCAGGAGCAGAAGGCCAAGCTGTCGGGCGAGCCCGTGCAGGCGGAGCAGCACGACGTCAAGGTCGAGCTGCCGATCAACGCGCACATCCCGCACGACTACGTGACGTCCGAGCGGCTGCGGCTGGAGGCGTACAAACGCATCGCCGCGATCTCCACCGACGGCCACATCGGCGAGGTCCGCGACGAGCTGACCGACCGCTACGGCAAGCCGCCCGTCGAGGTGGAGAATCTGCTGGAGGTGGCCCGGTTCCGGATCATGGCCAGGCGGGCCGGGTTGACGGACGTCACCCTGCAGGGACAGAACATCAAGTTCGGTCCCGCGAGCCTGCGGGAGTCGCAGCAGGTCCGGCTGGACCGGCTCTACAAGAAGGCCATCTACAAGCAGGCGGCGCAGACGCTGCTGGTGCCGGTGCCCAAGACCAAGCCCCTGGGCGGCCGGCCTCTGCGGGACCTGGAGTTGCTCAAATGGTGCGGTGATCTGGTTGAGGCGATGTTCCTCGAGCCCGCACGGGTAAGCTAGCGGCGGTTTTTGGCGGAAAGGGAAGCATGTGAAGTCGATTCGAGTGGCTCTGGCCGCTACAGCGGCGGGGGCCAGCCTCTTCGCGCTGACGGCCTGCGGGACGACGGTCGAGGCCGGTGCCGCGGCGGTCGTCGGGGACCAGCGGATCTCCTCCCAGGATCTCAAGCGCAACGTTCAGGAGTTCGAGGCCGCACTGAGGAAGGCCCAGATCGACCCGGGCCAGCTCGGCGTGCCGATCTCCCAGTTCGTCCTGTTCCGGATGACGAACCAGCTCCGCTACCAGCAGATCGCCGACAAGCACGGCGTCACGGTCAGCGAGACGGAGATCGACCAGGCGCTGAAGCAGCCGGGCCAGCAGCAGACGCCCGAGATGAACCTGCTGACCAAGGGCGTCTCGCCGGCCAACCCGCGCGCCTACCTGCGTGCCGAGCTCGGCGCCGCCAAGGTGATCGAGAAGTGGGGCGGCACCCAGAGCCAGGACGCCGCGGCGAAGTGGAACGAGGAGTACAACGCGGTCAAGCCCGTCTTCAGCCCCCGCTACGGCTCCTTCACGCCGGATCAGGGCTTCGTCGACCCGGGCCGGTTCGGCACGCCCGCGCAGCCGCCGCAGCAACAGCAACAGCAACAGCAACAGCAGTAGGGCCGGGCATGCCGCTCGTCGTCGTCACCACCTCGCCGCGCATCGCGCCGGGCCTGCTGAGCCACCAGGCCTGGCAGGCGTTGCGGTCCGGCCAGGTGCTGACCGGCTCACCGGCCCACCCGCAGCTGCCCTACCTGGCGGAGGCGGGCGTCGAGGTCGCCGTCGTGACCCCGGACGCGGCGGAGCTGGCCGGGCGGGCGGTGCGCGAGACCGTGGTCTGGCTCGCCGACGGCGACGACGAGGACTTCATGCGCGCGCTCGGCCACGCCGCGGTCGCGCTGGAGGAGCCGCCGCTGATCGAGGTGGTGCCCGGCTCCTACGACCTGCCGGGCGCCCGGGTGCTGGACCTGGTCGCTGTCATGGACCGGCTGCGCACCGAATGCCCCTGGGACCGCAAGCAGACGCATGAGTCGCTCGTGCCGTACCTGCTCGAAGAGGCCTACGAGGTGCTGGAGACCATCGAGGACGGCGACTATCCGGCGCTCCGCGAGGAGCTCGGTGACCTGCTGCTCCAGGTGGTGTTCCACGCCCGGGTGGCCGACGGCTTCGACATGGACGACGTGGCCGCCGGGATCGTCGAGAAGCTGGTGCGCCGCCACCCCCACGTGTTCGGCTCGGTCCGGGCGGAGACGGCCGACGAGGTGAACGACAACTGGGAGACGATCAAGGCGGCCGAGCGGGCGTCCAAGGGCAGCCGGTCGCTGCTCGACGGCGTGCCGATGGGACAGCCGGCGCTGTCGCTGGCCGCCCAGCTCGTACGACGCGCCGAACGGGCGGGCGTGCCCGCCGGGCTCGCGTCAGCGGTCGGCCAGGGGATCGCCCGAGAGCTGTTCGACCTGGTCCGCCGCGCCCAGGAGGCAGGGCTGGACGCCGAGGCGGAGCTGCGCGCGGCCGCCCGCTCCTACCGCGATCGGGTACACGCCTGGGAGTCCCGGCAGTCTCCTCAGTAGCGCCACGCATCCCGAAATGCCAGGATTTACCCGTTACGGGGGAGGTCTCTGATGTCTCGGTTACGCCAGCTGCAGCACGGCGAGCTGCGCGAGGTCGCGGGCTACCGCCTCCTGCGTGGCCTGGGAGACGGCGGGCAGGGATCGGTCTACCTCGGCGAGGACCACGGCGGCCGGCAGGTCGCGATCAAGATCCTGCACGCCAGGCTGCTCGGCGACCGGCGGGCGACGCGCAGGTTCCTCCAGGAATGCGAGCTGGCCGAGAAGGTCGCCGCCTTCTGCACGGCCAGGGTGATCGGCTCCGGCCTCGTGGCCGGCCGGCCGTACATCGTGAGCGAGTACGTCCCCGGGCCCTCGCTGCAGGAGTCGGTGGTCAGGGAAGGCGCCAGGACGGGCGGCGCGCTGGAACGGCTGGCCGTCGGCACCGCAGCCGCGCTGAACGCCATCCACCGCGCGGGCATCGTGCACCGCGACTTCAAGCCGGCCAACATCCTGCTGGGCCCCGACGGGCCGAGGGTGATCGACTTCGGCATCGCCAAGGCCATGGAGGCGGGCACCACCGCCAGCAGCGTGGTGGGCACCCCCGGCTACATGTCGCCCGAGCAGATCGCCGGTGAGCCGGCCAGCGCGGCCTCCGACATGTTCAGCTGGGCCTCCACCGTGGCGTACGCGGCCACGGGCCGGGCCCTGTTCGCGGGCGAGTCGATTCCGGCGGTCATGCACCGCATCCTGACCGAGGAGCCGGACCTGCCGGACGTGGCCGAGCCGCTCCGCTCGTTGCTGGCCGGCTGCTTGGACAAGCGGCCCGCCGCCCGGCCGACGGCCTCCGACGTCCTGCACGCGCTCATGGAGGGCGACGAGGGCCTGCGCCGGTACGGCGGCGGGTCCACCGGCGCGGCGAGCCGGCGTCCCGGCCGGGCGGTCACCGGAACCCGCCGGACGGCGACGGGCGGCCGAGCCGAGGCCCGGCCGATGAGAGCACGCCCGTCCGTACGGCGTCGGCCCGCGACCGGCGACGAGCCCGAATCCCCGCGGCGTCGGCCCGTGACGGGTGACGTGCCCGAGTCCCCGCGACGTCGGCCCGTGACCGGCGACGTGCCCGGGTCCGTGCGGGCGCAGGTCGAGCACGACGGCCGGCACAGCGGGGAGCTGCGCCGGGGCGTCGCCAGGCCCGCTTCCCCGGTGCGCCGGAGGCGGGCCAAGGCGGCGGGGGCCGTGGCCGTCACGCTGGTCGGCGGCATCACGCTGGGCCTGCTGTGGCGCGGCTCGGACAGTCCGCCCGCCGGCACTTCCGTGACGAGCGAGCCCGCCGTGGCCGAGCAGCTCGGCAGGCCCTTCGGGCTCGGCAAGCTCGTCGACGCGCTGGCGGTCGGCGTGCTTGACGGCAGGACCGTGGTGGCCGCCGCCGCTCCGCAGGCGCGTAACGTCCAGCTCTGGGACCCCGCCACGGGCGAGCGGCTGGCCGTCTCCCCGTCGTCGGACGCCGCCTCGGGCGTCACAGCGCTGGAGTTCGTCCAGGTCGACGGGGTGCCCTCGGTCGCCTGGTCCAGCAAGAACGGATTCGTTTCGCACTGGGCGCCCGGCTCTCCGGTCGTGACGGCCAAGGTGTGCGGCAGCGACGCCGTGATGGCCGCCGTGCCGCGCAAGGAGGATCCGGTCGTCGCCGTCGGCTGCCCCAACGGCCGCCTCCAAGGCTGGGACCTGCGTACCGGAAAGAAGACCGGTCCGTTCCACGCCTCGAAGGAGCCTGTCTCCCAGCTCGCCTGGACCGGGGAGGACGGCCTGGTGGCCTTCAGCTCTCGGTGGAACGGGCTGCGGCTGGCCAACCTGTGGGGCGGCGCTCAAGGCATGTCGCCCCAGGCGGCGGGCGAGGTGACTGGCGGGGAGATGGGCGAGGTGCTGGCGATCGCCGCCGCACCGGGGCAGCCGGTGGCCGTCGGCGTCCGTGGCCGGGGCGCCGACCTCCACGACCACCGCACCGGCCGGCGCAGGTGCGCCGTCGCCGCGCCGGACGGCGCGGAGCTGACCAGGCTGGCCATCACCGGGGCGGGCGGCCGTGGCCTGCTGTACGGAAGCGGCGGCGCCGTGCTGCACGTGTGGGAGACGGGCTCCTGCGCGCGGCTGGCCTCCGTGCCCGTGCCGGACCAGGTCACCGCCCTGGCCGTAGGGGAGATCGGCGGTCGCCAGGCGGTGGTGGCGGCCACCGGGGGCATGATGCGCGTGTGGACCGTGCGGGGTGGACGGTGAGCGTACCGATAGGCTCTGAACGCATATTGCCTTTCGAATTAGGAGCGCATCCCGTGGCTACCATCGAGGTCGTTTACGCTCGCGAGATCCTCGACTCCCGGGGCAACCCCACGGTTGAGGTCGAGGTGATTCTCGACGACGGCAGCACCGGCCGTGCGGCGGTGCCCAGTGGCGCGTCCACCGGCCAGTTCGAGGCCGTCGAACTGCGTGACGGCGACGCGCGCTACGGCGGCAAGGGCGTGCAGAAGGCCGTGCTGGCCGTCACCGACGAGATCTTCGACGAGGTGCACGGCGTCGAGGCCGAGGACCAGCGCATCGTCGACCAGATCATGATCGACCTGGACCGGACGCCCAACAAGGCCAAGCTCGGCGCCAACGCCATCCTGGGCGTCTCGCTGGCCGTGGCCAAGGCCGCCGCCGACAGCGCCGACCTGCCGCTCTTCCGTTACGTCGGCGGTCCCAACGCCCACGTGCTGCCCGTGCCGATGATGAACATCCTCAACGGCGGCGCGCACGCCGACACCAACGTCGACATCCAGGAGTTCATGATCGCGCCGATCGGGGCGGAGACGTTCCGCGAGGCCGTGCGCATGGGCACCGAGGTCTACCACGCGCTCAAGGGCGTGCTGAAGGAGAAGGGCTACGCCACCGGCCTGGGCGACGAGGGCGGCTTCGCCCCCAACCTGCCCTCCAACCGCGACGCGCTCGACCTGATCCTGGTCGCCATCGAGCGGGCCGGCTACACCCCCGGCACCGACATCGGCCTGGCGCTGGACGTGGCCGCCTCCGAGTTCCACAAGGACGGCGTCTACACCATCGACGGCAAGGGCCTGTCGGCCCAGGAGCTCATCGCCTTCTACGCCGACCTCGTCGACAACTACCCGCTGGTCTCCATCGAGGACCCGCTGGACGAGAACGACTGGGAGGGCTGGCACGCGATCACCGAGGCGCTGGGCAGCAAGGTCCAGCTCGTCGGCGACGACCTGTTCGTGACCAACCCGGAGCGGCTGGCGCGCGGCATCAAGGAGGGCACCGCCAACTCCCTGCTGGTCAAGGTCAACCAGATCGGCACGCTGTCGGAGACGCTCGACGCGGTCGCCCTGGCCCACCGCAGCGGCTACACCTGCATGATGAGCCACCGCTCCGGCGAGACCGAGGACACGACGATCGCCGACCTGGCCGTCGCGGTCAACTGCGGTCAGATCAAGACCGGCGCCCCGGCCCGGTCCGACCGGGTGGCGAAGTACAACCAGCTGCTGCGCATCGAGGAAATCCTCGACGACGCCGCACGCTACGCGGGTCGCGGGGCTTTCCCGCGTTTCCAGCGCTAGTTTCGGGTACGGCTCGCGGCGGGGCGACATGCCCGGCCGCGAGCCGCGCCGGAGCCGTACGACGGATTGGGGGTGCTCAGCATGGCGAAGAGACCGCAGCTGACCGGCAGGGCCGCCATCCTCGCGATCGTGGTGTGCGCGATCGCGATGAGTCTCGCCTACCCCGTGCGCGAGTACATCGCCCAGCGCCGCAACATCGCCGAGCTCCGCGAGGAGAAGGCCAGGGTTCAGGCGGAGCGGCAGAAGCTGGTCGCCGAGAGCGAGCAGATCCGCGATCCCAACTGGATCAAGCGCACGGCCAAGGAGCGGCTCCACTACTGCGGGCCGGGCGAGAAGTGCTACGTGGTGATGGACGCCGCGCCGGGCAAGGATCAGACGGCCGTGAAGCAGGCCGCCGCGCTCCCGCCGTGGTATCAGACGCTGTGGGAGTCGGTCGAGGCGGCCGACACCGGCAAGGGACGCAGAGCGGGAGCAGGGGAGAAGGCAGGCGTTGGAGAGCAGTGACGTGGAGGCGGTCCAGCGGCAGCTCGGGCGGCCGCCGAGAGGGCTACGCGGTGTGGCCCACCGCTGTCCGTGCGGCAATCCGGACGTGGTGGAGACCGCGCCGCGGCTGGCGGACGGCTCGCCCTTCCCGACCCTCTACTACCTGACCTGCCCCAAGGCGGCCTCCGCGATCGGCACCCTGGAGGGCTCGGGGCTGATGCGGGAGATGCAGGCCAGGCTGGCCACCGATGCCGAGCTGGCGGCGGCCTACGACGCCGCGCACCACGACTACGTCGCCAGGCGCGACAAGATCGCGGAGGAGGAGGGCCTGGAGCCGCTCCCGCGTGACATGCAGAGCACCGGCGGCATGCCGAAGCGGGTCAAGTGCCTGCACGCGCTCGTCGCGCACGAGCTGGCGGTGCCGGGCGCCAATCCGTTCGGCAGGGAGGCGCTGGACGCCCTCCCGGACTGGTGGAGTGACGGACCATGCGCGTAGCGGCCATCGACTGCGGCACCAATTCGGTGCGCCTGCTCGTCGCCGACGTCGACGACGACACGCTGACCGAGGTCGAGCGGCGGATGGAGATCGTCCGGTTGGGCCAGGGGGTCGACGAGACCGGCCGGCTGGCGCCTGAGGCGCTGGCGCGGACGTTCGGCGCGATGCGCGGCTACCGCAAGCTGATCGACCAGCACGGCGTGACGGCCACCCGGGTGGTCGCCACCAGCGCCACCCGCGACGCGGCCAACCGGCAGGAGTTCGCCGACGGGGTGCGGGAGATCTTCGGGGTCGAGCCGGAGGTGGTCTCGGGAGCGGAGGAGGCCGAGCTGTCGTTCACCGGCGCGACCAGGGGGCTGGTGCGGTTGTCGCCGGAGACGGAGGTGCCGCAGGGGCCGCTGCCCCCCTACCTCGTGGTGGACATCGGCGGCGGCTCGACCGAGTTCGTGGTCGGCTCCGCGCACGCCGAGGCGGCCGTCTCGGTCGACATCGGGTGTGTCCGGCTGACCGAGCGGCATCTGCGCGCGGCCGGGGATCCGCCTTCGGCGGTGGCGCTGGAGGCCGTGGTGGCCGACATCGAGGCGGCGCTCGACCGGGTGGAGGCGGAGGTTCCGGTACGGCGGGCGCGTACGCTGGTGGGGCTGGCCGGTTCGGTGACGACGGTCGCGGGCATCGCGCTCGACCTTCCCGCGTACGATCCGGAGCGCATTCATCACTCTCGGATATCCGCCGGGCAGGTGCATGAGGTGACGCGCAGGCTGCTGTCGATGACCCATGGTGAGCGCGCGGCCGTTCCGGTGATGCATCCCGGACGAATTGACGTGATCGGAGTCGGTTCCCTGATTCTGGACCGTCTTGTGCGGCGCTTCGGGTTTCCGCAGGTCGTCGTCAGCGAGCACGACATTCTTGATGGAATTGCCTGGTCCATAACTTAACGTTGCGACCAGATTGGGACATATCCCCATTGGGTGTCCTGTTGAGCGCGCAATCCTTTTTGTGCTTTAGTGATCGCGTGCATTGCGGGGGCTTTGCCATATTGTCGGACACGGGTGCTGTCGACGTGGCAACCGTTCCCGGGTGCGTCCTCCCCTCACGGAATGGAGCACTCCTGTCATGAAGTCCTCTGCGTTAGCGCGGAAGGCGGCGGCGTTCGGCGCCTCCACCGCCATGATGGCCGGTCTGGTGGCCGGGCTGGCGGCCAGTCCCGCCCAGGCGGCCACCTCCGGCTCGGCGGCCACGGCCGCCGCCGCCAAGGCCAAGGTGTCGGTCTCGAAGCCCAAGGTGTCGACCGGCGACTACCAGGGCTCCTGCCCGGTCGACGTGAAGTTCTCGTCGACGGTCAAGGTCAAGCCCGGCAAGAAGCGGACCACGCTCGCTTACCGCTGGCTCCACGCCGACGGGTCCAAGAGCAAGGTCAAGACCGTCACCGTCAAGGGCACCCGTACCAAGTCCGTCACGGTGAGCGAGAAGGCCACCTTCAAGGGCGACCTCAAGGGCTGGCAGGCCCTGCAGGTGCTGAGCCCGCGCAAGGTGACCTCCCAGAAGAGCTACTTCTCGGTGTCCTGTCTCAAGCTGGACGCCAAGAAGCCCGAGGCGCGGGTCTCGGTCCGGGCCTGGGCGAGCCCGTCTCGCTACGTGGGCGCCTGCACGCCCGGCACCAAGATCGACATTGTTGGCAAGATCAGGGTCGACCGTCCGTCGTGGGTCCGCTACCGCTGGGTCGTCAACGGCGACGTCGTGGACTACGGCAAGGTCAGGGTGTGGGACTCCCGCACCGTCAGCGTCGGCGTCTCGCCCCGCCACAGCCAGCACGGCTCGGCGGTCCTCGAGGTGCTCAGCCCCGACCGCACCACCTCCAACCGGGCCCACTACAAGGTCTGGTGCAAGGACTACACCCCGCGTCCCGTCCCGTCCGTGAAGGTCTTCGCCACTGGCATGTCGGCCTCGACGGACAAGGACTGCAAGGTCAGCGCGAGCGCTTCGATCCGCTCCACCGGCTCCGCCCGCGTCCAGTGGACCTGGTCGCTGAACGGCCGGACCGTCTCCAGCGGTCAGGGCTACTTCCACGGCCGTGACTCCAAGAGCGTCTCACTGCCTGCCCAGGCGCTGAGTGGCTCGGCGAAGGACGGTGGCAGAGTCGTGCTGTCGGTCCAGGGCCCGAACAACAGCGACTCGACCGGGGCGGTCTACGCCGCGTGCGCCAAGCCGGAGCCGGCCGTCACGGCGACTCCGGTTCCCACGGTGAAGCCGACTGCCACGGCGACCCCGGTCCCGTCGGCGAGCCCGGTTCCTTCCGAGGTTCCCAGCAACAAGTAGCCGAGACGGGGCTGATCGACGGCTAGGCCGGCGTCGGTCCGCCTCGGTGAGGTGAGCGGTTTCTCGACCGGGTGGCGCCCTCATGCGCCACCCGGTCTTCCGTGTCCGGCCTTCGCCCGGGAGAGCACCCGCGGTTCATGAGCGGGACTGCGGTTCACGGGTGGGCTCGGTGGTCGGGCACCATCGGTGTCATGAGTTTCGTACCGCCCGGCACCGGCTGGCCCGACGATCCGGCGACCGCCGACACCCCGGTCGCGCACGACCCCGCCGACGTGCGCGGGCTCGCGGCCACGAGTGACACCCTCGCGGAGCTCACCGCCAGGCAGTCGGTCTGCCGGGCCTGCCCGCGCCTGGTGACCTGGCGCGAGGACGTGGCGGCGGCCAAGCGGCGGGCGTTCGCCGGGGAGACCTACTGGGGGCGGCCCGTCGCCGGGTGGGGCGACGAGCGTCCAAGGGTCCTGATCGTGGGGCTGGCCCCGGCCGCGCACGGCGGCAACAGGACCGGCCGGATCTTCACCGGCGACCGCAGCGGTGACTGGCTGTTCGCCTCGCTGTACCGCACCGGTCTGGCCACGCAGGAGACCAGCACGCACGCCGGTGACGGGCAGCGTCTGATCGGCGCCCGGATGCTGGCGTCGGTGCGCTGCGCGCCGCCCGAGAACAAACCGCTCCCGCAGGAGAAGGCGGCCTGCCTGCCGTGGATGGCGCGGGAGATCGCGCTGGTCGCGCCGACCGTCCGGGTGATCGTGGCGCTGGGCGGCTACGCCTGGCAGGCGATGTGGCCGGCGCTCAAGGACGCCGGTTACGTCCTGCCGCGTAGCCGGCCGCCGTTCGGGCACGGGGTAGAGGTCCCGGTGCGGCACGGTGACGCGGGTGACGCGGTGGTCACGCTGCTGAGCTGCTATCACCCCAGCCAGCAGAACACCTTCACCGGCAGGGTCACCGGCGCGATGCTTGACGATGTCTTCACCAGAGCGGGGGAGCTGGCAGTGTGACGCGTTGCACCATCCGGGCATTGGCCTTTTGCGCGACGGAGACGTACGCTGCTTGTGAAAGCTTTCACAAAGTCTTTCCACGAGGGATGGGGCCTCAGGATGAGTAAGCACGTTCTGATCGTCGGCGGCGGTTACGTCGGCCTCTACACAGCACTGCGCCTGCAGCGGAAGCTCGCCAGCGAGCTGCGCGGCGGCGAGGTGCGGATCACGATCATCGATCCCCAGTCCTACATGACCTACCAGCCGTTCCTGCCGGAGGCCGCCGCGGGCAACCTCTCGCCCCGGCACCTGGTCGCGCCGCTACGGCGGATCCTGCCCAAGGTGCGGATTCTGAACGGCCGGGTCACCAAGGTGAACCACTCGGGGCACACCGTCACCTTCCAGCCCGCCGAGGGCGCGCCGCGTGACGTCTCCTACGACGTGATCGTCATGGCGGCCGGCTCGATCTCGCGCACCCTGCCGATCCCCGGTCTCACCGACATCGGCATCGGCTTCAAGACCGTGGGCGAGGCCATCGCGCTGCGCAACCGCGTGCTGCACCTGCTGGACGTGGCCGAGTCGACCGACGACCTGGAGCTGCGCCGCAGGGCGCTGACCTTCGTCGTGGTCGGCGCGGGCTTCGCCGGGGTGGAGGCGCTGGCCGAGCTGGAGGACATGGCCAAGCACTCCACGCGCTACTACCGCAACCTCACGCCGGCCGACATCCGCTGGGTGCTGGTCGAGGCCACCGACCGGGTGCTGCCCGAGGTCGGGCCGGAAATGGGCAAGTGGACGCTGGAGCAGCTGCGCGAGCGCGGCATCGACGTGAAGCTGGAGACCCGGCTGGAGTCCTGCGAGGGCGGCCACGTGGTGCTCTCCGACGGCTCGAAGTTCGAGGCCGAGACGCTGGTGTGGACCGCGGGCGTCAAGCCCAGCCCGGTCGTCGCCGAAAGCGACCTGCCGCTCGACGAGCGCGGCCGGCTCAAGGCCACGACGAAGCTCACTCTCGCAGGCACCCGGGACGCCTTCGCCGCCGGTGACGCGGCCGGGGTGCCCGACGTGACCAACCCGGGCCAGTACTGCGCGCCCAACGCCCAGCACGCGGTCCGCCAGGCCAAGGTGCTGGCCGACAACATCGTCCGGTACCTGCGCGGGCAGGAATTGGTCGATTACCGGCACAAGTATGTCGGATCGGTCGCCGGTCTCGGCCTGCACCAAGGCGTCGCCAACGTCTACGGCGTCAAGCTTCGCGGATTCCCTGCGTGGTTCATGCACCGCACCTACCATCTGTCGCGGGTGCCGACGCTGAACCGCAAGGTCCGCGTCGTCGTCGACTGGACCCTGGCCCTGTTCTTCAAGCGGGAGACGATCTCGCTCGGAGAGATGGAGCATCCACGCGAGGGATTCAGGGCCGCGGTCAAGACGATGCGCCGCTAGCCCTTCGCGCGCAGCGCCCCGGCGATCACTCGCGCCGGGGCGCTTTCGGCACCCACCGAACTGATCGGAAGGGGATTCACGGGTGGGGCTATCAGCGGTGACCGTGCTAGGCGTGGACAGGCCAGGCGTGATCGCCGCGGTCACCGGTTCGCTCGCCGACTGCGGGGCCAACATCCAGGACTCGACGATGACGTTGCTCGGCGGCCATGTGGCGATGATGCTGCTGGTCTCGGGCGACCTGAGCCCCGATGAGCTGATGAAACAGCTCTCCGTGCCCGATCTGGTGGTGACGGCCTCCGCCGTGGAGGCGTACCGCTACTTCCGCGGCCAGAGCGACGGCCTCGGCTACGTGCTGACCGTCCACGGCCCCGACCGGCCCGGCATCATCTCCGGGATCAGCGCCGTGCTCGCCGCCGACGGCGGCAACATCACGGGGATGAGCACCCGGCTCACCGGCCGCCTGTACGTCCTCATCGCCGACGTCGAGCTGCCCGAGAACGTGGACGTGGCCGCGCTCATGCGCAGGCTGGCGGCCGTCGGCGCCGGGCTCGACTCCGAGATCACCTTCCGCCCGGTCGAGCCCGACCTGCTCTGAGCCCCCTGGCGGACCCTGCCGGCCGCCTTCGAAACCGTCCAGGAGATCAACGTCAGGAGATCGACGTGCCCGAACGCTCAAGCCCCCGCCCGGTGAACGGGCCGCGAGGGAAGGCGCGTCAGGTGCTCGGCGCGCCCGACCCCATCCTGTCCTCCCCGGCCGAGCAGGTGGACCCGACGGCCCCCGAGGTGGTGGCCGCGGCGGCCGACCTGCTGGCCACCCTCCGCGAGGAGCCCGCCAGAACCGGCCTGGCGGCCCCCCAGATCGGGCTGAGCTGGCGTCTGATCGCCTTTGACGCCGGTCGCCACCCCAGGAGTCGGTCCTGGGCCGGAGAGCTCGTGGTGGTCAATCCTCGCCTCACGGAGGCCTCGCGCTGGGACTGCGGGCGCGAGGGGTGCACGTCCGTGGCGGGCCTCATGGGCGATGTACGCCGAGCGTCCCGTATCACGGTAGATGGGCGTTTGCCAGGAACCGGGAAGCCCGTCACCATCGAAGCCGATGCTTTCGAAGCTCGGTGCATTCAGCACCAACTGGACCATCTGGACGGCGTACTCTTCCTGGACAGAGTGTCAGGAGCCCTCTCACTTCATCGCAGACTTCACACTTGTGACGCCTGATACGAAGTTGTGCTCCTCGGAAGCATGGTCCGTTTCGTATGATTGCGGCGCCCCCGTAGCCCAATGGCAGAGGCAAACCCCTTAAAAGGGTTGCGGTGCGGGTTCGAATCCCGCCGGGGGCACCGACCATCTACCATCGGAAATGCTTCCGAATTCGCTCCGTTGACCTTGGGAACTTCCCGGCGGGCGCGTTCGTTGACCACCTGCTTGGAGTCTCGAAACCACATAGATCATGAGTGCGAGTTGACCTAGGTGCCGTCCGGTCCCATAGGCTCGGCGCACAGGAGGCAGCGATGCAGAGTAGAAACCCCGTTTTCAGTAGGTCACGGCAGTCGGCGGGCTGGGGCGCCCCGGCTCCGAGCCCCGACCAGCTGCAGAACATGTACGACGCCCCTTCCTACGCCCCGCCGACCCAGCCCGCCTTCCGGGCCATGACGCTGGACGACGTCGTCGTCCGCAGCTTCATGACGCTGGGCACCCTGGTCGTGGCGGCGGCCGCGGCCTGGTATCTCGACGTGTCCCCCGGAGTGGCCATCGGCGCCGCCATCGTGGCGCTGGTCCTCGGCCTGATCGTGTCGTTCACGCAGAGCAGCAACCCGGCGCTCATCCTGGGTTACGCCGCCTTCGAGGGCGTCTTCCTGGGCACCATCAGCAGCCTGTTCGAGGGACAGATCAGCGGCATCGTGATCCAGGCGGTCCTCGGCACCGCCATGGCGTTCGGCGGCGTGCTGGCCGTCTACACACTACGGATCGTCCGGGTCACCCCGAAGATGGTCAGGTACGTCATCGCGGCGGCCGTCGCGGCGCTCGGCCTGATCCTCGTCAACCTGGTGGCCGGCTTCTTCGTCCCCGGTGGGCTCGGCCTGCGCGACGGGGGCACGCTCGCCATCGTGTTCAGCGCCGCCATGATCCTGCTCGGCTGCTTCTTCCTGCTCCTCGACTTCGACTCGATCGAGCAGGGCGTCAAGCAGGGCGCTCCGGCCAAGTTCGCCTGGCAGTGCGCCTTCGGGCTCACGCTGAGCCTGGTCTGGATCTACCTTGAGGTGCTCCGCCTGCTCAGCTACTTCTCCAGTAGCGACTGATCCCGCGTCTCGACGAGAGGGCCCCGCCACCGTTGGCGGGGCCCTCTCTTTGTGCTATAGGAAATCTACCCGCATAACGAAACGATCACAGGTTGGGGTCTTGCCATTCGGCAAGCGGTGTTGCAGGGTCAAGCAAAGGACCTTAATCCGTGGAGGTGCCCATGTCCTTGAACCACTCACCGGAGACGCAGACGAAGCTCATCGCAAGGGTCCCGACCATAACGGGACGCGAACTCCCCGAGTGGTTCCTAGCCATCGACAACGGCCCATCCTTCCTGAGGTGCGACGAGCGGGCCAACTGGCTCGCCGACGAGCATGGGCTGACCCACGGCTACGCCGCCGCGATCGTGCACGAACACGAGCGGTTCCGCCGTAACCGCATGGGCTTCATCTAAGCCCATCGCTGACCCGCGCCCGTGCCGTCCGGCACGGGCGCGCAGCCATGACCGCAGCCATGACCGCAGCCATGACCGCTCCCACGGCGCGCGTACCCGCGCACACGGATCCGTACGCGCGATCATAGGCTCATGGACCTAGACAAGGCGCGGGACTTCCTCGCCCGCCACCATCGCGCCATCCTGCTGACCGAGCACCCCGACGGCCGTCCCCAGATGTCGCCGGTGCTGGTGGGCGTCGACGACGAGGGCCGCATCATCGTCAGCACCAGGGAGACGGCGACCAAGACCCACAACGCCCGCGGCAACCCCCAGGTGGCCGTCTGCGCCTTCACCGACGGCTTCTTCGGCGAGTGGATCCAGGTGGAGGGCACCGCGGAGGTCGTCTCGCTGCCGGACGCCATGGACGACCTGATCGAGTACTACCGCAGGATCTCCGGCGAGCATCCGGACTGGGACGACTACCGGGCCGCGATGGTCCGCGAGCGCCGCGTCGTCCTCCGCATCACGCCACACCGCGCCGGCCCCGACCGCCACGGCTGACCGGTCGCTGCCCACGGCCGGCCGGTCGCCCACGGTCAGGGGCACGGTCGCGGCGGCGGAGCCGGCCGGGCCCATCGTGCGGCCCGGCCGGTGCGCCGGTCAGCTCAGGCGCTCCAGGATCATCGCCATGCCCTGGCCACCGCCCACGCACATCGTCTCCAGGCCGATGCTCTTGTCGTGGTGGCGCAGGCTGTTGATCAGGGTCGAGGTGATGCGGGCGCCCGTCATGCCGAACGGGTGGCCGACCGCGATGGCGCCGCCGTTGACGTTCAGCCGGTCGAGGTCGATGCCGAGGTCCTGGTAGGACGGGATGACCTGGGCGGCGAACGCCTCGTTGATCTCCACCAGGTCGATGTCCTCGATCGCCATCCCGGCGCGGGACAGCGCCTGCCTGGTCGCGCCGACCGGGCCGAGGCCCATGATCTCGGGCGACAGGCCGGTGACGCCGGTCGAGACGATCCGGGCCAGCGGGGTGATGCCCAGCTCCGCGGCCTTGACGTCGCTCATGATGACCACCGCGGCGGCGCCGTCGTTGAGCGGGCAGCAGTTGCCCGCCGTCACGGTGCCGTCGGGGCGGAAGACCGGCTTGAGCGTGGACACCTTCTCGTAGGTGGTGCCGGCGCGCGGCCCGTCGTCCTTGCTGACCACGGTGCCGTCGGGCAGCGTGACGGGCGTGATGTCCTTCTGCCAGAAGCCGTCGGCCAGCGCCTTCTCGGCCAGGTTCTGCGAGCGTACGCCGAACTCGTCCTGCTCCTCGCGGCTGACGCCCTTGATCTGGGCGAGGTTCTCGGCCGTCTGGCCCATCGCGATGTAGATGTCGGGCACCACGTCGTCCTCGCGCGGGTCGTGCCAGCTCTGACCGCCCTGCCCGGCCGCCTTGGTCCTGCCCCGGGCCTCGTCGAAGATCGGGTTCATGGTGTCGGGCCAGCTGTCGGAGCTGCCCTTGGCCAGCCGGGACACCGTCTCCACCCCGGCCGACACGAACACGTCGCCCTCGCCCGCCTTGATCGCGTGGAACGCCATCCTGGTGGTCTGCAGCGACGAGGAGCAGTAGCGGGTGATCGTGGTGCCGGGCACGTCGTCCAGGCCCAGCATCACCGCCACCACGCGGGCCATGTTGAAGCCCTGCTCACCGCCGGGCAGGCCGCAGCCCAGCATGAGATCGTCGATCGTGTGCGGATCGAGCTGGGGCACCTTGGCCAGCGCCGCCTGGATCATCTGCACGGTCAGGTCGTCGGGGCGGATCTCCTTGAGCGATCCCTTGCCTGCCCGCCCGATGGGCGAGCGGGCGGTTGCGACGATGACTGCCTCGGGCATGGCCCCTCCTTTGTCAGCACAGGACTAGAACTATATTCCAATATCCCTTCTGTCATCACGCCCGCCCCCCACTGTTTTCCGGTACGGCGACGCTAGCCGTACATGCCCGGAGCGGTGGCGGTGCGGTCGTTGGTGGCGTGCACCGCGCCCTTCTCGTCGCGCCACAGCCGCCAGCCGTGCTGGCTGCCGGTGAACCAGGACGGCGGGGTGGCGGCCTCGGCGATCCGCTTGCCGGTGGCGAGGTCGTACTCGCACAGGGCGGCGGTGGAGTAGAAGCCGGGGGCCTGGCCCCGGAGCGGGAGAGGCTTGGGGTCGGTCACGCAGAAGGACCAGCCCCGCTGCTCCTCGACCGGCACCGGCTTGCCGGTGACGAGGTCGAAGGCGCTGCCCTTGTGGTCGTGCTTGAGGAAGCCGAGCTTGTCCATGCGGTTGGGGAAGGCGAGCCACCAGCCGGAGCCGGGGACGTCGGCGGCGGTGATCTGGCCGACGACGCGGCCGGTCTCGGAGTCGAGCCTGGCGAAGCCGCCGTAGGCGCCCTGCTGGTCGACCGGGCGGACGACGGGGGCGAAGCCGGGGCTGCCGCTGGGGTAGACGCGGACCACGGAAGGGCGCATCCAGTTGATCGTGCCGTCGCCGATCTTGACGGAGAACAGGCCGAAGGTGGAGACGTTCTTGGTCTTCGGGTTGGTGTAGGGGGCGACGTAGCCGATGAGGTTGTCGCCGGTGGCGCCGAAGGCCCAGCCGCCGGACATGTCGATCCCGGGGCCGAGCGCCTGCTCGATGGGCTGCTGCCACTGGAGCTTGCCGGTCTTGAGGTCGTAGGACTCGATCATCGGGTTCTTGGCCAGGCGCAGCATCAGGACCCGGTCGCGGTCGGACCACTCGACCTCGGCGATGCCGGGCAGCTTCCACTTGAGCTTGCCGGTGTCGGGGTCGAGCACGACGACGCGGGCGCCCGCCGTGGCGGTGTGCTCCGACAGGCAGACGTACGGGCCGCAGCGTTGCGGGCCGAAGGTCGAGTGGATCGGCCTGGTCCACTTCTGCTTGCCGGTGCGGGCCTCGCGGGCGACGAGGGTGGCGTTCCAGCGGCCCTTCTTGGCCGGGTCGAGGGCGACGATCGTCGCTCCCTTGGCCGTCTCCACCAGGGCGGGGGCCGAGACGCCCATCCCGGGGAGGCGGCCGGCCATGGTGGCGGGGTGGGCCCAGAGCTTCTTGCCGTCGGCAAGGTCGAGCGAGACGGTCTCCAGCGCGCCGTCGGGCTTCATGGCGGTGGTGGTCACCACCCCGCCGGCCGCAGCCATCCGGCTGACGGCGTTGATCTCGGTGTTGTGCCAGGTCGGATAGGTGGCGGTGGCTGCATCGCTGTTGGAACAGCCGGCCAGGGCCAAGGTCCCGGCGAGTGCGAGAGCCGGTTTCGCGAGAGGCCGGAGCACGGGCAATTCACTCCAAACTGGGGAACACGAGTGACGGCTCCAGCGCGGAGGGTGACCGGTTTCAGGCGTCGTTGAGCCCCTCCCCAAGACGCCGGCGGAACAGCGCCGCCCACTTGCCGTGGGTGCCGCTGGTCCGCCCGGCGACCCGGGTCGCGGACACCTCGGTGCCGGGCTCCTCCGCGGCCGTGGCCGCCGCAAGGTAGATCGGTTGCAGTCCTTCGCCGCGCGCGGGTCGCGGCTCGGGCCACAACCCCAACGCAGCGCACACCGAAGGTAGCACCGCGTAAGCGGCCTGTGCGTAACCTCGGTCAGATGGATGGAAACGATCCGGTCCGAACATTTCGCCCGGGTTTGTGTGGAATTCCGGTCCCAGGAGGTTGGCGAACGCCACCGTACGGCCACCCGCGTCCACCACCGCGACCGTCTGCGCGGCGGCGATCTGGCGGCTCCAGCGCCGGGCCACCCAGCGCAGCGGCTGGGCGAGCGGCCGGACCGTGCCGAGGTCGGGGCAGGTGCCGACGATCACCTCGGCGCCCACGTCACGCAGCCGCCGCACCGCCTTGATCAGGTGCCGCACGGAGGTGGCGGGCGAGGTCGCGGTGATCACGTCGTTGGCGCCGACGAAGAGCACCGCCACATCCGGCTCCATCGCCAGAGCGGCGTCCACCTGCTCGTCCAGTTCGGCGGAGGCCGCCCCCGACTTGCCCACGACGCACAGCAGCACAGGGCGCTCGGCGACCGAGGCCAGCCCGTTGGCGAGCATGACCGCCGGTGTCTTGACGGGATCTGTCATGCCGAGCCCTATAGAGGTGGAATCGCCCAGCATGGCCAGTTTGATCGGCGGGCCGGGGTAGTCGCCGTAGACCCCGTCGGCGGGTGGGCCGTCCATGCCGTGCGGGCGTCCGATGGTCTTCCTCGCCAGCAGGCTCTCGGCGATCAGGAGTCCGTAGGCGGTGGCGCCGAGCGCCGTCAGGCCACCGCCTCCCAGCGCGGCGGCCGTGGCGATGCGTCGTGCCGCGCGTGCCGTGCCCGCTGCCCAGACCACGTGTGCCTCCCTGGCCGAACTCGGCGGTAGCGTTTGCATGAAACTAGCCGAGGGCCTGCCACCTGCACGGGATCTCGGCCTCGGACCTGCTGACCAAGCTTTGGCAAAGAAGGTGACACCTCGGTGCGCGTTTATGATTCCCTGGTCGAGCTGATGGGCAACACCCCACTCGTCCGGTTGCACAAGGTTTCGGCGGGAATGCCGGCCCAGGTGCTCGCCAAAGTCGAGTACTTCAACCCCGGTGGGTCGGTCAAGGACCGCATCGCCGTCCGCATGATCGACGCCGCCGAGGCCTCGGGCGAGCTGCGGCCCGGCGGCGTCATCGTCGAGCCGACGTCCGGCAACACCGGCGTCGGCCTGGCCATCGTGGCCCAGCAGAGGGGCTACCGGTGCCTGTTCGTGGTGCCGGACAAGGTCGCCCAGGACAAGATCTCGGTGCTGCGCGCGTACGGCGCGGAGGTCGTGGTCTGCCCCAGCGCCGTCGCGCCCGAGCATCCGGAGTCCTACTACTCGGTCTCCGACCGGCTGGCCCGCGAGATCCCCGACGCCTGGAAGCCGGACCAGTACTCCAACGTCAACAACCCCGACTCCCACTACCACTCCACCGGCCCGGAGATCTGGGAGCAGACCGAGGGCAGGATCACCCACTTCGTCGCGGGCATCGGCACCGGGGGCACGATCAGCGGCACCGGCCGCTACCTCAAGGAGGTCTCCGGCGGCAGCGTGAAGATCATCGGCGCTGACCCGGTAGGGTCCGTCTACTCCGGCGGCTCCGGCAGGCCGTACCTGGTGGAAGGGGTGGGCGAGGACATCTGGCCGGCCACCTACGACACCAAGATCTGCGACGAGATCATCGCGGTGTCCGACAAGGACTCCTTCAACATGACCCGCAAGCTGGCCCGTGAGGAGGCGCTGCTGGTCGGCGGCTCCTGCGGGATGGCCGTGGTCGCGGCGCTCCAGGTGGCGGCCACGGCGGGGCCGGACGACGTGGTCGTGGTGCTGCTGCCCGACGGCGGCCGCGGCTACCTGTCCAAGATCTTCAACGACGACTGGATGGCCGACTATGGCTTCCTGACCACCACCTCGGAGGAGGGCCTGGTGCGCGACGTGCTGGCCCGCAAGGGGGCGAGCCTGCCCAACTTCGTGCACGCGCACCCGCACGAGTCGGTGGGCACGGCCATCGCCACCATGCGCGAATACTCCGTGTCCCAGCTTCCGGTGATGAACGAGGAGCCGCCGGTGATGGCGGCCGAGGTGGTCGGCTCGATCGTCGAGCGCGACCTCCTCGACGCGCTCTACCACGGCAAGCTGACCTCCGACGACCTGGTCTCGCAGCACATGTCCGCGCCGCTGCCCATGATCGGCAGTGGCGAGCCGGTGTCGATGGCGGTCGAGGCGCTGAAGTCGGCGGACGCCGCGGTGGTGCTCGAAGAGGGCAAGCCCGCCGGCCTCCTCACCCGCCAGGACCTGCTCACCTTCCTGGCCAACCACTGATTCGGAGCGGCGCGCCGCTGCTCGACCGGCGTCCCCTTCGGTGCAGAGGTCACCGTGCCGACATCAGGTCCGCGGTGATGGGCACCTCGGGCAGGCCGGTGTTGGTGACCAAGGCGAGCTCTTGCCCGCGGCTGGTCGGCTGCCATTGGCCGCCGACCAGGGGGACGAGCGCGATGTTGGGGGTGGGGCCGCTCGTCCAGTCCAGCGACCCCGCCATGGTGGCGATGCGGGTGCTGCTGATCGCCTGGGCGATGGCGCAGCGGTCGGTGGGGTCGGCAGCGCGGGTCAGGGCATGGTGGGCGACCTCGATGAGGGCGTGGGCCAGGCCCAGGGGCTGCAGCCACGGGTTGCCCGTGACTTGCTGGTATGCCGTGGCCAGGTCGGCGGCCGTGGTGCCGTCCAGGCTGGAGCGGTAGGGGTGGTGCGGCGTCCAGTAGACCAGGGTGCCCACTCGCGCCTGAGCCAGTTCCTCGCTCCCGGCAGCACCCGTGTGGGGGTAGGCCAGCCACCGCGAGCAGGTGATCAGGCGCGGGTGCAGCCCGGAACGGTGGGCCTGGCGGTGGAACAGCGTCAGGTCAGCGGCGGTGGCGGCGCTGGTGACGATGTCGGCGCCGTGCCGGCGCAGCTGGTCGACATGGTCACTCAGATCGATGGCGGGCTCCCGGTAGCCGCCGGGGTCGATCAAAGTGTGGCCGCGCTTCCTGGCCACGGGCGCGAAACCGTCACGGTCGTGGCGCAGCAGACGGCCTTGTAGGTCGTCGTTCCACAGGCATCCCACCGTCTGCGTCGCACCCAGGCGCTCCCACATCTCGGCGAACACGGTGGCGATGTCGTCCAGGCCCCAGGCGAAGTGGTAGGTCCATGCGAATCGTTGGTGCTCCTCGGCGCCGGGCCGGTGGACGTAGGCCTGCCAGGGGAAGGTGGTCGACACGCAAGGCACCTGGAGCTCCTCGCAAGCGTCGACCACTGCGGGCAGCACCTGGGTGCCCGCCATGGTGATCACGATGTGCGCCTGTTCGTCGGTGGCCAGTTCCCGTACGGCCTGGCGGGCGCGGACGGGGTCCGATCGGCTGTCGCGGATCGCGATGCGCAAGGGGTGGCGGCGGCTCCCGTTGCGCAGGTGGGTCAGTCGTGGCGCCAGCCATGGGAGCAGAAATGACAGCGGATCTCCGAGCCGGGCCAGTCGCCCGGTCAGGGGGATCACGGCGCCTATGCACAACTGCGGATCTGCCATCATCACCTCGGTCTGCGGTCGTCGGGGCAGGGGTGTGGGGGCCTGGGCGGGCAGGCCCCCGGGCGGATGCCCGGTCGTTACCCGTGCACGGTCACGCAGGTGGTGCGGCTCATGATGGAGATCGTCTCGTTCCCGCAGTTGTTGCTGTGGCCGGAGGCGTTGCGGGCGAACAGGAGGTTGGACAGGATGCCGCCGCTGGGGCCGGCGACGTCGCCGCCCTTGCCGGGGTTGTGGTGGTCCTTGGCGATACAGGTGCGCTCTTTGAGCAGGGAGAGCTTGCCCGTGCCGCAGAGGTTCGCGTGGCCGGAGGAGTTCCGTCCGGAGATGTTGGACAGCAGGCCGCCCGGGCCTGCGTCGCGGTCGCCCGTGGCGGCGCCGGCGGCGCCGATCCCGGCCGGCGCGGCCATGATGCCCGCCACGGCTGCTGCCACTACGAAGATTTTCCGTACTGTCTGCATGGTTCCCGTCTCACTTGTGCGGAAGGTTGTGCTGCCTGGTCGCATCCTGCGATCGGGCAGCACTGAGAGTAATGGAATCATCGCGTTCGGTTATAGAAATCTTCAAACGCCATGGTTCTGAGCGGCTGCGCCGGCCGGGCGGGGGTCAGTGGAGAGGGAACTCGGCGCGGATCTCCCAGGCGCCCTCGGGGGTGAGGCCGGCGTCGAGGTGGCCGCCGAGCGCCTCGACCCGCTCCGCCATGCCCACGAGACCGAAGCCGCCGCCGAGACGGGAGACCCTGGGGTCCGAGGCCGAGTCGTAGTTGCGCACCCGCAGCACCACGACGGCGTCGTACCGCCGCAGGTCGGCCTCGACCCAGGCGGCCCGCGGCGCGTGCTTGCGGACGTTGGTGAGCGCCTCCAGCAGCACCCGGTGCAGGGTCGTCAGCACCTCGGGGGCCAGCGTGCGATCGTCGATGCCCTGGCCGATCTCGAACGCCACCTTCGGACCCTCCGCCGAGAAGCGGTCGGTGAGCAGCCGCAGGTCCGCGAGCGAGGTGCCGGGACTACGGGACGCCTCGTCGGCTCTCAGCACGGTGACCATCCGGCGCATCGAGGTGAGCGCCTCGCCGCCGGCCGTGGCGATGGCGTCGAGGGCCGGCACCACGGCCGCCGGGCTGGTCTCGGCGACCGTACGGGCGGCCTGGGCCTGTACGACGATGCCGGTGATGTGGTGGGCGACCAAGTCGTGCAGCTCCCTGGCCAGCTCCAGCCGTTCGGCGCGTCGTACGGAATGGACGGCCTCTTTACGGCGCTCCTGCTGGAAGCGCAGGTAGCCGCCGACGCCGGCGACCGTCGACCAGGCGGCGAACAGCAGGAACGCGAAGGCGAGGGCCTCGACGCTCGAGCTGCGGCCGAAGGCCTCGGTCATGAGCACGATCAGGCCGGCGCCGGTCAGGATCGCCGCCGTGCGGACCGGCTCCACGTGCCTGATCACGCCGAGGGAGAGGACGAGCAGCGCCCCCGTCTCCGCCGCGCCGGGCATGCCTGTGGTGCCCGAGAATCCCATGATCAACGAGGTGAGCATGGAGAGGCCGAACATGATGCCCAAGGTCTCCACCCGGAAGCGGCGGCGCAGGGCCACGGCCGCGATCCCGGCGACTCCGCAGCAGAACACCAGGATCTGGAGCCCCGCGGAGGTGATGGCGACGGCCAGGTCGGCCAGGAGCATGAGGCCGAGCCAGCCGAACATGGCGATCTCGCTCAGCCGGCGGATCCAGTAGACGACGCGTTTGGATTCCCGCACGGTCCGAGCCTAGGCCGCAAGTCGTAGAGGTCGTATCGACCATTCGGCCGAGCACGGGGGACAGGGACCGGCTCTTCAGCCGAGGCGGGGACAGGGGGTGGGGAGCGATTCTGGATGAGCCGGAAGGGGGCGACCATGGTGGTCATCGGATTCGTACTACTGGGTGTCGGGCTGGTCATCGGGGTGCTGCTGGCACTGACCGACCCGGTGCTGCTGTCGCGCATCAACGGGGAGCCCGCTGAGGGGGCCAGCGGGCGGCACATCAGGGTGCGCGAGGCGGAGATCGTACGGCTGCCGCGCAGCAGGGCCGATGACCGCCGGGAGCCCACGGCCGCCTGAGACCGGCTCGCGCGGTATGGCGCGCGAGCCGCAGGGCATCGCGGGGGTGATGCCCCGGCGCGGCCCGCGCTCTGTTGGGGAACGGAGCGCGGGCCGCGTCCGTTACGGTGGCGGTATGACCAACGGTTTCGAAACCCTGGCGATCCACGCAGGTCAGGAGCCTGATCCTGTGACCGGCGCGGTCGTGCCGCCGATATACGCGACCTCCACCTACAAGCAGGACGGTGTGGGCGGCCTGCGTTCCGGATACGAATACAGCCGCTCGGCCAATCCCACGAGGACGGCGCTCGAAGAGGCGCTGGCGGCGGTGGAGGGCGGGGCGCGCGGGCTGGCGTTCGCCTCCGGGCTCGCCGCCGAGGACACCCTGCTCCGCACGGTGTGCAAGCCACAAGACCACGTCGTCATCCCGAACGACGCCTACGGCGGCACCTATCGGCTGTTCGCCAAGGTGCACGAGCGCTGGGGCCTGCACTACGATCCGGTGCCGCTCGGCGACCTGGACGCGGTGGCGTCGGCGCTGACGCAGAAGACGAAGGTCATCTGGGTGGAGACGCCCACCAACCCGCTGCTCGGCATCGCCGACATCGCGGCGCTGGCCCGGCTCGCCCATGACAACGGCTCGCTGCTCGTCGTCGACAACACCTTCGCCTCGCCGTACCTCCAGCAGCCGCTGGCGCTCGGTGCGGACGTCGTCGTGCACTCGACCACCAAGTACGTCGGCGGCCACTCCGACGTGGTCGGCGGCGCTCTCGTCGCGGCCGACCGGGGGCTCGGCGACGAGCTCGCCTACCACCAGAACGCGATGGGCGCGGTCGCGGGGCCGTTCGACGCGTGGCTGACGCTGCGCGGGCTCAAGACGCTCGGCGTGCGCATGGACCGCCACTGCGACAACGCCGAGCGAGTCGTCGACCTGCTGCTCGCGCACCCGAAGGTGACCCAGGTGCTCTACCCGGGGCTCGGCGAGCACCCCGGTCACGAGGTGGCCGCCAAGCAGATGAAGAGGTTCGGCGGCATGGTGTCGTTCCGGGTGGCCGGCGGCGAGGCCGAGGCGGTCGAGGTGTGCAACCGCACCGAGCTGTTCACGCTCGGCGAGTCGCTCGGCGGCGTCGAGTCGCTCATCGAGCATCCGGGCAGGATGACGCACGCCTCCGTGGCCGGCTCGCCGCTGGAGGTTCCCGGCGACCTGGTGCGCCTGTCGGTCGGCATCGAGACGATCGACGACCTGCTCGCCGACCTGACACGGGCGCTCGGCTAGCCGGGCACCACCATCAGGAAGAGGATCACCAGCCAGATCACCGCGAGCAGGCCGCTGATGGCGGCGATCCGGCCGTTCTGCACCTTCGCGTCGTCGTCCTTCTCCTCGCTCTGGAGGGCCTGGACGGCGCCGCGCAGGTCGCGGTCGATGATGAAGAGCAGCACGATGCCGACGATGAACAGCGTCATCGACGCCGTCATGTACCACTCGCCGAGCACCCCGCCGCCCAGCACCACGCCGAGCACCACCCCGAACACGAAGACGCCCAGCGCCGCGACGCTGTAGATCCGGGTCGTGCGCTGGATGTTGCGGAGCACGGGCAGGTTGTTGTCGCGGATGGCGCGCGGCGCTGCCATGGTGGCGGCGGTCAGCGGCCCGATGGTGAAGACCGCGAAGCCGATGTGCAGCCAGAGAAACAGGGACGACATGCGGGAGAGACTAGTCCCCGGCGATCTCGGCCGGGGACTCGACACTCTCTTTGCTTTCGGCGGAGCAGCGCATGATCAGTTCGTTGCTGACGATGGCGATGATCATCAGCGTGATGAGAATGACGGCGATCATTAGCACCCCCTCTTTCCCCGTAGCGGGCGGAAATACCGCCCGTAATGACTAGACGCTTGGGCGTCGGCACGAGTTCGGCCCAGGTATCGTTGTGCACCGCTGGATTTTCCTTACCTTCTGGGCACAAGGGGGTGCCGTCCGTGACCATCAGGCACGTCGAGCCGTATTCCGATGAGTGGCTGCAGCAGCCGGTCTGCTATGTGCGGCTAGTCGTCGAGCTGCTCGGAGCCGAGGTCGCCGACTGGTGGGAGGGCCCCTGCGATCCGCGCGAGGCGACCGTTCGCCTGGCGGACGGGGCCGCGCTGGTGTGGGACGAGGAGAGCGGCTGGCGGCTGGGCCGCTTCGTCTCCGGCGGTCCCGGCGAGCGCACCGAGCTGACCGGGTCCCGCTATCTGGGCGGCGGGCTGCTGCCCAGGCCGGAGCGGGTGCCCGCGGCGCTGGCCGACGCCCGCGCGGGCATCGGCGCCTGCAGCGCGTGGCGTCCCTGCTACCGCTCCCACCGCAACTGCCACGACGGCTTCGACCTCGCGCTCGATTTCTACACGCGCCTCATCGACGCCTGACCGCGCGGGCCGGGCCGTCAGCGTGCCCGGCGCACGCGCAGGAAGTCGCTCACCACGTATTCGCCCAGCCGGTCGGCGTCGGGCGAGAAGACGCGCCCGCCGTTGCGCCGGGCGACCTCGTCGACGAACTCCTTGAGCCGGTCGTCGCCCGCCAGCATGAAGACGTTGAGCGTGGCGCGGCGGCGGGTCATCTTGTCCACCTCGGCCAGCGTCAGCTCCAGCGTCTCCGACGACGGCGGCCACTCGAAGGCCGAGCGGCCGTTGCGCATCAGGTGGGCGGTGGGCTCGCCGTCGGTGACGACGAGGACCACCGGCTCGAAGTCGGGGTGGCGATCCAGGTGACGTCCCGCGATCAGCAGCGCGTGGTGCAGGTTGGTGCCCTGCACCATGTCCCAGTCGAGGCCGGCGAGCTCGTCCGGCTGCAGGACCCGCGCGTAGTTGGAGAAGCCGATGATCTGTACGGCGTCCTGCGGGAATTTGGCGGCCACCAGCGCCTGCAGGGCCAGCGCCGTCTGCTTGGCCGCGGCCCAGGTGCCCCGCAGGGCCATCGAGTAGGACAGGTCGACCAGCAGGCAGATGGCCGCGGCGCTGCGCCGCTCGGTCTCGGCCACCTCGAAGTCGTCGACGGACAGACGCACGGACGTGCCGGCACCGGAACCGGTGCGCAGGCCGCCGCCGCGCACGCCGTTGACCAGGGTGCGGACCACGTCGATCGGCTGCTCGTCGCCGAACCGCCAGGGGCGTGACGAGCCGGTGAGCTCGCCCGCCGAGCCCGCGTCGTGCTGGTCGTGGTCGCCCCGCCGCCCGGCGTCGAGCGAGGAGAACACCCGGCGCAGCGCGGTCTCGCCGAGCCGCCGCACGGCCTTGGGGGTGAGCTCCAGCTTGCCGCGGCGGCGCAGGAGGTAGCCCTGCTCCTCCAGCTCCCGCTCGATCCGCTTCAGGCCTTCGAGGTCGTCGACGGCCGAGCGGCCGAGGGCACGGCGGACCGCGGCCTCGTCGATGTCGTCCAGCCTGGCCCCAGGGTAGTCCTGGCGCAGGGCGGTCTCCAGCTGGGCGAGGTCGGCCAGCTCCTCCAGGGCGGTGACGGCGTCGCCCATACCGAGCGGCTCCTCGCCGGTCATCCGCTCGCCGGCGTCCCAGGCGAGGTCGGGGCGGCGGGCGGCGAGGGCCTCGCCGAGGCGGCGCATCTGGTCCGACAGCCCGGACTGGTCGAGGGTCTCGTCGATCAGGTTGCCGAGCTCCTCGCGCTGGCGCGGGGTCATCGAGGCGAGCATGCGCTGGGTGGCGGCGGCGCGGCGGGCGAGGGCGTCGACGAGCTCGTCGAGGTTCCGGGGCTTCTCCGGGAACATGTCGCCATATTTCGCCATGAAGTCGTCGAAGTCGGCCTGCTGGTGCTCGCCTCGGGCGTCCTTGTCCAGCATGTCGTTCAAGTCCGACATCATCTGGCGGACCCGCTCCATCGCCTCCGGGTCAGGATTCGCCAGCGCGTCGCGCAGCCCCTTGAACTGGCTGTCGAGCACCTCCCGCCGCAGCAGGTCGCGCAGCTCCTGGAAGGTCTGCCTGGCGGCGGCAGAGCGCCACTCGTAGGGCGTCAGTGCCTGGATGGCGCCGGCGGTGTCGTCGGGCAGGGTGTCGAGCTCGGCCTCACGCAGCCGGGCGTCGTCGGAGGGGTCAGGGAACAGCTCGGCGCGCTCCTGCCCGATCGCCTTGTCCAGCAGCGCCCGTGCGCGCTCCAGGGTGCCGTCGAGCCGGCCGCTCTCCCGCAGCTCCCGGCGGCGTCGGCGTACCTCTCTGAGCATGTCGTCGAGGCCCCGGCGGTCCCGCGCGCCCGGCAGCCCGCGCTTGAGCAGGTCGCGCAGGGCGTGCACGGGCGTGGAGCCGGACAGGATGGCGTCGCCCATCTCGTCGAGAGCCGCACGCACGTCGTACGGCGGGGCGAGGGGGTCAGGGCCGTCGTGGAACTCGCCATAGCGGTAGGCCGTCACGGACCCACGCTAACCCCAGATGCTCCCCTTTGCGGACCATGAGCCCGTACGTGTGGGTCCGCCTGTGGTGAACAGCGCCGAGGCGGCCCCGCCGGCGAAGCCGGGCGAGACCGCCCCGACGGTCAGGTCCGGTAGACGGCGACGCCGTCGAGGTCGTCCTTCGACAGCCGGCGCATCAGGTAGAGGCCCTCCAGGGTGAACTCCAGCGCCGCCGCCGCGTGTCCCGGAGACTCCTCGCCGGCGCCCATGCCCAGCGCGGTCATGATCTTGGCGAGGCCGTTGACCGGGCCGATCCGGTGCAGCAGCTCGCCCGCGCCGATCAGCTCGCCCGACTCCACCTGGTTGCCCTCGGCGAACTTGTCGGTGAGCGGCGACAGGTCCAAGCCGCCCAGCCGGCTCCTGAACGTCTCGGCCGTGGCCCGGCGCAGCAGGTGGGCCAGGATCTCGGTCTCCCTGCCCTCCTCGCTGACCTCGAACTCGACCTTGCCGCGCAGGCTGTGCACGACCGGGGCCAGGTCGCACACCCGGGTCACCGCCTGCTCCTCGCCGGCGATCGCGGCCCTGCGCACGGCGGAGGCCGAGGCGGTCTCGGCGGCCGCGATCGAGAAGCGCGCCGACACGCCGGAGCGGGCGTCGACGGCCGTGGACTCGCGGACCAGCCGGGTGAACCTGGCGATCGCCTCGATGAGGTGCTCGGGGATGTCGGCCCCGATGTCCGGCACGGTCTCCTGCCGGATGAGCGTGAGCTCGTCCTCGATCGTGAGCGGGTAGTGGGTGCGGACCTCGGCGCCGAAGCGGTCCTTCAGCGGGGTGATGATCCGGCCCCTGTTGGTGTAGTCCTCAGGGTTGGCGCTGGCGATGAGCAGGATGTCGAGCGGCAGCCGCAGGTTGTAGCCGCGCACCTGGATGTCGCGCTCCTCCAGCACGTTGAGCAGCGAGACCTGGATGCGCTCGGCCAGGTCGGGCAGCTCGTTGACGGAGAAGACGCCGCGGTTGGTGCGCGGGACCAGGCCGTAGTGCACGGTCTCGGGGTCACCGAGCCGCCGCCCCTCGGCGATCTTGATCGGGTCGATGTCGCCGATCAGGTCGCCCACCGAGGTGTCGGGGGTGGCGAGCTTCTCGCCGTAACGCTCGTCACGGTGCTTCCACGCCACGGGGAGCTCGTCGCCCAGCTCGTCCGCCAGCGCGCGGCAGCGACCGCAGACAGGGGAGTAGGGATGGTCGTTGATCTCGCATCCCTCCACGACGGGGGTCCACTCGTCGAGGAGGCCGGTGACCGTGCGGATGAGCCGGGTCTTTCCCTGGCCCCGCTCACCGAGCAGGACCAGGTCATGCCCGGCGATCAGGGCCCGTTCGAGATGGGGCAGGACGGAGTCGTCGAAGCCCACGATGCCTGGGAAACGGGGCTCGCCCGCTCGGAGTTTGGCCAGCAGGTTTTCGCGGACCTCGGCTTTGACGGTGCGATGAACGTGGCCGCTCTCTCGCAACTCGCGAAGAATACGAGGCTGATGCACGGGATCGAGACTACGTCCCTCAGAGATGATGCGGGGAGAGTTTCGCATCTGGCGGAGATTTCGGATCTTGACTATTAGGTGACGGTTCGTGTGCGTGCTTGTCCTTTTAAGGGGGAGAATCGGGCCTAGGGGACTTGGACCTGCTGAGGGAGGCGAGAGGCGTGGCACTGATGACGAGCCGCTTCGCTGACGGCCTCGCCGTGGATTCCGATCTGGTGACGGCCGCGGAGAAGGCCGTCGGCCAAGCCCTGGCGAGACTCAACGGGCAAGCCGACCTGGTCTGTTTCTTCATCTGCGGCGAGGACCCAGAGGACGTGGCCAGGGCGGGCGAGCGCGCCATGCGGCTCGCGCCGGAAGCGCAGGTGATCGGCTGCAGCGCCACCGGGGTGATCGGCGACGGGCAGGGCGTGGAGCTGACACCCGCCGTGAGCGCCTGGGCGGCGACCCTCGACGGGGCGGAGATCACCACCTTCGCGCTGGAGACGCTGACCGCCGAGGACAAGTTCGTGGTGGTCGGGCTGCCCGAGCGCGGCGCCGACGACCATGTGGCGATCATCCTCGCCGACCCCTACTCCTTCCCGACGGACGCCTTCGTCGAACGGTCCGTGGAGGTGCTCGGCGACCTGCCGCTGATCGGCGGCCTGGCCAACGGGCTCCAGGGCCGCGGGTCGGTCCGGCTGTTCGCCGACGGCGAGGTCTACACCGAAGGCGCGATCGGCGTGCTGATCAGCGGAGCCGTACGGGTCAGCACCGTGGTCAGCCAGGGCTGCCGCCCGATCGGCCCCAGCATGGTCGTCACCCGCTGCGAGGAGAACCTGCTGCTGGAGCTGGCCGGGCAGCCCGCCCTCTCCCGCCTTGAGGACATCGTCAGCGACCTCGACGAGGACGACCGCGAGCTGGTGGCCGCCGGACTGCAGATCGGCGTGGCCATGGACGAGTACGCCGAACGCCACGAACGCGGCGACTTCCTGATCAGAGGTGTGATCGGCATCGACCCCGAACGCGAGGCCGTGGCCATCGGCGACATCGTGGACATCGGCCGCACCGTGCGCTTCCAGGTGCGCGACGCCGCCACCGCCGACGAGGACCTCTACGACCTGCTCGACGCGCACCGCGAGGAGCTCGGCAGGGTCGACGGCGCGCTGCTGTTCTCCTGCAACGGCCGTGGCTCGGCGATGTTCGGCACCGCCGACCACGACCCCGTCGCCCTGCGCGACACGCTCGGCCCCATCGGCATGGCCGGGTTCTTCGCCGCAGGCGAGGTAGGGCCGGTCGCGGGCCACAACCACGTGCACGGCTTCACCGCCTCCGTGCTCGTCTTCTCCTCCTCCGGATCGGCAGGCGGCGCGTGATCCTCGCGATCGACGTGGGCGGCACCAAGATGGCGGCCGCCCTCGTCGGCCCCGACGGCACACCACGACGGATCACGCGCGTCGCCACCCCGCAGCACGCGGACGGGCAGACACTGTGGAAGACGCTCACGGACCTGATCGAGCCGCTCTCCGGCGAGGTGGACGGGGTGGGGGTCGGCTGCGGCGGCCCGATGACCTGGCCGGACGGTGAGGTGTCACCGCTCAACATCCCCGGCTGGCGCGGCTTCCCGCTGCGCGCCAGGCTCGCGGCCCGCTTTCCCGGCCTTCCGGTACGGATACACAACGACGCGATCTGCGTGGCCGTGGCCGAGCACTGGCAGGGCGCGGGCCGTGGCAGCGCCGACATGCTCGGCATGGTGGTGTCGACCGGGGTGGGCGGCGGGCTCATCCTCGGCGGACGCCTGATCAACGGCGGCACCGGCAACTCCGGGCACATCGGGCACGTCGTGGTGGAGCCCGAGGGCGGGCCGCGGTGCGGGTGCGGCGGCCACGGCTGCCTGGAGGCGGTCGCCAGAGGCCCCGCCCTCACCGAGTGGGCCCTGTCCCAGGGCTGGACCCCGGCTACCCCCACCGGCGCGGACACGCCGGGTCCGGGGCTCGCCGATCCTTGTGTGACGGGTCCGGGGATGGCCAATCTGGGGGCCGCCGGGGTGGGGGTCGCCGGAGTGCTGGGGGTGGAGACGTACCGGGAGGATCGGGCGGTCACCGGGCGCGCGCTGGCGGCGGACGCTCGGGCAGGTGACGAGGTGGCCGTGGCCGCGATGCGGCGGGCCGGACGCGCGCTGGGTATCGCGATCGCGTCCGCCACCCATCTGTGCGACCTGGACCTGGTGACCATCGGCGGCGGCCTGTCGCAGGCGGGTGAGCCGCTGTTCGGGCCGCTGGAGGAGGCGCTGCGCGAGCACGCCCGCATGGACTTCGCCCGCCGGGTCCGGGTGGTGCCCGCTGCCTTGGGCCAGGAGGCGGGGCTGGTCGGCGCGGCCGCGTTGATCCTGGCCGCGGAGCGCTACTAGGAGGCCACCGCCACGCTGCTCGGGATGATGTTCCTGCCTTTGACCAGCAGCCACAGCATGAGGACCACTTCGCCGACGAAGGTGAACACGGCGGCATCGGGCGTGTGACCGAGCACCGCGCCGAAGCTGTCCACGAGGTATCCGAGCCCCGCGATCCCGAGCAGGACGCCCACCACCCTGGCCCACCGGTAGGCCAGGTAGCCGAGGAGCAGCAGGTGAAGGCCGAAGAAGGTGAGCCCGGCGTGCCAGAGGTCGTGAAAGCCGTTGATCTTCAGTAGTGCCTCGGCGTGGAACTGCTCCGGTGTGTACGCGCCTGCGGGCCAGGGATCGCCGGCCAGGGGCAGCGCGCCGGCGAGTTGGCCGATGGCGACCAGGAACACTCCCGCGTACGCCAGTCTCAGCCACGCCGCGAGAGTGGCGACACCTTCGTGGACCGGCTTGAAGAAGTCCAGGAGAGCCTTGGCGACGATCACGTCGAGGATCGCCACCAGAGTCAGCCCGAGCACGGCGTAGCGGAACAGCCCCTCTGAGTCGCGGATGGCTTGCGCGGTTCGCTCCGCGTCGCCCTCGGTGACCACGTTCTCCAGGACGCCGAAGTTGGCCAGCCCGCCCAGGACGGCCATCGCGAAGAGGGATAACCCCGCGACCATGGCAGGCCCGCGCATCGTTCCGGACGAGTTCATTTCCCCTCCTGGGGCTCGAACACGAGTCAGGTAAAGAATCTTTGACATCGTCAATGTAACAAAAGACGGACATCATGTCTATGATTCTTTACATCAGGAGGGGCGGCGCCCTGCTGCCGGGGGCTTGCAAGGTCAGAGGGTGGGACGCTTCGGCTGGAAGAGCCAGGCGTCGAAGAGAGCGTCGAGCTGCTTGCCCGACATGCGCTCGGCCAGCGCGACGAACTGCTCCGTCGTGACGGAGCCGTACTGGTGCTCGCTGGTCCAGGTCTTGAGCAGCTCGAAGAACGTCTCGTCGCCGATGGCCCCGCGCAGCGCGTGCAGCGTCATCGCGCCACGGCTGTAGACCGACTCGTTGAACAGGTCGTCGGCCCTGGCGCGGCCGGGCGGGTAGGCCCAGATGGAGTCGTTCGCCGGGCGCTCGTAGAAGGACTTGAAGGAGGCGTCGGCGGTGCCGGTGCCCTTGTGTTCGGCCCAGAGCCACTCGGCGTAGGTGGCGAAGCCCTCGTTGAGCCACAGGTCCTTCCAGCGCTTGATGCTCAGGCTGTTGCCGAACCACTGGTGGGCCAGCTCGTGGGCGATGATGTCCGCGCCGGGCTCGAAGCCGCCGTAGAGAGGCTTGGTCTGGTTCTCCAGCGCGTAGCCGGCCGAGAAGTCGTCGACCACGCCGCCCGTGGAGGAGAACGGGTAGCGGCCGAACACGGTGCCCCAATGGTCGGTGATCTCGGCGGAGAGCTTGTAGAGCTTGTCCAGCGAGCCGGCGAACTTGGGGTCGACCGCCGCCAGGTTGCGGATGCCGCCCGGCGTCGTGCCCTGCCGGAGCTGGAACTTGCCGACCGTGGCCGTCGCCAGGTAGGTGGTCATCGGGTGCGCCTCGCGCCAGGTGAAGGTGGTCTTGCCGCCCGAGGTGCGCGGCTTGCCGGTGAGCTCGCCGTTGGCCAGCGCGGTCACGCCCTTGGGCACGGTGATCTCGAAGTCGAAGGTGGCCTTGTCGGCGGGGTGGTCGTTGCCGGGGAACCAGGTCCTGGCGCCGTTGGGCTCGCAGGCCACGAACGCGCCGTCGGGGGTCGGGATGAAGCCGTACCGGCCGAGGTTGGAAGAGTCCACGACCGGCTGCGGGACGCCCGCGTAGGCCACCTTGACGGTGAAGGCCGACCCCTGCCGCAGCGGCGCGGCGGGGGCGACGGTCAGCTCGTGGCCCGCGCGGGAGAACGTGGCGGCGGCCCCGTCGACGGAGACCTCGCTCACCTTGAAGCCCTTGAGGTCCAGGTTGAACCGGGTCAGCGATTGCTTGGCCGTGGCCTGGATCGTCGCCACGCCGTCGAGCCGCCGGCCCGCCGGGGTGTAGCCGAGCTTGAGCGCGTAATGGGAGACGTCGTAGCCGCCGTTGCCGTCGAGGGGGAAGTCGGCGTCGCCGATCCCCGGCGCGCCGGCCTGGGCGGAGAGTCGCTCGGCCGGGCGGGCCGCCCCGTCGGACGGCCCGCAGGCGAGCGCGCCCATCAGGGTGGCCAGGAGAACGGCGGCCTGCCGCTTGGTGGACCTCATCTGCGCTACGTCCCCCTTCGATGCGTGACCACCAGACTACGCTGAGTCAGGCACCGCTGGAGACGCCTCGCGTCAGAGGTTTCCCCTGCGCTCCTGCTCGCGCTCGATGGCCTCGAAGAGCGCCTTGAAGTTGCCCTTGCCGAACCCCAGCGAGCCGTGCCGCTCGATGAGCTCGAAGAAGACCGTCGGCCGGTCCTGCACCGGCTTGGTGAAGATCTGCAGCAGGTAGCCGTCCTCGTCCCTGTCGACCAGGATCTTGCGCTTCTTCAGCTCCTCGATCGGCGCCCGCACCTCGCCGATGCGGCCGCGCAGCTCGGGGTCGTCGTAGTAGGAGTCGGGCGTGTCGAGGAACTCCATCCCGGCCGCGCGCATGTGGTCGACCGTGGTCAGGATGTCGTTGGTGGCCAGCGCGATGTGCTGCACGCCGGGCCCGCCGTAGAACTCCAGATACTCGTCGATCTGCGACTTCTTGCGGCTGACCGCCGGCTCGTTCAGCGGGAACTTGACCTTGCGCGAGCCGTCCGCGACGACCTTGGACATCAGCGCCGAATACTCCGTGGCGATGTCGTCGCCGACGAACTCCGCCATGTTCGTGAAGCCCATGACCTTCCGGTAGAACTCCACCCATTCGTCCATCTTGCCGAGCTCGACGTTGCCCACACAGTGGTCGACGGCCTGGAACAGCCGCCCGGTCCTGGTGGCGGGCGGCGCGACGAGCGGCGTGGCGGGCTGGTATCCCGGCAGGTACACGCCGCCGTAATTGGCCCTGTCCACGAGTGTGTGCCGCGTCTCGCCGTAGGTGGCGATCGCCGCGAGCACGACCTTGCCGCGCTCGTCCTCCATCGTGTACGGCTCCGCCAGGCCGCGCGCGCCGTGGGCCACGGCGTGCCGATAGGCCGCCTCCACGTCCGGGACCTCCAGGGCCAGGTCGATCACTCCGTCGCCGTGCTCGGCCACGTGCCCGGCCAGGTCGGTGCCGGGCCTGATCGAGGACCGGAGCTCGAACCTGGCGCTGCCCGAGGTGAGCACGTAGGCCACCTCGTCGCGGCTGCCGTTCTCCGGCCCGCGATAGGCCACCAGCTTCATGCCGAAAGCCGTCGAGTAGTAGTGGGCTGCCTGCTTGGCGTTGCCGACGGCGAACACCACGGCATCCATCCCGTTGACCGGAAAGACATCGCTCATAGAGCTAACTCTCGATAGAGATGGACGAGTTGTGCAAGAGTTGCTTAAAACAGTGGACAATATGCCCACTGCTGGACGGCATCCACCGGAGAACCTGTACACCATGACGATCGATGAGCTGGACGCCCGGTTGATCGCGTTGCTGTCCGCCGAGCCGAGGCTCGGCGTGCTGGAGTGCTCGCGCAGGCTCGGCGTCGCCCGCGGGACCGTCCAGGCCCGGCTGGACAGGCTGGCCGCCCGAGGCGTCATCACCGGGTTCGGCCCCGACATCTCGACCGAGGCGCTCGGCTACGACGTCACCGCCTTCGTCCTGATGGAGATCCGCCAGGTCGCCGGGCACGACCCGGTCGCCGACCGGCTGGCGCTCATCCCCGAGGTGCTGGAGGTGCACACCATCACCGGCGGCAGCGACCTGCTGTGCCGGGTGGTGGCCCGGACCAACGCCGATCTGCAGCGGGTCATCGACGAGATCGTGGACGTCCAAGGCGTGCTCAGAACGTCGTCGATCATCGCTCTGGACACCCCGGTTCCGTACCGAGTCCTCCCGTTGGTCGCCGATGTCCCTCGCCGGGCGGCGCGCGAGCCGTAGCATCGGCGGAGGGACGATGCACCGTTATCGATCGTTTACCCTTGTGACCTTCGCCCAGGTGACGGGGGGATCGACGGACGTGATCGGGGGGTGACGGCATGCGGAAGCGGCGATGGCTCCGTATCTCACTGATTGTCGGTGGCTCGGGGTTCCTCGTGCTGGCCGCGCTTTTCGGCATCGCGTGGGCGATGACCCCCATCCCGGACAGCACCCAGAAGGACGCCACGGCGCAGGGCTCGGTCATCTACTACCGCGACGGCAAGAGCGTCATCGCCCGGCAGGGCGTCGACCGCCGCACCGTGGAGCTGGCCAAGGTGCCCGAGCACGTGCGCGACGCCGTGATCGCGGCCGAGAACCGCTCGTTCTACGAGGACGGCGGCGTCTCGGCCAAGGGCACCACGCGCGCCCTGTGGTCGACGCTCACCGGCCAGCAGCTCCAGGGCGGCTCCACCATCACCCAGCAGCTGGTGCGCAACTACTACAGCGGCCTGAGCCAGGAACGGTCCATCACCCGCAAATTCAAAGAGATCATGATCTCGATCAAGGTCGACCAGTCCAAGTCCAAGGACTGGGTGCTGGAGCAGTATCTCAACACCATCTACTTCGGCCGCGGCGCCAACGGCGTCCAGGCCGCGGCCCAGGCCTACTTCGGCAAGGACGTCGACGAGCTCGGCGTCGCCCAGGGCGCCTACCTCGCCGCGGTCATCCAGCAGCCCAGCCGCTTCGCCGACCCCAAGGGCGCCGACCTCGACGCCGCCGAGGTCCGCTGGCGGTCGGTCGTCCAGGCCATGGCCGAGACCGGCGCGCTCACCGCCGAGGAGGCCGCCGAGCAGAAGTTCCCCAAGCTGACCGCGCCGAAGAAGCCGTTCCAGCTCAAGGGGCAGGCGCAGTACATGCTGGAGCAGGTGACCTCGGAGCTCAACCGGCGCGGCTACTCCGACGAGGACATCAACGGCGGCGGCCTCAAGATCGTCACCACCTTCGACAAGAAGCTCATGGAGGCGGCCGAGCGCGCCGTCAAGGAGACGCTGCCGGACTCCACGCCCAAGAAGGTGCGCACCGGCCTGGCCGCGGTCGACCCGGCCACCGGCGAGATCGTCGCCTTCTACGGCGGCAGCCCCGACCAGACGAAGTACGACAACGCCTTCTCCGCCAAGGTGATGGCCGGCTCCACCTTCAAGCCCTACACGCTGGCCGCCGCGCTGGACAACGGCTTCGAGCTGTCCACCAGGGTCAACGGCAACTCCCCGATGCGGGTGGCCTCCGCCCCCGACACCCCCATCCCCAACGACAGCGGCCGCTCCTACGGGCAGATCAACCTGGTGAGCGCCACCCAGAACTCCGTCAACACCGCCTTCGTGGACCTCGCCCAGAAGGTGGGCACGGACAAGGTCGCCGCCACCGCCACCGCCATGGGCATCCCGGCCCAGCAGCTCGGCCCGCACGTCGAGGCCGCCACCTTCCCGCTCGGCGTGGCCTCCGTGAGCGCCGTGCAGAACGCGTCCGGCTTCTCCACCCTCGCCAACGGCGGCGTCCACATGGAGGCGCACGTGGTCAAGCGCGTCACTGGCGCCGACGGCAAGAAGGACACGATCAAGCCGGTGGCCACCGAGGCCGTCAGCAAGCAGGCGGCGGCGGACGCCACCTACGCGATGCGGCAGGTCGTGCAGTACGGCACCGGCACGGCGGCACGGCTCTACGACCGTCCCGTGGCGGGCAAGACGGGCACCACGGACGACTCCCGGTCGGTCTGGTTCAACGGCTTCACCCCGCAGCTGGCCGTCGCGGTGGACATGTTCCGCTCCGACAACAAGCCGGTCAGCGTCCCCGGCTACGGCGTGCAGTTCGGCGGTCAGCTGCCGGCGCAGATCTGGCGGGCGTTCATGACCGAGGCCATGCGGGACAAGCCCGTCGAGGACTTCCCCGAGCCGTCCAGCCTCGGCTACACGCCGGACTACTCCGCGCCGGAGCGCGACTACGACGAGCGCCCCACCACCACCCCCACCCGGCAGCCGGAGCAGTGGGACGACGTCCCGGAGAACGAGGTCACCGAGCCGCCCCTCGTCGACGACGCGCCGATCGAGGAGGGCCCCGTCGAGGAGGAGCAGGGACCTCCCGAGCGGGACACGGACCAGCCGGCCGTGCCGGACCTCCAGCCCTCCGGCCGCCCCGACGACGGCGAAGCCGACCCGGCCGACCTCGGCTGACCCACCCCGCCGCCCGGCAGCGCCGCCCCCCGGCCACGCGGTCGCGCCGCCACCCGGCCGCGTAGATCTGACGATCAGGCGGCCGGGGCGCGGTGGGGCTAGCGGTCGGCCAGTTGGGCCCGTAGGTCTTCGGGGGTGGTGACGGGCAGCCGGCAGGTGAAGCCGCGGCACACGTAGGCCGCCGGCGCGCCGGCGATCAGCTGCCGCCCTTCCAGCAGCGGCACCCCGCCGTCCGCGACCTCGCCGTCCGTGCTCTCGGCGGCCGGCGTCGCGGGGCCGCCCAGGGCGATCACCAGGCCGGGCACGTCGGCGAGGTAGGCCTCCCGATGCAGGATCTCGGTACGCGGGTCGCCGGGCGGCCCGACGACCGCCACCTCGACCGGCCCGTCGAGCGCCGCCCGCGCCACCGCGAGCCCCCAGCCGGCGAACCGGGCGTGCTTGGCCGCCAGCACCGAGACCGTGCCGAGGGCCGCGTGCGCGGCCTCCCGGTGCCTGCTGGAGCCGGTCAGGGCGGCGTACGACAGCAGCGCCCCCGCCGCGGCGTACTGCCCAGAGGGCGTGGCGTTGTCAGTGGGGTCCTGCGGCCGCTGGAACAGCCGCTCGGCGTCGTCCGCGGTGTCGTAGAAGCCGCCCGTCCCGTCGGCGAACCGGTCGAGCAGGGTGTCGAGCAGCGTGCCCGCCAGCCGGAACCAGCGCGTCTGCCCGGTCGCCCCGTAGAGGGCGATCAGCCCCTCGGCCAGGTTGGCGTAGTCCTCCAGCACTCCGGCGTTCGTGCCCGCCCGGCCGTCGCGGGAGGTCCGCAGCAGCCTGCCGTCGGCCACGTGCACCCGTTCGAGCAGGGTCGCGGCGGCCTCGGCGGCCTTCACCAGGTCGGGCCGGTCGAGCGCCATGCCGGTCTCGGCCAGGGCCGCGATGGCGAGCCCGGTCCAGCCGGCCACCACCTTGTCGTCCCGTCCTGGACGTACGCGCTCCTCCCGGGCGGCGAGCAGCCGCTCGCGCACGCTCGCCAGCCGGGCGGGGTCGGCGGGGTCCTGCGGGAGTTGCAGGACGGACGTGCCGTGCTCGAACGTGCCGGTCACGTCGAACACCTCGGCCGCCCACGCCCCGTCGTCGTCGCCGAGCACCTCGCGCAGTTGCTCGGGCGTCCAGACGTAGAAGCGGCCCTCTTCGCCCTCGCTGTCGGCGTCCAGGGCGGAGGCGAAGCCGCCCTCGGTGGTGCGCAGCTCGCGCAGCAGCCAGTCGGCGGTCTCCAGCGCCACCCGACGGGCCAGCGGGCCGCCGCCGGCCCGCCACCAGTGGGTGTAGACCCGCAGCAGCAGCGCGTTGTCGTACAGCATCTTCTCGAAGTGCGGCACCACCCAGCCGGCGTCCACGCTGTAGCGGGCGAAGCCGCCGCCGAGCTGGTCGTAGATGCCGCCGCGCGCCATCGCGGCGAGCGTCGTGCCGCTCATCTCGCGCTCACCGGAGCGCAGCAGGAACTCCAGCACCATCGACGGCGGGAACTTCGGCGCGCCGCCGAAGCCGCCGCGCACCGGATCGAACGACTCGCGCAGGTTGCGTACGGCCGTCTCCAGCGTCTCGTCGGTGGGCAGCGGCCCGCTGGGCAGGGAGGCGCTGGAGTTGAGCACCTCCACCACCTTCGAGCCCTGCTCCAGCACGGTCGCCCGGTCGTTGGCCCACGCGCCGGACAGGCCCTGCAGCAGCCGCTGGAACTGGGGGCGCGGGAAGTAGGTGCCGCAGTAGAACGGATGTCCCTCGGGTGTGGCGAACACGGTCATCGGCCAGCCGCCCTGCTGGGTCATGGCCTGGGTGGCGCTCATGTAGACGGCGTCGACGTCGGGGCGTTCCTCGCGGTCCACCTTGATGTTGACGAAGTTGTCGTTCATCAGCCGGGCGGTGCCGGGATCCTCGAAGCTCTCGTGCGCCATGACGTGGCACCAGTGACACGCCGAGTAGCCGACGCTGATCAGCAGCGGCACGTCGCGGCGCCGGGCCTCGGCGAACGCCTCCTCGCCCCACGGGTGCCAGTCGACGGGATTGCCCGCGTGTTGCAGCAGGTAGGGGCTCGTCGCGTCCTGCAACCGGTTCATTACTTCACTTTAGACGGTCGCTCCGGTGACGATCGGGGTGACCTGGTGTTCTCCGGGCGGCTGTGTGCGCGGGGGAGCGGGGGCGTAGTTTACGGATCGTGGACCTCGACTACGTCTGTGCGCACGCCGGCCGTCCTGCAGCCGCTCTCACTCGCAGGGACGTCGCACGCGCGCTGCTCACCGTGCCCTCCGGGGTGGCGCTCGTGGCGCTGCCCGACCTGCGGCGGGAGCTTCTGGCCGCCGGCAACCCGCTGTCGCCGCCGTTCTGGGAGTCGGCCAGGACGACGCTCGGCTCGATCGAGTCGGGGGCCGCCACCGTCGGCGACGTGCAGCGCTGGGTCGAGTCGACGGGGAGCGAGCCGATCCTGATGACGCCGAGCTATTTCGTGTGGGCGGAGGAGAACGAGCGCGGGCCGGTGACGGAGGAGATGTTCGACCTGCTCGTCGCCTACCTGGAGGAGCGGATGCGCTCGGGGGAGATCGACCCGGACGCGCTGGCGACCGGCGACCACCGGGCCCGCCGCGCCTACGAGGAGCTGCAGGAGCGCTGGCTCAGCACGCCGCTGCCCGACGGGCGGGTGCCGGGCTTCGTGGTCAGCGACGAGCAGGACGAGGAGCTTCATGCCGCGGTGGGCGAGGAGGAGGCGCTGGCGCTGTCGGAGCTGCACCGGATCATGGGCGAGCTGGACAAGCAGCCGGATCTGCCCGTGGCGGACCTCGCGCGGGCCGGCACCCGGCTGCGGGGGCTGCTCGACCGTCCCGGCTATCCGGCCAACGTGTTGCGCGCCTGCGCGGGGTTGGAGGACCGGCCGCTGCCCGACGACGACACGGAGCTGTGGCTGGCGGTCGCGGCGGGGATCGCGGGGCCGCTCTCCGACCTGCCGGAGGAGGCGGACCTGCTGGAGGAGTTCGTGGACCTCGATCGTGAGCTCAGCGACGAGGACACGGTGCTGGCCAACCTGTTCGCCATCCAGTACGCCGACTGGCTGGCGGCGGTCACCGCCCTGGTCAGGCTGGGGCCGGGCGTCCTCGCCTCACCCGAGCGGATCGCCCGGCTGATCTCGGAGTCCGAGGACATCGACGCCTACGACGAGGGCCCGGACGACCTCGGCGCGACCGAGGTGCTGTTCGGCCCGGTGGTGAGCCTGTGGGGGCACCTCGGCATCGTCGACGAGGACGGCGTGCTCACTCCGCTGGGCTGGTGGGGCCTGCCCAAGGCGCTGGAGCGCGCCTGGTCACCCGTCGACTAGATCCTGGTATTCGGGGTGGCGCTCGATGTAGGTCACCACGTAGGGGCACAGGGGCACGACCCGCAGTCCGGCGTCGCGGCTCGCCTCCAGGGCGTGCTTGACCAGCCTGCCGGCCAGCCCCTTGCCCCCGTGCTCCGGCTGGACCTCGGTGTGCGTGAGCACGATCTTCGCGCCCCGCAGGCGGTAGTCGGCGAACCCGGCGACCTGTCCGTCCACGAGAACCTCGAACCGGCTCTTCGCCGGGTCGTCGACCACTTCGATCGTCGGCATCTACTCGGATTTCTTGTCGAGGTCGGCCTCGTGCGGCACTTCGATCCTGGCGATCTGCTTGTTCATGGACTTGACCAGAACGTACAGGGCCAGGCCGATGAGGGCGACGACGGTGAAGCCGAGGATGCCCGGGCTGATATCACCTGCTGCTAGAACGTGCACACGTCCAGTCTGCCACCTGGGTGCCGTGCTCGGTTCGGCGGCTCAGTGGCTCGGCGGAGAGGTGGCTCAGTGGCAGGCCGGTGAGCTCTCCTCGGCGTGGATCCCGGCGAACAGGTCGTCCTCCGGCAGCTCGGTGTCGACCAGCGAGCGCGCCAGGTGGTAGTCCTCGGTCGGCCAGACCTCCTCCTGCACCTCACGCGGGCACTGGAAGAACCAGCCGTCGGGGTCCACCTGGGTGGCGTGCGCGAGCAGCGCCTCGTCGCGGATCCGGAAGTATTCGGCGCAGCGCACCTGGGTGGTCACGTGCCACTTGGTGGGCCGGTCCTCCCACCGGGAGATCCAGTCGGCGTACGGTGAGCCGAGGCCGCGCGCGGTCATCGCCTCGTGCAGCGCCTCGAACCGGTCCTTGCTGAAGCCCATGTGGTAGTAGAGCTTCAGCGGCTGCCACGGGTCGCCGGTGCCGGGGTAGCGGTCAGGGTCGCCCGCCGCCTCGAACGCCTCCACCGAGACCTTGTTGGTCATGATGTGGTCGGGGTGCGGGTAGCCGCCGTCGTCGTCGTAGGTGATGATCACATGCGGCCTGAACTCGCGCACCGCGGCGACCAGCGGAGCCGAGGCGTCCTCCAGCCTCTGCACGGCGAAGCAGCCTTCGGGCAGCTCCTCCTCCTCGTTCTCCGGCAGCCCCGAGTCGACGAATCCCATGAAACGCTGCTCAACGCCGAGGATCTCGCGGGCCCGGGCCATCTCGGCTCTGCGCACCTCGGCGATGTTCGCCACGATCTCGGGACGGTCCATTTTGGGGTTCAGCACGGAACCACGCTCACCGCCCGTGAGCGTACAGACCAGCACGTCCACGCCTTCACGGACGTAACGTGCCATCGTCGCAGCGCCCTTGCTCGACTCGTCGTCGGGGTGGGCGTGGACGGCCATCAGCCTCAGCGGTGCACTCACGGGCTCGATGTCTCCTCAGTAGGGACCGATCACTTGCCCAGAGAGGTTAGTTTCTGCTGGGCGGTCGCGAGGGCGTGGCCCCCGCAGGCGACAATTGTCTCGGATAACGCTCAGGGAGTGCAGGGAGATTCCGCCATGGCCACCAGAGATGTCGAGAACGGGCCCGTTCTCGGCACACCCGACGACTTCCCCGACCGTCCAGAACGCGGCGGGCGGCTCGTCGTGCACGTCGTGATCGGCGTGCTCGTGGCCATCATCGCAGGTGGATGGGGTTATGTGATGTGGTCGATGACCGGCAGCAACACCGGCGCGGTGGCGCAGGTGGTGTCCTTCGACGTCGACCCGGCCCAAGCCGAGATCACCTTCACCGTCAGCAAGCCCTCCGACAGGGCGGCGGTCTGCCGGATCAGGGCCACGGACGTGGACCACGCAGAAGTGGGCAGCAAGGAAGTAAGAATTCCCGCTGGTGAGGGTAGTAAGCAGCTCAAGGAACGCCTGGACACCAGTGTCCAGGCCACTTCCGTGCACGTGCAGTACTGCAATCTCGTATAGTGAGACATTTGGGGAAGCGTTCGCGCGGTTGGCTTGTTAGTCTTTCGCGATTCAACCGCATGCAACCTTCAGTGATCTCAGGGCCCCCTAGCTAGCAAGGAGAACCCGTGGCCGACTCTCGCGATGAGAACGTCACATGGCTGACGCAGGAGGCGTACGACCGCCTGAAGGCCGAGTACGAATATCTCTCGGGGCCCGGGCGCGTCGACATCGCCAAGAAGATCGAGGCCGCCCGCGAAGAGGGTGACCTCAAGGAGAACGGCGGCTACCACGCGGCCAAGGACGAACAGGGCAAGATGGAGGCGCGGATCTTCCACCTCCGGCAGATCCTGGACAGCGCGCAGGTGGGTGAGGCCCCCAAGACCGAGGGGGTGGTGGGCCCCGGCATGACGGTGACCATCCGCTTCACCGGTGACGACGACGAGGTGACGTTCCTGCTCGCCTCCCGTGAGGAGAGCGGCTCCCCGATCGACGTCTACTCGCCACGGTCCCCGCTCGGCGCGGCGATCAACGGCAAGAAGATCGGTGAGAAGGCGACGTACAGCATGCCGAACGGTCGTCAGAACACCGTCGAGATCCTCGAGGCTGTGCCGTACATCGGCAACTGACCCCCGAAGAACAGCTCCGCCGGGCCCACGCTGGCCCGGCGGAGTTCGCTCGTTCCTCGGGGATCGGCCAGGACCTCAGCTTCCTGGTGAGCACGAGGCGGCGGCGTGACACCCGCAAGCTGATCCCGTTCATCGTGGTGGCGCTGGTCGCCGTGCTGACGGCCGACGTGCTGCTGCTCGCCGAGATCAGGCAGCCGGCCGAGCCGGTCGTCACGGAGGCCGTACGGGTCCGCCCGGCTCCGAAGCAGAGCCTGATGGCGCAGTCGGAGACGGTGCAGCCGGTGAAGCCGCTCGCGGGCCTGCACAAGCCCAATCTCTTCGTGGTGACGCGCAAGCCGCTCACCCAGGCGCACTTACAGAAGGTCGCCCGGCTGCCGGGGGTGCGCGCGCTGGAGCTGGCCGACGCCGCCAGCGTCACGCTCGACGGCAAGCGGGTGCAGACCCTCGCCGTCGACCCCTCCTCTTTCCGCGCCTACACGCCCAAGGTGACGGCCGCCTCGGACGCGCTGTGGTCCAACGTGGCGGCGGGTGACGTGGCCGTGTCGTTCGTGCTGGGCAACGACGGCGGGCTGACGCTGCATCGGAAGGTGAGCGGGCCGGCCGGGCCGCTGCGGATCGGCGCCTACGCCACGACCGGCTTCGGCGGGGTGGACGCGGTCGTGTCCAAGCGGACCGGCCGCACGCTGGGCCTCCCGCGTGACAACGCGCTGATCATCAGCGCCCCGAAGGCCGACTCGGCCAGGCTCCGCGACAAGCTGGAGAAGCTGCTGCCGAAGGGCACCCAGACGGCCATGGTCAACCCGGTGCTGCCCGTACGGCAGACCAGGCAGCGCAACTGGCCGACCGGGTCGTTCATGTCGGGTGAGCAGCTCACGGCCGCCCTGGAGGCCGCCGCCTCCAAGCTCGGCACACCGTACGTGTGGGGCGCCGAGGGGCCGACCACCTTCGACTGCTCGGGGCTCGTCCAGTGGGCCTACGGTCAGGCGGGGGTACGCATGCCGCGCGTGACGCACCAGCAGTGGGTGACGGGCCCGCAGGTGCCGCTCAGGGATGCGCAGCCGGGTGACCTGCTGTTCTGGCGCAACGACCCCACCAATCCCGCCTACATCTCGCATGTGGCGATCTACTGGGGCAACGGCAAGATGCTGCACGCCCCCCGCACGGGGGACGTGGTCAAGATCGCCCCGGTGAACACCCGCAACCTGGCCGGTGTGGTCAGGGTGAGCCCGCAGGCCGCCACCCAGGTTCGCTGAGCCTTCTGGTTCCGTACGAGACCGCCTCGTTCTGGTGCGTGCTATTTTCCGGCAACTATGTAATGTTGATTACATGGCAAGCGATGACATGACAGCGCAGATGCGCGGCTGGTTCACCGGGCGGCTCCCGCAAGGCTGGTTCACCGGCCCGCCCCAGGTCACCAGGGACCGCGAGGAGATCGCGGTCGTCGGCACGCTGCCGGATCCCCCGGCGGGCGTGGAGGAGGCCGAGCGAGGGGCCCTCATCGACGGGCTGATCGGCCGGTTCAGGGAGGAGACGCGGGAGAGGCGCATCGAGATCGCCAAGGAGGCCGAGCGGAAGTTCCGGCAGAAGGTCTCCTGGGGTGTCACCTGTGGTGGCGAGACTGTGATGTTCACCACACTCTCCGTGCCCGTCATGACCAGGTTGCGGCAGTCCGAGCGACAGGTCCTCGACACGCTCGTGGCCGCCGGGGTGGCCCGCAGTCGCAGCGACGCCCTCGCCTGGTGCGTCCGCCTGGTCGGCCGCAACACCGACACCTGGCTGGGGGAATTGCGCGACGCCCTGCAGCATGTGGACCGGGTCAGGTCCGCGGGGCCCGACGTCAATTCGTGAGCGGATTGGACTAAACCATTCGGCACATTGGTTTAGACCATTTCGATTGGCCTAAACCAGTGCGCCGGCGACTTTCTTTTAAAACGTGTCCCGGTGGGTAGGTTCCTCCAATCGTCAAGGCCGCTGCCTGCGACGACAGCCGAGTCAGAGGTCTATGCCAATTGGCTTTCCGGTGTCGTCGTCGTTAATGATGAGCGGGCCCTGAGAGAGTGGAGGAGCCGCAGCCGTGTCTGTTTCCGTGGAAGTTCCCACGCCTACCGCCAATGCCGAATTGGCCGCGTGGGTGAAAGAGATAGCCGCCCTTACCGAGCCGGACCGGATCGAGTGGTGCGACGGCTCGGAGGAGGAGTGGACGCGCCTGACCAACCTCCTGGTCGACCAGGGCACGTTCACCCGGCTGGCCAAGCGGCCCAACAGCTTCTACGCGACCTCCGACCCGAGCGACGTGGCCCGGGTCGAGGACCGCACCTTCATCTGCTCCGAGCGAGAGCAGGACGCCGGGCCGACCAACAACTGGATCGCGCCGGCCGAGATGCGCAGGACTTTCGGCGAGGTGTTCAAGGGCAGCATGCGCGGCCGCACGATGTACGTCGTGCCGTTCTGCATGGGGCCGCTCGGCGGCGACATCTCCCAGCTCGGCGTCGAGATCACCGACTCGCCGTACGTCGTGGTCTCGATGCGGGTCATGACCAGGATGGGCGATCGGGCGCTGCGCCTGATCGAGGAGCGCGGCGAGTTCGTCAGGGCCGTCCACAGCGTCGGCGCGCCGCTGGAGCCCGGCCAGCAGGACGTCCCGTGGCCGTGCAACTCCACCAAGTACATCAGCCACTTCCCCGAGACCCGCGAGATCTGGTCCTACGGCTCCGGCTACGGCGGCAACGCCCTGCTCGGCAAGAAGTGCTACGCGCTGCGCATCGCCAGCGTGATGGCGCGTGACCAGGGCTGGCTGGCCGAGCACATGCTCATCCTCAAGCTGACGCCGCCCTCCGGGGAGCACCGCTACGTCGCGGCCGCCTTCCCCAGCGCATGCGGCAAGACCAACCTCGCCATGCTCCAGCCGACCATCCCCGGCTGGAAGGTCGAGACGGTCGGCGACGACATCGCCTGGATGCGCTTCGGCGACGACGGCCGGCTCTACGCCATCAACCCCGAGGCCGGCTTCTTCGGCGTCGCGCCCGGCACCGGCGAGACCACCAACGCCAACGCGGTCAAGACGCTCTGGGGCAACAGCATCTTCACCAACGTCGCGCTCACCGACGACGGCGACGTGTGGTGGGAGGGCCTGACAGACAAGCCGCCGGCGCACCTGACCGACTGGAAGGGCCGCTCCTGGACCCCGGACAGCGACGAGCCAGCCGCCCATCCGAACTCCCGCTTCACCACGCCCGCCTCCCAGTGCCCGATCATCGCCCCCGAATGGCAGGACCCCAAGGGCGTGCCGATCTCGGCGATCCTGTTCGGCGGCCGCCGCGCCACCGCGGTACCGCTCGTCACGGAGTCGCTGAGCTGGGAGCACGGCGTCTTCCTCGGCGCGAACATCGCCTCGGAGAAGACCGCGGCGGCCGAGGGCAAGGTCGGTGAGCTGCGCCACGACCCGTTCGCGATGCTGCCGTTCTGCGGCTACAACATGGGCGACTACTTCGCCCACTGGCTGGACATCGGCCGCCGCCAGGGCGCGAAGCTGCCGCGCATCTACTACGTGAACTGGTTCCGCAAGAACGCCGACGGAAAGTTCATCTGGCCGGGCTTCGGCGAGAACAGCCGCGTGCTCAAGTGGATCGTGGACCGCCTCAACGGCGAGGCCAAGGCCGTGCCGACCCCGATCGGGCTGGTGCCGGACTCGCTCGACACCGAGGGGCTCGACCTGCCCGAAGAGGACCTGCGCACGCTGCTGAGCGTCGACCGCGAGGTGTGGCGCGAGGAGGCGGCGCTGATCCCGGCCCACTTCGACACGTTCGGCAAGCAGCTGCCCAAGGAGCTGTGGGAGGAGTACAACGCCCTGGTGGACCGCCTCGGCTGACCTTGTGCGACGCGGCTGGCCCGGCTAGCTTGGCGGCCCCGCAGTGCTGCCGAGGGAGCCGGGACGGACACGGGATGGACAACGTCTTACTGATCGCGGCCATCGGCGTGGTGGGGCTCGTCCTCGCCGCCGACCGAGCCGCCCAGCGTGCCGCCGACAGGGCCCGGGGCAGGGCGGGGGCGGGGTCTGGCGGCTCCGGCGCCGACCTGTCCCCCTATGAGCTGGCGTACCTCTCCGGCGGGCCGCGACGCGCGCTCAACGCGGCGCTGGCCGTCCTCGCGACGGCCGGCGCCGTCCGCGTCTCACGGGGCGCGCGCGTGACGATCGTGTACGCCGCCCGCCCGTCGCCGGTGCCGATCGAGCAGGCGGTGCTGGACGTCCTCGGCGCGCGGCCGGGCGGCTGCACGGCAGGTGAGCTGCGGCACGCGCTGGCGGAGCACCCGGCGCTCGCCGAGCTGGCCGGCGGTCTCACCCGCCGGGGCCTGCTGCTGCCCGAGGGGGCGGTGGCCGACGCCGCGAACGGCCGCCTGAGATGGCTCATGGCGGCCGTGGCGGCGGGGTTCGTCTTCGAGGTGACCGCGATCGTGCTGGCGGTGGCCGGCGTGGCGGGCAAGGAGGGGAAGTTCCTGGGGGCGCTGCTGTTCGGCGCGTTCGGGGTGTTCGTGGGCCTCTCGTCGATCTACAAGGAGCGCCGCAAGCAGCGTGACCGGGTCAGCAAGGAGGGGCGCCAGGTGCTGCTGTCGGCGCTGCGCCGCCATCCGCGCGGCTTCCGCGACCCGGCCTCGCTCAGCCTGGCCGTCGGCGTCCCCGTGGCGCTGTACGGCCTGGGCGAGGTGGACGATCGGATCATCGGCGAGGAGTTGTCGGCCGGGAGCCCGGGCGGCGACATCGCCGGATCCTGCGGGACCTACGCGGACCCCTCCTCGGGCTTCGGTTCCTCAGGCTTCGGCTCCTCGGGTTCCGGGGATGGCGGCGGGGGCGGTTTCGGGGGCGGCGACTTCGGCGGCGGCGGATCGTCCGGCTGCGGCGGAGGCGGCGGGTCAGGTGGTTGAGACCTTCAGGCGGGAACCTTTCCGCCGCTCGCGGGCGTCTACTGGGTACCTGCAGAGGAGGCGGCCATGGGGGTCCTTGTAACGCTCATCCTGGTCTGTGCCGTATTGATCGCAGCCGTCATCGCGACCACCATGTCGCTGAAGAGCCGATACGCCCGCCTGCGCCGGGCCGTGGACGCGGGAACGCGTGAGCTCGGCGCCTACGAGGTCGCCTATCTCGCCGGCGGCGCGCTGCGGGCGGTCAACACCGCCATCGCCGTGCTGACCCGGGCGGGGCTGCTCCGCGTCTCCAGAGGAGGCCTCCTGCACCCCGTCGCGGGGGCGGCTCGTCCCGGCGACGACCTCGAACGGGCCGTCCTGGCGGCGGCGGGCAGCGGGGCCTCGGCCCACGAGGTCCGCCACGAGGTCGGCAAGGGCCAGGAGATGACCGCCATCCAGCACCAGCTGATCGCCCTGGGCCTGATCGCGCCCGAGGAGGCGGCCGGGACGGTCCGCTCGCGGCTCAGGCGCCTGGCGCTGCTGTCGGCGCTGTGCCTGATCCTCGTGCCGGTGACCCTGCTCTGCGTGCTGTTCCTGCCCGAGGCGGACACCATGGCAGGGGCCCTGCTGGCCGTGGGCGCGATAGCGCTGGTGGTGTCCGGGATCTCCGGGCTGAGCACCTATGTCCGGCTGCGGCGGGCGCTGCGGAGCCTGGTCACCTACGCGGGCCAAGAACGGCTGAGCAGGGCCAAGAGCACGCACCGGCCGGGCGCCCCGGCGGCGACGGTGTCGGACATCTCCATGCCGGTCGCCCTGTACGGCCTGAGCGCGATGGGCGACCCCGAGACCGAGGCCGAGCTCAACGCCCGCGACAACGCGGTGCCGCCCGGCGGCAGCTGCGCGGGGGGAACCTGCGGCGGCTCCCACGACACCAGCCAGAGCTTCGGCGGCGGCGACTTCGCCGGCTCCAGCGGCACGAGCTCCAGCGGCGGGAGCGGCAGCCACAGCGCCTCCAGCAGCTCCTGTGGCGGTGGCAGCAGCTCGTGCGGTGGTGGCGGCGGCTGTGGCGGTGGGTGCGGTGGCGGCTGACCAGCCACGGGAGCATGCGGTGGCGGCTGACCGATCCCCGGAGCATGCGGAGTCGGCTGATCGTCGACCGGAGCACGCGGCGAGTGGGAGGCGGGGTCCGATGGGGCGGCTGGGGCTGGGCATCGGGTGGCGCGCGGAGATCGATCTCACCGTGGAGAGGCTGGCCGGCGTCGAGTTCGTCGAGGTCATCGCCGAGAACATCCGTCCCGCCTCCCTCCCCGCGTCGCTGCGGCTGCTGCGCGAACGCGGCCTCCCCGTGATCCCGCACGGCGTGAGCCTCGGCGTCGGCGGCGCCGAACCACCGTCCGCCGCCACCCTCGCCCACCTGGCCGCCTGCGCCCAGGCGCTGGACGCCCCGCTGGTCAGCGAGCACCTCGCGTTCGTCCGGGCGGGCGGCGTCGAGGCCGGTCACCTGCTGCCCGTGCCCCGCACCCGCGACGCCCTGAAGGTCGTCGCGCAGAACGTGCGCCAGGCCCAGGACGCGCTGCCGGTCCCGCTCGCCCTGGAGAACGTGGCCGCCCTCTTCGGCTGGCCAGAGGACGAGCTCACCGACGCCCAGTTCCTCGGCGAGCTGGTCGAGCTCACCGGCGTGCACCTGCTCATCGACGTCGCCAACCTCTACACCAACCAGGTGAACCTCGGGCTGTCGGCCGTCCAGGCGCTGGACGACCTGCCGCTGTCGCAGCTCGCGTACGTGCACGTCGCCGGTGGGGAGGAGCACGGCGGCGTCTGGCACGACACGCACACCGCCTCGGTGCCCGAGCCCGTCCTCGACATCCTCCGGGAGCTCTGCGCCCGCACCCACCCGCCGGGCGTCCTGCTGGAGTGGGACGACCACTACCCCAGCGACGAGACCCTCGCCGCCGAACTCTCCCGCATCCGAGCCGCCACGACCACCCCCGCCACATGACCCCCGACCCACCCCCAGCCCCGCCCCCGAGCGCACCAACCGCACAGTCCCCGAGCTTGTCCGACGGGCAGCCCCCGGGTGGTCCTGCTGAGCGGGGCCGGAGGCGGTCGGCTGGGCAGGAGCCGCGGGTGGCCGGTGACCGGGATCCCGGTGGGGAGGATGGGGAGGGTCGGCGGAGGTTGGCCGAGGCGCAGGCGCGGGTGGTCGCGGCGTTGGTCAGCGGTGCGGAGCCGCCGGAGGGGTTCGACGCCGCGCGGTTGAGGGTGCAGGCGGGCAGCCTGGTGGCCAAGCGCCGCAGTGTCGTGGCCAGGCTGCGCCCGGACGCGGCCCGGGCGGCGGGGAAGGATCTGGCCGCCGACTTCGCCGCCTACGCCCGCTCCCGTACGGTGCCGCCGCCCGGTTATCGCGCGGACGCCGACGATTTCGCGGCCTGGCTCCGCGCCCAGGGGAAGATGCCCGCGGAGCCTGCTCCGACCACCCCGCCCGCCGGGCTCGCTGAGGCTGCGGAGCCGGGCAGGTCGTCCTGGTGGGTCAGGTTGTGGCGGCGTTCTCCCTGATCAGGCGGCGCTCTTCCGGTCAGGTGCCCTCTTCCCCGTCGGCAGGCGGATTTCCTCCGGGGCAGACCCTCCCCGGAGGAGGGCTACGCTGTCGAATACGCACCATTCCGCTCGTGCCCCAGTGGGCACGGGTGGCGAGTGGCGGCTGCCCGGAGGTCTGTGAAAGACCTGCGGGGCGGGCGGGCAGGGCAGGTGAGTGGTGCTCGTGCCGGCGGCGTTCGGCTGGGTTCGTGCATGGGCTCATGGACGGCTTCGGGCGGGTCGGAAAGCCGTCTGGAGCCCGTGGATGGGCACGGGCACGGGCGAAACGCGGTGATAATTGCCTGTTGGGTCGTCCGACCTGAGGTACTGCAGCGCTGGGGAGGGACTCCGTGGGCCTGCGCGATGTGGTCTACCGGGTGTACGAACGCCGGCTGGAGGCCAAGCTGTCGAAAGACAGCGTGCCCCGGCACGTCGGGGTCATCATCGACGGCAATCGCCGCTGGGCGCGCGCCATGGGGATGCGGGACGTCGCGACGGGACACCGTAAGGGCGCCGACAAGATTGCCGAGCTGCTCACCTGGTGTCGTGAGACCGGTGTCGAGGTCGTCACGGTCTGGATGCTGTCGAACGACAACCTCAACCGGCCCAGCGAGGAGCTCGAGCCGCTGCTGGGCATCATCGAGGACGTCACGCAGGAGCTCGTGGAGCTGGGGTGGCGGATCAGTCCGGTCGGAGCGCTCGACCTGCTCCCGGACAGGACGGCTAATGTCCTAAAAAATGCGAAAGAAGTAACATCACACCGTCCGGGCCTGATTGTGAACGTTGCAGTTGGGTATGGAGGAAGGCGTGAGATTGCCGATGCGGTGCGCTCACTCCTCCAGGAGCATGCGAGCAGGGGCGCGAGCATCGAGGACCTCGTCGAGGTGCTCGATGTCGAACATATCGCGGAGCATCTCTACACTCGCGGCCAGCCCGACCCGGATCTTCTCATCCGGACCTCGGGCGAACAGCGTCTGTCGGGCTTCATGTTGTGGCAGAGCGCTCACTCAGAGTTCTACTTCCACGAGGCTTACTGGCCCGACTTCCGCAGGGTGGATTTCCTGCGGGCGCTGCGTGATTACGCTGCGAGACACCGACGTTACGGTTCCTGACGGGACATCTGGGTATCCAGAACGTAACGTTGGAAGTGTCCGGTCGCAGACCGAACACTCCGGAGAGGTCCCGCCTTTGCACCAACATCTGCCGAGGGGGGCCGGAACCCGGCACCGCCGGCATGTCGCGGTGGGAGACCCGGGTCCGGTCCGATTCCCGCCTCGTCTGCAGGGCGCCCGACCGCTAGGGCGCCCGGGGGAGAACGTGTGGCAGTGTCCTCGAGCAACCCTTCGACCAACCCCGCCAAGCGCACTTACGTGCTGGACACCTCGGTCCTGCTAGCCGATCCGGCGGCAATGACCCGCTTCGCGGAGCACGATGTCGTTCTGCCGATCGTCGTGATCACGGAGCTGGAGGGAAAGCGGCACCATCCCGAGCTGGGCTATTTCGCCAGAAAGGCCCTGCGCTACTTCGACGACCTGCGCGTTGAGTACGGCAGGCTGGACGAGCCCATGCCGACAGGGGACGGCACGATCAGGGTTGAGCTCAATCACAGCGATCCGTCCATCTTGCCCGTGGGGTTCCGCCTGGGCGACAACGACACGCGCATCCTCACCGTGGCCCGTTCGCTGGCCGCGGAGGGGTGTGACGTCGTGCTCGTCTCCAAGGACCTGCCCATGCGGGTCAAGGCGGCCTCGATCGGCCTGTCGGCGGAGGAGTACCGCGCCGAGTTGGTGGTCGAGTCCGGCTGGACGGGGATGGCGGAGGTCCAGGTGACCGCGGAGGGCGTCGAGGCGCTCTTCGAGCACGGCACGGCCGACCTGGAGGAGGCCAGGGAACTGCCCACGCACACCGGCCTGCGGCTGCTGTCGGCGAAGGGATCGGCGCTCGGGCGGGTGCAGCCGGACAAGTCGGTGCGGCTGGTGCGCGGTGACCGTGAGGTGTTCGGGCTGCACGGCCGCTCCGCCGAGCAGCGCATCGCGCTGGACCTGCTCATGGACCCGGAGATCGGCATCGTCTCACTCGGCGGCAGGGCGGGCACGGGCAAGTCCGCCCTGGCCCTCTGCGCGGGGCTGGAGGCGGTCCTGGAGCGCCGCCAGCACCGCAAGGTGGTCGTCTTCCGCCCGCTGTACGCCGTCGGCGGTCAGGAGCTCGGCTACCTGCCCGGCGGCGAGGGCGAGAAGATGGGCCCGTGGGCGCAGGCGGTCTACGACACCCTGGGCGCGGTCACCACGCCGGAGGTGATCGACGAGGTGCTCGATCGCGGCATGCTGGAGGTGCTGCCGCTGACGCACATCCGCGGCCGGTCGCTGCACGACGCCTTCGTCATCGTGGACGAGGCCCAGTCGCTGGAGCGCGGGGTGCTGCTGACCGTGCTCAGCCGCATCGGCGCCAACTCACGGGTGGTGCTCACCCACGACATCGCCCAGCGTGACAACCTGCGGGTCGGGCGGCACGACGGCGTGGTGGCCGTGGTGGAGAAGCTGAAGGGGCATCCGCTGTTCGCGCACGTCACGCTGACCAGGTCCGAGCGCTCGCCGATCGCCGCGCTGGTGACGGAGATGCTGGAAGACCTGTCCATCTAGCTCATTTGAACTCGCCGCACGTGCGCCGTCCCTCCGTGGTGGTGGAGGGGCGGTCCACGTACTGGCGGATGATCTTGACTTCCTCGACCGTCGTATCCTGCAGGGCGGTGCACACGATCTGCGCCTTGCCGAGCTCGGTCAGCGTGCCCTCGCCCTTGATGAACACGGTCAGCGTCGAGGTCCGCGGCAGCTTGACCTCGTCGCGCTGGACGGGGTTGAGCGAGTCCTCGATGCCCTCGAAGACGAAGCCGCGCAGGGCGGTGTCCCGGTCGCCGAGCGGCTGGGTCGAGGCGTCGAACAGGGCGGTGAGGAGGCTGCTCACCGAGTCGGAGTCCACGTCGGCGGGCTCCAGCGTGAGCTCGCCGTCCTTGAGCAGGTAGATGGTCTTGGACGGTGGCGGGACCCGGACGACGGGCGGGCCGCCCCGGTCGATCACGTCGGTGGGGGAGATGCCGCAGGCCGCCGTCAGGAGCAGCGCGACCGCCGCGAGCGCGTGCCGCCTGCTCATGGGTGCGGGAGCCAGACCGTGAAGAGCGTGCCGGGATTCTGCGCCCGTACGGAGATCGTGCCGCCGTGCAGGTGCACGTTGGCGCGCGCGATGGCCAGGCCCAGGCCGCTGCCCTGGCTGCGGGAGCGGCCCGCGCCCGCCTTGTAGAAGCGGTCGAAGACGTGCGGCATCGCCGCCGCCGGGATGCCCTGGCCGTGGTCGCGCACCTTCACCTCCAGGCCGTTCTGCGTGGCTCTCGCGCTGACCTCCACCGGGGGCGCGCCGTGCTTGAGCGCGTTGCCGACCAGGTTGGCCACGATGACGTCGAACCTGCTCAGGTCGAGGGTGACGGTCAGGCTCCGGGAGGAGGTCACCTCGACCTGCTCGCTCCAGCCTCGCACTTCCAGGCAGTCGTGGATGGCGTCGGACACGTTCACCGGCTCCAGGTTGAGGGTGGCCGTGCCCGCGTCGAAGCGGCTGACCTCGATGAGGTGCTCGACCAGTTCGCGCAGCCGCTCGATCTCGCGCAGCACCAGCCGCACCGCCTCGGCGGGCGCCGTCGGCAGCCGGCTGGCCTCCTCGGAGAGCATGTCGGCCACGGCCGTCATCGCGGTGAGCGGCGTGCGCAGCTCGTGCGAGACGTCGGCGACGAACCTGCGCGACATCGCCTCCAGCGAGCGCAGCTCCGCCACGCTCAGCTCCAGCGCCGCCGCCGCGTCGTTGAACCTGGAGGTCAGCTCGGCGAGCTCGTCCTGTCCGTGTACGGGCAGGCGCGTGTCCAGGCGGCCCTGGCCGAGCGCCTGAGCCGCCGCGCTGAGCCTCCGTACGGGCAGCAGCACCTGTCTGGCCGACAGTACGGCCACCACCAGGGCGATGAGCACGATGGCGGCGCCGCCCTGGGCCAGGGTGGCGCGCAGCGTGGCCAGCTGGCTCTCGTCGTCGCGCAGCGGGAAGAAGACGAACGCCCGTAGCCCGGTCGCCTCGGGCGCCTTGGCGGTCGCGCGGTGGACCTCCGCGCCGACGATCAGCCAGAGCTCGCCGCGCAGCGTCTTGCGCTGGATGACGATGTTCTGCTTGGAGCGGCCGTGCAGCTCGTTGGGCACGTCGTTCATGGTCATCGGGCCGTCGGTGTGCGTCAGGTCGCCGTACTCCAGCACGACGCTGCGGCCGGGGCCGTCGAGTGCCTGGGACAGGTTGGACAGCTCTCTGGTGCCGGGCTCGGCCTCGCCCGGCCTGAGCCTGCCGATGGGGAAGCTGATCTGGTTGAGCTGCCTGGTCACCAGGTCGACGGAGGAGTCCTCGGCCCGCTTGAGCAACGCCGTCTTGGCCAGCTCGAACCCGATGGTCGCGACGAGGACGGACGCGGTGACGGCCACCAGGGTGAAGGTGATGACCAGGCGCGCCCGGAACCCGGTGGGCGGCCGGATCACGGAGGACTGAACCGGTAGCCGAAACCGCGCACGGTGTGGATGAACACCGGCTCCGCCGGCCTCGGCTCGATCTTCGCCCTGACCCGCTGCACGCAGGCGTCGACCAGACGGGAGTCCGCGACGTGCGTGTGGTCCCAGACCGCGCGCAGCAGGTAGCGCCGGTTGAGCACCTGGCCGGGATGGCGTACCAGCTCCAGCAGCAGGCGCAGCTCGGTGGGCGTCAGGTGGATCTCCTTGCTGGCCAGCATGACCTTGAGCGCGCCTCTGTCGATCATGAGGTCGCCGAACGAGATGCGGTCGGAGGTGGCGGATTCGGCCCGGCGCAGTACGGCGCGGATGCGGGCGTCCAGCACCCGCGGCTCGACCGGTTTGACCACGTAGTCGTCGGCGCCCGCCTCCAGGCCGACCACCACGTCCAGGTCGTCGCCCCGCGCGGTGAGCAGGATCACCGGGAGCTGGTCGAGTTTGCGGATGCGCCGGCACACCTCGACGCCGTCGATGCCGGGCAGCATGACGTCGAGGATGACGATCTCGGGGCGGCGGGAGCGTATGTGGTCCAGAGCCTCCTCACCCGTCGCGTAGGCCGTGACGGAGTGCCCCTGCCTGGTCAGCGCCAGCTCCAGAGCTGTGCGCACAGAGGGGTCGTCTTCAACGAGAAGGATGCCTGCCACGGGCACATTATTAGTCCATGTCGCGTATATCCGGGTTGTGTCACGAAACCGTGACGTGCCGGGGATGTGGCTCTGAAGTCCCTGCGGCAGGCTGGTTACGGTCCTCCCTTCGGTTACGGGAGCCCGAAGGGCGGACCATGCCACTGTGACCAAAATCACAACCATCAGGAAAGTTCGGGCTAACCTGCAGGTTAGCCAACAGATGGCAAAGTAAATCCCGCGTTTCGGTTGCGGAGTACCCCCCAAGGCAGGGCAAGCTCATGGACCGTGAGCCCAGGTCCGAAGTTGAGTGAGCGCCCAGCGCGCAGCGCCTCCCGCCCGGCACGCCGGCGCTCGCGGCTGACCCCGAAGCGGATAGCGATCATCGTCCTGTCCGTCGTGGTCGTCTTCGGCGGTGGCGGATACGTCGCCTACCGCGCGGTCCAGAACGCCAACGCCCCGCAGACCGACGCGTTCTCGCTGGAGGATCTCGGTGCGTTCGCCAGTGGCGACCTCAGCGCGCCCGACCCCGAGACCGACGCGCTCAAGGAGGCGGCCACGCAGGCGTACAAGGCCGCCGAGCTCAAGGCCGCACGCGAGGGCAAGGACGCGCTCGACGTGATCGAGATCAAGAAGAAGGCGCCGGGCGGCGACGGTTTCCCGCCCGCCAACTTCCCGCCGGGCAGCGACCCGTCCCCCGGCACCAACAAGGCCACGGCCAAGAGCATGCTCGCCTCGGCCGGGTTCGGCCAGGACCAGTGGGGCTGCCTTGAGTCACTCTGGATGAAGGAGAGCGGCTGGAACGAGCGGGCGATGAACCGCTACTCCGGCGCCTACGGCATCCCCCAGTCCCTGCCCGGCACCAAGATGGCCAGCGCGGGCGCCGACTGGCAGACCAACGCCGCCACCCAGATCAAGTGGGGTCTCGGCTACATCAAGGGCCGCTACGGCACTCCCTGCGCCGCTTGGGGGCACTCCCAGGCCAAGGGATGGTACTAGCGGGTCAGCTTTCCTTCTGTAATCGGCAAGCCGTCGCGACCGCCCATGTATGACCGCGCACGCTGGCGGCATGGGTGTGAAGGTCAGTGTGATCGTCAATGTCCACAACCCGGGGGATCGCGCCGATGCGTGCATCCGCTCCACGCTGGAGCAGACCCTGCCGGCGGACGACTATGAAGTGATCTTCGTCGACGACGGGTCCACGGACGGGATCGCGGAACGGCTCGACACCGTGGGCGCCGTCCGCCGCAACGTTCGGGTGCTGCACCTGCCGCACACAGGATCACCGATGCGCGGGCGCAACGTCGGCCTGGCGTCCGCCCGGGGCGACTACGTCTACCTGCTCGACCAGTACGACAGGCTGGAGCGCGACGCGCTGGAGCGGATGCACGAGCGGGCCGCGGAGACCGACGCCGACGTGCTCGTCGGCCGCCTGGTGCGCGACGGCGGCGCGCCGATGACCGCGTTCGACCGCAGCAAGGCCCGCGCCGACATCCTGCGCGACCGGCTGCTCACCCTGCTCACGCCGCACAAGCTCTACCGCCGCGCCTTCCTGGAGGAGCACGAGCTCGGCTTCGCCGTGCCGGGCGGGCCCATCGCCGAGCAGGACTTCGTGATGCGGGCCTACCTGCAGGCCAAGGTCATCGCCGTGCTGGCCGAGCACGTCTGCTGCCACCTCGGCGAGCGCACCGTCATCGAGGAGAACCCGCGCACCACCGTCCGGGAGCTGCGGGCGCTGCTCGGCCACATCGACACCTATGTCGGGGAGGGCCGCCAGCGCGACCGCATGTACGCCCACTGGTTCCGCACCGCCGTGCTGCGCCCCTTCCTCACGGCCGCGTTCGCCAGCTCCTCCACCGACAGGGGCGCGTACTTCCGCATGATCCAGGACCTGGTCGGCGAGCGTTTCCCCGACCGGCTCGACCGCTACCTGCCCGTCCAGCTCAGGGCCATCGCCGCGCTGATCCGCGCCGGGCGGCTGGACCAGCTCGTCATGCTGGCCAACTCCTCACGCCGGGCGGGGCTGCGCGCCGACCTGACCGAGGTCCGCTGGGACGCGCACGTCCTGGTGCTCGGGCTGGCCGTCGAGGTGCTGGCCGGGGATGGCAGGCCCGACAGGTTCCGCACGGACGGCGACCGCCTGTTCTGGAGGCCGCCGCGGGCCATCGACGCCAAGCTGCTGCCGGACCACGTCACCGACGTCACCGAGGCCGTCGAACGCGCCCGCATCGAGGTCTACGTACGGCACGCGGAGACCGGGGACGTGCACTTCCTCCCGGTGGCCTACCAGGTCGAACGGGTGCCGGAGGGACGCCGGCACGCCCGCGTGCGGATCACCGGGGAGGCCAGGGTCGACGTGATCGCCGCCGCCCAGGGCGAGCCGCTCAGGCCCGGCCAGTGGGAGGTGCACGTACGCATGTTCGGCGGGGCCTACCAGGCCAGGAGCCGGGTGCGGCGCACGGACGGGCCGCTCAACTGCCTCGGCGTGCTCGCCCAGCGGCCCAGGATGCGGCTGGTGGTGCCGTGCTGGACCGACGACGGCCGGCTCGGCCTGGCCGTCGAGCCGCGCTCGTTCACCGAGTCGATCGCCCTGGTGTCCCCGGGGGTGCGGGCCAAGCTGGTCGACGAGCACCTGTTCGTGGTGCTGCCCGTGCCGTACGTGCCGCCGAGCGGCGGGCCGCCGCTGGAGCTGGTGCTGCGCGGCGCCGGCCGGCGGCCCCGCGAGGTGTCGGCGCCCGCGCTGGTCGAGGCCGGTGTGCCCGGCAAGATCGCGGGTCAGCTGGTGGCCAAGGTTCCGGTCAAGCGGCGGATGCCGGGCCGCGACGCCCTCGGCCCCGGCGCCTGGCTGCCGTCGCTGCGCAGCACGGAGGAGGAGATCGGGCTGCGCTTCGCGCTGGAGATGCGCAGAGGGAAGGTCGAGGTGTGTCCCAGTACGGCGGTCACCCCGCAGCGGCGCTCGCCCATGGGCCGCGACACCGCGCTGCACCGCCTGGGCCGCCGCCTGCCCGGCGCGCGGCACCTGGTCAGGCTGGCCCGCGCGGGCAGGCATCGCTACCTCAAGGACTGACCATGCCTCCCTCAACGCCGGCCATGGTGCCGTCACCCACAGGCTAAGCGGAGGTTGTGTGGCCGAGCCGGTGCAGGCGGAGGGCGAGCTGGATCTCCAGCGCCCGCTCCGGCTCCTGCCAGCCGTCGCCGAGCAGCCTGCCGATCCTGTCGAACCGCTGGGTGACGGTGTTCACGTGGATGTGCATGAGCTCGGCCGTGCGTGACGGCGACCCTCCGCTGCCGAAGTAGGCGGCGAGCGTCCCGGTCAGCGCGGTGCCCCGGCGGGCGTCGTAGTCGATGACCGGGCCGAGCACCGAGCCGACGAAGCCCCGCACGTCGCGGCCGTCGCCGATGAGCAGCCCGACGAAGCCCAGCTCGGCGGCGCTCGCGCCGTCGCCCGCCCGGCCGAGCGCGATGAGCGCCTCCGCGCAGCGCCGCGCCTCCTGATAGGCGGCGGCGACGGGCACGTCACCGGCCGGCGCCGCGCCCGCCGTCGCGGGGGAGTGCAGGGACGCGCTCAGCTCGGCGGCCAGGCGCTGGGCGAGCGGGCCCGCGTCCGCGCCCGGCAGCAGCAGCACCACCTCGCCGGCCCGGCCGGCGGCCAGCCCTTGCCTGATGGTCGCCTCCGACGAGGCCCAGAACGCGGCCCGTTCGCGCTGCGCGTCGTGCTTGACCACCACCACGACGTGCGGCGCCGACAGGTCGACGCCCAGCCTGCGGGCGCGTTCGTCCAGGCCGGGCGAGCCTGGGTGGGAGATCAGGTCGTCGAGCAGCTCGCCGCGCACCCGTCCCTCGGCCTCCGCGACGCTCCTGCGGAACAGCAGCAGCAGCGCGCACACCAGCGCGGCCCGCTCCAGGATGCGCTCGTCGGCGTCGTCGCTGCGCAGGACCAGCGTGCAGAGCGGCTCCCCGCCGACGTCCACCGACGCGATCCGCAGATCGCCTTTGCGCACCGTACGGCCCAGCGCCCGGGACGCCTGCGCGGCCTCGGCGACGCCGGCGTCGAGTTCCCCGGCGTCGCCGGTGAGCGGCCGGCCGAGGGCGTCGAGCACGGCCAGCGACCCGCCGAGCACGTCCGTCACGACGGCGGCCACGTCCTCGATGCCGCCGCCGCGCAGCACCAGCGAGGTCATCCGGTCGTGGGCCGTCGCCGCCCGCTCCACGGCCTCGGCGTGCCGGCCGGCGGCGCGGTGCGCCTCGGAGAGCTCCTCCAGCGCGTTCCTGGTCTCCTGCAGCAGCCTGGCGTTGTCGAGCGCCACGGCCGCGTGCGCCGCCAGGCTCGCCAGCAGCGACACCTCCTCCTGCCCGAACGGCCTGGCGGTGCGGTTGGCCGCGAACAGCACGCCGATCACCCGCCGGCCCAGCCGCAGCGGCACGCCGAGGATCGCGACCAGGCCCTCCTCGATGACGGCCTCGTCGATGTCGCCCTCGCGGCGGAAGCGCGCGTCGTCGAAGTACTCGGCCGTCGTGTACGGCACCCCGGTCTGCGCGACCAGCCCGCCGAGGCCCGCGCCCATGGCGAGCCTGAGCGCCCCGAACTTGGCCGAGATCGAGCCGTCGGTCACCCGCATGTAGGTGTCGCCGCGTTCGGGGTCGTGCAGCGTGAGGTAGGCCGCGTCGGCGGCGAGCAGCCGCCTGGCCCGGTGCACGATGGCCTCCAGCACCGCGTCCACGTCCCGCAGCGCCGACAGGTCGCCGACCGTGTCGTAGAGGGCGGACAACTCGGCCTCGCGCCTGGCCCTGCGCCTCAGCAGCGCCCGCACCTTGAGCGCCTCGACCTTGGCGCGTTCGAGCTGCTCGACGGTCGCCGGATCGGCTCCGGCGGCCCTGGCCTCGATGATCGGGCCCTCGAACTCGACCGCCGAGGCCTGTCTGGCCAGCAGTTCAAGAAAGCGTGTGCTCATGGCCTCCACTTCGCCGACCCTATGCCCTCGCCGGTTCGGGACACATGGGCGCAGCCGACATGACCGGGCGGTCGGTCATGTGTGCGTGCCGTCCGGAGGGGGAATCTCCCTGACGCTGATACCGTATGAGGCATGACCGCGTATCCGTGCATGTGGTGGCCCGCCGACTAGGCGGACCCACCAGCGCATACGCATCCTGGCCGCCTCGACGAGGCGGCCGCCGGCATCAGCAGGGACGCCCGTCGAGCACTCGACACACGAAAGGGCGTCACATGACCGGCACGACCACCTGGGCCACCCTGCTCGCCACCCTCCTCGACCGCGAGCCCCTCACCTCCGTCCAGGCGGCCTGGGCCATGTCCCAGATCATGTCGGGCACCGCGACGGACGCCCAGATCGCCGCCTTCGCCATCGCGCTGCGCGCCAAGGGCGAGACCGTCGCCGAGGTCGCGGGCCTGGCCGACGGCCTGCTCGCCGGCACCTCCGCGATCAGGATCCCGGGCGACACCGTGGACCTCGTCGGCACCGGCGGAGACCGCGCGAACACGGTGAACATCTCCACCATGGCCGCCATCGTCGCCGCCGCGGCCGGCGCCAAGGTCGTCAAGCACGGCGGCCGGGCCTCCTCCTCCACCACCGGCGCCGCCGACGTCCTGGAGGAGCTGGGCGTCGCCATCGACCTGCCCCCGGCAGCCGTCGCCCGGGTCGCCGAGGAGGTGGGCATCACCTTCTGCTTCGCCCCCACCTTCCACCCGGCGCTCAAGCACGCCTCCCGCGCCCGGCGCCAGCTCGGCATCCCCACCGTCTTCAACTTCCTGGCCCCGCTCACCAACCCGGCGCTCCCCGCCGCCCAGGCGGTCGGCGTCTACCACGAGACCATGGCGGAGGTGATCGCCGGAGTCCTGGCCGAACGCGGCGCCTCCTCCCTGGTCTTCCGCGGCGACGACGGCCTGGACGAGCTCACCACCTCGGGCCCGTCCACGGTCTACGTCGTACGCCGCGGCACGGCCACCCGCACCCGCCTCGACCCGGCCGACCTCGACATCCCCTACTGCGACCCGGCCGACCTGCGCGGCGGCGACGCCCCCCACAACGCCGCCGTGGCCCGCGCCGTCCTGTCCGGCGAGACCGGCCCGATCAGGGACATCGTGCTGCTCAACGCCGCCGCCGCCCTGGTGGCCGCCAACGGCGCACCGCCCGCCGACGAGCTCACCCCCGCCCTGGCCCAGGCCTGCAAGCAGGCGACGGAGGCCGTCGACACCGGCGCCGCCACGGCACTGCTGGCGCGCTGGATCACCGCCACCCAGCGCGCCGGCACGAAGAAGGCATGACCAGGGCTCAGCTGGGGCGGGTCATCGGCAGGACGTCCAGCAGGGCGTCCAGCTGTTCCTCGGTGAGGGTGCCCTTGCTGACGTGACCGCGTTCGATGACCACCTCGCGGATGGTCTTGCGCTCGGCGAGGGCCTGCTTGGCGATCTTGGCGGCCTCCTCGTATCCGACGTGCCGGTTGAGCGGGGTCACGATGGACGGGGAGGATTCGGCGTACTCGCGCATCCGGTCCTTGTTCGCCGTGATGCCGATCACGCAGCGGTCGGCGAGCAGGCGGGAGACGTTCGCCAGCAGGCGGATGGACTCCAGGATGTTGCGGGCGATGATCGGCAGCTGGACGTTCAGCTCGAAGCTGCCCGAGGCGCCGGCGAACGTGATGGCGGCGTCGTTGCCGATCACCTGGGCCGCGACCATGGCGGTGGCTTCGGGGATGACCGGGTTGACCTTGCCGGGCATGATGGACGAGCCCGGCTGCAGGTCGGGCAGGTTGATCTCGCCGAGGCCCGCCGTGGGGCCCGACCCCATCCAGCGCAGATCGTTGGCGATCTTGTTGAGGGAGACGGCCACCACCTTGAGCTGACCGGAGAGCTCGACGATGGAGTCCTGGGCGCTCTGGGCCTCGAAGTGGTCCATCGCCTCCCGGAAGCCGATGCCGGTGGCCTCCCGCAGCTTGGCGATCGCGAGTTCGGCGAAGCCGGGCGGGGTGTTGATGCCGGTGCCGACCGCCGTCCCGCCCAGGGGAAGCTCAAGGACGTGCCCGAGCGCGGACTTGACCCGCACCGAGCCGTGCTCCACCTGCGTGGCGTAGCCGCCGAACTCCTGGCCGAGCGTCACCGGTGTGGCGTCCATCAGGTGGGTCCTGCCGGACTTCACCATCTCCTGGAACTGCAGCTCTTTGGTACGCAGCGCCGTCGCCAGGTGCTCCAGCGAGGGCAGCAGGTGGTAGCTCACCTCGGTCGCCGCCGCCACGTGGATCGAGGTGGGGAAGACGTCGTTGGACGACTGGGAGGCGTTCACGTGGTCGTTCGGGTGCACCGGGCGGCCCAGCCGCTCCTCGGCCAGGGACGCGATGACCTCGTTGGCGTTCATGTTGGAGGACGTGCCTGAGCCGGTCTGGAACACGTCGACGGGGAAGTGGGCGTCATGCTCGTTCTCGGCCACGTCGGCCGCCGCCTGGGCGATGGCCTCGGCCAGATCCTTGTCGAGCACCCCCAGCTCGCCGTTGGCCTCCGCGGCCACCGCCTTGACCAGGCCGAGCGCGGCGATGTGGGACGGCTCCAGCGGTCGCCCCGAGACCGGGAAGTTCTCCACCGCTCGCTGGGTCTGCGCACGCCACCTGGCGCCGGCCGGGACGCGCACCTCGCCCATCGAGTCATGCTCTATGCGGAACTCGCTCATGCCTCCCAGTCTGGCTCACGCATCGCCGATCAGCCGGGAGCGGCCCCGCGTTGAGCTGTCAGCTTGAGACTTGAGAACTGTCAGCTTGAGAGGAGCGCCACGATCAGGATGGCGATCACCACGGCGGCCGAGGCGGCCACGGCCATGAGGATCAGCATCCCGTTGCGGCTGCCGTTCGACTGCTGCTCGGGCTGGCTCGCGATGGAGAACAGATCGGTGCCCAGGCCCTGCGAGTCGGGCCGCTCAGGCGGCGGGCCCAGCGGCGGCTGCTGTCCCTGCGGGAAGGGCTGCTGTCCGCCCTGGTAGGGCATCGAGCCGGGCTGGCGGCCTTGCTGCCCGGGGTGCTGGGCGGGCGGATAGACCTGCAGGCCGGGGGAGCCGTTCTGCGGCCTGGACGGGTGGACGCGGGTGGCCGACATGGCGCTGTCGTCACCCGGCCGCTGCGGGGGCGGGCCCTGCGGCGGGGCGCCCTGCTGGGGGGCGTCGTGGGGAGGCGTCTGGGGGAGCGGGGACTTCGGGCGCATCAGGCTGACGGTTCGTTCGGGGTCCACGGGCTGCTGGCGCGGTGCGGGGCCCGTACCTTGGACCGGCGGCCCTGACGGCCCCTGCTGCGGCCACCCGGGCGGCTGCTGGCCGGGCGCACCGGCAGCACCGGCAGCACCGGCCTGTCCCGGCGCACCGACGGGAGGGCGGCCCTGTCCCGGCGCGCCGGCTGCGGGACGACCACCTTGCCCCGGAGCACCGCCAGGAGGACCCCCAGCCTGTCCCGGAGCGCCGGCAGGAGGAGCTCCGGCCTGTCCCGGAGCGCCGAGGGGAGGCGGGCCTCCGGCCCGTCCGGGGGCGTCGGCCGGCGGGCGGCCCTGTCCGGCGGCGCCGGGAGAACCCCCCGGCTGCCCTGGTCCGCCCGTCGGCCGGCCCGGCGCGCCGGGGGCGGCTACCGGAGGGTTGGCGGGCGGCTTCGGCATAAGGCTCTCCTGGTCGGTCAAGGCCTCAGCCGTGATCACCGGCATCTCGCTGGTAGGCGTGTCCGCGACCATCCTGAGCATGGTCTCCGCCTTGGCGGCGTTGAGCCGCTTCTTGTAGTTCTTGTTCAGCAGTCCGTCGAGCACCGGCCGCAACTGGCCCGCCTGGGTGGGCACGTCGGCGCTCTCACTCAGCAGCGCCGCGAGGGTCTCGGCGATCGTGGAGCGCTCGTAGGCGGGCCGCCCCTCGACGGCGAAGTAGAGGGTGGCCCCGAGGGACCAGATGTCGGACTCGGGCCCGGTGTACTCGCCCCTGGCCCGCTCGGGGGCGGTGTAGCCGGGGGAGCCGATGACCATGCCGGTCTTGGTGAGCCGGGGATCGCCCTCGGCCTTGGCGATGCCGAAGTCGGTGAGCACCACCCGGCCGGTCTCGGTGATGAGCACGTTGCCGGGTTTGACGTCACGGTGGGTGATGCCCTGGGCGTGCGCGGCGCGCAGCGCGCCGAGCAGGTCGACGCCGATCTCCGCCACCAGCCGAGGCGGCAGCGGGCCCTCCTCGTCGATCACCTGCTCCAGCGAGCGGGCCTCGATGAGCTCCATGATGATCCATGGGCTGTTGTCCTGGATGAGCACGTCGTGGATGGCGGCGACGGCGGCGTGGCTGATGCGCGCGGCGAGGCGTCCTTCGCGGACCATGCGTTCGCGCAGCTCAGCGCGCTGCTGCTCGGTCAGCCCGGGGTCCTGGCGGATTTCCTTGACCGCCACCTCGCGCCCGAGGGCGCGGTCGCGGGCTCGCCACACGGTGCCCATGGTGCCCCGGCCCAGGGGCGAGATGAGCTCGTAGCGCTCCGCTAGCAGGCGTGTCTGGTGTTCCGGCATGAGAAGAAGATATCGATTCTCGGTTGGGAAGTGCTTTACCCTCGCTTGCGAAGTTCTCTTGGCCAGAACCGCCGAGGAAGGAACAACTTTATCACCGTCGCTTTCAAACGGGCATAAGCGGACGGAGCCGGTCGAGATTCGCCTCGTTTCCGGTGGACGCCCTCACCCGGCCTGCGCTCCTGCCGCTGCACGGGCATGCTGAGCGCCGCCGCGGTGGCCTCGGCCCGGTGCAGCCCTCGATGCGAGGGCCTGCGTGGGAAAGACGGCCCCCCGAGCGCCACCGCCGGGCGCTCCGGCCGGCGCGGCGTCAGCGGCTCCTCCGCCGAGCCGCCCGCGGCCACCCGGGCGAGCATCAGTGAGGCGCGCACGGAGTCGAGCCGGGTCTGCGGGTCGATGCGCAGCAGGGCGTCCAGCACCGGAGCGATGGGCCCCGCCTTGGTCATCGGGATCGGCTCGCCGCTGGTCAACGCCGCGAGCGCGGCCGCCGCCGTACGACGTCCGTGCAGGCCTCTGCCCTCGACGGCGGTGTAGAGGGTCGCGCCGAGCGACCAGAGGTCGCCGGCGGGGCTGGCCTTCGAGCCGAGCACCCGCTCTGGAGCGATGTAACCGGCGGACCCCAGCACGATGCCCGCCTGAGTGATGGAGACGTCACCTTCGAGCGCGGCGAGGCCGAAGTCGGTGAGGACCGCGCGGTCCTCGGTCACCAGCACATTGCTGGGCTTGACATCGCGGTGCAGGATGCCCTTGGCGTGGACGGCGCGCAGCGCGCCCAGGATCTGGCGGCCGATCTCCGCGGCCCGGCGCGGGTGGAGCGGTCCCTCCTCCTGGATGAGCTGCTCCAGGGACTTGGCGCGGAGCAGCTCCATCACGATCCACGGCCGGTCGTCCTCGGTGACCACGTCGAAGACGGTGATCACGGAGGGGTGCGCGACCATCGCGGTCGCCCTGCCCTCCCGCTCGGTGCGGGCACACAACTCAGCGCGCAGCTCCTCGTCGAGGACGGTCGGCAGCCGGACCTCCTTGACGGCCACCTCTCGGTTGAGCAGCTCGTCATGTGCCCGCCAAACGGTGCCCATGCCGCCGCGTCCGACCGGCTCCACCAGCCGGTAGCGCGCGGCGAGAAGGTAACCGGAGGGCGCACGCATGCCTGGCAGCTTACCTATTCGTGTAAACCGACCAGTAGAGGCAGGGCCGATAATTTGTTGCGAATCGAAGTCAACTGGTCTGACTTCTCACGTCAGCGATCCCAGGGTGACATGTCATGGCGCAGCGTGGTCGTGAGCCACCGTACCCCTACGGCCGGAAAGTCGAGCGCCGGCTTGCAGAAAGGAACTCTGATGGCCGTCAGCAAGTTGTAAGGCTGTGGTAAGAGAGCGAAGGCATGGTGGATCCATCGGGAAGGAATCCTCATGAAGTGGCCGAAAGTGTCGGTGTCGGTCGTCAGAATGAGGACATAACCCGAGGTCGGACAGCAACGGAATACGTCAAGGACGTGATGAAGATGCGCCAGATCCAGGTTCGCCGCCGGTCCCGCAGGCCGCGCGCGACCATGCTGGACCTTCGCACGCCGTCAGGGCGCCAGCTGCCCTACTAAGATCAATTCCAGGAGCGCCATCTGAGAGGTGCACGATGTGCAGTCACCACCCCGAATGTCCCAGTGCCGACTCGCTCGACCGTGAGGCCGCGCACGTGATCCGCGCCCACCCCGACCAGGGCTGGAGCCTGCTGTGCAACGGCGTGGTCCTGTTCGAGGACACCGGTCTGCTCCTTCCCGACGGCCGCATCGTCGCGCCGCACCGGGTGTCGGTGGCCGCCTGAGCGGCCGGGCCACCGCGCCCGGCGCCGAGGCGGACCGCCCGGCGGGCGATCCTGCCCGGCGCCCCACGGCGTCCGGCGGTCAGCGCCGCCCGATCGACAGCACCGGCCCGGTGCTGTCGGTGAAGAAGTCCTCACCCTTGTCGTCGACGACGATGAACGCGGGGAAGTCGACCACCTCGATCTTCCACACCGCCTCCATCCCCAGCTCGGGGTATTCGAGCACCTCGACCTTCTTGATGCAGTCCTGCGCCAGCCGGGCCGCCGGGCCGCCGATGGACCCCAGGTAGAAGCCGCCGTGCTGCCGGCAGGCGTCGGTGACCTGCTGGGACCTGTTGCCCTTGGCCAGCATCACCTTGGAGCCGCCGGCCGCCTGGAAGCGCTCGACGTAGGAGTCCATCCGGCCCGCGGTCGTCGGCCCGAACGAGCCGGAGGCGTAGCCCTCGGGTGTCTTGGCCGGGCCCGCGTAGTAGACGGCGTGGTCCTTGAGGTACTGCGGCATCTCGCCGCCGGCGTCGAGCAGCTCGCCGATCTTGGCGTGCGCGATGTCACGCGCCACCACCAGCGGCCCGGTCAGCGACAGCCGTGTCTTGACCGGATACTTCGACAGCTCGGCGAGGATCTCCGGCATCGGCCGGTTGAGGTCGATGGAGACGACGTCGTCCGACAGGTGCTCGTCGGTGGTCTCGGGCAGGAAGCGCGCCGGGTCGGTCTCCAGCTTCTCCAGGAAGACGCCCTCCGGCGTGATCTTGGCGAGCGCCTGGCGGTCGGCCGAGCAGGAGACGGCGATGGCCACCGGGCAGGAGGCGCCGTGCCGGGGCAGCCGGATGACGCGCACGTCGTGGCAGAAGTACTTGCCGCCGAACTGTGCGCCGATGCCGAGCTTCTGCGTCAGCTCGAAGACCTTGGCCTCCAGCTCCACGTCACGGAAGCCGTGCCCGGACGCCGAGCCCTCGGTGGGGATCGAGTCGAGGTAGCGGGCGCTGGCGTACTTGGCCGTCTTGAGCGCGTACTCCGCCGACGTGCCGCCCACGACCACGGCGAGATGGTACGGCGGGCAGGCGGCGGTGCCGAGCGAGCGGATCTTCTCCTCCAGGAAGGCCATCATCCGCTTCTCGTTGAGCACGGCCTTGGTCTCCTGGTACAGGAACGACTTGTTGGCCGAGCCGCCGCCCTTGGCCATGAAGAGCAGTTTGTACTCGTCCGGGTGACCGTGCGGGTCCTCGGCGTACAGCTCGATCTGGGCGGGGAGGTTGCTGCCGGTGTTCTTCTCCTCCCACATGGTCAGCGGGGCCATCTGCGAGTAGCGCAGGTTGAGCTTGGTGTAGGCGTCGTAGACGCCGCGTGAGACGTGCTCCGCGTCGCGGCCGTCGGTGAGCACGTGCCGGCCGCGCTTGCCCATGACGATCGCGGTGCCGGTGTCCTGGCACATGGGCAGCACGCCGCCCGCCGAGATGGAGGCGTTCTTGAGCAGGTCGAGGGCGACGAACCGGTCGTTGCCGCTGGACTCGGGGTCATCGATGATCTTGCGGAGCTGGGCCAGGTGTGACGGGCGCAGGAAGTGGGAGATGTCGTGGATCGCGGCCTCGGTGAGCTGCCGCAGCGCCTCCGGCTCCACCTCCAGGAAGGTGCGCCCCGCCGCTTCGACCGTCCGCACCCCCTCCGCTGTGATCAACCGATATTCCGTGTCATCGGCGCCCAAGGGCAGCAGGTCGGTGTAGTCGAAGTCGGCCATAGTCATCCTTTCGATCGCGAGGAAACCCTACGCTCCCGGCGCGGCTCTCCCGCCGTGGGGGATGATTTTTTACGGCCAGGCCCGGGAAGGCCCGGAGCCCGCGCGCTGAGCCCCACGAGGATGCCGGCGATCACCAGGCCGGCGCCCAGCAGGTCGTAGGCGGACGGGATGGCGAGGCCGAGGACCAGGCCGGTGACGATGGCGCCGACCGGGATGAGCCCGGCGAACAGGCCCGCGCGGCCGGGGCCGAGCTTCGGCAGCGAGGTGTACCAGAGCAGGAACGCCCCCACGGTCACCACGACCGCGAGATAGGCGAAGCCCAGCGACTCCGCGAGCGTCGGCACCCGCAGCATGCCGGCGCCCTCCCGGGCCAGTCCGACGGCGGCCAGGATGGGCGCGGCCAGGACGGTGGAGTAGGTGGACACCCTGATCGCGCCCAGCTTGGGCAGCAGGGGGAGGGCCATGAGGGAGAAGGAGATCTCGCCGACGAACGCGCCGAGCGCCCACAGCAGGCCGGCCAGGTTGCCGCTGCCCAGCCCGGCGGCCAGCGTCGCGCCCGCGACCACCACGGTGGCGCCGGCGAGCAGGCGGGGCGCCGGGCGACCGCCCGCCAGGGCCAGGGCGAGCGGGACGGCGCCGAGCACGGTGCCCACCAGCGCCGGGCCGGAGGCGCGGGCGGACTCGACCACGCAGACGTTGAAGATGGCCAGGCCGGTCAGGGCGAGGCCGCCGAGCAGCAGCCACTCGCGCGGTGTCAGGCGGACGAACCGCAGCCCGAGCGCCCTGGTCACGGCGAGCAGGACGACGGCGGCCAGCAGGTAGCGCACCGCCTGGCCGCCGTACACGGGATAGTCCTTGACCAGGGCGGACACCCCGGCCAGCGTCCCGACGCTGAACATGGCGGTGGCGGCTCCGGCGACTCCGTTTCTCATGTGTCGGATGCTAGGGAGACAATGGTCCCCCTAAACAGTCCAATGGCCGACGATGAAAAAGGACCAATGTGGCCGACCTCCATATAGCGATAAATCGCGAAAAAGGTGGGATGGCCGGACAGGTCGCGTCCGAGCTGCGCGCCTCCATCCGGCAGGGCCGGCTGGCCCCCGGCACCCGCCTGCCCGCCAGCCGTGACCTCGCCGCCGACCTCCAGGTCTCCCGAGGCGTGGTGGTGGAGGCGTACGAGCAGCTGGTCGCCGAGGGCTTCCTCATCTCCCGCGTGGGCTCCGGGACCCAGGTGGCCCCCGTCACCGCCCCGCGCTCCCGGCCGCCGGCGACCGGCGAGGAGCCGCGCGCCCCCTTCTACGGGCACCGGGCCACCTCGCCCGACCTCGGCCACTTCCCGAGGCAGCGCTGGCTGGCCTCGGTCAAGCACGTCCTGACCACCATGCCGGGCGACGCCCTCGACTACGGCGACCCCGGCGGTGTGCCGGAGCTGCGCGAGGAGCTGGCCGGATACCTCAGGCGGGTGCGGGCGGCCGACGTCCGGCCGGAGAACGTGGTGATCGTCGGTGGCGTCGCCCAGGGCCTCAGCCTGATACTGCGGGTGCTGGCCCGTGACCGGCGGGTGCGGCTGGCCGTGGAGGACCCCACGAGCCACCGCCAGGAGCCCCTGCTCCGCCGGGCGGGCGCGGACCTGTTCCCGGTCCCCGTGGACGGCCAGGGGCTGGACGTGGCGAAGCTGCCGCCGGCCGACGCGGTCCTGCTCACCCCGGCCCACCAGTACCCGACGGGCGTGGTGCTGTCACCTGCTCGCCGGGCCGCGCTCATGGAATGGGTCCGGCAGGGCGACCGGACGATCCTGGAGGACGACTACGACGCCGAGTTCCGCTTCGACCGCGACCCGGTCGGCTGCCTGCAGGGGCTGGCGCCGGACCGAGTGATCCTTTCCGGCAGCGTCAGCAAGGCGCTCGCCCCCGGCCTCCGGCTGGGCTGGGTGGTCGCTCCCGCGTCCCTGGCCGAGGACGTCCGGCGGGCGCGGGGCGAGCTGGACCTGGGCTCCCCGGTGGTCGAGCAGTACGCGCTGGCCCACTTCCTGCGCACCGGCGGCTACGACAAGCACCTGCGGCGCATGCGCAGGGAGTATCACCGGCGCCGGGACGCGCTGGTCGGGGCGCTGGCCGAGCTGCTGCCCGAGGTCCGGGTGCGCGGCATCGAGGCGGGGCTGCACGTCTACCTCGATCTGCCGGACGGCTGGGACGAGGGCCGGACGGCGGCGGCCGCCGTGGAGCTGGGCCTGTCCGCCGAGCCCGTCGGCATCATGCGCTCGGCCGCCGGACCGCCCGCCGTCGTGGTCGGCTTCGCCCGGTTGCCCGCACGCAAGGCTGCGGAAGCCGTAAAAGGCTTAAAAGACAGAATGTCTGGACAAAATATGCTTTAAAGGCTTTGGAGGAGTCATGCGTGTGGGGTTGATGGGTCTGGGCCGGATCGGCGCGTTCCACGCCGCGACGCTGGCCGCGCATCCGCTGGTGGACGAGCTGATCGTGGCCGATCCGGTGCGCACCTCGCCGCACGGCCGTCCCGGTGATCCCTTCCAGGCGGACGCCGTGGTGATCGCCACCCCGACCAGCACCCACGCCGAGCTCCTCGTCGAGGCGTGCCGGCGCGGCATCCCGGCCTTCTGCGAGAAGCCGGTGGCCGGCGGCGTCAAGGAGACGATCGAGGTGCTGGAGGCCGCACGGGACAACCGGGTGCAGATCGGCTTCCAGCGCCGGTTCGACGCCGGTTACGTGGCCGCCGCCGAGGCCCTGCGCGCCGGTGAGCTGGGAGAGCTGCACCGGGTGCACCTGATCACCGCCGACCCGTCGCCGCCGCCCGCCGCCTACATCCCGCTGTCCGGCGGCATCTTCCGCGACTGCCACATCCACGACTTCGACATCCTGCGCTGGGTGACGGGCCGCGAGGTGGTCTCCGTCTACGCGACCGGCGCGAACCGGGGCGCCGCCTTCTTCGGCGAGGCCGGCGACGTCGACACGAGCGCCGCGCTGCTGACGCTCGACGACGGCACGCTCGCCACCGTGCAGGGCTCGCGTTACAACGGCGCGGGGTACGACGTCCGCATGGAACTGGCGGGCACCAAGGCCACCAGGGCCGTCGGCCTCGGCCCGCGCGCCCCGCTGTCCACGACCGAGGGCCTGCAGCCGCCCGGGGAGCCGTGGCCGGACTTCGTCGCCCGGTTCGCCGACGCGTACGCGGCCGAGCTCGACGCCTTCCTGCGCGGCGCGGACGGCCTGTGCTCGATCGAGGACGCGCTGGCCGCGCTCTACGTCGCCGAGGCGGCCGAGCTGTCACGCCGCGAGGGTCGCCCCGTGCAGGTCGCGGAGGTCCGGGACACCGAGACCTGACCGCCGCGCGGCGATCGCCCTGGGGCGACTACGTCCGGGTCTTGAGCGCGGGCTCGAAGCCCCTGGCCAGCATCACGATCGCGGCGGCCAGCACCAGTGGCGCGACGAAACCGATCCGCATGTCACCGACGTCGGCGAGCGCGCCCACCAGGCCGGAGCCGACGATGAAGCCGACGTAGTTGAACAGGTTGACCCTGGCGATGGCCACGCCGGTGCCCGCCGGATCCAGCCGTCCGGCCGCGGAGAACGACTGCGGCGCCACCACCGCCAGGCCCACGCCGGTCAGCCCGAACGCCACGATGGCCAGCGGCTGGCTGGGGGCCGCGACGATGCCGAGGAAGCCGAGCGTGGCGATGGCGCCGCCGAGCCGGACGACGGTGGCCGGGCCGTACCTCCTGACCGCCACGTCCCCGCCGAGCCGGACGAGCAGCGTCGTCGCCTGGTAGGCGGCGTAGGCCAGCGGGATCACCCGGGCGTCCGCCGCCAGGACGTCCTGCATGAAGACCGTGCTGAAGTTGGAGACCGCCGCGTCCCCGACGTACAGGAAGCCCATCGCCAGGCAGAGCGGGATGATCGGCCGCCAGGGGAACCGGCCGATGGCGGCTCCGGCCTGGGTCTCGGCCTTCTCCTCCGCCGTCGTGCACAGCTGCGGCCCGGCGTACAGGGAGCCCGCCACGGCCACGGCCATCGGGATCGCCATGACGGCCTCCAGCGGCAGGCCGTCACCGACGGCCGCCACCCAGAGTGCCCCGGCCAGGCTGAACACGCTCCACAGGCAGTGGAAGCCGTTCAGCACCGCCCGTCCGTACCTGCGCTCGACCGCTACGCCCTGCATGTTCATGCCCGCGTCCACCGCGCCGACGCCCAGCCCGAACAGCAGCAGCGCCGGCACGAGTGACAGCACGTTCGGGGCCAGACCGGCGAGCACGACGGCGACGGCCACCGTGGGCTGGGCCAGCCGCAGCAGCGTCTTGCTGCCCAGGCGGGCGGCGAACGAGCCGGCGGCCACGCTGCCGACCCCGGCGAAGACCGGCACGATGAGCAGGAGCGCGGTGAGCGCTCCGGTGCTGATCTGGTGTTTGTCCTGGAGGTGGGCGACCTGGGTGAGGAGTGTGGCGAAGGACAGTCCCTGCACCGCGAAGACGACGAACGTCGCATGGCGGGCCTGGCGATCACGCGTGGACGGCACAGTGGCCTCCCTGACCGGGGGGAAATCAAACGTGAGGCGGGGTCAGGTTAACTGGCTGTCGAGCGCTCCACCAGTGGTTGGCCGTTCTCGGCCGGTACGCGTGCCCCGGCGAGCCGCTGCCCCGCGGCCCACACGCCGAGCGCCGTCAGCGCCGCCACCTCGATCACCGCCAGGCCGCGCTCGACCAGGCCGATCGGCATCACCCGCCACCACGGCAGCCCGCTCTGCGCGCCGATCGCCATCACCGCGGCCATGCTCAGCACGAACAGCACCGAGAGCAGCCCGAAGACGAAGGCCGTCAGCGACGCCGCACCCCGCTCCGCGCGCCGCCACGGCCTGGCGATGATCAGCGCGGCCAGCGGGAGGCTGAGGAAGGCGACGACGCTGCCGGCCCGGTGGATGCTGCCGCTGAGGCTGGGCCCCACGGACCAGTCATGCTTGGGGAAACAGGCGATCACGAGCAGCCCGGCGCTCCACGCCATCAGCGCCAGTGTGCCGGCGGTCCCCGCCATCCGCCTGCGCGCCAGCGAGACGCCGATGGCCGCCGACCCGGCCGCGAGCAGGGCGATGCCCAACCCGAAGACCCACCCGTACTCCCGCAGGCCGTGCTCGCTGATGGTGCGCCGCAGCGGGTCCAGCTCGCCCAGGGCGGCCAGGTCCAGTCCGAGGATCAAGGTGGCGCCGGCGCCCACTCCGCCCAGACCCCAACGTGCCGCCCGATGCACGACCACCCCTCTCTTTGTCGGCTTCAACAGCCGGAAACCCCGACGGATTCCGGCTTTCGGTAAACGAGGCATGGTGTCTTGTAAAATCGGCTGATGGCAGGCAGACCGCGGAGCGAGGTGGCCAGGCAGGCGATCCTGCGGGCCGCGCTGGAGCTGTGCGAGCGCGACGGGTACGCCTCCGTCACGCTCAAGGGCATCGCCGAGGCGGCGGGCACCGGGCGCCAGACGCTCTACCGATGGTGGCAGACCAAGGCCGAGCTGCTGCTCGAAGCCCTGACCGAGGTGGTCGGCCGGCGGCTGCCGATGCCGCCGGAGAGCGGCGACCCGCAGCGGGACCTGGTGGTCTTCCTGAGCGAGACGTTCGCGGTCGCCCACGGCCTCGCCGGGCGGGTGGTCGTCGGGCTCATGGCCGACGCCCAGAGCGATCCGCGCTTCGCCGCCGAGCTGGACGCCAAGCTCATCGGCCCACGCCGCCGCGCCCTGCGCGTCGTACTCGAACGTGGTGCGCTGCCCGCCGGCGTGGACCCCGAGCTCGCGGTGGACATCGCCTTCGGCGTCATGTGGTACCGCCTGCTCAACCGCCACGCCGAGGTCGACGAGAAGCTGGCCGAGGACGTCGCCGCCCTCGTCGCCCGGATCCGATGATGTGCCTCTTCAGGGGGAGCGCTCCGGATTCTGGCGGGATATGGTCTGAACTGTGAACGAACGCCCTGGATCCTGGTTGCCACGCCTGCAGGAAGTCGGGGAACGGCTGGCGGAGGAGTGGGCCTCGGCCCGCCGCGGCGCTCCGGACGAAACCTCACCCCAGCCGCACGAACTGCGCGCCTCCGACGCCGACCGCGAACGCGTCGCCCAGGTGCTCCAGGACGCCCACGCCGACGGCCGCCTCATGCTGGACGAGCTCGAAGAACGGCTCACGACGGTGTACGCCGCCCGCACGCTCGGCGACCTCGCCCAGGTGACCGCCGACCTGCTGCCACCCGAGGAGCAGCCGCTCAACCTGGACGGCAGGCCGGTCTCGGCGATCTTCAAGAAGGAGCAGCGCGGCGGTCGCTGGGTGGTGCCGGCCGAGCTGAGCGTGACCGCCATGTTCGGCACCACCAAGCTCGACCTGCGCGACGCGATCCTGCAGAACCGGCGCATCGTCATCAACGCCACCCTGGTCTTCGGCGGGCTGGAGATCCACGTCCCCGAGGGGCTCGAGGTCATCCGCGTCACCAAGGAGAAGACCGTCCGCCTCACCAAGCGGCCGAGCGAGCCGGACTCGCCCGTGGTCGAGGTGCGCACCAGCAACTTCCTCGGCGAGGTCAAGGTCAAGGAGCCGCCCCGCCGCAAGCGCCGCCGCTGACCCTCAGCCGCCGCTGACTCCGAGCCGGGCGGTGATCCTCAGCCGGGCGGTCCTCAGCCGGCGGTGTCGAAGTTGATCGCGCTGTAGGCGCGCAGCTTCCACAGCTGGTGCTCGCTCTCGACCTTGCGGATCGTTCCAGACCGCCCGCGCATCACCAGCGACTGCGTCATCGCCACGCCACCCCGGTAGCGGACGCCGTCCATCAGCTCGCCCTGGGTGATGCCCGTCGCCGCGAAGAACACGTCGTCGGACCTGACCAGGTCGTCCGTGGTCAGCACCTGGTCCAGGTCATGCCCGGCCGCGATGGCCTTCTGGCGCTCGGCCTCGTCCAGCGGCCACAGCTTGCCCTGGATGACGCCGCCCAGGCACTTGAGCGCGCAGGCCGCGATGATGCCCTCAGGCGTGCCGCCGATGCCGAGCATCAGGTCGATGCCGGTGCCGCCGCGCGCCGCCATGATGGCGCCCGCCACGTCGCCGTCGGTGATGAACTTGATCCGCGCGCCGCTCTCCCTGATCTCCTTGACCAGCCGCTCGTGCCTCGGCCGGTCGAGCACGACCACCGTGACGTCGGAGGGCGAGCAGTGCTTGGCCTTGGCGACGGCGGCGATGTTCGCCTTGACGGGCGCCTCGATGTCCACCACGTCGGCCGCTTCCGGCCCGGTGACCAGCTTCTCCATGTAGAACACCGCCGACGGGTCGTACATCGACCCGCGCTCGCTCAACGCGATCACCGAGACCGCGTCGGGCATGCCGAGGGCGGTCAGCCGGGTGCCGTCGATCGGGTCCACCGCCACGTCGCACTCGGGGCCGCTGCCGTCGCCGACCCGCTCCCCGTTGTAGAGCATCGGGGCGTGGTCCTTCTCGCCCTCCCCGATGACCACCACACCGTTCATGGACACGGTGTTGATCAACTGGCGCATCGCGTTCACGGCCGCGCCGTCGGCGCCGTTCTTGTCGCCCCGCCCCACCCAGCGGGCCGCCGCCATGGCCGCCGCCTCCGTGACCCGTACGAGCTCAAGGGCGAGGTTTCGGTCGGGGGCGCGCTCGCCCGTGGCCAGCGCGGCAGGTACGGACGTCTGATCGGACATGATGAGAGGCCTCCTAGGAACGACTACCTCGATCGTAGTTGTCCCTGTATCCCCGGTCAGCGGAGGATAATGTGCCACCCATGAGCAGCGATGTGGAACAGCCGGTGGCAGCGCGTACATCCGAGCGCGGAGCGGCCACCCGCACGGCGCTCCTCAAGGCCGCCAGGGACGTCTTCGTCGTCAGGGGATTCGCCGAGGCGGGCGTGACGGAGGTGGTGGCCAAGGCCGACGCCAGCGTCGGCAGCCTCTACCACCACTTCGCGGGCAAGGCCGACCTCTACCTCACCCTGTTCGAGGAGTTCCAGGCCCGGCAGACGCAGCGTACCAAGCAGGCCGCCCGCGAGGCCCGCGGCTCCGGCGAGACCGACCCCATGCGGGTCTTCATCAGCGCGGCCCGCGCGTACCTCGAAGGCTGCCTCGCCGAACGCGAGCTCGCCGCGCTGTTCCTGCGCGGCGACGGCCCGCCCGGCTTCGAGGTGGTCATGCGCGACCGCCTGCGCACCTGGGCCCGACGCAACGCCACGCTCTTCGACGACGGCGAGAACGCCCTGGTCGTGGTCGTCACCGGCGCCCTGGCCGCCGCCGTCACCGAGATCGTCCAATCGGGCGACCGGGAACTGGCCGAGGACGTGCTCGCCATCATCGGGCAGATCCGGCCCGCCGCTTCGGCGACCGGCCCCTCCAGCGGGTAACCTCGCCAACTGTGCGACGGTTCACCGAAGGTTTCTACGGCTACGCGGTAGCCCTGTTCGTCTGTCTCGGGGCGGCCGGGCTCTTCCTGCTCGTGACGCCGCAGAGCAGCGGGGAGCACATCCCCAAGCTGGACTACTCCATCACGGTCGCCAACTTCAGCCGTAAGGTGCCGTACCAGGTGTGGGCTCCCACCAAGGACCCCGAGGGCTGGGTCCCCAACAGCAACAAGATCGCCACCGGGGAGAACGGCGCCCAGGTCCTCCACCTCGGCTACGCCACCGGCGAGCGGGAGCACGCCATGATCATCCAGAGCGACGAGAAGCCCCCTGCCGGGTTCGCCAACCGCATGGCCAACTCCGACAAGATCGTCGGCACCGAGCAGATCAACGGCCGGTCCTGGGAACGGCGCTTCCGCGAGGACAAGAACCAGCGCACCCTGGTCCTCCCGCTGCCGGACGTGACCGTGGTGGTCACGGGCACGGCCGACTGGCCAGAGCTCACCGAGATCGCCACCCTCCTTCAACAGCGTCCTAAGCCGACCGACTGACCCACTGCTCTGACCCGCTGCGCTCTTGTCTGCTCGGTGAGGCGGGACGCAGTTGTCGGTGGCTGACCCTAGGGTGGGCGGGTGGCAGACGAGAAGGCACCCTCATACGAGCAGGCCCGCGAGGAGTTGACCGAGGTGGTGCGCCGCCTGGAGACCGGCGGCCTCACCCTGGAGCAGTCCATCGAGCTCTGGGAGCGGGGAGAGAAGCTGGCCGCCATCTGCGAGGAGTGGTTGCAGGGCGCCAGGGTCAAGCTGGCGGCCGCGATGGCCCGCAGATCCGACCCGACCGCCGCCTCACCGGACGACGCCCCCTTCTAGCGTGGTGACGCTCCAACTCGGAAACTTTTAGCGTGGTGACGATCCAACCCTGACACCGAGACGCACCTGCCCTGGCGTCGTGACGCTCAAGCTCCGGCCGTGTGGCGCATCGGATTGCGCTCTGTGGCGCCGCAGACGTAACTCTGTGGCGCAGCAGGCCTAGCTCTCTGTGACGCCAGGAGCGGCAGGCGCGTGGTCGGGCTTGGGGCGGTGGGGCCGTGATCAGGCGCGGTGCAGGGCCACGACGGGGATGCGGCGCGTGGTCTTGGCCTCGTACTCGGCGAATCCCGGCGCGATCTCCACCATGCGCGCATAGAGCTGGTCGCGCTCCTCACCCTCGATGAAGTCGGCCTTCACCTCGAACGTCTCCGTGCCGATCTCGGCGGTGGCCTGGGGCGTGGCACGCAGGTTGTGATACCACGCGGGGTGCTGGTCGGCACCGGCGTTGGAGGCGATGACGATGTAGCGGTCGCCGTCCTCCATGTACATCACCGGGCTGGTGCTGCGTTTGCCGCTCTTGGCGCCGGTCGTGGTGAGCAGGACCAGGGTCGCTCCCTGGAAGGGGCCACCGACCACGCCGGCGTTGGCACGGAACTCTTCGATGATCTGCTTGTTGAAGTCGTTCGGCATAGCGATCTCCCTAAGCGGACGGTTCTCCGTATAACCGCGGAGACTAACCGGAGATTCCTCCGGTTGCAACGGAGCTATGCTCGCCCTGTGTCCCACCAGTTGCCGATCGTCGGGCAGCCGCAACCTGAGCGCGCCGACGCGGCCCGCAACAGACAGAAGATCATCCAGGTGGCCGCGCGCATGATCGAGACCAGCGGGGCCGACCAACTGTCGCTCGACGAGGTGGCCCGCGAGGCCTGCGTGGGTGTGGGCACCGTCTACCGCCGCTTCGGCGACCGCGCCGGGCTGGTGTACGCGCTGATCGACGAGCGCGAACGGCGCTTCCAGGAGGCCTTCCTGAGCGGCCCACCGCCGCTCGGCCCCGGTGCGGACCCCGCCGAGCGCGTCGCGGCCTTCCTGCCCGCGCTCATCGATCGTGTCGTCGACCAGCAGGACCTGCTCTTACTGCTGGAGATCGGCTCGCCGAAGGCCAAGTTCCGGGGCCCGTACAGGCTCTACCACACCCACCTGGCCGGCCTCCTGGCCCAGACCCGCCCCCCGGCCGACCCCCACTTCCTGGCCGACGCCCTGCTCGCCCCCCTCAACGCGCACCTGATCAGCTACCAGCGCAAAGAACGCGGCCTGAGCGTCGATGCCATCAAGACAGGCGCCAAAACCCTGGCCCAAGCCCTCACCCAGCCAAGAACCTGAAGCCCTCACCCAGCCAAGAACCTGAAGCGCTCACACGGCCAGGGGCCTGAAGCGCTTGCGCGGTCAAGCGGATGGGGCGCTTGCGCGGTGGAGAGGGCGCTTGCGTCGCCAGGAGGCTGAAGGCTTGCGGCCAGAGGGCTGAAGCGGATGCGCGGTCAAGGGGTGTTCGCGCAGCCTGGGGATGGGACGGCCGCGCTGGAGGAGTGCGGGCGTTCACGTCTGAAGGCGCTGGCCAAGGCGGAGGAGCGGTCCTGCGGTCAGGGCATCTTGGAGGAGCTGTCCGGTTTCTTGCGGGTTTTGCCCGGCTTTCCGGACTTGTCCACGGCTGACTGATCGTCAGCGCGTTGCTCCTCGCCCTGTTGCTGCTCAGCCTGACGCTCCTCGGCTTGCGGTGCCTCGGCCCGTTGGTCCTCCACCGACGGTGGGGCCTCGGCCGGCCTGTTCTTGGCCGGCTTGGTCTGGACCGGTGTGTCCGCGGTCGGCTTGGTTGCGGTTGGTTCGTCCCTGGTTGGCTCGTCCCCGGTTGGCGTGGTCTTGGTTGGTTCGTTGGTGGTTGGTTCGGTGCGGACGGTTAGGCGGTCGTCGGGGAGGCGGAGGGTGAGGAGCGTGCCCGGTGGGACGTCCTTGGCGCGGCGGACCACCTCGCCCGAGGGATGCTGGACGATGGCGTAGCCGCGCTCCAGCGTGGCCGCCGGGGACAGGGCGACGAGCCGGCCGCGGATGTGGGTGAGGTCGTCGCCGGCCCGGTCGAGCGAGCTCGTCAGCGACCGCCGGGCGCGCTCGCGCAGGGCGTCGACCTGCTCGGCCCGGCGTTCGAGCTCCCGCACCGGGTCGGCCAGCGACGGGCGCGAGCGGACCGAGGTGAGCCATGACATCTCGCGGTCGAGCCAGCCGCTCACCACCCTGCGCCCTCTGTCGCGAAGCTGGCGGACCAGCGAGAGCTGCTCGCCGACGTCGGGGACGACCTTCTTGGCGGCGTCCGTGGGAGTCGAGGCGCGCACGTCGGCCACCAGGTCGAGCAGCGGGCTGTCCTGCTCGTGACCGATCGCGCTCACCACGGGGGTGCGGCAGGCGGCCACGGATCGTACGAGCGTCTCGTCGGAGAACGGCAGCAGGTCCTCCAGGGAGCCGCCGCCACGGGCCACGACGATGACCTCGACGTCTGCGTCCGCGTCGAGCTTGGCCAGCGCCTCGGTGGCCTCTCCCACCGCGTAGGGGCCCTGGACGGCCACCTCCTCGACCTTGAACCGCACGGCGGGCCAGCGGCGCCTGGCATTCTCCAGCACGTCGCGCTCCGCGGCCGAGTCGCGGCCGCAGATCAGCCCCACCGTGCCGGGCAGGAACGGCAGCCGCCGCTTCCTGTCAGCGTTGAACAGGCCCTCGGCCGCCAGCAACTGGCGCAGCCGCTCCAGCCGGGCCAGCAGCTCGCCCACGCCGACGGGGCGGATCTCCAGAGCGGTGAACGCGAACGAACCTCTGTTGACCCAGAAGTCCGGTTTGACGTGCACCACCACCCTGGCGCCGTCGGCGGGGCGCGGCATGGTGGCCTCATAGACGCCGCGCGGAGCGGTGACCCGGGCCGACACATTGGCCACTGGGTCGCGCAGCGTCAGGAAGACCGTGCCACCGCGCGCGCTCAGGTCCGTGATCTGGCCTTCGACCCAGACGGTCCCGAGTTTGCCGATCCAGCCGCCCACCATCTGCAAGACGGTGCGGATCGGCAGCGGAGACTCGGGTGAGGTCTTCGAGGTCATGGCGGAAGACTACGGTGCCGCGGTGACTATTCTCCGGCCTGCAGCTTGGCCAGGCGGTTCTCGTACATCCGCACGACCTCGGGGCGGGCCTTGGTGGCCTGCTCGAAGGTGAGGCACGCGCTGATCTGCTCGGCCGACTTGCCGCGCATCCTGGCGCGCAGCGAGGCGACGGTCAGTTCCGAGTAACCCGGCAGCGGCTCGGCCAGGCCGGTCACCGCGGCGGGGGCGGTGTCGCCTTCGGCGGCGGGCACGGCTTCGGCGGCCTCGGCCAGCTTGTCACCCTCCACGACGGGCTTCGGCTTGGCAGCCCTGGGCTTGGTCGCCCTCGCCTTGGCAGCCTTCGGCTTCGCCTCAGCGACCGGAGCCGACGCCGTCTCGGCAGCCGTGTCCACAGCGGGCTTGTCCTCAGCGACGGGCTTCGCCTCAGCGACGGGCTCCGCCTCAGAGGCAGGCTTCGTCTCAGCGGCCGGCTTCGCGTTGGCCTCGACGGTCGGCTTGGCCTCGACGGTCGGCTTCGGCGCGGCGGCCGGCTGGGGCTCGGTGGTGACAGGCTCGGTGACGGCCGGCTTGGCAGCGGTAGCGGCAGCGGGCTCAGGAGCGGCCACGGGCTCCGTGGACGCCGCGGGAGGCTCGGGAGCGGCCACCGGGGCGGACGTCGCGGCCGCAGGCTCGGGAGCCGCCGTCGGCGCGGACGAGGCCGCGGTGGGCTCGGAGGCGACGCCGGGAGCGGCGGGAGCGGCGGGAGCGCTGGTCGCGCTGGGCGCGGGCTCGGCGACCGCCGGGGACGGCTTGGCCGGGGACGTGCCGCTCTCCGGCTCCGCCTCCGTCTTCGTGGCGGGGCTGAAGATGACCGGGTCCGGCTTGGTCTTGGCGGTGCCGTTCGGCTCGGCCGCGCCGGGGCGAGGCGCGAAGATCACCGGCTCCCTGCGCGCCGGCTTCTCCTCCTCGGCGGACGCGGCGACCTCGGCGGCCGGCGCGGACTCGTGCTCCTCCTTCTTCTCCTCCTTCGCGCCCAACCCCTTGATCGACTTCTTCACGCGGTCGACCAGCCCGAGCGCGTGGCCCGCGGCGCTGAGCGTGCCCTGGACGACAAGGAGCGGCAGATCCTTCGCTTTCTTGTCGGTGACGGTCTTGGTGATGTTGCGTATCACGTCGCTGAGGGACATGTACGTCTCCCTGGGAGGTCTGTATCGGACGGCCAGCATGGCAAACGGCGGGCAAGCACGCACGCACGGGCCCGTTGGCCGCTCTCACGTAGCATAAGAAGTATGGAGCCCCAGACCCCTACTTCCCGCCGAGTCCTCGTAGCCAAGCCCCGCGGCTACTGTGCCGGAGTCGATCGAGCCGTCGTAGCGGTCGAGAAGGCTTTGGAGCAGTACGGCGCGCCCATCTACGTGCGCAAGCAGATCGTCCACAACACGCACGTGGTCAAGACGCTCGAGGCCAAGGGCGCCATCTTCGTCGAGGAGACGGAGGAGGTGCCCGAGGGAGAGATCGTGGTCTTCTCCGCGCACGGCGTCTCGCCCGCCGTGCACAGTGAGGCCGAACAGCGCAAGCTGCGCACCATCGACGCCACTTGCCCGCTGGTGACCAAGGTACACAACGAGGCGAAGAGATTCGCCGGCCAGGACTACGGCATCCTGCTCATCGGCCACGAAGGGCACGAGGAGGTCGAGGGCACCGCCGGCGAGGCGCCGGAGCACATCCAGCTCGTCGACGGCCTCGGCTCGGTGGACGGCATCCAGGTGAAGGACCCGGAGAAGCTGGTGTGGCTGTCGCAGACCACGCTGTCGGTGGACGAGACCGTCGAGACGGTGGCCCGGCTCAAGGAGCGTTTCCCGACGCTGATCGACCCGCCCAGCGACGACATCTGCTACGCCACCCAGAACCGGCAGGTCGCCGTCAAGGAGATCGCGGCGCAGTGCCAGCTCATGATCGTGGTCGGCTCCGAGAACTCCTCCAACTCCAAGCGGCTGGTGGAGGTGGCCAAGGACCACGGGGCCGACGCCTCCTACCTGGTCGACAACGCCACGTTCATCCGGGACGAGTGGCTCGACGACGTCACCACGGTCGGCGTGACCAGCGGCGCCTCGGTGCCTGAGGAGCTGGTGGATCAGGTGCTGGCCCGGCTGGCCCAGCACGGCTTCGGTGACGTGGAGGAGGTCGAGTCGGTGCGGGAGAGCATGCGCTTCTCCCTGCCGCACGAGCTCCGCAAGGACCTGCGGGCGTCGTAGCGCCTGAGCGGCCCGGGTGGTCAGTCCTCGGTGCGCGGGGTGCCGTACACCTTGGGCTCGAAGTAGCCCTCAGGCTCGGGGACGAACGACTGGCGCGGGCGCGGCGTTTCCGCGCCCGCCCGCAGCTCGTCGCGTAGTTCGCGGACGTTGTCGCGCAGCCCGCGGCCCCAGGCGACGCCGAGCACGATGGCCGATCCGGCGAACAGCCAGGGCGCGCCGTGCGACAGCGAGCCGTACAGGCCGAGTGCCAGCGACTGGATGATGCCGACCGAGCTGAGCGCCCGGCCGAGCTCCACGAAGAGCGTCGCGACGAAGAACACCAGCGGCGGCGTGACCACCAGCGACAGCAGCTCGCGCGGGTTGACCAGGATCACGCCGAGCAGGCACGCGGACACGAACGCCAGCCCGATCAGCGGCTGCAGGTCGAACAGGGCCGCCAGGACGTAGCCGGCGAGGGTGGCGAGCAGGATGAGCGCGATGGCGCCACGGGCGGTCAGCCTGACGGCCGATCGCTTGCCTTTCCCGGTCATTGGCCCCGCCCCCCTTACTGCGACCCGTTGGCCAACTTACCGTTCGCGTGCGAAATGAGAGACGTGGTTTCCAGCAGTTCGGGAGAGGACAGGGGCCTGGGCAGGCTCTCGACCATCTCGGGGGGGTCGAGCTCGCCGTCCACCACGCCCAGGTCGCGCAGCTTGCGCGCGCTGACCAGGACGCGGCTCTCAAGAGAGCCGACCGACTTGTTGTACGCCTCCACGGTACGCGTGAGCGCCCTGCCGAGCGACTCCACGTTCCTGCCCAGCGACGACAGTCTTTCGTACAGCTCCTTGCCCAGCTCGAACACCGCCCTGGCGTTCTCGCTGAGCGCGGCCTGCTGCCAGGCGTAGTGGGCGGTGCGCAGCATCGTGATCAGCGTGGTGGGGGTGGCGATGTGCACCCGCCGCGTCATGGCGTACTCCAGCAGGCTCGGATCCCGCTCCAGCGCGGGCGCGAGGAACGCCTCCCCGGGGATGAACAGCACCACGAACTCCGGCGACGGGTTGAACCCCTGCCAGTAGGCCTTGGCGGCGAGCCGGTCGACGTGCTCGCGCACGTGCCTGGCGTGCGCGTCGAGCCGTACCGAGGCGAGGGACTCGTCGGCGGCCTCCGCGGCCTCCAGGTAGGCGGCCAGCGAGACCTTGGAGTCGACCACGATGTTCTTGCCGCCGGCCAGCCGCACCACCATGTCGGGCCGCTGGGCGCCCTCGGTCACCTGCTCGTCGAAGTCGCAGTGACGCTGCATCCCGGCGATCTCGGCGACCCGGCGCAGCTGCATCTCGCCCCAGCGCCCGCGCGCCTCGGGCCGCTGCAGCGCGCGTACCAGCGCCATGGTCTGCGACCGCAGTTGCTCGTGGCTGTGCCGGACGAAATCCATCTCCCTGGCCAGCTCGGCGCGGGCGGCGCGCTGACCGGACTCGGTGTCGCGCAGCTGCGCCTCCACCCGCGCCAGCGCGTCCTTCAGCGGCTCGACCAGGTGCTCGACGGCCTGCCTGCGCTGCTCCAGGTCGCCGCTGGCCTCGGCGCGGCTGGCCGACAGCCGGGTCTCGGCCAGCTCCAGGAAGCGCACGTTGTTGACGTCGAGCGCCCGGGTGGACAGGGCCTGGAAGCGCTCGGCGAGCTGCTCCTCGACGTAGACGAGCTTCTCGGCGGAGGACCTGGCCCTGGCGTCGGCCTCGGCCACTCGCACCGCCGCTCTCGTCCTGGCCAGCAGGAACCCGATGGCAGCGCCGGCCAGCAGGCCGATGAGCAGGCCGATGAGGAGGGAGACGACGTCCATTCGATCGATGATCGCAGCACATCGGGCCGGGATCTCAGCCCGACACGCCTGGGCCCGTCGCGGCCATAACCGGCTGCCTCGCCGGAGCAAGTAAACTCGCTGGGCGTGAGCCTCTCCATCGGCATCGTCGGCCTGCCCAACGTCGGTAAGTCCACGCTGTTCAACGCGCTGACCAAGACCGGCAACGCCCTCGCGGCCAACTACCCGTTCGCCACCATCGAGCCCAACGTGGGCATCGTGGGGGTGCCGGACGAGCGCCTGCCCAAGCTGGCCGAGATCTTCGACTCGGCCAAGATCCTGCCCGCCAAGGTGGAGTTCGTCGACATCGCGGGCCTGGTCAAGGGCGCTTCCGAGGGGCAGGGCAGAGGCAACCAGTTCCTCGCCAACATCCGCGACACCGACGCGATCTGCCAGGTGATCCGGGTCTTCAACGACCCCGACGTCACGCACGTCGACGGCGACATCTCGCCCAAGCGCGACATCGAGACGATCAACACCGAGTTGATCATGGCGGACCTGCAGACGGTCGAGAAGGCCATCCCGCGCCTGCAGAAGGAGTCGCGCCACAACAAGGACAAGAAGGCCGCCCTGGAGGCCGCCGAGGCCGCGCTCGCGGTCCTGGAGACCGGCAAGACCGTCTTCGAGGCCGGGCTGGACGGCGCCGAGCTGCGCGAGCTCCACCTGCTGACGGCCAAGCCGTTCCTGTACGTCTTCAACCTCGACGCCGACGAGCTGACCGACGACGACCTCCGGGCCCAGCTGTCCGCCCTGGTCGCGCCCGCCGAGGCCGTCTTCCTCGACGCCAAGATCGAGTCGGAGCTGGTGGAGCTCGACGACGAGGAGGCGCTGGAGCTGCTGCAGTCGGTCGGCCAGCAGGAGTCCGGCCTCTCGCAGCTGGCCAGGGTCGGCTTCGAGACGCTCGGCCTGCAGACCTACCTGACGGCCGGGCCCAAGGAGAGCAGGGCCTGGACGATCCCCAAGGGCGCCACCGCGCCGGAGGCGGCCGGCGTGATCCACACCGACTTCCAGCGCGGCTTCATCAAGGCCGAGGTCGTCTCCTTCGAGGACCTGGTCGAGGTCGGCTCGATCGCCAACGCCCGCTCCGCCGGCAAGGCCCGGATCGAGGGCAAGGACTATGTCATGCGCGACGGCGACGTGGTCGAGTTCCGCTTCAACGTCTGACCGAGCTCCTGTGCGCGGATAACGCTTTGAAACGGCCCTCGCCGGTCGCCTAGCGTGGGCGGCGTGCCCGATCCGATCTTCGGCGACCCCCGGCTGGCCCGGATCTACGATCCGCTCGATCCCGACCGGGGCGACCTCGACCTCTACGCCGCCATGGTGGACGAGTTCGGCGCGCGCCGGGTCCTGGACGTGGGCTGCGGCACCGGCTCGCTGGCGTGCCTGCTGGCGCGGCGCGGGGTCGAGGTGACCGGGGTGGACCCGGCCGGGGCCTCGCTCGACGTCGCGCGGGGCAAACCGGGCGCGGACCGGGTGCGGTGGATCCTGGGCGACGCCACGACGCTGCCGCCCCTCCAGGTCGATCTGGTCACCATGACCGGCAACGTGGCGCAGGTGTTCCTCACCGACGAGGACTGGGCCGCCACCCTGGCCGGGGTCCGGGCCGCCCTGCGACCGGCGGGCGTGCTGGTCTTCGAGACCCGTGACCCGGCCCGCCGGGCCTGGGAGGAGTGGGACCGGGCACGCACCCACGCCGTCACCGACGTGCACGGCGTCGGGGTCGTAGAGTCGTGGTGTGACGTGCTGGAGGTGTCCGGTCCGCTGGTCACCTTCCGGCACACGTACGTCTTCGCGTCGGACGGCGCCGTCCTCACGTCCGACTCCACGCTGCGGTTCCGGAGCCGCGGGGAGGTCGAGCGGTCGCTGAGCCGGGCCGGGTTCGGCTGCCGCGAGGTCCGCGACGCGCCCGACCGGCCGGGGCGTGAGCTCGTCTTCGTCGCCGGCGAACTTGATTGAGGGACAACTGCGGCGTCAACCACTTGGGCCGCCCGCGCGTCGAATCCACACGGCGTTCACGCTGACTCGGGAGGCCCCTCATGAGACGCATCATCCGGAAACAACGCCCAGCGCCCAAGCTCACGGGCATCAGCCTGGAGGAGGAGCTCGCCCTGCTGAGGGTCGAGCTCATGTACGGCCTGCGCGTCAACCGCGAGGCCTACCTGCGCAGGAAGGTCGACGAGCGGGAGGAGCTGGCCACCCAGCTGCGCGCCCGCGACGCCACGAGCATGCTCGCGGAGCTGCGCGGGTCGCTGGAACGGGCGGTGCAGCCCACGGTGGTGGACCTGCACGCGCGCAGGCAGCCGGTCGGCAACCAGGACCCCGAGCCCGCCTGACGACGACCCCCGGATACGGACGCGCCGGCTGCCCGGTATCGGGCAGCCGGCCGTTCCTGTTTTTCGGTACGTCTCCGCAGGTCAACGGCACCCGGCGCGATGAGGACAGGATTTCGTGGCTGCCGGGCTATGCGAATTTAGGTCTCTGGCCTGGTCAAATGCCCATTCGACAGGGAACCCTCACAAGTTGGCACTCCGATGCGTCCCATGCGCACTCGGTTTGCTACCGGACGGCGATGCCTGCAGCATGGGCATGGCTTTCCTGGAACAATGGCGGAGACCGGATAAGGTGACTGCTTCACCACGGATGATGGGGATCGGCAACGGACGACACCGCGCCAGCCGGGGCGATTGGCGCGAGCGGAGGCGTGATGGCTCGTAGGTCAACCGTCCAGCACGGTCCTCGGATCGCTGGCGACCCCGAGCTTTCCGTACGCTCAGACACAGCCGCCTTCGACGCGCCGCCTCCGCGCAGGCCGCGACGTGGCGGTTGGTCGGGCGGCGGCGGGCGTTGGCTGGTGTGGACCGGCCGCATCATTCTCTGGGCGCTTATCGTGGTTATCGTGGTTAATGGGATCCGTGCACCTTTTGAGCGGTTTACCGGGCAGAACACCGCCGCTCCGAATGAGACCGTGCAGCCGGAGAGTGACTTCCCGACTGATCGTGGCATGGCATTCGCCGCCCAGTTCGCCGGCGTTTACCTGAATTTCAGTCCCGAGGACGCCGTGAGCAGGTCCGGCAAGCTGGCCGCGTTCCTGGCCGACGGCATGGATCAGCAGCTGGGCTGGGACGGCAACGGCAAGCTGGGCGCCGTCGCCATCCAGCCGTACGACATCGAGGTCACCGACGACGCCAACGCCGTCGTCACGGTCGCCTTCCAGACGGGCAGCCGCAGGCTGCACCTGTCCGTGCCCATCTACTACTCGAGTGACGGCAGCAGGTTCGTCGTCTCGGGCTGGCCCGCGATCCTGCCCGCGCCGGGGCCCGCCGACCTGCCGCAGGTGGCGCAGGCGGAGAGCGACGACGCGGCGGCGACCGAGCTCAAGCCGCAGCTCGAAGGCTTCTTCCGCAACTACGCCTCGGGCAACGGCGCGGAGTTGCAGCGCTACGTCACGGCCGGCACGAGCCTGCCGAGCTTCGCCGGTGCCTTCTCCTTCGCGGAGCTCAAGAGTGTCGTGGTGCCCGTGGGGGGTGCCACCCGAGAGATCCAGGCGGTCGTGGTGTGGGTCCTGCCTGACGGCGCGGCCGCGACCACCGACCCCATCGCCACCGACGCGAGCGCGGGAGCGGGCCGCCTCCAGCAGGCCTATCGCCTCACGGTCGTGAAGCAGGGCGACAAATGGTACGTCGACGACATCCGCGGCGCCGGTCGGGCCGTTGGATAGACGCACGACCGCGCTGCTGATCGGCACCCCCGGGAGGACACGAAGTGATTTTGAAAACGATAGTGCTCAACCTGATCGAACTGACGCCGACACCCGCACCCACAGGCGTCAACACCGAAGGACTCGCCGACTTCCTGCGCGCGTTCTTCGCGCCGCTCTTCCTTGTGGTCGTCTCCGTGGTCGCGCTGTTCTTCCTCTTCACCCGCGAGATCACGAGGTTCGTGCAGTTCCTCATCCTGGCCGTGGCCATCGGCGTGATCTTCTACGTGCCCAACATCATCGAGGTGACCGCCAAGGCGATCGCGGGAGCCCTGGGCATCCAGTAAAGGGTTGAGACCGCTCCTTGGCGGTCATGAACGAGCGGGTGGAGAGGAGGACCGCGTGGACCTGCCTACGTATACGAACATCTGGCGCATCGAGAAGCGGCTCTACAAGCTGTACGACCTACGGCTCCCCATGCCGCTGCCCATCGTCTGGATCGGCGTGTTCGTCGGCGTCTTCGTGCCGTGGTCGCTCCTGCTCTGGCTGGTCGGCGTGCCGGTGGAGATGCCCTGGCACGTCCTCTACCTCGTGCCCCCCGGGATCGTGACGTGGCTGTCGACCCGCCCCGTCATCGAGGGCAAGCGGCTCACCGAGCTGCTCGAATCCCAGCTCCGCTACCTCGGGCAGCCGCGCGCCTGGTACCGCCTCGCGCCCGGGGCCGAGCCCGAGACGATCAGCTTCTCCGGCCGGGTCTGGCGCGCCTCGCCGGCCCGGGTCCGCGTCAAGTCGACGCGCAAGGCCCGCCAGGCCCAGCGCAAGCGCTCGGCCCAGCGCATCGCCGGCCCGCGCCAGGTCCGCCCCGCCGTGGCGGCCGCCGCCGTCGCCGCCGCACAGGCCCCGCTCGCCGAGTCGCCGTCCCCCAGCGCGGGCTGGGGCTCCCGGACCCGCCCCGGCGCCGCCCCCGCCCTCGGCACCACCGCCCTCGCCCTCCCGCCGTCGCGCCAGGACCACGAGCCCGTACGCGACCCCCGCGCCGAGACGAGAGACCCGGCGGAAACATCGGCCGCCCCGAGAACCACGACCGTTCCGAAGACCGGCCAGGACACCCCGGCCCGAGCGCGGACCCCCCGAGACCCGCAGAGCACCGCAAGGGACCCGCAGGGCGCGGTGAGGGGCTCTCAGGGCGCTGTGCGTGGTTCGCGGGGTGCCGGGCGGGATGCGCAGGGCGGGGTGCGGGACGGGAGAGACACGTCGGCCGCTCTCCGTCTGGTGCGCGACACCCCGGAAGGCGCATCCACCGGCCGCGGCGACGGAGAAGCGGGGCGCGATGACGTCCGCACCGTGGGCACCGCCGGCACCGTCGGCACCGGCAGCGCCGCCCGAACCGCTCGCGGCGATGCCTCCAACGGTCCGCATGACGGTGTGCATGACGGCCCGCGCACCGGGCGTGACGCTCGCGGTGACGCGCGGGCTGAGCTCGATGCGGTCGAAGGCGCCGTACAGGATGACCTTGACGACGCCCGGCACGAGGCGGCGGCGGGCGGCGTCGCTGAGAGGGCGGGCGAGCGGGCCTCCGGTCAGGCCTCAGGGAGCGAGGCGGGCGGGCGGAGTTCGCGTCCGGGTGAGTCGGGTGAGCGTGCAGGGGGGCGGACCTCGCGGCAGGCCGCGGCGGGTAAGCCGATGGACACGGAGGCGCTGCGGCGGTTGCGGAAGCTAGCCGCCAGCGCCGACGCGCCGTCAGAGGCTTCGGCCCTGCCGGGCGGCGAGGACGAGCGGACCGCGGACGAGCACGGCCGGGACGACGAAGTCGCCAGGAACCAGCACCGGAAGGGGCAGCCGCCGAGGCTGGGGCCCGCTCTGCTGCTGCCGGACGCCCAGCGGGGCTGGTCGCCGCTGAACCCCGACTCGACGCCGGTGAAGCTGTCCCGCCCGTTGCGAGGCAAGGGGCCGGACCCGGAGCTGCCCGCGTTGCCGGTCCACCATGACGACGCGGTTCCCTCGGTGTCCGTTCGACCCGAGCGGGTGGATCCCGCTCAGCACGACGATCTCACCCGTCCCGAGCAGGCCGACGAAGAGCTCCAGGCCCCCACCGGCTCCTCACCTCGGGACGACGAGGGGCCCACCCCTGAGAGGGACGTTTCCGAGCGCCCCCAGGGCGTCGAGGAAGGGCCTGTAGGCGCCCCAGAGGGCGAGGAAGCCCCGTCCCCGTCGTCGACAGCCCCGGAGGTCCCGTCCGAGGCGCTGCGGCCACTGGAGAGCCTGCCGCCCACGCCCCACCACTCGTCCTCCGTAGAGGCTCAGCGGTCTGAGAGCGCGGAGTCCGAGCCGTCCGAGCGTGTTGGAGCCGAGCGGTCTGCGGAGGAGCGCCGGCAGTCCCCCGCGCGCCGCCCATCTCCGCAGCGGCTGCGCTCGGTCGAGCCTCTGGAGCCGGTCCAGGACCGGGAGTCCGAGGAGGACGGTCAGTCCGCCGAGCGTCAGCAGCGTGTGAGGCAGGAGCAAGAACAGGAGCAGGAGCGGTCCGTGGTGGGGCTGGAGGCGCGTGAGGGGGGTGCCTCGGGGGCGGCGATGGAGCAGGAGCGGTTGCGGTTCGTGGGGCGGCCGCAGGCGCCGGAGCGGCGGGATGTCGCGACCGGGCCGCCCGTGCCGGTGCCGAGGACCGAGGAGCGGGAGCCGCGGGTACGGCGTGTGGAGTCCGTCGTGGGGCGCGACTCCGGCGGCTGGCGGCGGATCGCTCAGGTGGTGGTCGGCGGCAACGGGGTGCGGACCGACGGCTCGGAGATCGACGAGGCCAGGGCCAGGGGCGTGTTCGGCGGCAGCCGCAGGATCGTGGTGCTGGGATGTACGGGCGGCGCGGGCCAGAGCACGACGGCATTGATGCTCGGCCACACGCTGGCCCGCTACCGCGACGACCGGGTGGTGGCGGTGGACGCCGCGACCGGCGGCGGGAGCCTGACCAGCAGGATCGAGCAGGAGACGCCGGAGACGCTGACGTCGCTGCTCGCGGGGCTGCACGGGGTGAGCGGCTATCTGACGATGCGCGGCTTCACCACCCGTACGGCGTCCGGGCTTGAGGTGGTCGGGGCCGACAGCGACGCGGAGGCCGAGCAGCGGCTGGCCGATCGCAACCTCTTCTCCGACCACCGGCTGGGCGAGGCGCTGAGCCTGCTCGACCGGCACTACAAGCTGACCGTCATCGACCCGGCGGCCTCGCTGGCGGCGCGCGTGCTGCCGTACGCCGACCAGCTCGTCCTGGTGCTCCCCGCGAGCGAGGAGGCCCCGGAGGCCGTGGCGATGACGTACGAGTGGCTGGACGGCCACGGCTGCGCGGACCTGAGGCGGCGGGCGGTCATGGTGGTCAACGGGGTGAGCAGGCGTTCGATGGCGGATGTGGAGCAGGCGGAGGCGGTGGCCAGCGGCAGGTGCCGGGCCATCGTCCGGGTCCCCTGGGAGGACGGGCTGGCGCCGGGCGGCGACGAGGTCGTCGATCCGGGGCAGCTGCGCGCGGCCGGGCGGCGGGCGTACCTCGCCCTCGCCGGGGTCGTGGTGGCGGGCTTCGCGGCACAGCGGATCCGACCGAGCGAAGAGGAGTTGGCGAGTGACCCCCCGGGCACGAGAATCGGTGAGCGATAAGTGAACATGCGAGCAGGTATGGCCAGTTCATGCGCCGAGGGGGCGGCATGAGCAGGGCGTCCCGAGCGCATCAGCGCCTGGCGGTCCGCTACTTCGACGACCGCATCCTGCTCACAGACTCCTCCGCATGGGCGTACTTCCGTCTCCCCACGGTCAGCTACGAGTTCGTCACGCCGGAGGAGCGGGAGTCGCTGGCCACCAACATCACGATCGCGCTGGCGGCGATCAGGATGCCGGACGCCGAGGTCCATCTGCGGGTGGCGCATCGCGCCTATCCGGCGGCCGAGTGGGCGATGGCGCTCAACTCCACCTCCGACGAGGGGCCGGGCTGGCGCGACTACCTGGAGGAGATGTACCGGCACGTCTGGGCGAAGGACTTCTGGTCCAAGGAGGTCTATCTCGGCGTACGGCTCGGTCCCCGGGGCAAGCAGCTCGGCAGCGGGGTGCTCTCGCAGCTGTTCGGCTTCTACCAGCGGACGGAGAAGGCGCTCGGCCTCGACGACGACCACGTGCCCGACGGTGAGATCCGCCGATGGACCGAGCAGGCCGAACGGCTGGGCCGGGCCCTCGCCTCCAGCGCCCTGTACGCCCGTCACGCCACCTCGGTCGAGGTGGCGTGGTTGTTCCAGCACGCGGCGGCGGGGGCGCTGGCGGACGCGCCGCCGTCGGCCAGCCCGAAGCGGCGCTGGGGCAAGGGCGAGATCGAGTCGCTGGTGGAAGGCGAGATCCACAACGGCAGGTCGCTGCTGCGCATCGTGCAGCCGCAGGGTGACTCTTATGTGGCGCATCTGTCGTTCGCCCGGTTCCCCGACATCATGCCGTTCCCGGACGGCGAGCCGTGGATGCACTTCTCCGACCAGTTGCCCTTTCCGGTGGAGATCTCCTCGCGGATGCGGCTGATCCCTCCGGTCAAGGCGTCCAGGGATGTGGCGCGCAAGCTGGCGCACGCCCGCGACATGGACATCCACATCCGGGAGGCCGGCGCGGAGGCGCCGCTGGCGCTGGCCGAGCAGATCGACGCGGCCCGCATGCTGGAGCACGGCATCACCAAGGAGCGACTGCCCTTCGTGTACGGATGGCACCGGCTGATCGTGTCGGCCCCGTCCGAGGACATCTGCGTGCAGCGGGTGGAGGCGGTCGTCGAGCACTACCGCGACATGGGCATCGACGTCGTCAACTCCACGGGCGACCAGTTCTCGCTGTTCTGCGAGGCGCTGCCGGGGGAGAAGGTAGGCGTCAACGCCTACGCCCAGCGCCAGCCGCTGCGGACGATCGCGGGCGGCATGGCGACGGCCACCGTGGACCTCGGCGACCGGTTGGAGGACGCCGGTGAGGGCTGGCTGGGCCCGTACATCGGCGAGACCGTCGGCAGGGCGCGCAGCATCGTGCACTTCGACCCGCTGCTCGCGGCCAGCCGCAACCGCCCGACCGCCATCGCGATCACCGGCGAGCCGGGCGGCGGCAAGACGACGCTCGCGCTGCTGATGATCTACCAGATGGCCCTGCGCGGGGTCACCGTCGCGGTGATCGACCCCAAGGGCGACGCCGAGTCGCTCGTGCAGTTGCTGCAGAAGCGCGAGCGCAAGGCGCGGATCATCCCGCTCGGCTCGGCCGCGCCGGGGCTGCTGGACCCGTTCTCGTTCGGCGACGACATCGCGGCCAAGAAGACGATGGCCACCGAGACGCTGCGGTTGCTGCTGCCGAGGATGTCGGAGGAGCGCGAGTCGGCGATGATCCAGGCGGTGGCGGCGGTGTCGAACGCGCCCGACCCCTCGCTCGGCAAGGTCGTCGACTACCTGGAGCAGACCGAGGACGCCGCGTCGAAGAACCTGGGCGCGGTGCTGCGCTCGATGTCGGAGATGCACCTGGCCCGGCTCTGCTTCGACCCCTCCGGCGGCGACCAGATCGACTCGGAGGGGTGGACCACCGTGTTCACCCTGGGCGGTCTGACGCTGCCCGACGTGGCCACCACCAGGGACGACTACTCCTACGAGCAGCGCCTGTCGGTGGCGCTGCTCTATCTGGTCTCCCAGTTCGCCCGGCGGCTGATGAACGGGCTGGACCGGCGCGCGCCCAAGGCGATCTTCCTCGACGAGGCGTGGGCGATCACGTCCACGCCCGAGGGCGCCAAGCTGGTGCCCGAGGTCAGCCGGATGGGCCGCTCCCGCAACACCGCACTCGTCCTGGTGTCGCAGAACGCCGGCGACCTGCTCAACGAACAGGTGACCAACTGCCTGTCCTCCGTTTTCGCCTTCCGGTCCACCGAACGCGTGGAGGTCGACCACGTCATGTCACTGCTCGGGGTGGAAGCATCTGAGGAGCACAAGGCCGTCTTGCGCTCACTCGGCAACGGTGAGTGCATTTTTCGTGATCTGGACGGCAGGGCAGGGCGGATCGGGGTGGATCTGATCTCCGAGGACCTGCTCCGCTGGCTCGACACGAACCCGACACACGACAAACCCGACGGCAACGGGCATGATCTTCAAGGGGGAGTGGTCCGGGCGCAGGAGGTGCGGTCATGAGGATCCGACTATCCAGACGGTTGACGCTTGCCCTGGTGGTGCTCCTGGGCATCCTGGTGGTGCCGCTCGTCGTGGGCAGCATGTCGCCCGCCGCGGCGGCGCCCTGTGACCTTTCGGGCGAGCTCGCCCCCGAGGTGATCGGCAGCGGCACCGACGGCCTGATGGCGGCGCCGGTGCCGGAGGGCGGCGTACAGCCACCCACCACCAACTACGGCCAGTTCGGCATGAGCGGCCAGTTCTGGCACACCCACGAGCTCGGCTGCTCCGACATCGCCGCGGTCCTCGGCAACTCCTGGGCCAACACGATCTTCCTGTGGGCCAAGGCGGTCGACCGGCTGACGATCACCACCTATCAGGCGGCGGCCACCGAGGGACCGCTCCAGTCGATCAAGGACGTCGTCGACGACATCGTCACGAACCTGGCGCAGGCCATGTACTGGCCCTACCTGCAGCCCATCGTGATCCTCGGCGCGATCTGGCTGGCCTGGTACGGCCTGATCCGCAAGCGGGCCACCACCACCGCCGAAGGCGTGATCTGGATGGTGCTCGCGGTCACGGTGGCGACCTGGTTCCTCAGCCGGCCGCAGGACTTCACCGGGCTCGGCAAGATCGTCACCGACAAGACCGGCGAAGTGGTCAACTCCGCGTTCTCCGGGCTGCCCGGCGCGGGCGGCGCCTCCTGCCTGCCGCCGCCCGGTGACGCCAGCCCCGCCGTCAAGGCCGGCGGGTTCGGCCAGAACGGCACGCCGGGCGTCGACCAGAACGCCGACGCCCTGTGGTCCACGCTGGTGTGCAAGCCCTGGCTGATGGGCCAGTTCGGCACCGCCGACCCCAACCAGCCCATCGTCCGCGACTTCGGCCGCGTCATGCTGGAGACCCAGTCCATACCGGCGGCCACAGCGGCCAACCCCGCGCCGGACAGGGCCGCCCACCAGGCGAAGTACATCGAGATCGCCGACAAGCTGAAGAACGACTCGCGCTACTTCATCTTCTCCGGCCGGGACTGGACGAGCCGGCTCGGCGTGGCCATCGGCGCGCTCATCGCCGCCCTGGTGGCGGGGGTGCTCATCTTCCTGGTGGCGGTCTCGCTGCTGGTGCTCAAGGTGGGCTTCCTGCTGTTGCTGATACTCGGGCCGGTGTTCCTGCTGATCGGCGTCCATCCGGGCAGCGGGCGGATCATCGCCATGCGCTGGGTGGAGATGCTGATCGGCACCCTGCTCAGGCAGGCCGTGCTCGCGCTCGTGCTCAGCGTGCTCGTGTACGGCTACGCGCTGATCATCTCCACGGCGATGCCCTGGGGGTTGCAGATCCTGTTCATGGCGTTGCTGACGATCGCGGTGTTCTTCTACCGGCGGCCGTTCCAGCATCTGTTCGCCTCGATGGGCGGTCACACGCTGACCACCCGCATGCTCGGCGAGGCGGCGAGTTCGCCGGTGCTGGAACGGGCCTCGAACGTGCTGCCGCCGGTCGCCTCGGCCAGGATCGGACGCTGGGGCGCGCGTAAGGCCGAGCCCCTCATCCACGCGGCCACCGGCGGCGTGGCGGGCGGGGTGGCCTCCGCCGTCGCGCAGGGCCGGGCCAGGGGCGAGGAGTCGGAGGGCGCGGCGACGCCGTCGGGTGTCCGGGTGCCCGCGCCTTTGGACACGGACCAGCAGGGCGGCAGGGGGCCCGGCAGGCAGGGACCGGCGCCGCGCCAGGGTGACGCGCCGCCGCTCAACCTGGGCGGCACGCCCACCCGCACCCGTGGCGCCTCGCCCGGCGCGGGCCCGCGCGGCACGGGAGGCGGCACGGGTGGCGGCTCTGCCGCGTCCGGCGGCAGCTCGGGTGGCTCGGGTGGCGGCTGGTTCGGCGGCCGTTCCGGTGGTGGCTGGGCGCCTCGCGGCGGCTCCGGGGGCTCTGGCGGCTCGCGGAGCTCGGGTGGCTCCGGCGGCTCCCGGTCGGGTGGCTCGCGGTCGGGCGGCTCCCGCTTCGGCGGGTCCGGCGGCTCGGGCGGTTCACGGTCGGGCGGGTCAGGTGGCTCGGGCGGCTCCCGGTCGGGCGGGTCCCGTTTCAGCGGGTCCGGTGGCTCGCGCCGCTCCCGCTGGAGCGACTCCCGGTCGAACGGCTCGTCCAACGGCTCCTCGGGCGGCGGCATCTTCGGCCGCAACCCTGACGGGCGGGTCTTCGGCGGTGGGTCCGGCGGGTCCGGCGGCGGGATGTTCGGCGGCTCCTCCGGCTCCGACAGGCGTTCGGAGCCGCCACCGCTGTGGGGCAGCTCCCGTAAGGACGAGCCCCCGGTGCCGTTCTGGCTCAACCCGTCCAATCCCGACAAGGACTGATCATGGCCCAGCCCGGTGACAGGCGAGGGGTGGCCTTCGCCGCCGTCGTGGTGATCATCGCCGCTGTGGGGCTCTACCTGGCGCTGTGGCCGGATCCTGAGGAGCCGGTCGCGGAACAGGCGCCTGCCGGCGTCACCACGAGCTCGCCCGTCGTCGAGAGCACACCGCTGGCCACCGCCAGCGACGCGCCCTTCGACGTCTACTCGTACTTGCCGATGTCGAAGGAGCAGCTCGCCGCCGCCGCCGACCTGGCGGAGCGGTTCACCGTCGAGTACGGCACGTTCCGCCACGACGAGGACCCGGCGGCCTACGCGGCGCGGGTGAAGCAGTACACCACGGCCGAGCTGGGCGACATCCTCGCCAGGACCCTGACCTCGCCCGGCACGGTGGAGCGCAACCGCGCCGACGAGGTGGTCTCCACAGCGACGGCCGCGCTCAAGGAGATCCGGCAGGTCGACAAGACCTCCGTCGTGTTCGTGGTGGCCGGCACGCAGCAACTCGCCACGAAGAGCGGCACCAAGCAGCTGGCGGAGGAGTACGCGGTCACGGTCAGCCAGCTCGGCTCCGACTGGCGGGTCTTCGAGCTGCGGCCCGCCGGCGAAGGTCAGGACGGAGACCCCGAAGGGTGAACGTCTCCCGCCCTCGTGTCCTCCTGGCGGTCGTGGTCGCCGGGATGCTGCTGCTGGCCCTGGTGATCATGTCGCCGATGATGATGACGTCGATCCCGTCCTTCATCGGCAACGGCGGCGAGCAGCCCGACTGCACCGACGACGGCACGCGGGTGCAGGAGGCCTCCGACTCGGCCGCCGCCGACATCCCGGCCGAGTACCTGGAGCTCTACCGGAAGCACGGCGAGAAGGTCGGCGTCCAGTGGAGCGTCCTGGCCGCCGTCGGCAAGCGTGAGACGAACCACGGCCGCTCCGACCTGCCGGGCGTGAAGAGCGGCACCAACTACGCGGGCGCGGCCGGCCCGATGCAGTTCCTGATCAGCACGTGGGGCGGCAAGGCCAGGATCCCGATGTCGTCGCAGTTCAACGGCTACGCCTCCGACGGCGACGGGGACGGCGTCGGCGACGTCTACAACCCCGCCGACGCGATCCTCGGCGCCGCCAAGATGCTCAAGCGCAACGGCGCCCCCGAGAACGTGCGGGGCGCGCTGTTCGTCTACAACCGCGCCTGGTGGTACGTGGACCAGGTCCAGGAGATCGCCAGGGGGTACGCCAAGTCCGGCGAGGTCGAGGTGCCGCCGGAGGCGGACGACGCCTGTGACGACCCGCTGGTCGAGGCCGCGCCCAGCGACGTGGTCGCGAAGATCCTGGCGTACGCGCTGGACCAGCGTGGCAAGCCGTACGTGTGGGGCGGGACCGGGCCGGACTCGTTCGACTGCTCGGGCATCGTGTTCGCCGCCTACCGGGCCGCGGGGCTGTCGATCCCGCGCACCACGTTCACGCAGTGGCCGTTCGGGGTGAAGATCGAGCAGGGCAGCGAGCAGCCGGGGGACTTAGTGTTCTTCGACGCGGGGCCCGGCACCTCGCCGAACAATCCGGGACATGTGGGGATGGTCGTGTCGAAGGGGAAGATGGTGGAGGCGCGCTGCCGCCTGTGCGGGCCGATCAAGGTGACGGCCTACGACAACCGGGACAAGATCGTGGGCTTCACCCGGCCGCTGCGGAACCCTGACGTGATCGCCCAGTTGGAGAGGCTGGAGAACGCCTGATGACGGTGATCGTGGTCGCCGCGGTGATCCTCGACCCGGGCGGCCGGGTGCTCGCCGCGCAGCGTGCCGACCCGCCTGAGCTGGCCGGGGGATGGGAGTTCCCCGGCGGGAAGGTCGATCCGGGGGAGAGCGAGATCGAGGCCCTGGTGCGCGAGTGCCGGGAGGAGCTCGGGGTCGAGGTCGGCGTCGGGGAGCGCGTCGGTGGGGACTGGCCGCTGAGCGAGGGGTACGTGCTGCGCGTCTGGTTCGCCACGGTGACGTCGGGGACCCCGGAGGCGAAGGAGCACCTGGCGCTGCGGTGGCTGGAGCCGGGCGGATACTACGACGTGGAGTGGCTGGGGGCCGACCTGCCGGTCATGGAGGCCGTGGAGAAACTGCTGTCGCAGGGGTTGAATGGTTGCTCTGTGTGACATAAGTATTACTGGTAGTAATCGTCGCATCGGGGGAGGCGGCTTCAATGAATCGGGGCTGGATCGTGGGCGGAGCCCTGGTTCTGGTGGCGGCGCCGGCGGTGCCCGCGGCGGCGGCCGGGGTGACCATGGTGCTCGACCGGGTGGACGACTCCGCCGGACTGCGCACCGGGGTCAGCGCGGGGGACGTGCTGCGGTACCGGGTGCGCTTCGACGGGACGGCGCCTGACGCCCGGCTGGCCGTGGCCACCACCCCCGTCCATGCCCTCACCACCCTGACCTGCTCGTCGCCGTCCCGTGTGAAGCAACCGGCCAACGGGACCGACCCGCAGACCCTGACCACGCGGCAGCCGCTCGCCTCGCAGGGACCGCCTGCGGCTGAGCCGCTCGTTTCACAGGGTGCGGCTGAGCCGACGGCGTCGGAGGGGGCGGTCGAGCGTGATGGCTCGGCGTCCGTGATGCCCTCTTCGGGGCTCGGCGCGGATGCTGCTCCGGCCTCCGGTGAAGGGATCTCAGCCGGCTCGTCCGACGGCGTCTCCGCTGCCAGTGCGCTCGCCGCGCGGACGCTCGCTGACATGGAGACCTCGGGGTCGAGTACGGCGGTCGTGGCCGGAGCGCGGGCGTGCGTCCTGGGCGAGCTCTCCGGCAGACGGGCCGTGGACGTGGTGCTCACCGTCCCGGAGGGGGCGGGCGAAGTGGCGCTCGCGGCCGTGGCCAGGGTCCGCCTGGGGGGTGGGAAAGGCCTGACGACCATGACGGAGGCCACCGGCGTACCGGTGCGGGGCGCAGAGCCGGACGACGCGCCCGCCTTCGGCGGGGAGGCGGTGCGCGTCGACCCCGAAGCCAGGGCCGACAAGCGCCAGACCGTACGGCAACGCGAGGCGAAGACGGTCACGAGGGCTCGACGGCAGACCCGCGAGCCGGGGACGGCGGAGGCCCCCCAACAGCCCGAGGTGCCAGGGTCGACCGAGGTCGCCGAGCAGCCGTGGACGTCGGCCACGGCCGAGGGCTCCACGAACCAGGGGGAGCCGGGCCAGGCCGGGATCGTCCGGCAGTCGGGAAAGCCGGGCAGGGCCGGAATCGCCGGGCCGTCGGGAAAGCCGGGCAGGGCCGGGATTGCCGGGAAGCCGGGTAGGGCCGGGGTCGTCGGGCAGCAGGGGAAGCCGGGCAGGGCTGAGGGCGTGGGAGAGCTCAAGAAGGCTGACGTACCGCAAGGCAGGGAAGTCGGCGCGCCTGAGGGCGTGCGGCCTGGTCTGGAGGCTGGGGGTGTGCGGCCTGGTCTGGAGGCTGGGGGTGTGCGGCCTGGTCTGGAGGCTGGGGGTGTGCGGCCTGGTCTGGAGGCTGAGGGCGTGCGGCCTGGTCTGGGGGCAGAGGGCGTGGAGGTTGGCGGGGGCGTGGGGCGGGGTGGTGTGCCGGTCGGTGGCACCGAGGTGGGGGTGGGTGGGGGTCTCTGGCGGGAACCTGCTCTCCGAGCCGCGCCTGAGGGGAAAGGGGAGAACGCGGCGGAGTTGCCTCCGGCGGCCCTTCCCACCGCGTCCGCGTCGCCGTCAGTCACCGGCGTGTCAATGGATGCCCCGGGGGCGCCGCTGCCCCGGGCGGTGGCCGCGCCGCAGGTGCGGTTGCAGGCCGCGGAAGTGGTGAATCCGCTGGCCGGAGGTCGTGGGCTGTCGGCGGCGGCGGGAGGGATCGCGGTGTTGATGGCAGGGCTGTGGGCAATCAGCAAGGCGCATCGGGGACGTACAAGGAGAAAGGTGTTGTAAATCGGTCTTTACTGTTGCATTTACCCGACTAGTATTCCCTTGACCATAGTTGCGGGATTGCGCGGAGGGCACTGGTGGCACGTACCGGAGCGACGGCCGTGTCCGCGGTGCTGCTCGCACTGACGTTGACCGGTGTGGGCGCCAGCCCCTTCGTCGGCTACGGCGCGAGCGCCTCGGCCATCGCCTACGATCCGGATCCGGTACCGCCGTGTGACGCCGGCGAGGACTGCCCGCCCGAGACCACTGTCACGGTCACCACCACCCTGCCGACCCCCAGCTCCGAGGCCGAGGCGCCGGAGACGACGATCACCAAGACCGTCACGGCGAATCCGACGCCGAAGTCGACCCCGACTCCCAAGCCGACGAAGACCACGAAGGCGCCGGAGCCGACGCCGGTCACGCAGACCACCGCGCCGCCGCCGGCGACCCTGCCGTCGCAGACCGTTGACGTGCCGAGCGTCTCGGCGACGCCCCAGGAAACCGACGTCGTGCTGCCTCCGGTGACCGGCACGACGGAGGCCCCGACCTCGCCGCCCCCGACCGAGGGCCAGTCGGCCGAGACGGACGAGATCCCGCTCGAGATGCGCAACGCGGCGCCGGAGTTCGACCAGCGGAGCCTGACCCAGCAGCTCAGCATCCCCGCGCTGGTCCTGGTGCTGCTCGTGCTGTTCGCGGTGCTCATCTTCGAGGGGCGGCTGCGCCGCATGGCCCACGCCGCGGCGGTCCGCAAGGCCGGACCCATGGCAGGAGCCATGGCCGGTCACCCTGGCCATCCCGACCCGCACGGCTATCCGGCGGGCCCCGGCTACGCCACGGCCGCCATGCCCGCCCCCGGCTATCCGGGTGGCACGGCGTACGCGCCGATCATCAGTTTCGTCCCGGTGCAGACCTATCCGGGCGGTCAGGTGCAGTACGGCGCGGTCTATCAGGATCCGAACGCCTACACCCAGCCCGGCTACGTTCCCGAGCAGCCGTCCGCGGCTCAGCCGGAGCCCGTGGTGCTGCAGCCGGACCAGTTCGACTCCTTCAGCCACCAGCCGGAGCCCGAAAGGGAGATGTACCGGCCGCCCCACGGGGACACACCGCTGGAGACGCCGCTGGAGACGCCGCCGGAGACCGAGGTGTACCGGTCGCCGTTCGAGCCGGTGATCCCGCCGGAGGCGCCGCCCACCGACATCCCGCCCGGCGGCGCGAAGCCGTACGAGGACTCCCCGGAGCGGCCGCTGCCCTCGGCCTCGGCCGCCGAGCCGGGCGACTCCGAGCCGTGGGGCGGCGTGTTCCCGCTGCCCGGCCACAGCCCGGCGCCCGAAAGGGCGGACACCCCGTGGCCGGCCGAGCCGCCGACCGAGACGCCCGCCGAGACGACGGTCGTCCAGCCGCTGCCTCCGGCGGGCAAGCCCAAGCGCGGGATCGGCCGGCGCCGGAAGTAACTGTTGAGAAACATCGGAAGGAAACCCGATGTCAGTGGGTGTGGTCGGCTCTGACCTGGAGGCCGAGACGGCGTAGCGCCCGCAGGAAGAGCGCCACCGAGCAGGTGAAGGCGAGCACGCTGATGGCCGCGACGGCGATGGGGCGAACGAGTAGATAGGTGCCGAGCGTCACGGACAGCAACAGCCAGATGCTCAAGGTGGCGTTCGCCAGGAGGACCAGCGCCCACAGCAGGGTGAGCTGGACGAAGCAACGGCGGATGCGCGCATGCGCCATGACGGCCCGGGGCAGTCGGACGTACTCGCCGATCAGCTTGCCGACCAACGGGCGGCGCAACCGGACCGAGGCCAGGAACACCATGCTGAAGCAGATGGTGCCCAGCTCGGGTTGCAGGAAGTAGACGAGCGCGCTTCCGCTCCACGCCGCCAGCGCGGCGCGGACGGTGATCGCGACCGTGGCCAGCATCATGCTCGCGGAAAGGGGACGGCCGCACAGTCGCCGCAAGGCCAGGTTGCCGTAGGCCCAGGCGAGCACTGCGGCCAGGGCGCCGTTCAGGCCGAAGGCGGCCAACGCGGCATAGAACAGCGCGAGCGGGATGATCACCGCCTCCAGCAGGCGGGGTATGGCCTGCCTGGCCAGCGACATCAGGCCAGGAAGGGCCACCACCATCGGGCCCGGTCCCGGGTCGGCGGGAACGGCCTCGGGCAAGGACACGCTGATGCTGGCGCTGGCACGAACGGTGACCACGACATCCTCCAAAGACCCGAAGACGCCTTGGCTGACGTGTGCTGCGAGCAGGCAGGCGGCCGAGCATCCATCGCGGCTCACCGCCTCAGGCCGGCAGCCGGACACCCCTCAGTCAACGCCCATCGCCACGCTACGGATACGGGCGAAGTCAGCAAGGCTCATCGTTGCCGCCGATCACCAAGCTCCGCTGGGCAGCGTCACCGGATCCAGCGCCGGAGAAGAGGCCGATGGCGAGGCCGCGGATGGACGCCGACCGCAGATGTGGTGCCGGCGAAGGCCGGGGCGCGGGCGCTGTTGCGCCGCTCGAAGGCGGGTGTACTGGTCGTCGACTTGGTCGAGGCCGGTGGAGTCGTCTCTAGCCGGGCTCTGTCTTACGCCAGCGTGCCTCGAAGCAGGAGTAACACCCGAAGGTGACCAGGCCGAGCGCGACGGCGACCAGCAGCCAGGGGCCCAGGGGCGTCAGCGTGAACTTGCGCAGCGCCCCGTCCAGGCCCTGCGCCTCATTCGAGTCGAAGGTGGCGGCGGTGATGACGAGGAACATGCCGAGGACGGCGAACACGCTCCCGCGCGCGAAGATGCCCACGACCCCCAAGACCTTGACGGTCCTACGGGTGCGCACGCCCATGTGGTTCATGTGCAGGTTGTCGGTGAACTTCCCGCGGACGGCTTCCACGATCATGCTGATACCCACCGCTACGACGCCGAGGCCGATGAGCAGGACCAGCCATCGGCCACCGGTATGGCTCATCAGCGTGGCGGTGATGTCCTGGGACTGGTCGTCGCCCTTATGCCGGCTTCCGACGTCGAGTAGGAAGGTGACGGTGGCGATGCACAGCGCGATGTGGACGATGGCCCGCCCCAGTGATGCCAGCCGCTTGACGGCCGTACCTCCGTTCGGGCTGGCCTGCCCATAGATCCCCTCGGCCAGCCGCCACAACGCCAGCCCGGCGAAACCGACCGCGACCAGCCATAAGGCGATGAACCCGCCGGGATAGGCGACGACGGCGTGCATCGCTCCTGAGGCGTCAGCCGCCTCACCACCGATGCCCACGCCGATCTGTACCGCCAGCACGCCGATCAGCAGATAGGTGACACCACAGGCCACGAACCCTGCCCGGGCCAGCCATTCCAGCCCGCGGCTTGAGGCCGCCTGGCGGCCCACGGACTTGACGCCGCTCTTCACCGTCATCACAGACCTCCAGATGGTTTCCCGCGGATGTCAACATCGAGTCACCGTTGCCGGGAGTCGTCCTGAGATGCTGATTGCTCCTCGCGGCCTTCGGCCGATGGGGGGTGGTGCTCGTCGCCGTCGTTGAGGAGTTCCTCGAACAGGACGCGGTAGTGCACCATGGCTTGCCGCAGGTCTTCGGTGGAGGCCGCGTCCAGGGCGGCGCGTACGCTGATCTCGCGGGCTTGGCGGTAGTGGTGCAGGGTACGGCCGTGCACCACCGAGAGGTCGGCGAGTTGCTGGTCGAAGTCTTCGGTGGGGTATCCGCGTTCGGCCATGGCGGCCGTGACCAGTTGGTCGGTCTCCCTGACCGCGCGGGCCGGCGTGTCGACGAACTGCTCCTGGAGGGTGACCCAGTGCGCGATGTAGGCCTGGCGGGATTCGGGGGTGAGGGGTTTGATGTCGAGGGTGGAGACTCGCTGTTGGCGGTCTCGGAGTTCCTGTTCGGCTTGGCCACGGGTGTCGCGTTCGTCCATGGTGCGGTCGTATTCGGGGCCGAAGCGGCGGCGAAGCTGTCGCCTGCGTTGTTGCTGTTGCAGGACGACGAAGCCGATGGCCAGGATCACGATCACCGCCACGGCGATGGCCACGACTGTCGTCATTGCGGACATGTCTGCCTCCGTGAGGTAGCGAGCTCGGGTCGATTCTTGACGGGTCGGATGGAGGGAATCTCAGACCGGGAAGCCTGCCGGGGAGAGACACGCCAGGTGTTCGCGGCCTCGTCCGGGCTGACGTCGCCGCTTCACCTGGTGGTGTAGCCGGGCGGGTCCAGCAGGGGCGGCGGCGGGCCGTCATCGATGACGTCTTGGCGGCTGCGGACGGTCGACTGGCTCCAGCGTGATCTGCTGCGCAGCACCAGGGTCAGCAGCCCGCCGGTGCCGCCGAGCATCAAGATGATGCCGATGACGCGCAGGTCGACGTCACCGGCTGGGCCGGTGCTCAGCACGAAGGTGAAGATGGCGCCGACGATGATGACCACGATCGCGGCGGTGGCGGCCATCAGCGGTCATCCCCGCGTCCGCGTGGGCATGTGCCGGGCGGAGTCATCGACGGCCGACCCGGCTGCCTGAGCGGCGGCTGGTGATCATGTTGTAGCCGATCAGCAGGACTGCCGCGCCGAGGATGGCGCAGACCCAGGTGGACAGGTTGAAGAAGCCCTGGATGCCCTTGACGTGGAAGACCTCGGTGGCGATGAAGCCACCCAGCAGTGCCCCGGCGACGCCGAGGATGAAGGTGATGATCAGGCCTTGCCGATCTCTGCCGGGGACCAGCATTCTGGCCACCACCCCGGCGACCAGCCCGAGAATGATCCAGGCGATGATGCCCATGACGGAACTCCTATGGTGGTGAATCGCTGTCTGCGAGGGACCGGTCTTGCGGACCGTTCAAGGCAGAGGGCCGGGCGCCACGGACGTGGCGGCGCGGCGGTCAAACCGGTTCACCTTGACCTAACACCCCTGCTTGCTCCGCGGAAACAGGCGATCGAGGAAGGGGCGATCACTAGAACCGATTACCGGAACGGGCCGCCAGGACGCGCAGGTTCAGGGGTGCATCCGTTCGGTTCTGCGGGTCAGAGGGTGTCGTCTCCCTGGCTGATGGCCGTTGGAGCGTCTGCGGGCGATGCCGGTTCCCTGGGGTGTAGCCAGCCGAGTCGTCCGGCGAGTTGCCTGGCGCTGCCGATGACGGCTTGGAGGTGGGGTGGGGGGGTGGCCTCACGCCACAGCAGCGACCATGGGAAGTGGGTGACGGGCTCGGTCAGGGGGCGCCAGGTGGTGCCGGTCCGGTTGGAGGCGCGGGCGGAGGAAGGCACGCAGTGCACGCAGCGGTGCTGCAGGACGAGGTCACCGGCGGCCCGGGTGCTCTCGACGGTCCCTTCGTAGATGGTGGGTGCGAAGCCGACGCCGCGGCACAGCTCGATGACGAACTGGTTCAGCTCCGGGGTCTGGCTCTCCTCGCCGAGCAGCAGCAGTTCGTCGGCGAGGGCGGCGACCGGGACGACGGCTTGGGCGGCGAGGTGGTGGTCGTCGGGGATCAGGACGCCGAGCGGGTCGAGCCTGATCAGTTCGGAGGCGATCTCGGGCGGGGTCTGGGAGGCGCGGCCGATGCCGATGTCCAGCCGCCCATCGGCCAGCTGCCGGTACTGCTCGCGGGTGCCGGCTTCGACTTGGTGGATGGTCAGATCCGGGTGGCCGGCCTGGAGTTCGCGCAGGATCTGCGGCATGGAGTCGTAGGCGGCGTCGATGATACCCACGCGCAGCGTCGGGGTGGAGGCGGCGGCGTTGCGCGCGGCCTGGGTGGCCCTGCCGACCTGGTCGAGGATCTGGCGCGCCTCGATGAGGAACACGGTGCCTGCGGGGGTCAGGTCGACGTGGTGGGTGCTGCGGTCCAACAGTCGCACGCCCAGCTCGCGCTCCAACCGCTGCACCTGCTGACTCAGCGCCGACTGGACGATGTGCTCGCGGGCGGCGGCCCGGCCGAAATGTAGCTCCTCGGCCAGGGTGACGAAGTAGCGCAGCTGGCGTAACTCCATGCTCACCACCCCTTCCCGGCCAGCCAACCCCGAGATGGACCGTCTTTCGCCACTGTAGAGCCTCCGGACGAGCCTGGTTCTACTTGCTCGGCTGGGGTGTCTGGCAGGCGATCTTCGGGTTCATACCGAGGTAGTTCAACGGGCCGGCCAGGATCGTCACGCCGATGGTGGCCACCTGGTTGCAGCCCTCGACCTGTCCTGAGTAGTAACCGCGCTGGCCTGCCGCGACAGCCCCGGCGATCAGCCACACGATCAGCACTAACGATGCGATACGCATCAAATCCTACCTCTGTATACATCAACTGCGCGGGAGTGTCGGAGACGATGGGCGGCAGCGGCGAGGCGAGGGCATCGCGAAGGCCGACAGCATCAAGGCGGGCCGGCTCGCTGCCTTCACCCCTGCTCGGGCGGCGGGGGTGAAGGCATGACTCAGCGCTTGAAGGCGTCCTTTGCCTTCTCGCCGGCCCGCTTCAGGTTGCCCATGACCTGATCGGTCTTGCCCGCGGCCTGCAGGCGCTGGTTACCGGTGGCCAGGCCAAGGCGCTGCCTGGCCCAGCCCATGATGACCTGTGCCTTGTTTCTGATCTTTCTACTCAGACTCATCGTGATGTCCCTTCACCGCGCTGCTTGTGGTCATCGCCCGGGAGATCCATTGATTCGGTCTCACCATCAGCCATGACCAGGTGCGGGCGGGCGTCGGCCGCGATCAGGCGGCTTGGAGTTCAAGTCTCCTCCCCAGTCTGAAGTGGGGAAACAGGCAATGATCAGTCCGGTTATCACCGGAATCGATAACCAGGGCCGGCCGGGAGGATGCCGTTCACACCGTTCGTTCGTCGATGTAGCACCAGCGCCAGGGCGTCTCGGGCGGCAGCGTAGCGGCCACCGGGTGGTCGGTCTCCCGGTAGTGCTCCCGGGCGTGAGCGCCCGGTGAGTCGTCGGAGCAGGCCACCCACCCGCACGTCTGGCAGACCAGCAGCCGCGTCCAGGTCAGGCCAAGAGCCAAACACTCTGCGCATCGCGGTAACCCATGCTTGGTCAGCGGGGGTATGTCGCGGTGCTCGCAGGGCGGCGCCTGACCGTTCAGCCTGGCGCGTGCGCTCACTTTCATGCGATCTGTGTCCAGGGTCATGCAGACCCTCCTAGGGCGACAGCGGCGCGAGGTGCGCCGACTGATCGCCTTCACTAAACCCGATGAGGCCTACCAGCGGAAACGTCCAATCACAGCAAGCCCCATCACCACATGCGATCGCCAGTTCGTGGTTGACCTGGGCGGCGGTGGGAATCGGGGGTGGTCGGTGATGTCGCAGTCAGGCCAAGGCCGCGCGGGCCCAGCTGAGCGCGGCCGCGGGATCCAGCCGGTGGGGGATGCGATCGGCAGGCGCGTAGCTGAGCCATTGGTCGATGAGCCGGCCGAGCGGTTCGGGCACGGCCGGGATGAGGCGGTCGGCGCGCTCGGGCCGGGTCCCGGCCTGCATCAGGCGGTGCACCCGGAGAAGGTCGGTGTCGCCGTCGGCGCAGGCTTCGGTCTCGCGTCGCAGCGGTGCCATTCCGGTCAGCAGCCAGTAGGCCAGGGCGCCGACCCCGTACAGGTCGGACAGGCTGCTGGGGGCGGTGGTGTCGCCGAGTTGCTCGGGGCTGGCGAACCACTTGGTGCCCCCGGGCAGGACCGTCGAGACGCTGTGCCCGGCCTGGTGCAGCTGCGACATTCCCCAGTCGATGATCCGGATGTTGGCGGGGCCGTCCAGCACGATGTTCTGCGGCTTGATGTCGAGATGGATGATGCCGCTCACGGCGGCTGCCTGCAGACCGGCCAGCACCTGGTCCAGCACCTGCAGGCTCCACTTCAGCGGGACGCCGCCACTGGGCCGGTTCCGCAGTTGGAGGTTGAGGCTGCCGGGCCGGTAGTGGGGAGAGATCAGGTAGGCCGCCTGCGATCTGAGGTCCTGGCCGGAGTCGATGATCTGCCCGAGGTGCGGGCCGGTCAGACACATCGCCCGCATCTCCCGCAGGAATGAGCGGAACCGCTGGGGGTCGCTGCCGGCCTGGTGGAACACCTTGGCCACGACGCTGGTGGCGGGGTCGGTGGGATCGTAGGCCTTGTACAGCGTGGCCGTACCGCTGGAGTCGGCGTTCAGCGGGGCGTAGAGCCGCCAACGGCCGTTGAGAACCATGATCGGGACATGGCCGTGACCGTCAGCGGGGCCGGATGGCTCCGTGCGCAGACCTGCTTGGGACAGGTGCGCGGTCCGCGCCAGGTCCCGCCTGGCCGAGGCGAGGATCCCCTCGGCTTCGAGACGGGCCTGGGCCAGGATCGCGGCGGCCTCGGCCCGGGTTTCCTGCAACACCTGGCAACGCAGCAGGTCCAGCTCGACTGCCGGCGGGCCGGCAATCGCGGCCGCCGGGCGCCCGGTCTGCCTGCCGACCCTCAGGACGGGCATCGGCGCACCGGATCTCAGCACGCTGCCGTGGGGCAGAAAGCGACCTTGCCCGCGCCGTTCCCGTACGGGTGGCGCGGGCTGGGGTCGGGCCGGTGATGCGCGGCCCCCCTGGTCGGTAGGTGCACGACGGTGGCGGCGGCCGGGGTGAGCCACAGACCTGCCCCTGAATGGGGGTGCGGGGTGGTCATGGGTTCTCCGATCGGAGCACATCTTGATCAGGACATCGTGGCGATGGGGTTCGGAGTGGGTTGAGTGGCCATGGAGGCGGGGCACGCCTGCGCTTGAAGGCGAAGGCCGGGCGTCTCATGCCAGCCGATGAGCTCGAGCAGGCGCCGCACCTGCGCCGGCGCTGAGCGAATGGTCAAGACGTGGCCGCCGTGCAGATCGGCGGCCGCGGTGACCAGGGCGCGCAGCCCGCCGACGTCGATGAACGTCAGGCCACTCAGATCCAGACAGAAGCTGCCGCGGCCGGCCATCGAGGCCAGCGCCCGGACAAGGGTGGGCAGGGTGGAGCGGTCGAGCTCGCCCTCGATCCGCAGCCCCTGCGCATCGACAAGCGGGGAGACGCGCAGCAGGTGATCGGCGGACGTGCCGGAGGTGAGCGCGATCTCGGGACGTTCGACCATGAGGTCGAGGGCCAGACCAGGAGTGCCGGCCGTGTCCGTGGTGTTCATGCCGACTCCTTCACAGGGTGCGAGACAAGATGGCCGCCGGGGTGATGCGGCATGAACACATTGCTCTGATGCAGCGTGAGCAATGCAGCGAGGTTCGGTGCCGTGACCTGATCATCCGACAGGCTCGCCACGGCGGAAACCGCCGATCCGAGTCAGGCTTATCACCGAAGGCGATCAGCAGCCGGTTTGCCAACGCGGTGGGTGGCCTGAAGCACGTTCCGGGCGGCTGCAGGCCCTCCGATGACGATTCGCAAGCAACGCGCAGGCGGTGCTGACGGCATGCACACAATCACGCAACGTCGCTGGATCACTGGTGATCGGAACCGCTGACTCTCATCCCAGGCACAGCCGAACCGCAATCTTCGGCTGATCACCTACCTGTCGCGCCGTATGCAACACTGAGCGTGAAGTCCAGCAGAGGGCTTCGTCTCAAGATCCACCTGAGGCGTGCTCTGTCTGGGCTTTTCTCTTGGACACGGCCGCCTGCAACGCACCTCGGAAGCAGGAAACATGGCTGTCCTGGACATCCCGCTAAACGAGATGACCGCCGAAGAGCTCCTGATCGAAATGGTCCGGCCGCAAACCTCAGAACTGCACAAGGCACGGCTCCGCGAACGGCTGGTGGAGACGCACGCCTGGATGGCCAAGGCCCTCGCCCGCCGCTACCGGTACCGGGGGGAACCCGCCGAAGACCTCCTGCAGGCCGCCTACGTCGGCCTGGTCAAGGCCATCAACGGCTTCGACGCCGACCTCGGCTACAACTTCCGCCGCTACGCGAGTGTCACCATGGCCGGTGAGGTCAAACGCCACTTCCGGGACCTGACCTGGGCCGTCAGGGTCCCTCGCGTCCACCAGGAACGCCGCTCGCAGCTCACCAAACTCACGGCCGACCTCAGCCAGGCCCTGGGCCGTTCACCGACCGTCGCCGAACTGGCGGCCAAGATGGCCATCTCCGAAGAAGACGTCCTGCTCACCATGGACGCCTCCAACGCCTACAGCGCCCTGTCGCTGGATGCCCCGATCAACGACGGCGATTCCGCCACCTACGGCGACTTCCTGACCCAGAGCGACACCACCCTGGACACCCTCATCGCCATGCAGTCCCTCAAGCCGCACATCGAAGCACTACTGCCACGCGAAAAACACATCCTGCTGCTGCGCTTCCACGGCGACCGCACCCAAGCTCAGATCGCCGCCGAATTGGGCATCTCCCAGATGCACGTCTCCCGCCTCCTGCGCAACGTCTTCAGCCGGCTACGCAACGTACTCACCGACTAGCCGACAGCCCGCGGCCATCCCGGACGTGTGCCGCCCAGTCCGCTGCAACCAGGTCTCCCCCGGGACACCCGACGTGGCGGGACCCAGGGGCCCCGCCACGTCACCTCACGTCACCGGCTACTTCGAGCGCTTGAAGATCTTGTTGCCCAGCCACACCAGCGGGTCGTACTTGGTGTCGACCACGCGCTCCTTCATCGGGATGATCGCGTTGTCGGTGATCTTGATGTGTTCGGGGCAGACCTCGGTGCAGCACTTGGTGATGTTGCAGTAGCCGAGGCCGTGCTCCTCCTGGGCCGTCTCCTTGCGGTCCGGCACCACGTCGTACGGGTGCATGTCCAGCTCGGCGATCCGGATGAGGAAGCGCGGCCCGGAGAAGGCCGGCTTGTTCTCCTCGTGGTCACGGATGACGTGGCAGACGTTGTTGCACATGAAACATTCGATGCACTTGCGGAACTCCTGGCCCCGCTGCACGTCGACCTGCTGCATCCGATACTCGCCCGGCCGGACCCCCTCCGGAGGCGTGAAGGAGGGGACCTCCCTGGCCTTCTCGTAGTTGTAGGAGACGTCGGTGACGAGGTCCTTGATGACGGGGAACGTCCGCATCGGCGTGACGGTGATCGTCTCGTCCTCGCTGAACGTGGACATCCGCGTCATACAGCCCAGCCGGGGCTTGCCGTTGATCTCCATGGAGCAGGAGCCGCACTTGCCGGCCTTGCAGTTCCAGCGGACCGCGAGGTCGGGTGCCTGGGTGGCCTGGAGGCGGTGGATGATGTCGAGGACGACCTCGCCCTCGTTCACCTCGATGGTGAAGTCCTCGAGTTGGCCCTCGCCGCCTTCTCCGCGCCAGACTTTGAACTTTGCCTTGTAGCTCATGACTTCGCGATCCTGTCGAACTCGGCCATCTCTTCGTCGGTGAGGTACTTGGACAGCTCGTCCCGGTCGAAGAGGGTGATCAGGTCGTCCCGCATCGCGGGCTGATCCTGCTCCTCGATCGTGATCGACGCGCCGTCGTCGGTGGAGCAGGCGAGCAGCTTGCGCCGCCACTCGGGCCGCATGCCGGGGAAGTCGTCGCGGGTGTGCCCGCCCCGGCTCTCCTGGCGCAGCAGCGCGGCGCGGGCCACGCACTCCGACACCAGGACCATGTTGCGCAGGTCGAGGGCGAGGTGCCAGCCGGGGTTGTAGATGCGGGTCCCGGCCGCGCCGACGAGCTGGACGCGCTCCTTGAGCTTCTCCACGACCTCCAGTGCCTCGGACACCTCCTCGGCCTTGCGGATGATGCCGACGAGCTCGTTCATCGTCCGCTGGAGCTCCTGATGCACTTCGTACGGGTTCTCGCCGGAGCGGTGCAGGGGCGCCTCGGCCTCCTCGCGGGCGGCGTCCACCTGGGACTGATCCACCTTGGGCCGGGCCGCGAGCCCGTCGAGGTAGGCCGCCGCGCCCGCGCCCGCCCGCCGGCCGAAGACCAGCAGGTCCGACAGCGAGTTGCCGCCCAGCCGGTTGGAGCCGTGCATGCCGCCGGAGACCTCGCCCGCCGCGAACAGGCCGGGCACGGAGGCCGCGCCGGAGTCGGCGTCCACCTCGACGCCGCCCATGATGTAGTGGCAGGTCGGGCCCACCTGCATGGGCTCGGCGGTGATGTCGACGTCGGCCAGCTCCTTGAACTGGTGGTGCATCGACGGGAGCCGCCTCTTGATCTCCTCGGCGGGCAGCCGGGTGGAGACGTCGAGGTAGACGCCGCCCTGAGGTGAGCCACGGCCGGCCTTCACCTCGGCGTTGATGGCGCGCGCCACCTCGTCACGCGGCAGCAGCTCCGGAGGGCGGCGGTTGTTGGCCTGGTCGGTGTACCAGCGGTCGCCCTCCTCCTCGCTGGTGGCGTACTTGTCCTTGAAGACGTCCGGGACGTACTTGAACATGAACCGCTCGCCCTCGGAGTTGCGCAGCACACCGCCGTCGCCGCGCACCGACTCGGTGACGAGGATGCCGCGCACCGAGGGCGGCCAGACCATCCCGGTCGGGTGGAACTGGATGAACTCCATGTTGATCAGGTTCGCGCCGGCCAGCAGGGCCAGGGCGTGGCCGTCACCGGTGTACTCCCAGGAGTTGGAGGTGACGACGTAGGACTTGCCGATGCCGCCGGTGGCCAGGACCACGGCCGGGGCGTCGAAGAGGACGAAGTTGCCGGTCTCGCGCCAGTAGCCGAAGCCGCCGGAGATCCGGTCGCCGTCCTTGAGCAGGCGGGTGATCGTACATTCCTGGAAGACCTTGATGTAGGCCTCGTAGTCGCCGTGCGTCTCGTAGTCCTCCTGCTGCAGCGCGACCACGCGCTGCTGGAGGGTACGGATCAGCTCCAGGCCGGTGCGGTCGCCCACGTGCGCCAGGCGGGGATACTCGTGGCCGCCGAAGTTGCGCTGGCTGATCTTGCCGTCCTTGGTGCGGTCGAACAGCGCGCCCCAGGCCTCAAGCTCCCAGACCCGGTCAGGGGCCTCCTTGGCGTGCAGCTCGGCCATCCGCCAGTTGTTGAGGAACTTGCCGCCCCGCATGGTGTCACGGAAGTGCACCATCCAGTTGTCGTCGGAGTTGACGTTGCCCATCGCGGCCGCGGCGCCGCCCTCGGCCATGACCGTGTGGGCCTTGCCGAACAGCGACTTGCAGACGATCGCGGTGCGCTTGCCCTGCTGGCGCGCCTCGATGGCCGCCCGCAGCCCGGCGCCTCCTGCGCCGATGACGATGACGTCGTATTCGTGACGCTCGATTTCCACTGAAAGATCCTTACGCGAACGGGAAGGCGATGATGCCCTTGGCCACCAGGCGGACGTAGAAGTCGGCGCCCATGACGGAGAACATCGAGGCCCATGCCAACTGCTGGTGCCGGGCGTTGAGCTTGGAGACGAACGTCCAGGCCCGGTAGCGGACGGGATGGCGGGAGAAGTGGTTGAGCCGGCCCGCGGTGATGTGGCGGCAGGAGTGGCAGCCGAACGTGTAGCCGAGGATCAGGACGGCGTTGAGCACCAGGATCCAGGTGCCGAGGCCGACCGGCTTGTGGATGAGCGCGAGGATCGCGTCATAGGTGAGCACGCCGCCGATGAGGACCGCGAAGTAGAAGAAGTAGCGGTGCACGTTCTGGACGATCAGCGGGAAGCGCGTCTCACCGGTGTACTTGCCGTGCGGCTCCTGCACCGCGCACGCGGCCGGCGACAGCCAGAAGGAGCGGTAGTACGACTTGCGGTAGTAGTAACACGTCAGCCGGAACCCGCCCGGCAGGCCGAGGATCAGCAGCCCCGGCGGCAGGGTGTACCAGTCACCGAACGGCGCCCAGCCCAGGAACCTGGCCCCCTCGGGGCACGAGGTCGCCAGGCACGGGGACGAGAACGGTGCGATGTACGGGTCGACGAAGTAGCTGGTGTCGAGGATCGCCCACACACCGTAGACAAGGAATGAACTGAGCCCGAGGAACGTCAGCAGCGGAGCGAGCCACCATCGGTCGGTGCGCAGCGTGCGCACCTTGACTTGGGCACGCTGCCTTCTCACTGGAGCTGCATCGGGCGTCGTCTGGGTCATCGCGGACCTCTCCACCTCCCGCGGACCCCGCACGCCTGGGATCCGGGTTCGTTCGTTGTGGCGCGTATGCGGTCGGGCTGAGCCGTACCGGCGCGCGTTGGTGTGGGATACGTTACGACGACCGCATGTGGATTTGTGAGGAGCATCACTCACTTTTTCAATGACCCGCTGTGATTCCTGTCACGTACCCCCGTCAGGGGTACTGCCCAGGTGGGGCAACTTCACCACAGTCACGAAAAAGTTATCGATTTGGCGGACAACCCTTATGAACTGCGCAAAGTCCACCGGCTTGGAGACATACGCGTTCGCGTGCAACCGGTAACTGTGCAGGATGTCCTCTTCGGCCTCAGAGGTCGTCAGGATCACCACCGGAATCATCCGCAGATCGCTGTCGGCCTTGATCTCGCCGAGCACCTCCAGGCCGCTCTTCCTGGGCAGGTTGAGGTCCAGCAGGATGAGATCGGGCCGCGGCACGCCGCCGTAGCCCTCCTCGCGCCGCAGGAACGCCATCGCCTGCTCGCCGTCGGTGACCACGTGCAGGCGGTTGCGCACCTTGTTGAGCTCGAACGCTTCCCTGGTGAGCAGGATGTCGCCCTGATCGTCCTCCACGAGGAGCACTTCGATGGGTCGCCAGTCAGTCATGGTCGCCCTCTCCGGCGGCGGGTAGCGTCCAGCGGAATGTGGTGCCCTGGTCCTCACCGCTCGCGTCGAGCCAGAGCTGCCCGCCGTGAAACTCCACGATCTTGCGGCAGAGGGCGAGCCCGATCCCGGTGCCGGGGTAGACGTCGCGCGGGTGCAGCCGCTGGAAGATGAGGAAGATCCGCTCGGCGAACCGGGGCGCGACTCCGATCCCGTTGTCGGAGCAGCTGAACTCCCACATGTCACCGGACCTGGTGACGCCGATGTGGACACGGGGCGGCGACTCGGAGCGGAACTTGACGGCGTTCTCGATCAGGTTCTGGAAGAGCTGGGTGATCTGGGTGCGGTTGCCCAGCACCGTGGGCAGCTCGTCCGCGGTGACGGTGGCCTCGGCGTCCTCGATCGCCGCCGACAGGTTCTCCAGCGCCGCGTTCAGCGCCTGCCGGGTCGCCACGGCGCCGCGCCCGTTGGTGACCCGGCCGACCCTGGAGAAGTCGAGCAGGTTGTTGATCAGGAGTTGCATCCGCTTGGCGCCGTCGACCGCGTAGTGGATGTACTGCTTGGCGCGGTCGTCGAGCTGGTCGCCGTAGCGCTGTTCGAGCATCTGGGTGAAGCTGGCGACCTTGCGCAGCGGCTCCTGCAGGTCGTGGCTGGCCACGTACGCGAACTGCTCCAGGTCCCCGTTGGAGCGCCGCAGCTCATCGGCCTGGTCCGAGGCGGTGCGCCAGGCCGACAGGATGCGCCTGCGCATGGAGTCGACATGGCTCGACAGCTCCGCGAGCTCCGCGGGTCGCTCGACGCCCAGCCTGTGGTCGAAGTCGCCGCCCGCGACGGTGCGCACCTGGTCGGTGAGCTGGGCGATGGGCTTGAGCACGGCGAAGTACACGATGAACCCCAACCCCAGGCCCGCGGCCAGGAGCACCAGGAACAGCACCCACAGCGCCACGTTCAGCAGGCCGATCTGCTCGGCGACCTCGGGCTTGGGGTTCATGGCACGGGCGTCGGCGATCATCTTCATGATGACCGCCGCCCCGGCCAGGAACGCCGCCGTGGTCACCGCGGCGGCGAAGACGAACCAGCGGGCGACCGGCAGCTTGCCGATCCCGGTGGCCGGCTTGGGCGGAGGCAGGGGATGAATGCTCATGTGACGCTCCTGCTGACGAGCATCGCGGCGAGGTCGTCGCTGAGCGTGCCCACATGCCTGATGAGCCGGTCGAGGTCGATGGTCCCGTGCTGCCTGACGAGGTCCACCAGCCCGTCGACGCCCAGCAGCTGCCTGTCTTCGCCGACCGCCGCCTCGATCAGGCCGTCGGTGTAGAGCATCATCGACCACCGCTCGCCCAGCGGCACGTCGATGACCGACCACTCGATGTCGGGGAAGATGCCGAGCGGCGGCCCGGACGGCCCGCCGCCGAGCACCTCGACGACGCCGTCGCGCACCAGCACCGGAGGCGGGTGGCCGACCACCCGCATCCTGGCGTGGCTCAGGTCCGGCGTGATCGTCGCCATGCACAGCGTGGTGAAGATCTCCGGCGCCTTGCGCTCGGCCCGCAGCAGTGTGTCCATCGTGCGCAGCAGCAGGTCACCGCTCTGTCCGGCGAGCACCAGCGTGCGCCAGGCGATGCGCAGCGCCACCCCGAGCGCGGCCTCGTCGGGGCCGTGCCCGCACACGTCGCCCACCACGATGTGCACGAAGCCGTCGGGAGTCTGCACGGTGTCCAGGAAGTCACCGGCGAGCCGGGAGCCCTGCGTCCCCGGCAGGTAGCGCGTGACGTGCTCCAGCTTCTTGGTGCGCAGCAGGGGAACGGGCAGCAGGCCGTTCTCCAGGCGGGCGTTCTCCTTGGCCGTCAGCTCGGCCTCGACCAGCCTGATCTGCGCCAGGTCCGCCCGCTTGCGCTCCATCGCGTAACGGATCGCCCTGGCCAGCAGGCGCGCGTCGACGTCCTGCTTCACCAGGTAGTCCTGGGCTCCCGCCTGCACGGCCGCCACCCCGACGTGCACGTCGCGCAGACCGGTGAGGACGAGCACCGCCGCGTGCGGGGCCATCCGCAGCACCTGCTCCAGCGCCTCCAGGCCGGTGGCGTCGGGCAGCGAGAGGTCGACCAGCACGCACTGGATCTTCGAGGTCAGCTCGGCCCTGGTCTCCGCCAGGCTGCGCACCCAGGTGATCCTCGGCGGCGCCTCGGCCTGCCTGAGCAGCTCCTCGACGAGGAACGCGTCCCCGTCATCGTCCTCTATGAGGAGCAGCGTCAGCGTTTCGGAGAGAGTTGCCGTCACACACGCCTCTTCGGGAAGTGGGGCCGTCGGTGCTCATTCTGCGATGAGTTCCACCCCTTGTGGAAGGGTGCCGTCCTGTCCGGCTTCGAGGACGAAGGCGAGCAGAGTAGCGCGGAACGCCTGCGCCGCGCGGGTCGGCTCCACATCCTTGCGGTGCGCCAGCGCGATCGTCCTGGACAGTCCCGGCGGCGCCAGCGGCGTGCCCGCCACCCCCGGCCGCCCGTCCAGCACCATCGACGGCACCACGGCCACGCCCAGCCCGGCCTCGACGAACCGCAGCACCGCGTCCATCTCGCCACCCTCGATGGCGAACCTCGGCTCGAACCCGGCCTGCCGGCAGGCCGCCAGCGTCGCCTCCCGCAGGTCGTAGCCGCGCCGGAACATCACCAGCGGCCGGCCGCGCAGGTCGTCGATGCGCAGGTACGGCTTGCGTATCTGATCGTGCGCCGGCGAGACCACCACGAGGTTCTCGCGCAGGATGTCCTCGGTCACCAGGGAGGGATCGTCATGCTGCAACGGCATGATGATCAGCGACAGGTCCAGCTGGCCGCGAGCCAGCGCCCGCACCAGGTCACGCGAGCCGCCCTCCTCCACCAGCAGGCCGATGCCCGGGTAGGCGTCGTGGAAGCGGGCCAGCACGTCGGCCATCAGCCCGGCGCACAGCGACGGCGTCGCCCCCAGCCGGACCCGGCCCCGGCGCAGGCCGGCGAGCTCGGCGACCTCCTGCCTGGCGGTGTCGGCGTCGGCCAGCATGCGGCGGGCGAGCGGGAGCAGCGCCTCGCCCGCCGGGGTCAGCGTGACGTTGCCCCGGGCGCGCGAGAACAGCGGAGCGCCGAGCTCGGTCTCCAGAGCCTTGATCTGCTTGCTCAACGACGGCTGCGCGACCCGCATCCGCTGGGCCGCGTGGGTGAAATGCCTGCTCTCCGCCACCGCGACGAAGTACGCCAACTGCTGCAGCTGCATGTGATTTTCCTCGCACCGGCTGACTCGGATGTCCTTATGTCGGCCGTACAAACCAGACATCATAGCCGGAGGCTATGGAAACCAGGCCCGCGATGACTTGGACGAACCGTTGCTGGGTACCTAGCGTCGGAAGATGTGACAGCCACGATAGAGCGCGGCGCCGCTACTGCGCCGATCCCCCCCAAGCCCGCTGACAAGCCAACGCGCGGTAAGCCACGTGGGTTCCTGGCCTCGTCCAACGGCAAGAAGGTCGTCATGGCCGTCACCGGGGCCGTGATGGTGCTCTTCCTCGTCGCCCACATGCTGGGCAACCTCAAGATCTTCATCAGCAGGGACTCGTTCAACGACTACGCGGCCGCCCTGCGCACCCTGCTGGAGCCGCTCGCGCCGTACCGGACGCTGCTGACGATCGTGGAGGTCGTGCTCGCCGTCTCGGTCATCCTGCACATCTGGGCCGCCGTCTCCCTGTCGCGCCGCGCCCACGCCGCGCGGCCGGTGAAGTACGCGGCGAAGAAGTCGCAGGCCGGCGGCTACTCCACGCACATCATGCGGTACGGCGGCGTCACGATCGTGCTGTTCCTCGTCTGGCACCTGCTCGACCTGACCTTCGGCGTGGTCAACCCGAAGGGCCCCGTCTCCACCCCGGCCGACCGGATGATCGCCGGGTTCGACCCGTCGCGGTGGTGGATGACGCTGATCTACCTCGTGGCCGTGGTCATGGTCGGCCTGCACCTGCGGCACGGCATCTGGAGCGCCTTCCAGACGCTCGGCTGGGCCAACCGCAACCGCTACAAGGCACTGCGCACGGGCGCCGCGCTGGTCTCCGCCGTACTCGTCCTCGGCTTCCTCGCCCCGCCCCTCGCCATCACGTTCGGAGTGATCAAGTGAAGTACACCGAGGGCTCGCCGATCCAGGACACCAGGGCTCCCGAAGGTCCGATCGAGGACCGCTGGGAGAAGCGGAAGTTCGCCGCCAAGCTGGTCAACCCGGCCAACAAGCGCAAGCTCAACGTGATCGTGGTCGGCACCGGCCTGGCCGGCGGGTCCGCCGCCGCGACGCTGGGCGAGCTGGGCTACAACGTCAAGTCGTTCTGCTACCAGGACACGCCCCGTCGCGCGCACTCCATCGCCGCCCAGGGCGGGATCAACGCGGCCAAGAACTACCGCGGCGACGGCGACTCGGTCTACCGCCTGTTCTACGACACGGTGAAGGGCGGCGACTTCCGCTCCCGCGAGTCGAACGTCTACCGGCTGGCCCAGGTCTCGGTGAACATCATCGACCAGGCCGTCGCCCAGGGCGTGCCGTTCGCCCGCGAGTACGGCGGGCTGCTCGACACCCGCTCCTTCGGCGGCGCCCAGGTCTCCCGTACGTTCTACGCCCGCGGCCAGACGGGCCAGCAGCTGCTGCTCGGCGCCTACCAGGCACTGGAGCGGCAGGTCGCGGCCGGCACCGTGGAGATGTTCACCCGGCACGAGATGCTCGACCTGATCGTCGCCGACGGCCGGGCGCGCGGCGTCATCGTGCGCGACATGGTGACCGGCGAGATCGAGCGGCACGTCGCCGACGCCGTGGTGCTCGCCACCGGCGGCTACGGCAACGTGTTCTTCCTGTCCACGAACGCCAAGGGGTGCAACACCACGGCGATCTGGCGGGCGCACGAGCGGGGCGCGTACTTCGCCAACCCCTGCTACACCCAGATCCACCCCACCTGCATCCCGGTCTCCGGCGAGTACCAGTCGAAGCTGACGCTGATGTCGGAGTCGCTGCGCAACGACGGCCGCGTCTGGGTGCCGCTGCGCAAGGGCGACGACCGCGTCCCCGGCGACATCCCGGACGACGAGCGCGACTACTACCTGGAGCGGATCTACCCCGCCTTCGGCAACCTCGTCCCCCGGGACATCGCCTCCCGCGCCGCCAAGAACGTCTGCGACGAGGGCCGTGGCGTCGGTCCCGGCGGGCTCGGCGTCTACCTCGACTTCCGCGACGCGATCGGCCGGCTCGGCCGCGACGCCGTGGAGAAGAAGTACGGCAACCTCTTCGAGATGTACGAGCGCATCACCGGCGAGAACCCGTACGAGCAGCCGATGCGCATCTACCCGGCCGTCCACTACACGATGGGCGGCCTGTGGGTCGACTACGACCTGCAGTCCACGATCCCCGGCCTGTTCGTGGTCGGCGAGGCCAACTTCTCCGACCACGGGGCCAACCGGCTCGGCGCGTCCGCGCTGATGCAGGGCCTGGCCGACGGCTACTTCGTGCTGCCGACCACGCTCGGCGACTATCTGGCGGCCGGGCCGTTCGGCGAGGTCGACGAGGAGGCGGTCGCCGAGGCCGAGGCCAAGGTGACGTCCAGGATCGAGCGGCTGCTCGCCGTCAACGGCACCCGCACCCCGGACTCCTTCCACCGGGAGCTGGGCAGGCTCATGTGGGACTACTGCGGCATGGAGCGCACCGAGGAGTCGCTGCGCAAGGCGCTGGAGCGCATCCCCGAGCTGCGTGCCGAGTTCTGGGCGAACGTCAAGGTCTCCGGCACCAACGAGGAGCTGAACCAGGTGCTGGAGAAGGCCGGCCGGGTGGCCGACTTCTTCGACCTCGCCGAGCTCATGTGCCTGGACGCCCTGGTGCGCTCGGAGTCGTGCGGCGGCCACTTCCGCGCCGAGTCGCAGGACGCCGACGGCGAGGCCCTGCGCGACGACGAGCACTTCGCGCACGTGTCGGCCTGGGAGCACTCGCCCACGGGTGAGCCGGTGCTGCACAAGGAACCGCTCGAGTACGACTACGTCAAGATGAGCCAGCGGAGTTACAAGTGAACCTGACCCTCAAGGTCTGGCGTCAGAGCGGCCCCTCCGACTCCGGACGGATGGTGAAATACCGGGTCGAAGAAGTGTCTCCGGACATGTCCTTCCTGGAGATGCTCGACGTCCTGAACGAACGCCTCATCCTCGAAGGCGACGACCCGATCGCCTTCGACCACGACTGCCGCGAAGGCATCTGCGGCATGTGCGGCATGGTCATCAACGGCGTCGCCCACGGCGAGCAGGTGGCCACCACCACCTGCCAGCTCCACATGCGCCACTTCGAGGACGGCGCCACCATCACCATCGAGCCGTGGCGGGCCGCGCCGTTCCCGGTGGTGAAGGACCTGGTCGTGGACCGCAGCGCGTTCGATCGCATCATCCAGGCGGGCGGCTTCGTGTCCGTCCCGGCCGGATCGGCGCCCGACGCGCACAGCCTCCCCGTCCGCAAGGAGGACGCCGACTCGGCCTTCGACGCGGCCACCTGCATCGGCTGCGGCGCCTGCGTGGCGGCCTGCCCCAACGGCTCGGCCTCCCTCTTCACCGCCGCCAAGATCACCCACCTGAGCCTGCTGCCCCAGGGCCAGCCGGAGCGCCTCTCGCGCGCCAAGGCCATGGTGGACCAGATGGACGCCGAAGGCTTCGGCGGCTGCACCAACACCGGCGAGTGCACGGCCGTCTGCCCCAAGGGCATCCCGCTGGACACCATCGCCCAGATGAACAGCGACTACCTCAAGGCCAACGCCAAGTAGGCCTTTCTTCAAGAGAGCCGTACGGAAGCCGTACGGCTCTCTTTCGTTTCTCCTTCCGCATCGCGACGCCTGGGAGATGGGCGCAACCTTTCGTCCGGTGGGTCGCGTTGATACGGGTGAGAGGAGATCACCTTGGATCGTCACGACGACTTCCGCGAGTTCGTGCTCGCCCGCCAGCAGTCGCTGATACGGACGGCGTACTTGCTCACGGGAGACGCGCACCTCGCCGAGGACCTGCTGCAGAGCGTCCTGATCAAGGTCGCGGGCCAGTGGTCAAAGCTGTCCGGCGGCCATCCCGAGGCGTACACCCGCAAGGCGCTCGTCAACCAGTACATCTCATGGGGGCGACGGCGGCGGCTGGAGGTGCCGAGCGCCGATCTGCCGGAGCGTGGCGCCTCCCATGATGACGCCGCGCTCCAGCGGATCGTGTTACGCCAGGCTCTGGCCAAGCTGGCGCCCAAGCAGCGGGCCGTGATCGTGCTGCGGTTCTGGGAGGACCTGACCGAAGCGCAGACCGCCGAGGCGCTCGGCTGCGCGCCCGGCACCGTCAAGAGCCAGGCGCATCGCGCGCTGGCCCGCCTGCGGGCGCTCGCGCCCGAGCTGGCATACCTGCTGAACGACCTGGAGATCGAGGAGGTGGCCCGATGACGAGGCTGCATGAGGCGCTGGACGGCATCGCCGCAGAGGCACCTCTGGTGGACCTGGCCGACGTGGCCGTGGCGGGCCTCCGGCGCCGGCGGGCCAGCGCCGTGCTGGCCGCCGTCGCGACGGTCGCGGTGGTGGCCGCGGCGAGCGCCGCCGTGGCGTTGCCGTGGCAGCGAGCCGACCGCACGGCCACGCCACAGCGGGTGGACACCATTGCCGACCTGCCGGACGGGGCGGTGGGGCCGATCGCGTACGCGTTCCAGACGCCCTGTAAGACCCAGAGCAACCCGTTCCGCGTCGACTGCAGCCCGGTCGAGTGGCGGGTGGTCACCCGGAGCGGCAAGACCTACCGGGTGCCGCAGGCGCTGGTCAGCACCACCAAGGACCACAGCGTGCCCATGGCGGTCAGCCGGGACGGGCGCATGATTGTCTACTACAGTCGCCAGGCCCAGGCGCACGTGGTCCGCGATCTGGTGGGCGGCACGCAGGTGATCTCGCCTGTCGCCGTGAAGGAGGAGCGGATCGGCATCGGCTCCATGCTGGCGCTCTCCGACGACGGCCGTTACGTGATCTTCGATCCGCGTGAGGGGACCAAGGATCCCGGGCTGCTGATCGACGTCCGTACCGGCAAGAGCAGGCCGGTGGACGGCAAGTACGAGGTGGTCAGCATCAGGGGCGGCATCGCCGCGCTGGTCCGTTACATCAAGACCGACCTGTGGCGGATGCCGGTCACCGGCGGCGGCCGGCCGGTGCGCTTCGACGGGAAGTTCATCATGTTCAGCGAGATCGCCCCGGATGGCCGCACGGTGGCCGCCTTCGAGTTCCCGGACCAGACCAAGCGCAAACTCACTGTGCTGGACGCCAAGACCGGACGAACCTTGCGGAAGGTGTCCATCCGCGGGCTGCCCGGAGGTCGTAACAGCGCTGTGGCCGGCACTGCTCTATGGACCAGCGGATCCAAGGTCGAGGTCGTCTACCAGCACCGGGACGACACCCGCACGTACGCGGTCGACGTCAACACCGGCCAGGCACGCCAGGTGGCCAGCTACCCGGGAATGGGGAAGGCACAGCGGCTGGCTCTGCCCGGGGTCGCGAGCCAGTGAGCGCGGGCGGCCGGCGGCGAAAGGGCCGCTCAGCTGACCCGCGTGTACGGCCCGTCCGACGGTTTCATATGCCTGCCGGATGGCTAGAGTGATCGGCTTCTGGCCGTAGGGGAGCAGCCGATGTGCTCCCCGGCGTTCACTTTCCGGGAGGCCCGGTCATGAGAGCCGCCACGCCGTCCAGGATGCGCGCAAGGCCGAACGCGTAGTCGAACCGCCGCTCCTCCTCGGGAGTGCCCGCCGGGTAGTCGAACGCCCCCGCGTCGATCGCCGTACGCAGTGCGGGGAAGCGTCGTTCGTCGGCGAGTGCGCCCAGCAGGGTGCTGTAGGCGGCGATCGACTCGCCCGAAGCGGCCTGGCCGAGGTCGGCGGTCAGCCGGGCGGCGGTGTGCATGTAGTTGGCCACCAGGAGCACCACGCCGACCTTGTCGCTTTCGGTGAGCCCGGTGCCGCGCAGCGTGGCGAGGGCGCGGTCGGTCCAGGCGAGCTGGTTGGGTGTGATCGGAGGCCCGGTGATGGGCAGGTGCACGATCCAGGTGTGGGCCCGCAGCATCACCCACTGGGCCTGGCACCAGCGCTCCAGCCCGAGCCGCCAGTCGTCGCCGGGTTGGGCCGGGCCGGCCATCTCGGCCGGCAGTGCCGCGACCGCGTTCAGCATGAGGAGCAGCAGCTCGTTCTTGCTCTTGACGTGCCGGTAGAGCGACATCGTGGTGAAGCCGAGCCGCTCGGCGACCCTGGCCATCGAGACGGCGTCGAGGCCGCCGGCGTCGGCCAGCTCCACCGCCGCCCGCACGATGCGGGACAGGCTCAACCCCATCTTGGGCTCCGGCTGTTCGAGCCGTTTCCAGAGCAGGTCGAGCCCGTCGGGCAGCTTGTCGTCCATCGTTCCTGCCTTCGTTCGAGCTTGCGCCGAGCAGAAGTATATGTCATAAACTTTGTGTATGACATATACAGCGGTGATCGCCGGTGGCGGGATCTCGGGGTCGCTGAGCGCGATCGCCCTGCACAAAGCGGGCATCAGATCCGTCGTCTACGAGGCGTACGACCGGGGTGCGGACCACGTCGGGGCCTTCCTGACCCTGGCGGTGAACGCGCTCGACGCCTTACGTGCGCTCGATCTCGATCTTGACGGGGTGGGCTTCGACACGCCGAGGATCACCATGACCAGCGGTTCCGGTAGAAGACTCGGCGAGCTGCCCTACGGCACGGCCGGATCGAGCGGCCCCAAGAGCCGGACCGTGAAACGTGCCGACCTCTATCGGGCGCTGCGCGACGAGGCCGTCCGCCGCGGCGTGCGGATCGAGTACGGCAAGCGGCTCGTCGATGCGGAGGCCACCGGTGACGGGGTCCTGGCGAGGTTCGCCGACGGCGGCACGGCCCGGGGTGACCTGCTCATCGGCGCGGACGGCCTGCGCTCGCGCACCCGCGAGATCATCGATCCGCGCGCTCCGGCCGCGCGGTACGCGGGCTTGCTCAATACGGGCGGCTACGCGCACGGCGTCTCCACCGGGAGCGAACCGGGCACGATGCACGCGATCTTCGGAAAACGCTGCTTCTTCGTCTACACCGTGGATCCGTACGGAGAGGTGTGGTGGATGGCGCAGCCCGCGCGGGCCGACGAGCCCGCACCGGGCGAGCTGGCCGCGATCACTCCGGAGGAGTGGCGCGCCCGCCTGATCGACCTGTTCCGCTACGACCGCGGACCGGCGGTGGACCTCATCACCGCGACCGGCGAGATCTTCACCGGCTGGAACACCTACGACCTCCCCACCGTGCCGAGTTGGCACCGCGACCGGATGATCGTCATCGGCGACGCCGCCCACGCGACCTCCTCGTCGATCGGGCAGGGGGCCGCCATGGCCATCGAGGACACCGTGGTGCTGGCCAAATGCCTGCGCGACGGCCCCGGCGTCGACGCCGCCTTCGCCACCTACGAACGGCAGCGGCGCCGGCGCGTGGAACGCGTCGTCGAGCAGGGCAAACGCACCGGCGACTGGAAGGCGCTCGGACCGCTCACCAGGGGCGTACGCGATCTGATCATGGGCCTGGCCATGAAGCGCATGGCCCGCACCGGCGACGACCCGAGCGGCTGGATCTACGACCACCACCTCGACTGGGACACACCGATCGCCACCTGACCATGATGCTCCCGCCCCGCCCACGGGCCCGGAGAAATGTCGGAGGCCGCCCGTACAGTGCTGGAGCATGGAGCATGTGACATCGAAGGATGGCACGACACTCGCGTACGAGCGCCATGGCCACGGACCGGCCGTCGTGCTGGTGTCCGGCGGGCTCGACGACGGCGCGGAGAACGCGCCGCTCGCCGGGGAACTGGCCGGGAGCTTCACCGTCTACACCTACGCGCGGCGTGGCCGAGGTGGCAGCGGCGACACCCTGCCGTACAGCGTGGCGCGCGAGATCGAGGATCTCGACACGCTGATCGGCGCGGCCGGCGGAACGGCCTGCCTGTACGGGGTCTCGTCGGGTGGTGCTCTCGTCCTGGAGGCCGCGGCGGCAGGGCTGGCGGTCGACAGGCTGGCGGTCTACGAGGTGCCCTACAGCGTGGGCGAGGAGGCGGTGCGGGACTGGCGGGACTATGTGCAGCGGCTCGACGCGGCGCTCGTGCGCGGGGATCGCGGGGAGGCGCTCGCGTGCTTCATGCGGTTGGCGGGCTCGTCGGAGGACGACATCGCGGCGGCGCGGAGCGCACCGGTGTGGGGCGATCTGCAAGCACTGGCGCACACCCTGGCCTATGACGCGGCCTGCCTGGCGGATGGCCGTCCGCCTGCGCGACTCTCGCGGATCAACCGGCCGACCCTGGTGATCACCGGCGGGGTGAGCCCGGACTCGCAGGCCGGCATGGAAGGGCTGGCAAGCGACTTCTTCGTGCTCGCCGCCGAGGCCGTGGCCGCCCGTGTCCCGCATGCCGAGCGGCTCACGGCGGACGGGTCGGGACACATGGCCGACCCCAAGGTGCTGGCCCGTATGCTCGAGCGATTCTTCATCGCATAGTCAGGAGACAACAGTATGGCGATCCGTGTCGATTTGACCTTCGACTGCGCTGATCCGGTGCGGCTGGCGGAGTTCTGGAAGCTCGCCCTGGGCTACGAGGACGAGCCCCCGCCGGCGCCGTACGCGACCCGGGAGGAGTGGCTGGAGCAGTTCGACCTTCCCGAGGATGACGGCGACGGGGCCTGGCTGCATGACCCGACCGGCGCCGGGCCCCGGCTGTCCCTGCTGGAGGTGCCCGAGCCGAAGACGGCGAAGAACCGGTTGCACATGGACGTGCGGGTGGCCGGTGACGGCACGGCGGAGGAGAAGTGGGCCAGGATCACGGCGAAGGTCGCGATCCTGACGGATGCCGGGGCCTCGGTGCTGTGGGAGGACCCCGGCCACCATGTGACCATGGCCGACCCCGAGGGCAACGAATTCTGCGTCTGCTGAGCGAAGGGGAGCTGCGGAGCTAAATCTGTATGCTTCGAAACATACAAAAGAGGTGACGCCATGGAGACGTCATCGCCCTGGACAAGAGGGCCGGGCAGGCGGTGATCGGCCTCATCGGCGACTTTGGCGATCTTCTCCCTTGAAGGTTTTCATCCTGAGCTGATCGCCACGGCACAGCGCAGGGGCGATGTCGATCTGGAGACGATGTTCGGTCTCAAGGAGCCGGTGGCCGGTGGCTCAGGGCTTGCCGGAGAGCCAGAGGACTGACGCGGTGAGGGCGGCGAGCGTGCCCGCGATCCCCATGACGGCCGCCACGGAGATGTGGTCGACGACGACGCCTCCGGCCAGCGCGCCGAGGGACAGCGTCGCCTGGAACGACGAGGTGAACAGGATCGAGGCCGCCTCCGGCGCGTGCCGAGCCGACCTGGCGAACCAGGTCTGCGAACAGACCGGCACCGCGCCGTACGCGAGGCCCCAGACGGCCAGCAGCGTCAACGCGCCCGCCGGGGCGCCCCCGGCCACAGGGAGCAGGGCGGTGGCGGTGGCCAGGAGAGCGGCGGCGGTCACGGACGTGGCGCGCGGGTGGCGGGACAGCGCCGCGCCCGCCAGGAAATTGCCGGCGATCCCCGCGACTCCGTACACAGCAGATAGGTGGTGACCGAGCCCGCGCTCACCTGCGTGACCTGCAGCAGGAAGGGGGTGACGTACGTGTACGCGCCGAAGTGGGCGAGCACGATGAGGATCGTCGCGAGCAGCGCCAGCCGGATGCCGCCGTCGCCGAGGAGACCGCGCAGCACGGCCAGACGGGTGGGCCGCCCGGCCGGCAGCGGTGGCAGCAGCACCAGGAGCGCGACGAGGACTCCCAGGCTCAGCAGGCCCATGACCACGAACGCCGTCCGCCACCCGGCCAGATGCCCGATCAGCGTGCCCGCCGGTACACCCAGCACCGACCCAGGGGGACGGCGGCGAAGATCACCGCGGTGGCCGTGCCCGCCTGCTCACGCCGGACCAGTCGTACGGCCAGACCCGCCCCGATGGACCAGAAACCGCCGATGGTGAAGCCGACCAGCGCCCGGGAGACCATCATCACCCAGTAGGCCGGGGCTGCGGCGGCCAGGAAGTTCGCCACCGCCAGCAGCAGGATCAGCGCGCAGAGCATGAACCGCCGGTCGAGCCGCGCGGTCGCGACGGTGAGGGACGGCGCGGCGACGGCGGCCAGCAGCCCGGGCAGCGTCATGGTCAGGCCGGCCGTGCCGGCCGAGATTCCGAATGTGGCCGCGATGGGCGTCAGCAGCCCGATGGGCAGGATCTCCGTGGTGACGATGGCGAAGATGCCCGTCATCACCGAGACGACGGCAAGCCAGCTCGTCAGCGGCGAGCGAGATGGTCGAGCAGGGGCTTCCAGCACCGGTACGTCCCTTTGGTCGGCGATTCGCTGTCGCAAGCAGTGCAGCAGCCGGGGGCGGCGGGAGCTGGCGGGATTCCGACCTGAGCGATAACGCCTGACGATAGCTTCAGCTATCATAGTTGTAACTATAATTAATGGAGGTCAAGTGATCCAGAAGCCTGAGCGGTTGTTCGGGCGGGAGCCGGAGTGGGCAGAGCTGGTCGACTTCGCGACGGCTCCGGTCGTGGGCGCGACGCTCGGGCTCGTCTATGGCCGTCGTCGCCAGGGCAAGACGCTCATGCTGGAGTTGCTGGCACGTGAGACCGGCGGCATGCTCTTCGCCGCCACGCAGCAGACCGAGGAGCAGAACCTCGCCGACCTGGGAGCCGCCTACGCCGAGCATCGGGGGCTACGGCAGCCGGTCGTCTTCACCAGTTGGCGGGACGGCCTCGATGAGTTGCTGCGCCTCGGGGAGGAGCGGTCGGTGCCCGTGATCATCGATGAGTTCCCCTACCTGGTGTCCGCGACGCCCGGCCTGCCGTCCTATCTTCAGCAGGCGCTCAGCCCGCTCGGGCATGCCAAGGAGCACACCAGGACGCGACTCATCCTGTGCGGCAGCGCTCTCACCACGATGGCCCAGTTGCTCGGCGGCGGTGCCCCGCTGCGTGGGCGGGCGGTGCTGGAGTTGGTGGTCAGGCCGTTCGGCTTCCGGGAGGCGAGCGCGTTTTGGGGGCTGGACCACGATCCTGAGCTGGCATTCCGGGCGAACGCCCTGGTCGGCGGGACTCCCGCGTACCTGGAGATGTGCGGCGGGTCAGGGCCGGCCGACCGTGGCGAGTTCGACCGGTGGGTGGCGCGACGTCTGCTCAACCCGGCCTCGGCGATGTTCCGGGAGGGCGGGCTCCTGCTTCGCGAGGAGCCGTCGATCACCGATCCCAGCTCGTACGCGGCCACGTTGACGGCCATCAGCGCCGGAAACCATCGACGCTCCGAGATCGCCGCCGCGCTGGGACGTCCCGCCTCGGCCATGGCGCATCTGCTGTCGGGGCTGACCGGCATCGGGCTCGTCGAGCAGGTGGACGACGCGCTGCGGGACAAGCGGAGCGTGTTCAGGATCGCCGAGCCGGTCGTCCGCCTGCATCAGCTGATCATGCAGCGGTACGAGCCGCAGTTGGTGACTGGTCGGGCCGAGCGGGTCTGGCAGGCGAACGCCGACACCGTGGCATCGAAGATCTACGGGCCGCACTTCGAGGATCTCGCCCGGCAGTGGTGCTTCGAGCACGCGTCCCCGGAGACCCTCGGCGGGATCGCCACGGCCGTCCGCCCCAGCGAGATCGCCTGCCGACAGCACCGCCGGGGACACGAGCTCGATCTGGTGATCACCGAGAAGAGCTCGTTCGCCGCCGGCCGGATCATCGCGATCGGCGAGGCCAAGTCCACCACAGCAGCCATGGACCTACCGCAGCTTCAGCGGCTGGAACACCTGCGGGCACTGCTCCCCGACGCCCGCGTCGAAGCGCCGCCCCGACTGCTGCTGTTCGCCCGGTCCGGCTTCACCGCCGAGCTGGCTCGCGTCGCGGACGGGCGCGCCGACGTCGAGCTCGTGGATCTGCCCCGCATGTACGGCGGCGAATAGGCGTTACGGGGTCCAGGTCGCGGTGTCGTCGATGCGGCGGCGCCACAGCTTCTCGCCCTCGCCGCCCGGCTCCCAGCGGGCGCTGAAGTCGAGCAGGTCGCGGCAGCGGGCCAGCATGAAGGCGTGCCGATCCGCCCACGGCGGCACGGCGGCGGCGTAGGCGTCGAAGAAGTGGCGCAGGAGCGGCACGTGCTCCGGATGGTGGGCGCGGACGATCCACTCACACCAGGCCAGATCCTCCACCGGGCGCCCCGGGTGGGCCCACTCCCAGTCGAGGATGGCGGCGGTCTCGAACGTCACCGGGTCGAACAGCATGTTCTGCGGGCCGTAGTCGCCGTGCACGATGCCCAGCCGGTGCAGGCGGGCCAGGGTGCGGCCGCACTCGGCGAGAACCTCGGCCGCCCGGCCGTCGTCGAGCAGGTCCTGTCCGTGTGCGCCCGGCACGAAGCGCATGCTCACGCTCGTGTCGGTGACCGAATGCACCCGAGGCACGGGCAGCCGCCCCCGCAGCCGCCGCAGGAACCTGGCCTCCGTCCTGAGCCGGACCCCGGCGTCAGGGCCCTGGTAACACTTGACGACCAGAGCGCCGTCTCCGACCGTGCTGTTGGTGTACCCGTGCTCCACAGGCAACGATTGTGGCCTACTCCTGGGGCAGGTGTGAGATGCCGCGCCCGGCTCGTCCACATGTTGTACGCGGCGTCATATCGATCATATTTTCGGTCACTTCGCGCAACGGTGCAGCTGGAAAATCGTTTGTGTGACCAGCGATCTTTTGGAAATCTTGACGGGCTATGCGTCCCCTTCCCGAAGCCGATCCTGGCATGCCCGACATTCGCAGCCCGCTCCGCTACCTGTGGTGGAACGCGCGCAGGCAGAGCCGTTCCCTGGTGGTCGGCATCGCCTTCGCCACCCTGTGGTGGCTGGTTCAGGCGCTGGTGCCGGCCGTGCTCGGCAAGGGGGTCGACGCCGTCAGGGCGCAGGACACCCGCGCCCTGCTCATCTGGTCGGCGGCCCTGCTCGGCCTCGGCCTGGTGCAGGCGTTCAGCGGCATCATGCGACACCGCTTCGCCGTCTTCAACTGGCTGTCGGCCGCCTACCGCACCGTCCAGCTGACCGCCAGGCACGCCGCCCTGCTCGGCGCCACCCTGTCCAAGCGGCTGTCGACCGGCGAGGTCGTCAGCGTCGGAAACTCCGACATCGCCCACATCGGCCACTCGATGGACATCCTGCTGCGCGGCACCGGCGCGATCGTGGCCATCGTCACGGTCACCGTGATCCTCCTGTCCACCTCGCTGCCGCTCGGCCTGCTCGTGCTGTTCGGCGTGCCGCTCATGGCCCTGGCCGTCGGCCCGATGCTCAGGCCGCTGCACCGACGGCAGAAGCGGCACCGTGACCTGACCGGAGATCTGTCCACCCGCTCGGCCGACATCGTGGCGGGCCTGCGGGTGCTCCGCGGCATCGGCGGCGAGCAGGTGTTCGCCGGCCGCTACCGCGAGGAGTCCCAGCTCGTCCGGCACGCCGGCGTCAGCGTCGCCAGGGTCGAGTCGCTGCTCGAAGGCGCCCAGATCGTGCTGCCCGGCCTGCTCGTCGCGCTCGTCACCGGCCTCGGCGCGTCGTTCGCCGTCGCCGACGAGATCACCCCCGGCCAGCTCGTCTCCTTCTACACCTACGCGGTCTTCCTGATCGGGCCGATGCGCACGGTCACCGAGGCCGCCGACAGGCTGACCAAGGGACACGTCGCCGCGCGCCGCGTGGTGCGGATCCTGGCCATCGAACCGGAGATGACCGGCGGCGCCGACGCCGGCACGGGCGGTGTCCTGCGCGACTCCTACAGTGGCGTGACCGTACAGCCCGGCAGGCTGACCGCGCTGGCGGCCGGCTCGCCCGAGGACGCCATCGTGATCGCCGACCGGCTCGGCCGCTACAGCGACGGCGACGTCACCTTCGGGGCCGCCGACCTGGCCACGCTGCCCATCCACGAGGTCCGCGCACGCATCCTGGTCGCCGACAACGGCGCCCGCCTGTTCACCGGCCGGCTCCGCGACGAGCTCGACGTGCGCGGCACCGCCTCCGACGAGCAACTCGAGCAAGCGTTGTACGCGGCCTGCGCGGAGGACATCGTCGAGGCGCTGCCCGGCGGGCTCGACGCCCAGGTGGCGGAGGCGGGGCGGGAGTTCTCCGGCGGCCAGCAGCAGCGGCTCCGGCTGGCCAGGGCGCTGCTCGCCGACCCCGAGGTGCTCATCCTGGTGGAGCCGACCAGCGCCGTCGACGCCCACAGCGAGGTCCGCATCGCCGAGCGGCTGGCCAAGGCCCGCGCCGGCAGGACCACGCTGATCTGCACGACCAGCCCGCTGGTGCTCGACCGCACCGACCAGGTGATCTACGTACGGGACGGCAGAGTGCACGCCGAAGGCGTCCACCGCGACCTGCTGGACACCTCGCCCGACTACGCCGCGACCGTGACCAGAGGGGAGGACTGACGAGATGGCACGCGAGATCCTGCCCGTCGCCGATCAGAAACAGGTGCGCGCCTACGCCCGGCGGCTCACCCTGAGATACCCGCGCGAGCTCGGCGTCGCCCTGGGCCTGCACGGGCTCGCGGCCGCCGCCGGGCTCGCCGTACCGTGGCAGCTGGGCGGTCTGGTGCAGGACGTCCAGGACGGCGTCCAGGTGAACCCCTGGCTCGTCGCCGCGGGCATCGGCGCCTTCCTGCTGCTCCAGGGCCTGCTCGTGCGCTACGCGGTGCTCGCCTCGGCAAAACTGGGCGAGAAGGTGCTGGCCCGGCTGCGCGAGGAGTTCGTCGACCGGGTGCTCGCCCTGCCGCTGTCCACCGTCGAGCGCGCGGGCGCCGGCGACCTGCTCACCAGGACCTCCCGCGACGTCGACGCCCTGTCCAGAACGGTCCGGCACGCGGTCCCGGAGACCTTGATCGCGGTGGTCACGTTCACGATCACCGTCGGCGCGCTGGTGCTGGTCGGGCCGCTGCTCATGCTGCCCGTGCTGATCGCCTCGCCGCTGCTGTTCGTCAGCACCCGCTGGTATCTCAAGCGGGCCCGCGACGGCTATCTGCGCGAGAACGCCGCCTACGCCGAGATGACCGAAGGCCTGGCCGAGACGGTCGAGGGCGCCAGGGCCATCGAGGCCCTCGGCCTGCACCAGCGGCGGCAGGAGCGCACCGACCGCGACATCGCCGGCTCCTTCGCCGCCGAGCGCTACACGCTGCGGCTGCGTACCGTCTGGTTCCCCACGATCGAGCTCGGCTACGTGATCCCGGTCGTCTCGACGCTGCTGGTCGGCGGCCTCTTCCATGCTCGTGGCCAGGTCACCCTGGACCAGGTCGTCACCGCCACCCTGTTCGCCCAGCAGCTCATCGACCCGCTCGACCGCTTTCTCATGTGGATCGACGAATTGCAGGTCGGCGGCGCGGCCATGTCCCGCCTCCTCGGCGTCGCCAACGTGTCCGACGACCGCACGCCCACCGACGACCGCCCGGCCGGCGAGCTGCTGCAGGCCGACGAGGTCCGCTACGCCTATCGTGCGGGCCGCGACGTGCTCCACGGCGTGTCGCTCACGGTCCGGCCCGGCGAGCGGCTGGCCATGGTCGGCCCGTCGGGCGCCGGCAAGTCCACCCTGGGCAGGCTCCTGGCGGGCATCCACGGCCCGCGCACCGGCGCGGTGTCCGTGGGCGGCGTCCCCCTCGTGGATCTGCCTTTGGACGACCTGCGCGGGCACGTCGCGCTGGTCACCCAGGAGCACCACATCTTCAAGGGCAGCCTGCGCGACAACCTGCTGATCGCCCGCCCGGACGCCGACGACTCCGCCGTCCGCGCCGCCCTCACGGCGGTGGACGCCCTCGACTGGGTGCTCGCCCTGCCGGACGGCCTGGACACGGAGGTCGGCTCCGGTGGCGTGACCATCCCGCCCGCGCACGCCCAGCAGCTCGCCCTGGCCCGCCTCGTCCTGGCGGACCCGCACACGCTGGTCCTGGACGAGGCCACCTCGCTGATCGACCCGCGAGCGGCCAGACACCTCGAACGATCACTCGCCGCCGTGCTGGACGGCCGTACCGTCATCGCCATCGCTCACCGCCTCTACACGGCCCACGACGCCGACCGGGTCGCCGTGGTGGAGGACGGCCGCATCAGCGAACTCGGCTCCCACGACGAACTGGTGGCCGCCGGCGGCTCCTACGCCGCCCTGTGGGCCAGCTGGCACGGCACCCCGTCGGCGGATCAACGCCAGAGCCAGGTCGTACGGCCGGCCAGGTGACAAGCGCCAGGGCTTGCAGGTATGCCGCTGGGGTCTGTCAAATAGTTGGGTCTGTCCACATAACCATACGGTCCTGGGAGTGGCTCAGCACTTGGTGCCGCGTGGTGGCATGGTCTCGTCGGTGAGATAGCGGTTGATGTGGTCGCGGGCGCAGGGGTTGGTGCCGTAGAGGGTGTGGCCGGGGCCGTCGTGGGTGATGGTGGCACTGCCGGGCACCTGGGAGACGACTCGGCCGACCGCGTCGGACTCGCCCCACGCGCCCGCGCCCAGCAGCGGCGGGAGGGTCTTGGGCAGAGGAGCGGGCGGGTTGGTGACCGGTGCCGGCCAGCCGACGCAGGCGAGCGTCCCGGTGGCGAGGGAGTTGGCGGTGCCCGCGTTGGGGGCGACGCGGCGCAGGCGGGCGATGGTGGCGTTGAGGTCCGTGCGGGTGGCGGGGCGGGGCCAGTCGACGCATTCGGTGACGCCGGTGGACTGGTCGGGGTAGCGGTGGCCGCGCTCGGGGACGAAGGCGGAAGCGTCGCCACCGTGGGCCGCCCGGATCGCCTTGGCCAGCTTGGGCCAGGCGGGCTTGCCCTGCCGGGCGGAGCTGACCGCGAAGGACCGCAGGTCCCGGCCCGTGTAGGCGACGCCGTCCTTGGCCGGGATCGGGGTGCGGTCGGCTCGGGCGAGCAGGGCGCGCCACGTGCGTGGGACGTCGCGGCAGTCGCCGGCCTTGCACCAGGTGAAGAAGCGGGTCAGGAACTCCTCGTTGCTCTTGGCCATCTCCTCCAGCTCGCGTGCCCAGTCGGCGGAGCTGTGGCTCCAGGTGCCGTCGAGGACCATCGTGCGGACCTGGCCGGGGAACAGGCGGGCGTAGGCCTGGCCGAAGAAGCCGGCATAGGAGGCGCCGTAGTAGTTGAGCTCGGCGGCGCCCAGCGCCTTGCGGATGGCCTCCATGTCGCGGGCGTGGTCGGCTGAGCTCATGTTGGCGAACAGCTCGGGGTCGCTCTGGCGGCAGTGCTCGGCGATGCCCCTGTTGGTGTCGGACAGGCGGGCGAAGTCGGCGTCGTCCTCGGGGAACTCGGCGATCGGATAGCGCGACCAGAGGCAGGGCAGGCCGGTGCTGAGGCCGCCGAACTGCTTGCCGTAACCGCGGGTGTCCCAGGTGACGACGTCCATGTGCGCGCGCAGCTCGGCCCACTGGTCGGGGAAACGCTGGGTGTAGCCGATGCCGGGGGCGCCGGGGCCGCCGTAGGCCACCAGGGCCGACCCCTTGGCGGCGCCGGTGGCCTTGAGGCGGCCCAGCTTGAGCGTGATCTTGCGGCCGTCGGGCTTGCGCCAGTCGACCGGCACCTGCAGATCGGCGCACAGCATGTCGATCTTGTCGTCGGGACAGGCGCTCCAGGCCAGGGCGTCGGCCTGCCGCGCCCGGTCGGCAGAGCCTTGCCGCACCTGGTCGGCAGAGCTCTGTCGCACTTGGTCGGCGGAGTGCTGTGCGTGAAGACCGCCCGAGCCGATGAGGGCCAGGGCGATCACGATTGACTTCAGCATGCCGGTCACGATCCCGGAACCGGCACCCCGCACACATCAGCCCACGGTCTGGTTCCGCGGCCCCCGAATCAGCCCACGGTCTGTCATCCCAGCACGTGCAGCGCCTTCTTGAGGAACTCCACCTGCAGCAGCATCAGGTTCTCCGCCACCACCTCCTGCGGCGTCATGTGGGTGACGCCCGACAGCGGCAGCACGCTGTGCTGACGGCCCGCCGCGAGGAGCGCCGACGACAGCCGCAGCGTGTGGGCGGCGACCACGTTGTCGTCGGCCAGTCCGTGGATGAGCAGCAGCGGCCGGTCGAGCTTGGCGGCGTCGCCGAACAGTGAGGAGTTGTCGTAGACCTCGGGCTGCTCGTCGGGGTGGCCCAGGTAGCGCTCGGTGTAGCAGGTGTCGTACAGCCGCCAGTCGGTCACCGGAGCCCCCGCCACGGCCGCGTGGAACACCTCGGGCCTGCGCAGCACCGCCAGCGCCGCCAGGAAGCCGCCGAACGACCAGCCGCGGATCGCCACCTTGGTCAGGTCGAGGTCGTCGGGATACTGCTCGGCCACCCCGTGCAGGGCGTCCACCTGGTCCTCCAGCGCGGGTGTGGCCAGGTCGCCGAGCACCGCCCGCTCGAAGTCGGGACCGCGCCCGGGGGTGCCGCGCCCGTCCGCCACGATCACGGCGAAGCCCTGCTCGGCGAACCACTGGCTCTCCAGGTAGCCGCCGCGCCGGTTGAGGACGCGCTGCGCGTGCGGGCCGCCGTACGGATCCATCAGGACCGGGAGCGGGCGCGAGCCCGGCTCGTGCCACGAGGGCAGCACCACGGCGGTGGACAGCTCGCGGCGGCCGGAACGGCCGAGTGAGACGCGCAGGTCGAGGCCGGGGTGCTCGGCGTAGGAGGGGATCGGGATCGCCATGCCGTCGCGGCGCACCACCGTGGTGGAGACGCCTTCGACGTCGAGGCTCTGCTCGCTCAGCACGCCCACGCCGCCGGCCATCCGCCCGGTGAACACGCCGGACCTGGTGGAGACCGGCAGCAGCGAGTGGCCGTCCCAGGTCCACAGCTGGATCTCGGTGGGGTCGCCGCTCGCGCTGAACAGCACGCTGTCGTGGTCGACGTCGAGCACGGCGCGCACCTGCAGCGTGGGCGGGGTGACGGCACGGTCGCCGACGAACAGGCGGTGGCCGCCGTCGGCGGTGGCCACCCAGACCAGCGAGCCGTCGTCGAGGTGGGCGGGCACACCGCTCACGATGTCGACCCACGCGGGGTCGGTGTCCTCGCGCACCAGGCCGGCGCTCCCGGTCGCCGGATCCACCGTGAGCAGGTGCATCGTCTTCTGGTCGCGTGACAGCGTCACGATCGACAGCGCGTGGGAGTCCCAGGACGCGGCCGCGAGATATTCGTGCTCGTACGGCACCGCGACCCGGGACCCGTCGAGACCCAGGACGAACAGCTCGGTGACGGCGTTGGGCGTGCCGGCCGCGGGATAGCGCTGGGCCGCGGGCTCGCGGTCGGGGTTGGCCGGGTCGGCGACGTACCAGGTCTGGACGGGCGTGTCGTCGGCGCGCTCGACCAGCAGCGCGTCACTCGACGGCGACCACCAGTGGCCGCGCATCCGGTCCATCTCCTCGGCCGCGATGAACTCCGCCAGCCCGTAGGTGACGGCCGGGGACTCGGGCGTGGCCAGCGTCCGGTCCTCGCCGGAGGCCAGGTCGAGCACGTGCAGCGCGCCGCCGGTGACATAGGCGACACGTCGCCCGTCGGGGGAGATGCGAGGGTCGATGACGGCGCCGGAGGTCTCCAGCCTGCGCGTCCGGCCGTCAGGCAGCTCGGTGACGTAGAGGCCGCCGGCCAGGGCGAAGGCGGCCCTGGTCACCGAGGAGTCGGTGGAGTAGGCGACCACGCCGCCCGCCTGCTCACGGCTGCGCTCCCGCCGGGCGCGCTCCTCCGGCGGGAGGTCGCGGTCGTCGGCGTCGAGCGTGCGCGGGTCGACGACGAGCCGCTCGACGTGCGTCTCGGTGTCGAGCTCCCACAGGCAGGTGACCGGGTCGGTGCCCGAGCGGGTGCGCAGGAACAGCACCTTTCCGCCGTCGGGTGAGATCGTGAAGCCCCTGGGCACCCCGAGGGTGAACCGGCGGGTCCGGGCAGACAGGCGCGGGAAGCTCTGACTCATGGGCCCAATCCTGCCAGCAGCCAGGCGTTGGTTACGCTCGGGACCATGATTGACCGACGGCTGCTGCTCGTGCACGCCCACCCGGATGACGAGTCGATCGGCACCGGGGCGACCATGGCGCGCTACGTCGCCGAGGGCGCCCATGTCACCCTCGTGACCTGCACCCTGGGCGAGGAGGGGGAGATCATCCCGCCGGAGCTCGCCCACCTGGCCGCCGACCGGGACGACACGCTCGGCCGGCACCGGATCGGGGAGCTGGCCGCGGCCTGCGCGGCGCTCGGCGTCGAGGACCACCGCCTGCTCGGCGGGCAGGGGCGCTGGCGCGACTCGGGCATGATGGGCGCCGCCTCCAACGACAGGCCCGAGGCGTTCTGGCAGGCCGACCTGGACGAGGCGGCCGGCGAGCTGGTCAAGGTGATCCGCGAGGTGCGGCCCCAGGTGCTGGTCACCTACGACGACAACGGCCACTACGGCCATCCCGACCACATCCAGGCCCATCGGGTCTCCCGGCGGGCGGCCGAGCTGGCCGCGGACGCGGGTTTCGGCGAGGGCGATCCGTGGCTGATCGCGAAGTTCTACCACACGGCCAGCGCCAGGTCCGTGATGCGGCGTACGAACGAGGCGCTCAGCGAGGCCGGCACCGGCTTCATCGTGGAGAGCGTGGACGAGATGCCGTTCGGCAGCCCCGACGAGGTGATCACCACCGAGATCGACGCGCGCCCGTGGATCGGCCACAAGGTGGCGGCCATGCGCGCGCACGCGACGCAGATCACCGTGCGGGAGCCGTGGTTCGCGCTGTCGAACGACATCGGCCAGGAGATGCTGGGAGTGGAGCATTTCGTCCTGGCCAGCGGGCTGCGCGGGCCGGCCGTGCCGGGGCCGCCGGTGGAGGCGGGAGGGCTCGGTGAGCCGTACGACCGCGAGAACGATCTGTTCGCCGGGATCCACTAATCTCGTTCGACATGGAGCAACGCAGCCAGGCCGAGTCGGCCTTGGCAGGAGCCGCCTACGGCATGCTCTTCGTGCTGGGCGTCGTCATGGGCGTCGTGGGCGGGTTCACCCACGGCGGTGAGATCTGGCCGGCCGGGCCGGTTCCCGTCACGGCGATCATCTGGCTGCTCGCCCTGTTCGGCGTCTGCCTGGGCGCCGGCAGGATGATGCGCTCGCGCCTCGGCGCGGGCGTGATCGCGGTGGGGTGGCTGCTGGTGTCGATGGCGTTCTCGTTCGAACTCGGCGCCGGCGACCTGGTCATCTCGGGCAACACCGCAGGGTACGTGTACCTCTACGGCGGGATCTGCGCCCTGATCGTGGCCTTCTGGCTGTCGCCCTCATCGGGTCGTTCGTGGTTGTTGCACGGGCACCCGGAGAGCAGCCAGTTATAGGAGCATAAAGTAATCTTCGTGCACCATGGATCCATAGAGCGGCACGTAAATCGGCAAACCTACCGTAAGGTCGTCGGGCGATTCGCCACAGGCGTGGCGATCGTCACGACTCGCATCGGCGGCGTCGACCACGCCATGACGGTCAACTCGTTCACCTCCGTGTCGCTGGATCCCCTGCTCGTGCTCTTCTGCGCGGAGAAGGTGGCCCGCTTCCACGACGCCGTGCTGGAGACCGGGGTGTGGGGGGTGTCGGTGCTGCCCGATTCCATGCGGGACGCCTCGCAGTTCTTCGCGCACCGGGGGCGGCCGCTGATCGGGCAGCTCACCAGGTGGCCGCACCACCGGGGCGAGTCGGGGGTGGCGCTCTTCGACGCCGCGCTGGCGACGGTGGAATGCGACACGCACGCGGTCCATCCGGGCGGTGACCATTCGATCATCGTGGGAGCCGTGACAGCCCTGGGGACGCCCGCCGAGGGGGCGCCGCTGATCTATCACGAGGGGGAGTACAAAAGGCTGTGAAGCGGCGCTATCGGGTGCGTCGGGTGGTCAACTACGTCAACCTCGCCACCCCGCTCGGCCTGCTGCTCTGCGTCGTGGGCGGCGCCACCAGGCGGCCGGGGCCCGACGGGCTGGTGCTCGCCTGCGGTTACCGCTTCCGCTTCCCGATCGCCGGCGCGTTCACCGTCGGCAACGTGGTGCTGACCAGGCGCGATGCGCTCGACGAGCGGCTGCTCCTGCACGAGGGCCGGCACGCGACCCAGTGGGCGTGCTGCGCGGGCCTGCCTTTTCTGCCCCTGTACCTCCTGGCGATGCTGGTCTCGGTGGTGGTCTGCGGCGACCAGGCTTCGTACAACCCCTTCGAGCGCCTGGCGAACCTGGAGGACGGCGGATACCCGCGTGCGCCCCTGCGCCGGCGCGGACGCGCAGGTGAGCGTCGCTCAACGTGAGTGATCCACCGCGCGGGGCAGTGGCAGCCCATGACGCAGCAGATCACTCATGTTCCGCATCGGCCGGCACATTACCGGGACCGGCTCACCGAATCCCTCCCGGAGTTCCGCGAGTTGCTCAGCATCATGTGGCACACCACGTTCCCCCCGGACCTGCGTGACGCCGATCGCATCCCCGTCGCCGCCGGGCCCGCCACGGCCGTCACGGGCGAGTCGACGGTCACCTGGGTCGGCCACGCGACGTTCGTGCTGCGGATCGGCGGGCGCACGATCCTGACCGACCCCGTCTGGTCGCGCCGGCTCCCCGGGGTGCGATCGCGGCTGACGGCGCCGGGTGTCGCCTGGGAGGAGTTGCCGGAGATCGACGCCGTGGTGATCAGCCACAACCACTATGACCATCTGGACTGGCCGACCGTGCGCAGGCTGCCGAGGGACACGCCGGTCCTGGTGCCGGCGAACCTGGGGTCCTGGTTCACACGGCGCGGATTCACCGAGGTCGTCGAGCTGGACTGGTGGGAGTCCGCGCGGGTCGGAGGCGTGCGCTTCGACTTCGTGCCCGCGCATCACTGGAGCAGGCGAACGCTCTGGGACACCTGCAGGACCCTGTGGGGCGGCTGGGTGATCGACGGCTCGGTCTACTTCGCGGGCGACACCGGCTATGGCGAACGGCTGGCCCAGATCGGTGAGCGGTACCCGGGGCTGGACCTGGCGCTGATGCCGATCGGCGCCTACCAGCCGCCGTGGGCCATGGAGCCCGCTCACGTCAATCCGGCTCAGGCGGTCCAGGGCTGCCTGGACGTGGGCGCGCGGCGGATGGCCACCATGCACTGGGGCACGTTCGTGCTGTCGGGCGAGCCGCTGCTGGAGCCGCTGGAGTGGACCCGGTCGGAGTGGGCGGCACGCGGCCTGCCCCGCGAGGACCTGTGGGATCTGGCGGTGGGGGAGACCCGGTCGTTCGCGGCCTGAAATCCTGTATTTCCAATTTGTTACGGCCTGAGGCATTGACGCGCCCCGCGCCGAGGGCCGATCATCTCAGCACGCGATGTCAACGTTGACATATGTCAACGTTGACACATCATCCCCCCAGGTGAGAGGCGCATTTAGCCACTCATCTGAGACCGCGTGACTCAGGAGAAGACCCCATGCACAGGATCATGCGTCGCTTAGCGGCCCTGTTCGCGCTCGCCACCCTGGCCGCGCTGACCACCTCATCGCCCGGTCACGCGGGCGAGACGGCCGACTATCCAGAGTTCCCCTACCAGCCGACCTCCTACGGCGAGCCGCAGCGGGGCCAGTTCCACTTCAGCTCGCAGAGCGGCTGGATGAACGATCCGAACGGCCTGCTCCACTACAAGGGCACTTACCACTTCTTCTACCAGCACAACCCGCACGGCCTGGAATGGGACACCATGCACTGGGGCCATGCCACCAGCACCGACATGGTGCACTGGACGCAGAAGCCCATCGCCCTGGAGCCGGGGGTCCACCCCGGTGACCTCTTCTCCGGCGCGGGCGTCGTCGACCACGCCAACACCTCCGGGCTGCGCTCCGGCGAGGAGGCCCCGTTCGTGGTCTTCTCCGGCACCAACGGCGTCACGGTCTTCTACAGCACCGACGCCGGTCGTACCTTCAAGTCCTACGACAACGGCCGCAAGGTCGTCACCATGCCCGGCACCAGCCGCGACCCCAAGGTGCTGTGGCACGAGGCCACCAAGCAGTGGGTGATGCTGGTCTGGTCCGACGAGGGCGGCAACGGCGCCAACTTCTACACCTCGCCGAACCTGCTCGACTGGACCTTCCAGAGCAGGTTCAAGGCGGACTGGTTCTTCGAGTGCCCGGACCTGTTCGCGCTGCCGGTCGACGGTGACAAGCGAAAGATGAAGTGGGTGCTCACCGACGCGAGCGCCGAGTACGTCGTCGGCGAGTTCGACGGCAGGACGTTCAGCACCGACTGGACGCGGCCGCAGCGGATGGACGCGGGCCGCACCAACGTCGGCGGCTCCTTCTACGCCGCGCAGGTCTTCAACGACATGCCCGACGACCGGGTCGTGCAGATGGCCTGGATGGGCGAGAACCGGGGCGCCACCTGGACGGGCAACGCGAGCTTCCCCTCGGTGCTCGGCCTGCGCGGCACCCCGGACGGCCCGCGCGTCACCCGCACGCCCATCGAGGAGGTCGAGAAGCTGCGCGACGGCACCTTCTCGCTGCGCAACGAGATGCTCCGGCCGGAGACCGCCGGGCGGTTGCTCCGCGACCAGTCAGTCGACACCTACGAGGTGGAGGCCGAGTTCGACCTCCGGGGCTCCACCGCCACCCGGTTCGGGCTGCGGCTCGACGTGCGGCCGAACGGGGTCGCGGGCAAGGAGGTCCTGTACGACGCCAAGGCCCGCACGCTGAACGGCGCCGCGCTGGAGCCGGTGCGTGACCGGGTCAAGATGCGGATGCTGGTGGACCGCGCGCAACTGGAGGTGTTCGGTAACGACGGCCGGCTCTCCATCACCGAGGGCGTCAACTTCGACCCCCGGCCGGACAGCCGGGGCGTGTCGCTGCACACCGACGGCCGGATCAGGCTGGTCTCCCTCACGATCCACGACCTGGCCTCCACCTGGGGCCTGGGCGAGCCGACCCTGAACCACGACCTGCCGGGCCAGTGGCGGACGGTGGGCGGCTCCTGGACGGACGTCGCGTGGGGCAAGCAGGCCGTGGCGGGCGGGGACGCCTTCTACCTCAGCGACCACACCGGCGCCGACTTCACCTACGAAGGAGACGTGCGGCTGGTCTCGGGCGTGGCCGCCGCGCTGACCTTCAGGGCCGACCCGCTGGCGAAGCAGCACTACACGATGAACATCGACAGCAATGCGGGCGTGGTGAAGCTGTGGCGGCCGGGCCGTGACATCGCCACCTACAAGACGCCGATCACCCTCGGCCAGACGTACCACCTCAAGGTGGTGGCCAAGGGGGACAATCTCAAGGTGTACCTCGGTGACGGCGCGAAACCGGTGATCGACGCGACCGACGGCGAGTTCGCCAGTGGTCACTTCGGGCTGAACGTCTACAACGGCACCGCCCAGTACCAGAACATCCGGGTCAGCTGACCGTGACGGGCCCGGAGCCGCCGGCTCCGGGCCCGAGGGTCAGGGCGTGAGGCGCAGGACGTGCACGGCGGCCTTCTTGACCGAGTCCGTCTCCGAGTACATCGGCAGCAGCTCACCCCTGGCCCAGCGCGGCGCCTGGTCCCAGTAGTTGGCGTGGAAGGCGTGACCGGAGGCGCCCGTCAGGTTGATCCACTGCGACTTGTCCAGGTCGGCCAGGTCCACGATCATCCGCATCGAGGGCACCGTGGTGATCGCGTAGTCCTGCCGCACGTCCCAGCCGGTGGCGTTGACCGCGTCCTTGCCGCCCGCCACCGGGAGCGGGCCCCGGTTGAACAGCGCCTCGATCGGCGCGATCCCCGACGTGCCGAGCGAACCGTGGGTGAGGGTGAGCCGGTGCAGATCGCCCCACCGCCACGCCTTGACGTCCGTGCCCAGCAGGTCGGAGACCTCCTGGTAGGCCGAGGCCATGGCCTGGCGCAGGATGTCGTCGCGGCCCTCCTTGACCCCCTCGGTGGCGATGTCGTCCCAGAAGGGGTCGTCCGGGGTGTCGAGCAGCCGCCCCACCACCTCGTACCAGCGGTCGCCGCCGCCCGGCCAGGCACGCTCGGGCAGGTCGTCGTGGAAGGTCAGCCGCAGCAGGTGCCGCCAGATCGCGTTGAAGTAAGCCGCCGGGGCCGAGCCGACCCCCTGGGAGCCGTCCCAGCCGTCGAGCAGCCGCCTGGCCTCGGCGCTCGGGCCGGCCAGGCCCACCTCCATCAGCATCGGGACCAGCCTGGCCGCGAAGCCGTTGTGGGTGTCCTGCTGGATCCGCGACATGGCGGCGGCGTCCACCTTGCCCTTGCCGATCTCCTCCTTGAGCCGGTCCAGGATGCGCTGGGAGCGGTAGCCGTACGCCCAGTCCTTCGTCAGCAGCGGCTCGTAGCGCCGGGGGTCGATGACGGCGTTGTTGGCGGTGACGACGAAGCCCTCGGCCGGGTCGCGCACCGACGGGAGCTGGTCGTACGGGATGGGGGCGGTCTTCCAGTCGTACTCGCCCGTCCAGCCGGGGACGGGCACGGTGCCGTCGCCCCTGGTCCGTACGGGGATGCGGCCGGGGGCCTGATAGCCGATGGTGCCGGTGACGTCGGCGTAGACCAGGTTCTGGGCCGGCACCTCGAACAGGGCGGCGGCGGCGCGGAACTCGTGCCAGTCGCTCGCCTCGTTCAGCGCGAAGATCGCGTCGGCGGTCCTGCCGGGCATCAGCGCCGTCCAGGACAGGGCCACGGCGTTCGCCTCGCCGGTCTTGTCCAGGCCCTCCTGGACACCGCCGATCACGCCGTTCACCAGCGGCCCGTGCCGCGTGCTGCGCACGGCGAGCGAGACGGTCTTGCCGCCCGCCACCTTGATCAGCTCCTCGCGGGACTCCAGCTTGACCTGTTCGCCCTGGTAGAGGTAGGTGTCGCCGTCCACCTGCTCCAGGAACAGGTCGGCCACGTCGGGGCCCAGGTTGGTGAATCCCCAGGCGATCTCGTCCGTGTGGCCGATGATCACGCCGGGGACGCCCGAAAAGGAGAAACCGGTCACGTCGTACGCGCACGCCTCGGTCACCTTCCGGCAGTGCAGCCCGACCTGGTACCAGACGGACGGCATCGACGCGGACAGGTGCGGGTCGTTGGCCAGCAGCGGCCTGCCGCTGGCCGTGTGCTCGCCCGCCACCACCCACGAGTTGGAGCCGAGACCGTCGCGGTCGACACCGCCCAGGGTGCCGGGCACGGCGGCGAGCGTCGCGGCGGCCTGGGTGAGCACGCGCGCGCCGGCGCGGGGCTCGTCCTTCTTCTTCCGCCGTCCCGGCTCGGCCGCCTGGTCGAAGCGCTCCTGGTCGATCGTGCCCTGCGTGACGATCGGGTCGTGCTCGTCGTACGGATACTCCGGGTAGAGCTGGTCCACCCGCTCGGCCGGCAGCTTGGTGCGGGCGAGCGCGCGGTCGATCTCGTTGTCCAGGTTGGAGCGCAGGTCCCAGGCCATGGCCTTGAGCCAGGACAGGGAGTCGAGCGCGGTCCAGGGCTCCGGCGTGTAGCCGCCGTTGGTCACCTTGAGCACGGAGTACTCGAAGCTGCGGTCGGAGGCGTTGGGGTTGGCCGCCAGCCAGGCGTTGACGCCCTTGGCGTAGGCGTCGAGGTAGCGCTTGGTGGCGTCGGTCAGGTCGGGTAACTCCTGCTCGGCGACCCGGCGCCAGCCCATCGTCCTGATGGCCTTGTCGTTGTCGAGCGTCGCCTGGCCGAACAGCTCCGACAGCCGCCCGGCGGTCAGGTGCCGCCGGAAGTCCATCTCCCAGAACCGGTCCTGCGCGTGCACGAAGGCCTGGGCCATGAACAGGTCTTCGGAGGTGTCAGCGTAGACGTGCGGAATTCCCGCTTTATCACGATAAATCTCCACATTCCCGGATAAACCGGGGAGTCGCAGGCTGCCCTCCAGCTGCGGGAACGACCGCCTGACCGTATAGGCGACCACCGCCGAGAGAACGAGCATCAGCACCAGGAGGACGGTCAGAATCCGCAGGAACCAGCGCAACGGCCAGGGCATCCATGCATACGGTCTCAACCTCACGAATACCTCCAACTTCCCAGGCTGGACCTAAGTCTGACAGCCCTAGATCACTCCTCCTGCCGCCGTCACAGCCGGTTCCGTCCCCGGTACGGCAGGGGTTCTCGCAACCCCGTTGCAACCCAAGATCTGCCTATCGTGCGTACGGCGCGTATCCGTCCACACCCCCGCACCAGGACGGCGCCACCGGGCGGACGGCCCCTGCCATGCCGTCCGCCCACCTTCTTCGGACGATCATGAACACAACTATAAATGATCATGAACGGGCGCGCGGCAGCCGTACGACGCTCAGCGGGCGGCGGCGGTCCCGATCAGGACCAGGTCTGGCCGTCCGGGGCGTCCGAGATCCTGACGCCGAGCGCGGCGAGCTCGTCGCTCAGCCGGTCGGCGGCGGTCCAGTCCTCGGCCTCCCGCGCGCGGGAGCGCTGCCGCAGCAGCTCGGCCGCGCCGGGCGGCAGCGCGGCCGGCGCCCTGCCGATCTCGATGGACAGGTCGAGGGCGAGGACCTGGTCGAGATGCAGGAACGACTCGAACTTGGCCCCCGGCGCCACGGACTCGTCGCCTTCGAGGTCGAGCAGGACGCGCAGCGCGGTCGGGGTGTCGAGGTCGTCGTCGAAGGCGGCCTCGACGCGCTCGACATAGGAGGCGGCCATCGGGGCGCTGGGCGACTCCGACCACTCGGCGACCCGGGAGCGCCAGCGGCGCAGGGTGCGGTCGGCGGCGCGCAGGCCGTCCCAGGTGAGGTTCATCTGGTGGCGGTAGGGGTGCTCCATGAACGCCAGGCGCACGGCCAGCGGGTCGAGCCCGGCCTCGGCCACGTCGGAGAGCCGCACGAGGTTGCCGGTGGACTTGGCCATCTTGCGGCCGTCGAAGATCAGATGTTCGCCGTGCACCCAGTGCTGGACGACCTCGTGCCCGGCCGCCGCGTCGGACTGGGCGCGCTCGTTCTCGTGGTGCGGGAAGCGCAGGTCGGCGCCGCCGGTGTGCAGGTCGATGTGCTCGCCGAGGAAGCTCAGCGCCATGGCCGAGCACTCGACGTGCCAGCCGGGAAAGCCCCGGCCCCAAGGGGTTTCCCAGGTCAGCTCACCCTCGGAGGGTTGCCACAGCGCCCAGTCGGCGTGGAAGCGCTTGCGCGGATCGGCGGCCCCGATGCCGCGCGCGGGCTTCAGCATGTCGACCCTGTTGCCGGAGATCTCCCCGTAGGAGGGGAAGGACTGGGCGGCGAAGAAGACCGAGCCGTCGGGGACGGTGTAGGCGTGCTCCCGCTCGATCAGCTTGGCGATGAGCTCGACCATCTGGTCGATCGTCTCGCTGGCGCGCGGGGTGTGCTCGGCCGGCCGCAGGTTGAGCGCCTCCGTGTCAGCCCGGAAGGCGGCCTCGTAGTCGCGGGTCAGCTCGGCGGTCGGGCGTCCCTCGGCCCGCGCCCGCAGGCGGACCTTGTCCTCGCCGCTTTCGGCGAGATGGCCCACGTCGGTGATGTTCTGGCAGACGACCACGCGTACGCGCTGCCGCTCCAGGACTCTGCGGATCAGGTCGGACAGCAGGTAGGAGCGCAGGTTGCCGACATGCGGGCGCCGGTGAACCGTCGGCCCGCAGGTGTACATCCGCACGGCACGAGCGGGCTTGATGGACTCGACCTGCCTGGCGCGCGTGTCGTGAATCCGCAGCATCCTTCGAGCCTATCCGGAGTCAGCCTCCCAGGTAGCCGAGGATGTCGCGGTCGCCGCGCTCGCGCAGCCGGGCGAAGACCTCCTCGCGGATGGCCGTCTCCGGCAGCCCGATGCGGGCGCCGATGAGCCGCAGCCCCTCCGCCTCCGACGTCACGGGGGCGGTGTAGCCGATGAGGTAGAGCGCCCGGTTCAGCGGCGGCATCCCGGCGGGGGCGCCCGGGAGGTAGCGGGTCAGCAGCTCGCCGCCGTCCGACACAGTGAGGAAGACGTGGTCCCCCTCGGCGGCCTTGAAGTCGGCGAGCACGTTGCGGATCGAGCCCATCGTCGGCTGGTTGTGCCAGCTGATCACCACGTCGCCGGACGGCGTCGCGGCGGTGAGCTGCCCGCCTGGGGCCATCCCGAGATAGGCGGCGAACCCGGTGGGCAGCGGGGAGCCGGAGCCGCGCAGGTGCTCGGCGTTGACGTCCACCCGGTGCCACCAGCGCCCGTCCCGGCTGCGGAAGCTGCGGCGGGTCTCCGACACGTCCTTGCGCGGCTGGTACGGCTCGGCCTCGCCGGTAGGGGAGGTGCCCGCCACCCGGATCCACCCACGCTGGGTCCGCTCGAACCCGGGCCCGCCCGAGTAGGCGCGCACCGAGCTCTCGCTCACGTCGTAGCGCGAGGTGAGGCTGGCCACGATGGTGCTGACCGAGGCCTCGCCGCCGGCCCGCTCGATCTCCCTGGCGATCATCTCCCTGATCCCCAGGTACTCGTCACCGCCCCAGCGGGTCAGGCCGTACTTGTTCCGGTCGACGCGGCGGAAGCGGTCGTCGGCGGTGAGCTGGTTGCGGATGCCGACCAGGCTGTAGTCCTCGCCGATGCTCTCCTGGATCTCCTCCGGGGCCATCGGCCGCTTGGCCACGGCCAGCACGGCCTCGGCCTTCTCGTTGATGCTGCGCGGCCACGGCACCACGTGCTCGTCCAGCACCCGCAGCTGGGGCACGGCCAGGATCCACCGCTCGGCCACGTCCTCGCGGACGCCGAGCTGGGCGACCATGCTCACGGCCTCGGCCAGCGGGCGCGGCCCGTCGGTGAACAGCTGGCGGGTCTTCTCCCGCAGCTCGTCGGCGCCGCCCGCGACCAGCCAGCCGTCGGCCTGCTCGTAGCCGGTAAGCAGGGTGCGCACGAAACGCCAGGCGGGGATGCCCAGCGCGTGAAGATCACCACGATGCCAGGGCACGGCCGCCGCGAGGTCGTCGGCCGGCACCGCGGAGCCGAGCCTGCCGCGCAGCCAGGTGACGTGCGCGACGAGCGCGACCGCCTCGGGGCCGCCCAGCCAGGCCTCGACGTGGTCGCGCAGGTCCCGCTCGATCTGCCTGATGCGCTCCCTGGTCACCGAGAAGCGCTGGGCCAGCTCGTCGAGCGTGACCCGGTTGACCGCGTACAACCTGTCCCTGGCGATCGCCCGCTGCCGCTCGTCCAGCGTGGCGAACAGGGCGTCGATCGCCTCGGGCAGCGGCCGGTCCGGCCGGGCGGGCGTGGGCACGGCGGCGGAGGCGGGCTCCAGCAGCCGGTCGAAGACGCCGCCGAAGAGCTTCTGTACGACGTCCTTGCCGAGCATCTCCGGCGTCCGCTCGGCCTCGGCGGGGTCGGAGAAGCGCAGCAGCGGCAGAATGTCGCCCAGCAGCAGGTGTCCCCAATGGGCCACGGCGAGGTCGGCCAGCCGGCCCGCCACCGTCTGCGTTCCGACGACGGCGCACACGCGGTCGAGCGGAATCGCCTGCCACCAAGCCTCGGGCAGCTGGGGCTCGTCCGCGATCGGCGCTATCTGGCCAGGTGAGGTCCAGCGCAGGGGTGGCGCGATGTCGCTCAGACTGAGGTTCATTGGGGTCCAACCGGCAATGGGTAGATATCCGCAGTTCAGACTATGTGATCAGAAGGACAAAAATGGGCTTCCTCTCCCTGAATGGGATATATAGAGCATGGAACGGGCCCGCGTACAGGCCACGAACAGCATGCTTCGCTCACGCTGCAGAGCCCGCGCGCGTGCGCCGGGATCATCGGGAGGCTGCTCCGGCACGACCCCCTCGGACACCCCTATCAGCGCCACCCGGTCGAATTCCAGCCCCTTGAGATTCTGGAACGTCGACACCCGCACCGGCGCGTCCCCCAGCACCCGCCGGGCCTCGCGCACCAGCCGCGGATCACGCGCCCCCACGGCGATCCGATCCGCGGGCACGCCCGCCTCCAGCCAGGAGGCGACGGTGATCGCCAGCCCGGCGAGCTCCGCCTCGCGCGTGTCGTACGCCCGCATGACCGGCCGCTCCCCGGCGTGCGCGCCACGGAAGCCGTACATCGACGACATGCCCTTGACCAGCCCGTCGGCGGGCCCGCCACCGCGCACCCTGACCGCGAACGTCACCAGCTCCCGCGACAGCCGATGGGACAGCTTGAGCGTGTGCTGCACGGCGGGGATGCCCACCGCGCTGAGCGCCACATGCGTGTCGGTGACCCGCTGGTGCGGGTCCCCGACGATGAACAGGTCGTCGTACGTGCGCGGCACCGCCGCCCGCAGCAGCCGCCACTGCGCCGGGCTGACGTCCTGCGCCTCGTCCACCACTATGTGACGGTACGGTTTACGCCCCGGTTCCACGTCGTCGAGCAGGTCGCCCGTGGTCCTCGACAGCAGCATGAGGGCCTCGTCGACGATCTCGTCCATGCTCCGCGCGCCCGGCCCGACCAGCGCCGGACGCCGCCCCTCCGACTGGGCCACGATGCGCATCGCCAGGCGTTCGGGATTGTCCACCTCGACCCGCTTGCGCACCACGTCGTCGGGGATGAGCAGGTCCAGCCTGGACGACAGCTCCTCGGCCAGCCCCTGCGAGAACGTCGCCAGCAGCACCGGCCCGCGGCCGCGCGCGGCCAGGTGGGCGGCCCGGTGCAGGGCCACCAGCGTCTTGCCGGTCCCCGCGCCGCCGATCACCAGCACGGGATGCTCGTAACGCGCGGCCCTGGCCAGGCGGTGCTGCGGCGGATGCAGGTAGGTGCACCAGTCGGGCGCTGTCAGCGCCTGCTCCAGCTCGACCTTGTCGGCGGTGAACACCGCCCGGTCCGGGCTGCGCAGCAGCGCCGCGTGCAGATCGTCGGGATCGACCGGATCCTCGCCGTAGCCCCCAGAGCCGCCGTAGCCGCCAGAGCCGCGAGAGTCGCCGGCTCCGCCTGGCCCGCCCGAGCCGCCGTCCTCGGCGGATCCGCCGGTGGATCCCGGCACGGCCCGGCAGCCGTCCAGCTCCCGCCACGCCTCCGCGAGGGTGCCGCCCCTGGCCAGCACCGCGAGCGGAAGGTGCTGCGTCGGCGGCAGCAGCGGCGCGAGCGCCTCCACGTCGGCCTCGGTGGTGATGAGCCGCACCAGGGGCAGCGCGCGCACGTCGATGCCGAGCGCGATCAGGTCGCCGTCGCAGATCGGCTCGAACAGCCGTGAGACGCCGGCCGACCGGCGCAGCGCGGGCTCCACCCGCTCCAGCGCCTCGGCGTCCCACTCCTCGACGACGCCGATCACCGGGTTGATCCCGTAGCGATGCCGGGTGGCGTACGCCCAGGCCTCCGGCTCGGGCAGCACGGTGAGCAGCCAGTAGACGTCCTTCTGGCGCACCACCACGCCGCGCACGCCCTCGGCCAGCCGCAGGGTCGCCACCCGCGCGTCCCGGCCGCCCCTGACCCGCTCCGGGTGCGGGGCACCTGCCACGTTCAGCAGGAAACGCCGCAGCGCGACCACGGCGTCCCTGCGCACCGGCGGGGCCAGTGCGCTGAGCTCCCTGGGGAACGCGGGGCCGATCGCGAGCCGCGGCACGGCTCTCAGTCCAGCAGGGCGAGCAGGTCGCGGTCCCCGCGCTCGCGGAGCCTGGTGAGCAGGTCGGGCAGGCCCACCGGGCCGGTCATTCCTATCCTCGTGGCGATCACTCTGGCGGCCTGGTCGCGGGTTCCGCCCGGAGCCGTGTAGCCGACCAGGCGCAGCGCCTTGGTGATCTTCTCGGCGCTCTGCGCGGCCACCGGCAGGTGCCTGGCCCGCAGCACGCCCTCGTCCGACAGCGTGAGGAACAGGTGGCCGCCTTCCTTCGCCCCGACGTCGGCCAGCAGCCGCTCGATCGACTCCAGAACCGGCCTGCCGTGCCACGTCATGGTCAGCTCCCCGGCGGCGCTCCTGACCGTCCTGCTCTCCCCGGGCGACAGCCCCAGGTAGGCGGCGAACCCGGTCGGCAGCGCGCACTCGCTCCCGGACAGCTGCTCGGCCGTCACGTCGATGCGCAGCCACCACCGCCCGTCCGGCTGGCGGAAGCACCGCCTGGTCTGGGAGACGTCCTTCAACGGCTGGTACGGCTTGCCGGAGTGCTCGTCCGAGGCCCCGTTGCCCTCGCCCGGCACGGCCACCGGCGCGAACGCCTGGAACTGCGACGGCACGGGATCCGGCGGCACGAACCCGGGCGGCAGCGGCGCCGCCTGTCCGGGCATCGGGCCCAGCGGCAGGGCGGCGGCCTGGGCGAAGACGGGCGGTCCCGCGTCCTCACCCGACTCGAACGACTCCTGCGGGGGGACGTGCGGTCCCGGCGGCAGGGTCGCGAGCACGAACTGCCAGGCGGGCACCTCCAGCGCGCGGATCTCCTTGACGTGCCAGTCCGCGGCGCCGATCAGCCGCTCCTTGGGCGCGGTCGTGCCGATCGTCTTGCGCAGCTCGTCCAGATGCGCCCGGTACGGGGCGGCCTCGTCGCTGGCCAGCCAGTTGTCCAGCTTGGCCCACAGCCGCGCCTCCGTGGCGGAGATCTCGGCGGGGGGCACGGCGAACAGCTTGGCGAGCTGGTCCACGGCCGACGGCTGGTCGGTGAAGACCCGGTTCTGCGCCACGGCCCAACTCTTGTCGTCGAGCCCCGCGAACGCGGCCTCGATGAGCTCGGGCAACTCATCCACCTCAGCCTGCTCGGCCTGCGGCTCAGCGTCCTTCACGCCCGGCTGCCCGTCGTCCTGCTGCCCGGCGTCCTGGGGCCTGGCCTCCCGGAGCTCAGCCTCCTCCTCGGCCTGCGAACGGGCCTTTGGCTCGGCCTCACGCTCGGCCCCCGACTGGGCCGCCTCCTCGGCGGCGGGCTCCGGAGCGGGCTCGTCAGCGGCGTCCAGCACCGGCTCCGCCTCATCGCCTACCTCGGCGTCGGCCTCGTCACCCGCCTCGGCGTCGCTCTCTGCCTCTACCTTTACCTCTACCTCGGCCCCTGCCTCGGCGTCGGCCTTGGCCTCGCGGTCGGCGGTCTCGTCGATCGGCTCGTCGTCGGCATCGAGCACCGCCGGACCGGCGTCCTGCCCGGCCCTGGCCGCCGACGGCTCCGCCTCTTCGAGGGGATCTTCGAGGGCCTGTTCGGCATGCTGCGCCGCCTGCGACTCCTCTTCGGACTCCTCGTCCAGAGTGTCCTCGCCGCGTTCGTCAGACGTCCCCTCAGCCTCGTGCGCGTACGCCTCGTGCGCGCGCGCGACGGCGGCCACCGACTCGGAGAGCACGACCTCAGGCTTGACGACCTCAGGCTCGGCCTCGGGGGCGACGGCCGCCGCCGCCGAGGCGAGCAGAGCCGGCGCGGCGGCCTGCTCGGGCGGGATGGGCGGCTCGGCGAGGAGGGGCGCCGGGTGGGCGGAGGTGGGCGCGAGCCGCACCAGAGCCGCCGAGAACAGCGTGCTCAGCACCGGGCGGGCCTGGACGAACGGCTGGTCGACCAGCTCCCTACTGGTCAGCGCCAGCAGGCCGGGCCACGAGCCCGCACGGTCGAGCGCGATCGCCACGTGCGGATCGTCCGCCTCGTCGGGATCGAGCATGTGCAGGGCCGGGAGCACGTCGCCCACGGCGGCGGCGGGCCAGTGCTCGAGCGCGATCTCGGTGAGCAGCCCGCCGAGCGCCTCGGGCCCGATGGCCGCCAGCACGCGCGGCATGGGCAGGCTCCGCCACCAGGCATCCGGCAGGTCGGGCTGCCCGGTGAGCAGCGTGATCGTGGACGCGTCGCTCCACCTCAACGGTGGTACGAGGTCGCTCAGGCAGAAGTTCATCCCGTTCCGTTCACCAGCCCCTCACGCCGCCGTTTCGTCGCGGGCTCTTCACCGTCGAGTAGCGATGCCATCATCTCGCGCCTACGAACAGACCATAGTCCGGCAAAACAGCCCTACGCATCATGCACTACGCATCAACGTCGAACGGCGGCAAACCGCAGACGCACGTAGTCGGCCATCCAGCCCGTCTCGCGGCGCAACGCCGGCGCGGCCAACTCGTTCACCCGCTGGAGCAGGGGCTCGACGAGATCCGGCGGCAGCCCGTCGAGAGCCGAGGCGGCGAACACCCGCACCCAGTCGGCGGCCCCGCCCGGACACTCGTCGAGCGGCGTGGGCCGGTCGAAGTACTCCAGCAGCCGCACCACGAAACCCTCCCGCTCAAGAATGCGGGCGTAGTCGGCGGGCGTGGGGAAGTACCACGGCAGATCGGGCTCACGCAGGCCGTACTCCCGCCAGGCCGTGAGCATCGCGGTGGTCAGCTCGGCGCAGTTGCCCGCCCCGCCCATCTCCGCGACGAAGCGCCCGCCCGGCGCGAGCGCCTCGCGCACGCTGCCGACGACCGCCGCGGGGTCGCGGCTCATCCAGTGCAGCGCCGCGTTGGAGAAGACCGCGTCGTAGGGCCGGGCCACGGTGAAGTCGTGCCCGTCGCCGACGATGAAGTTGATGCCCGGATACTGCGCCAGGGCCTTTTCGATCATCCCCGCGGAGCCGTCGATGCCCAGCACCTCGGCGCCGCGGAAGGCGATCTGCGCGGTGAGCACGCCGGTGCCGCACCCGAGGTCGAGCACGCGTTCGCCGGGCTGCGGGTCGAGCAGGTCGACCAGCGGCGCGCCCTGGGTGGAGACGTAGCCGAAGCTGCTGTCGTAGGCGCGACTGTTCCACCGCTCCAAGCTCGGTGTGTCATATCGCAAGACGGATCAGCTCTCATTCGTCAGACATCGGGCCCCCGTGGCCGTGCTGTCGATTCACTTTAGAGCCAGATTGTCTCTGCGACATATCAAGTCACATCGGTCTCACCCCACGCTTCGCGCCCACTCCTTCTTCAGGTAGGACTTACCCGCGTCGGTCTGCGGGATCGTCAGCAGCACGGGAGCCCCGGGGGCGACGGGCAGCTTGGCCGCCTGCTCGGTGTCGAGCGTGCCGCGCATGAGCATGGCCTCGGCGCGCGCCGGCCGGGCGTACCCCTTCTGGAGCAGGTTCTGGCCCTCGTCGGAGAAGAGGAACTCCTGCCAGAGCCGGGCGGCGGCCGGATGCGGCGCGTCCTTGTTGATCGCCTGCACGTGGTAGGAGCCGAGCGGCGCGTCGCGCGGGATCGTCACCTTCCAGGAGTCGGCGTCCTGGGCGCTGCGGGCGGCGTTGAGATGGTCCCAGCTGACGATCACGTTGGCGTGGGCGGGCTCGGTCAGCTGCCCGGCCTTCTTCAGTTTGGCGAACAGCTCCACCCCGCGCCGGGGCTGCGGGACCCCGCTCTGCAGGGAGGCGGCCATCACGCCCTTGAAGGCCGCCGCCGAGCGCAGCGGGTCGCCGTCCAGCGCGACCTTGTAGCCGGGCTTGGCGAGATCGGCGAAGGAGACGGGCGCGGGCACGGCGCGGGGGTCGTACCCGATGGACATGTAGCCGCCGTAGGCGGCGTACCAGGCGCCGGCGGGGTCCTTGATGTGGTCCGGCAGGTCCTGCCAGCCCTGCACCCTGTACGGCGCGAACCTGCCGGCGGCGGACACCGCCACGTCCAGAGTCAGGTCGAACACGTCCGGCTTGAGCTGGGCGGCGGCGTCGACCGAGCGGCGGCTGCTCGCCTGGGGCTCCAGCTCCTTCACCTCGATGCCGTACGTGTCGGAGAAGGTGTCGATGATCTCCCCGTAGTTCACCCAGTCGCGGGGCAGCGCGACCACGGTCAGCGTGCCCTCCTGCTTGGCGGCCTGGGCGAGCCGCTCCATGGTCCCGAACCCCTCCTTCATGGAGGCGGCCTTGACGTTGACGGGCTTGCCGGGCTGGGCCGGCGTCGCGGGCGACGCGCCGCATCCGGCGCTGACGAGGATGGCAGTTACGGCTGCGCAGGTACGTACGGTCACACCATGAATACTCGCTGTTACATTCGCCCAGGTCGAGGAGGCGCGGCGGGAACGACGCGCCCGGCCACCAGCGACTCTTCGGAGATCTCCATCACGGTGCCGTCGCGCTTGCGGATCCGCAGCACGCCGCCCTCCCACGATTCGAGCGTGCCCACGACGTCGCTGAAGCCTCCGGGGACCCTCCTGCGCGTGGTGATCCGGGCTCCGACGTCGGCGGCTGAGATAGTGATGACGAGGCGAGCGGCCACGAGTTTGCCACCCTCCGTTCCAGCCAGTTGGTCAGCACGGCAATACTAGGGCTTAGCAAACCGCGGTCAGAGTCATGCCCATGTGCGGAATGGTGCGGAGAAGAAGGAGCTCGAGGTGACCTACGTCATCGCGCAGCCTTGCGTGGACGTCCTGGACAAGGCGTGCATCGAGGAATGCCCCGTCGATTGCATCTACGAGGGCGAGCGCATGCTTTACATCCACCCCGACGAGTGCGTGGACTGCGGCGCGTGTGAGCCTGTGTGCCCGGTCGAGGCGATTTTCTACGAGGACGACCTTCCTGAGCAGTGGAAGGACTTCTACAAGGCCAACGTGGACTTCTTCGAGGACCTGGGCTCGCCCGGGGGCGCCTCGAAGGTCGGCAAGATCGAGAAGGACCACCCGGTCGTGGCGGCCCTGCCGCCGCAGGCCGAGGCGTAGCCGGCCGCCTGTCGTCGCGGCCCACCCGCGGGCCGTTCGCCCGCGGGTCGGCCTCCCGTCCCCGGACCGGGGCGGCGTCACCGTGTCGTGCGGGCCGTTCGCCTGCGCGCGTGGTAAGCCGGTTCCACCTGCGGCGTGCGCCGACCGAAACCCTGGAGAACCATGAACAAACTGCCTGACTTCCCCTGGGATCGGCTGGAGCCGTACAAGGAACGCGCCCGCGCCCACCCCGACGGGATCGTGGACCTTTCGGTCGGCACCCCCGTCGACCCGGTGCCGCAGCTGATCCAGGACGCGCTGGTGGGGGCGGCCAACAGCCCCGGCTACCCCCTCACACACGGCACCAAGGCGCTGCGCGAGGCCGCCGCCGGCTGGCTGCGCCGCAGGCAGGGCGTCATCGTCGACCAGCAGGACGTGCTGCCGGTGATCGGCTCCAAGGAGTTCGTCGCCTGGCTGCCCACCTATCTCGGCGCCAAGCGGGTCGTCTTCCCCGAGCTGGCCTACCCCACCTACGACGTGGGCGCCCGCCTGGCCGGAGCCGCCGCGACGGCCGCCGACGGCCTGCTCGCGCTCGGCCCGCAGCACGTCGACCTCGTTTGGGTCAACTCTCCCGGCAACCCCACCGGCAAGGTGCTGCCCGCCGAGCACCTGCGCAAGGTCGTCTCCTGGGCGCGTGAGCGCGGCGCGGTCGTCGCCTCCGACGAGTGCTACATCGAGCTCGGCTGGGAGGAGCGGCCCATCTCGATCCTGCACCCCGACGTCTGCGAGGGCTCGCACGACAACCTGCTGGCGCTGCACTCGCTGTCCAAGCGCTCCAACCTGGCCGGCTACCGCGCCGGGTTCGTGACCGGCGATCCCGTCCTGGTCAAGCGGCTGCTGGAGACCCGTAAGCACGCCGGCATGCTGATGCCCGGCCCGGTGCAGGCCGCGATGACGGCGGCGCTGGGCGACGACCGGCACGCCGACGAGCAGCGCGAGGTCTACGCCGCCCGCCGCGCCGCGCTGCGGCCCGTGCTGGAGGCGGCGGGCTGGCGTATCGACCATTCGGCCGCGGGCCTGTATCTCTGGGCGTCCAACGGGCAGAGCGCGTGGGACCAGGTAAGCCGGCTTTCCGAAATCGGGATTTTGGTCGCACCCGGTGATTTCTATGGATCAGCAGGTGGACGGCACATCCGCGTCGCGCTGACGGCGACCGACGAACGCGTCGGTGCGGCAGTGCGCCGCCTCCAGTAGTATCGCCCCTCAAGCGCCCCTCCATCGGGGAGGTCGGGGGTCGCTTGCAGGACAAATAGATAACGGGCGTTTGCCCAGGCTAACCGCGAGTGGAGCGAGCCGAACGATGAGCATGACCTCCATGGTCGTTCTCGGGCTGAGCATCGCCACCGTCCTCCTCCTCTTGGGGGCCTTCCTGGCCACCTTGCGACAGGACAGGAAGGGCCGCACGCCCGAGCAGCCGCTGGAGGTCGCTCCCGCCGAGCCACCGTTGGCTGCGCCGGTCAGCGTGCCGGGGCATGCCGGTGCCGACTACGTCGATCCGCGCACCATCAAGGTGGGCGACAAGATCGGCGTGCACGGGTCGCAGGCCCGCGTGCTCGGCGCCGTGCACATCTCCTGGCAGGGGCAGGAGTGGGTCGAATACCGGCTGCGCGACAGCGTCCGGCGGGTGCAGTGGCTGTCGGTGGAGTTGCGCAGGGGTATGAACCCCGGCGACCCGACCCACCTTGAGGTGCTGCTGTGGACCGGCGTGCCCACCGAGGGCATGATCCCGGCACGGAGCATGCTGATCATGGAGGGCGTCGAGTTCTTCCCGCTGGAGCGGGGCACCGCCGCGTTCCGGTCCGAAGGCAGCACCGGCATCCCCGACAGGGGCCTGCTCGACTTCGCCGACTACCGCGCCGGCGACGGGCGGTTGTTGTCCTTCGAACGCATCCAGGGCGCCTCCTGGACGGCCAGCTACGCCCAGCCCCTGGCGCCCGGCTCGATCACCATCGTCAGCCGCGCCTCCTGACCTGTCAGGCCAGCTCGACCTTCCTGGCGCCCGCCTTGCCGCCCTGCTGCCAGTCCTTCTGGCGCATGTCGTTGGTCCAGGTGGCGCCGCTGTAGGTGACCCGGCGCAGGTCGTACTTCTGTGCGTGGGCCACCGACCAGGCGGCCACCAGCCAGCCGCGCCGCGCGCTGGTGATGGACGTGCTGCCGAGCGCCCGGGTGAGCTGGCGGCGGGCCTCGCCCGCGCGCGGGCGAGGCGTGGCGCTCTGCCCGGCCTCCGGCGGATACCAGCAGTGCAGGGCCCGGGGGGCGCGCCCGGTGAACGCCTGGGCGAGGATCTTGGCCTCCTCCTCGTGCGGCGCGTAGGCCTCACCGGCGGCCGAGCGCTGCACCGCCTGGGCGGCCTCGGCCAGCGGCATCTTGCGGTAGCCCTTGACCTTCACCAGCGCGGCGAAGAACTTGTTGGTGGCGTAGACGGGGTCCAGGAGCTGCTTCTTCTTCCCCCAGCCCTGGGACTCGCGCTGCTGGAACACGCCGACCGAGTCGCGGTCGCCGTAGCCGACGTTGTAGAGCTTCGACTCCTGCAGCGCCGTCGCGTAGGCGATCACCACGGCGCGCTCGGGCAGCTTGCGCCGGGCCGCGACCGCCGCGATCGTGGCGGAGATCTGCGCCTGCTCGATGTCCAGGTCCCGGTCCCCCAGGGGGGTGCGCACGGTGCAGAAGGCCTCGGGCACGACCATCGGGTCGGCGCGTTTGAGCAGTTGGTAGAGGCCGAAGGTGATCGCCACCGCGAGGACGACGACGACCACCGCGATGGTGATGACTCCCCGGGAGAAGCGCAGGTGCACGCTGAGAAACCTACCCGGCCAGATAGGCTCCGTGCCCATGAAGGACGTGAGCACTCTGTCACCGGTACCCGCGGTGATAGACGCGTTGTGGGAGCGCCGCGCCGAGCTGTCACCGGCGGACCACGAGGCGCGCGCCGCCGTGGCCGGCGCCGTCGACCTGCTCGACCAGGGCAGGGCGCGGGCCGCCTGGCCGTCCGGCGACACGGTCGTCGTGGACGAGCGGGCCAAGCGGGCCATCCTGCTGAGCTTCAGGGTGCTCGGGCTGACCAGGTCGCAGGTGGGCGACTTCCACCACCACGACCGGCTGCCGCTCAAGAACACCCTGGACGGCGTGCGCGTGGTGCCCGGCGCCATCGCGCGCTGGGGCTCCTACCTGGCGCCGGGCGTGGTGCTGATGCCGTCCTTCACCAACATCGGCGCGTACGTCGACAGCGGCACCATGGTCGACACCTGGGCCACCGTCGGCTCCTGCGCGCAGATCGGCAAGAACGTCCACCTGTCCGGCGGCGTGGGCATCGGTGGCGTGCTGGAGCCGCCGAACGCGGCCCCGGTGATCGTCGAGGACGAGGCGCTGATCGGCAGCCGCGCCATGATCGTGGAGGGCGCCCGGGTGGGCCGCGGGGCGGTCGTCGGAGCCGGCACGATCCTGTCCGCCTCCATGCCGGTGATCGACGTGACCACCGGCGAGGAGCTGAGCCGCGGCCGGATCCCCGACTGGTGCGTCGCGGTGGGCGGCACCCGCCAGAAGGACTTCCCCGGCGGCACGTTCGGCCTGCCCTGCGTGCTGGTGCTCAAGCGCCTGGAGCCGGGGCAGCGGCACGACAAGGCAGCGCTCAACGAGGCGCTGCGCGAACACGGAGTGAACACCTGATGCTGGATCTCACGCAGGACGTGCGCACCCTGACCGCGGCCATCGTCGACATCGAGTCGGTGAGCGGTGCCGAGCAGGCGCTGGCCGACCAGGTGGAGCGGGCGCTGATCACCCTGCCGCACCTGAAGGTGGACAGATCGGGGCAGACCATCGTCGCCCGCACCGAGCTCGGCCGGGATGAGCGGGTGCTGATCGCCGGCCACCTCGACACCGTCCCCGTCGCCGCCAACCTGCCCAGCCGTGTCGAAGGCGACCTCCTCTACGGCTGCGGCACCTCCGACATGAAGGCCGGGGTGGCGGTCGCGCTGAAGCTGGCCGCCACGGTGCCCGTCCCCAACCGCGACGTCACGTACGTCTTCTACGACTGCGAGGAGATCGAGGCCGACCGCAACGGCCTCACCAGGCTCACCCGCGACCACGCCGACTGGCTGACCGCCGACTTCGCGGTGCTGATGGAGCCCACCGACGGGGTGATCGAGGGCGGCTGCCAGGGGACCGTGCGCGCCGAGATCGTAGTGACCGGCAAGCGGGCGCACAGCGCCAGGTCGTGGTTCGGGGTCAACGCCATCCACGGCATCGAGCCGGTGCTGGCCAGGCTCAACGCCTACCAGGAGCGGCTGCCGGTCGTCGACGGGCTGGAGTACCACGAGGGGCTCAACGCGGTCGGCGTGCGCGGCGGCGTCGCCGGCAACGTGATCCCGGACGAGTGCGTGGTCACGGTCAACTACCGCTTCGCCCCGGACCTGACGGTCGAGCAGGCCCAGGAGCACGTGCGGGAGGTCTTCGACGGCTACGAGGTCCGCTTCGTGGACGCGGCGCCCGGCGCGCGGCCGGGGCTCACCCACCCGGTGGCCGCCGCGTTCACCGCCGCAGTCGGCGGCACACCCCGGGCCAAGCTGGGCTGGACGGACGTGGCCCGCTTCTCGGCGCTGGGCGTTCCTGCCGTCAACTACGGCCCCGGCGACCCCAACCTGGCCCACCAGCAGGGCGAATACGTGTCACTGGCGAAGATCGCAGACAGCGAGCGGGCGATGCTCGCCTGGCTCGCGTCGTGACGGGACCCCGGACAACGTGAAAGTGGCTCTCCTCGCCGGCCATTTGGCGGGGAGAGCCACTTTCAGTCCCGAGCAGCACCCTCGCCGGTTAGACGCAGGCTCCGCGAAATTCGGTTCCAGGTTTCACGGGAAGTTTTTCAAGATTCTTCTGAGCGGCCTCCGCGACCGGCCCTGAGCCAGGTAGAGCTGGGTACCAGCAGGCCAGAGCGGCCATGGGAAAGCATGTGGAAGGGCTAGCGTGACCAACATGAAAGCAACACGCCGCGAAAGGCGCCGGGGACAGGCCGTGCTCCGGGGCAGCATGGTGGACGACAGCACGCACGACCAGCGTCTGCTGGCCCGGCAGGGGCCGGCCGACTGGGTGCACATGGACCCGTGGCGGGTGCTGCGCATCCAGTCGGAGTTCGTGGAGGGCTTCGGCCAGCTCGCCGAGCTGCCCCGCGCCGTCACCGTGTTCGGCTCCGCCAGGACCCCCGGCGACTCGCCCGACTACACGCTGGGCCGTGAGCTCGGCACCGCCCTGGCCCGCAGCGGCTATGCCGTGATCACCGGCGGCGGCCCGGGCGTCATGGAGGCGGCCAACCGCGGCGCCACCGAGGTCGAGGGCGGCGTCTCGGTCGGGCTCGGCATCGAGCTCCCCTTCGAGCAGCGCATGAACGACTACGTGGACCTCGGCATCGAGTTCCGCTACTTCTTCGTACGCAAGACCATGTTCGTCAAGTACTCCTGCGGCTTCATCGCGCTGCCCGGCGGCTTCGGCACGCTCGACGAGCTGTTCGAGGCGCTGACCCTGGTGCAGACCGGCAAGGTCACCTCCTTCCCCGTCGTGCTGATGGGCACGGAGTTCTGGGGCGGCATGATGGACTGGATCAAGGGCAGCCTGCTCGGCTCCGGCAAGATCGCACCCCAGGACCTCGACCTGATCACCGTCACCGACGACGTGGACGAGGCCGTGCGCCTCATCATGGACGCCGACCGGGCCAGGTCCGAGGTGGACGGGGAGGAGGAGCGGGCCGTCGGGGCCCAGGTGGCCGAGCCGCAATAACCCGGCCAATAAGCTGGCTCGTCGTGAACATCTGCGTCTACTGCTCCTCCAGCCAGCACATCGACGACAAGTACCTCGACCTGGCCGCCGAGGTCGGTGCCGAGCTCGCCCGGCGTGGCCACACGCTGGTGAGCGGCGGCGCCACCGTCTCCTGCATGGGCGCCGTCACCACGGCCGCGCGGGCCGCCGGCGGCCACACGGTCGGGGTGATCCCCCAGGTGCTCGTGGACATCGAGGTGGCCGACAGGGACTCCGGCGAGCTGATCGTCACGGCCGACATGCGCGAGCGCAAAGGCGTCATGGACGCCCGCTCCGACGCCTTCCTCGTGCTGCCGGGCGGCATCGGCACCCTGGAGGAGCTGTTCGAGATCTGGACGGCCAGGGTGCTCGGCATCCATGACCGCCCCCTGGTGATCCTCGACCCCTGGGGCCTCTACCAGCCGCTCCGAGACCTGGTAACCGGCATGTACGACCAGGGTTTCACCCGGGCGAACGTCTTCGACGCCATCTCCTGGACCACCACCGTCGAGCAGGCCTTCGCCCATCTGGAAGGCCGTCCCCAGCCGGTGCGGCCCAGCGTCGAGGAGCTGGGGGAGGCGGCGGGCTGAAGAGTCCCGTCCGGCACCGGGCGCGGCAAGTGCGGGACTCGTGCCCTGGTGGTATGAGTACGATGCCAATGTGCTGGTCATACTCGCCATCGCCGCGCTCGCCATCCTGGTCTGCGTGGTGCTGGTCTCCCTGGGCAAGGGCGGTGAGCTGACCGAGTTCCCGCCGGACGTGCCGCCACTCAACCTGCCCGAAGCCGGGCAGCTGACGGCTGTCGACTTCATGGCGCTCGAGCTGCCGGTCAACCTCGTCGGCTATCACACGCAGTCGGTCGACGAGACGCTGCGCCGAGCCGCCACCGCGATCAGCGCCCGCGACACCAGGATCGCGGTTCTGGAGCAGCGCGTCTCCGAGCTGCTGTCGCGCCGGCTGTACGCCCGCCAGGAGGCCTACGCGGCCCCCGGCGGCGGCCCGCGCACCGACCACGAGCCCGAGGCGCCCGCCACGCCGCGAGATCTGCCGGAGGAGGGCGACTCGCCGTCCGAGTCCGGTGACCACCTGCCGCAGGCGGTGAACGGCAATCCGGACCACGCTCCCGTCAGGTGGGGTGATCGGGAGGCGGCCGAGGCACCTGAGGTAACCGAGGCGGCTGAGGCGGCTCCTGAGGAGGCCGCCGCGGACGCTGACGGCGGCTCGCAGACGGGCACGCAGATGAGCACGAAGACGGGCGCGGAGACGGGCGCGACGGGCTCCGAGCAGGCGGCCGGGCAGGAGGCCGAGCCCGCTAGTGCCATGCTCGGCAAGGCCTCGGACGAGCGCCCGTGAACGAGATCATCCGATGCGCCTGGGCGGGCATGACGGACCCGCTCTACCTCGCCTACCACGACGAGGAGTGGGGCCGGCCGGTCCGAGGCGACGACAAGGTCTTCGAGCGGGTGACGCTGGAGGCGTTCCAATCGGGGCTGTCGTGGCTGACGATCCTCCGCAAGCGCGACAACTTCCGCGCCGCGTTCGACGGCTTCTCCATCGCGAAGGTGGCCGCCTACACCGAGCAGGACGTCGAGCGGCTGCTCGGCGACGCCGGCATCGTGCGCAACCGGGCCAAGGTGCGAGCGGCGATCGTCAACGCCAGGGCCGCCCTGGAGGTCCCCGCCGGCCTGTCGGACCTCGTCTGGCGCTACGCCGACCCGTCGCTCCCGGCGCCCAGGTCCATGGCCGACGTCCCGGCCGTCACACCGGCCTCCAAGGCGCTGGCCAAGGAGCTGAAGAAGCACGGCTTCACCTTCGTCGGCCCCACCACCGCCTACGCCCTGATGCAGGCCATCGGCCTGGTCAACGACCACATCGAGGGCTGCCTAGCCCGCGTCACCCCCCGGCTCAGCGACCGGTGAAGACCGGGCGTTCCTTGGCGAGGAAGGACTTCGTCGCGCTCTGGTGATCCCTGGTGGCGACGCACTCGTCCTGCAGGTCGGCCTCCAGGGCCAGCGCCTCCGGCAACGTGTGCGTCGCCGCGTACGCCAGCGCCCGCTTGGTGGCGGCGAAGGCCCTCGTCGGCCCGCCGGCGAGCCGCCGGGCGAGCTCCCCGGCGGTCTTGAGCACCTCGTCGGCGGGCACCATCCGGGTGACCAGGCCGAGCTCCAGCGCGCGCGTCGCGTCGACGGGCTCGCCGAGCAGCATCAGCTCGCTCGCGCGGCCGAAACCGACCAGGCGCTGCAGCGTCCAGGAGGCGCCGGAGTCAGGGGCCAGCCCGATGCCGGAGAAGGCCAGCGCGAACTTGGCCTTCTCCGAGGCGACCCGCAGGTCACAGGCGAAGGCGAGCGAGGCGCCCGCGCCGGCCGCCACCCCGTTGACCGCGGCCACGACGGGTTTGTCCATGGTGGTGAGCAGCTCGACGATCGGGTTGTAGTGCTCGCGCACGGTGTCGGCCAGGCCGCGGCCCGCCTCCAGGTTGGCCGCGTGCTCGTGCAGGTCCTGGCCCGCGCAGAAGGCCCGGCCCGAGCCGGTGAGCAGGACGGCGCGCACCTCCTGGTCGCCCGCCGCCCGCCGCAGCGCCTCCAGCAGCGCGGTCTTGACCTCGGCCGTCAGCGAGTTCATCGCGTCGGGGCGGTCGAGCGTGACGGTGGCGACGGCTTCGGTCATCTCGTAGCGAATCAATGCAGCTCCCTGTCGACGAACGCGGCGGCTGCGGGCAGCAGCCTGGCGGCCTCATGCTCGAAGAAGGCCCGCGCCTTCTCGCCCGGCCAACCGGCCGGCAGCAGCTCGGGTGGCAGGCCGGGGTCGCGGAACAGGAAATTTCGCCATCCGTGGACGAGTTTGCTCCTGGTCGCGAACACCCGGTCGGCCGATGCCCTCTCCGGCAGGGCGCTGACCAGCGTGACAGCCTCGGCGTGCCAGCTCTCGTACGCCTCGCCGATGGCGGTCAGATCCCACGCCCGCGCGACCAGTTCGCGCGGGTCGCCGTCGAGCGTCGCGTCGAATCTGTCGGCGCGCACGCCCTCGCCGTCGAGCAGGTTGTCCAGCTCGACGGCGGATCGGGGGCCGATCCAGGTCGTCTCCGACAGCGCGGCGTACCCGAGGAAGGTGAGGTCGGCCCTGATCCGTTCGCGGCGCGTACGCGCCTTGATCGGACCGAAGACGATCACATGCCAGTGGCCGTGCCAGGTCAGTGTTCCGGCTCGGTAAATTCTTAGCGCCGCCTCATCCAGCCGCCTGACGCACTTCGGGGTGAGCCCGTAGCCCGCACCCTGAGGAAGTCTCAGCGGCTGCAGCCATCCCTGCCGGACCATGCGGGAAACGGCCGTACGCACGGCCGGAGCGGCTATTTCCAGCGGATTCATCAACCGGACGAGCGCGGCCACGGACGCCTGCCCACCGCGCGAGCGCAGGTGGTCCCCATAGAGGTCGAACAGAGCGGCGCGTGCGTGCACGAAGTCCAGTTTGGACCCCTTCGCCACCTTGGACAACGCATTCTGGGAGGAGATCGTTACCCATGAGGGCTCTCGATGCGGGAGAATAGGACATCACAGAAGACGTGAATGCGCCGACCTCCCCCATGGAGGCCGGAAATCGCGGGCCGCGGGAGCCCAAGGCAGGAAGGGATGCACGCATGGCGGCGATGAAGCCGCGGACCGGCGATGGTCCGCTCGAGGTCACCAAGGAAGGGCGCGGCATTGTCATGCGAGTCCCCCTGGAGGGTGGCGGACGGCTCGTCGTGGAGATTTCCGCCGACGAAGCGAAGGCGCTCGGCGAGGCGTTGAAGAACGTCGTCGGCTGAGAGCTCCCGAGACAACTTTTCCGGCCCCACGACCCTGGCGTACCTGGCGCCAGGGTCGCTGACGTTGAAGGAGTGACAGTGCCCATTGAGACCGCCGCGTTGGTGGTCGCCGACGTTCCCGCCGACGCCGACCTGCTCGCCGTTCCTTACTCCTCGGAGCTGAATCCCGCGCTCGCGGTCGACCTGCACGTGCCTGTCGCCGACCTGCTCGCTCATTACGAGGCCAAGGGTGAGGCGGGCGAGATCGTCGAAGTCCCGGTGGCGCGGGAAGGCGGTGTCGGCCGGGTGCTGTTCTACGGCGTGGGCGACGGCTCCCCCCGGGCCTTGCGCAGGGCGGCGGCCGCGGTCAGCCGCCGGGCGCGCGGCAGGGAGGGGATCGCCGTGGTGGTGCCGGACGGCGACGTCACGGTGTTCGCCGAGGCCGCGCTGCTCGCCTGCTACTTCTTCAAGATCGGCACACCCGGCAAGAAGCCCGTGGCCGCGATCACCTTCGTCGGCGCCGACGAGCAAGGCGTACGACGCGGCCGGATCGTGGCGCGGGCGGTCGCGCTCGCCCGTGACCTGGCCAACACGCCGGCGTCGGTCAAGACCCCCGCCTGGCTCGCCGACCGCGCGGTCGAGCAGGCCGTCGAGCAGGGCGGCGGGCAGGGCGTCACCGCTCGGGTGTGGGACGAGGAGCAGCTCAAGGCCGGCGGGTTCGGCGGGCTCGTCGCCGTCGGCATGGGCTCGGCCAACCCGCCCCGGCTCATCCAGCTCTCCTACACGCCCGCCGAGCCGGCCACCCGGCATGTCGTGCTCGTGGGCAAGGGCATCACGTTCGACTCCGGCGGCCTGTCGCTGAAGCCGACGGCGAACATGAAGACCCAGAAGACCGACATGGCCGGCGGCGCCGCCGTCATCGCCGTCCTCGGCGCGCTGGCCGAGCTCGGCGCACCCGTCCGGGTCACCGGCCTCATCGCCTCGGCCGAGAACATGCCGTCCGGCACCGCCCAGCGCCCCAGCGACGTGATCACGCAGTACGGCGGCCGCACGGTCGAGGTGCTCAACACCGACGCCGAGGGGCGGCTGGTGCTGGCCGACGCGCTCGCCTACGCCGACGCCGAGCTCGACCCCGACGTGGTCGTCGACATCGCCACCCTCACCGGCGCGATCACGGTGGCGCTCGGACGCGACGTCGGCGCCGTCTACTCCACCGACGACGACCTCGCCAAGCAGCTCGTGGACGCCGGTCAGTCGAGCGACGACAAGCTGTGGCGGATGCCGCTGATCGAGGACTACGCCGCCGGGCTGCGCTCCTCCATCGCGGACCTGTCCAACGTCGAGATCGGCTCCACCTACGGGGGCGGCTCCATCACGGCGGCGCTGTTCCTGCGCGAGTTCGCGGGCAAGAGGTCCTGGGCGCACCTGGACATCGCGGGCGTGGGGCGCAGCACGGTGGACGAGGGCGTCCTGGCCAAGGGCGCCACCGGGTTCGGCGTGCGGGTGCTCCTGGAGTGGCTGACCAAGCCGTAGCCGAGCCGTAGCCGAGCGTACGGCCCGCTATTCGGGGCTATTCGGCGATCTTGACCGCGGCGAGCAGACCGTCGCCCAGCGGCATCAGCAGCGAGCGCAGGCGGTCGTCCGCCTGCACGAGCTTGCCCAGCTCGCGCAGCGACACCGTGTCAGGGTCACGCTGCGCGGGATCGGCCACCCGGTTGTGCCACAGCACGTTGTCGAAGGCCACGATCCCGCCCACCCGCAGCAGGCGTACGGACTCCGCCAGGTAGTCGGCGTACTCCTGCTTGGCGGCGTCGGCGAAGACCAGGTCGTAGCCGCCGTCGGAGAGCCGCGGCAGCACGTCGAGCGCCCGGCCCGCGATCAGCCGCACCCGCCCGCCCGCGAACCCGGCCTCCGCGAACGCCTGACGGGCCAGCCGCTGGTGCTCCGGCTCCACGTCGACGCTCGTCAGCGTGCCGTCGGCGCGCATGCCGCGCAGCAGCCACAGGCCCGAGACGCCGCAGCCGGTGCCGACCTCGACGACCGACTTGGCGTTGAGCGCGGTGGCGAGGAAACAGAGCGCCGCTCCGCCACCGGGAAGGATGGGCGGAGCCCCCATTTCCAGCCCGCGCTGCCGCGCCGCGTGCAGGATCTCATCCTCATGATGGAACTGCTCCGCATAGGCCAGAGTGGCCTCTACCGGACTGGTCATCGGCCTCCTCCCCCCACTTTCGTGCGATTGGTCACCGATCGCAGCCTAGGGGAGACACGCCGGGACGGGAACTCAGGAGGGCCTCGAGGCGTTGCAGGTTTAAACGGGCTTTGCCGGTCTGGAAGGCAGCCAGTGCGCACGGAGGGACAAAACCAGGCACTATGGCGGTAGCGGTGGTCCCAGAGAGAGGAGTGCTGGTGGACGAAAGTGACCACCAGGCTGATACTCCGATGTCAAATGCGCCCGAGTCCGGCGCGATGTCAAACGTGCCAGAGTCTGGTGTGAGTTCAAGCGCGCCCGAACCCGACTGGACTCCTCCGTCGTGGGACGAGGTGGTGCGGAACCATTCCGCACGCGTCTATCGCCTGGCCTACCGTCTGACGGGCAATGTTCACGATGCCGAGGACCTCACTCAGGAGGTCTTCGTCCGGGTCTTCCGATCGCTGTCGAGCTACACGCCCGGCACGTTCGAAGGCTGGCTGCACCGGATCACGACCAACCTGTTCCTCGACATGGCGCGGCGCAAGCAGCGCATCAGGTTCGAGGGGCTCGCCGACGACGCCGCCGAGCGGCTTCGCGGTCGTGAGCCGTCACCGGCGCAGGCATTCGACGACGCACACCTCGAGCCGGACATTCAGGCCGCGCTCGACGCGCTCACCCCGGAGTTCCGGGCGGCGATCGTGCTGTGCGACATCGAAGGCCTGTCGTACGAGGAGATCGCGGCCACGCTCAGCGTCAAGCTGGGGACGGTCCGGAGCCGTATACATCGTGGCCGGGCGCAGTTGCGCGAGGCGCTCGAGCATCGGGCTCCCCGTAATTCCCAACTCCCCCCGACCTTCACCCGTGGGGAGGAAGTCTGACATGGCTCATCTTGGTGAACGTGTATCCGCGCTCGTGGACGGCGAGCTCAATCACGCCGAGCGCGAACGCGCCCTTGCCCATCTGACGTTCTGCGCCGACTGCAGGCGGGAGGTGGACTTGACGCGGGCGCTCAAGTCGCGCCTGCGCTCGATGGACCATCCGCCGATGCCGGCCGATCTCACGATGTCGCTCCTGCGCATGTCCGAGCCCGGCGGGCCGTTGCCGCCCCGGGAGCGGCCTTTCCCTACCCGGACGTTCGGCGGCGTGCCGATCCCTGGGCCGCACAGCATCGCCCCTTTGGACAACCGCCCGGGAAGGGGCGCCCATGGTGGCGCTTCTTCGGGTCCGGGCCGCGGCGGTAGAAGCCGCCGCACCACCTACGTGGCGGTCAGCGTGGTGTCCGCGGCCGTCGCGCTCGGCACGTTCTTCGCCGTGTCCGGCGCCGGGCAGCAGGGCACCCCGCCGGCGGTCGAGCTGGTCAAGCGGGTGCAGCAGCCGCCCTCGGTGACGCCGACAGCCCCGCCGTCCACCGCCACACCCTGAAAGCCCGGCCCTGCTGGGATACTCGTGATGGCGTAGTCCGTGGTGTGGGGGGCATACGATCTGGGATCGGGATTTGTCAGAGAATTTACTGACAACTGCTTTACGACTCTCGTATGCCGATCGCGCCATGATTGCGGTGTCCGAGCAAGGAGTGGTGAGAACTAGATGACCGACGAGACGCGCCCCACCGAAGGACGCACGCCGTCGGACAGCTCCGGGCCACAGGGAAGGCCGGAGTTCCTGCCGGCAGGTGGGCAGCCGGAGCAGTCCGGCGACCCCTCCGGCAACCCGTGGGGCGACCCCTCGGGCAGCGGCAACTCCTACGACGACAACGCGTTCGGCGCCCGCCGTGGCGACACCCGCGCGTACGACGGCCCCGCCTTCGGGGAGAACCCGTCCTTCAGCGGCGACAACCCGTTCGCCAGACCCCCCGGCAACGACGGCCCGTCCTTCCGGCCCAGCGGTGAGAGCCCCGCCTTCCAGTCACCGGGTGGTGAAGGCCCGGCTTTCCGGCCCGGCGGTGGTGAAAGGTCCCCGTTCCAGCGGCCCGGTGGCGACGACTCCGCCTTTCAGCGGCCCGGCGGTGACGACTCCGCCTTCGGTGGCCCCGGTCCCTCCTTCGGCAACCCCAGCGGGGAAGGCCCCGGTTTCGGCAATCCGAGCGGCGAGACCCAGACGTTCGGCGATCCGCGGGGTGACGGTTTCGGCAACCCCGGAGGCTCGAACTACGGCACCTCGGAGTGGCCGTTCTTCGGCAACCAGGGCCGCGGCAGCATCCCGCCGCCACCGCCGAACGCCCTCGGCATGGGGCCCGCCTGGGCGCCACCGCCTCCGGGCGGCTCGCCGGGCGGCGCCACGGCCGCGGGCAGGCGCGGTCCCAGCACCGCGTTCCTCGTCGTGCTCGCCACGGTCATCGCGCTCACCGCGTCCCTGCTCGGCAGCGCGGGGACGTACCTGCTGACCAGGCCGAGCGGCGGCACCGACCCCAGCTACAGCCTTCCCCAGGCGCCGACCGGCGCCACCAACCGGGCGCCCGACTCCGTCGCCGGTGTCGCGTCCCGGGTGCTGCCCAGCGTGGTCTCCCTCGAAGTCGGCAACGGCGGCAACACCGAGGGCGCGAGCGGCTCAGGCTTCCTGATCAAGGACGGGTACGTGGTGACCAACAACCACGTGGTCGCCCTGGCCGCCAAGGATGGCGTCATCAAGATCATGTTCAACAACCGCAAGACCACGACCGCCCGCATCGTCGGCCGTGACCCAGGCTCCGACCTGGCCGTGGTCAAGCCCGAGGAGACCTTCGGCACCCCGGAGGCCACGCTCGGCAACTCCGACCAGGTCGTCGTCGGCGACCCGGTGATCGCGATCGGCTCGCCGCTGGGCCTGACGGGCACGGTCACCACCGGCATCGTCAGCTCGATGAACCGCCCGGTCATCGCGGGTGACGAGAGCGGCGCCAGCGGCGAGGAGCCCGCCTACATCAGCGCCATCCAGACCGACGCGGCCATCAACCCCGGCAACTCGGGCGGCCCGCTGGTCAACGGCAACGGCGAGGTCATCGGCGTCAACTCCGCCATCGCCACCCTGAGCCGCTCCATGACCAACCAGAGCGGCAGCATCGGCCTCGGCTTCGCCATCCCGGTCAACCAGGCCCGCCGCGTGGCGCAGGAGCTGGTCACCACGGGCAAGGCCAAGCGCCCCAAGATCGGCATCGTGCTGGACCGGGAGTACACCGGCGAAGGCGTCCGCATCGCCACCGGCAACCTGGGCGGCCGGCCGTCGGTGGACAAGGGCGGCCCCGCCCACCAGGCGGGCCTCAAGCCCGGCGACGTGATCGTGGAGATCGACAGCGTACGCCTGCAGGACGGCAACGAGCTGATCGCGCTGATCCGCAGCAAGGCGCCCGGCGCCAAGCTCACCATCAAGTACGAGCGCGACAACGAGGAGCACACGGCGACCCTGACGGTGAGCGCCGACGAGGAACCAGCCCCCACCCCGTCCTGACGCGCCCCGCCCGCTATGGGGGTTATAGGGTCCGGACGGGGCCCAAAAGGCTTTCGCCCTATGTGTGGTGAATTGGTACCGGCAGGAGAGGTCGGCTCACGCCGGACAGCCCTTACCCTGGGGATAGGCCGAGGCCGATTCCTCGGGGCGGTGGATTGCTAGGAGCTCAGGTGTTCGGACTTGGCTGGATGGAAATCGGCGCGCTGATCATCATCGCGTTGCTGGTCTTCGGTCCGAAGAAGTTGCCGGAAGTGGCTTCCCAGGCCGGCCGGACGCTGCGCAACCTGCGCCGGATGGCCAACAACGCGCGCGACGACCTGCGTGCGGGCCTGGGCCCGGAGTTCTCCGACTTCGACCCGGCCGACCTCAACCCGCGCAACTTCGTACGCAAGCATCTCCTGGACGACGTCGAGGACGACTGGAACGCCAAGCCCGAGCTGGACCCCGCGCCCGCCTACGCGGGCGCTCCCGGGGGCGAGCTGGGCTTCGGCGAGATCCCCCCGTACGACTCCGAAGCCACCTGAGACTGCCGCAGCTGAACACGTGAAGGCCCTCCCGGACATTCCGGGAGGGCCTTACCCATGGGCCCCTCCGAGGAGGGGCGAGCCGGGCGTGGGCGGTCAGGCGCGGTTGGGGGCGAGGCCCAACTGGAGGCCCTTGAGGCTGGAGGAGCGCTTGCTCAGCCGGTCGGCGATCTGGCGCAGCTCCGACGCGGCGGGCGAGTCGGGGTCGGTCAGGACCAGCGGCTTGCCTTCGTCGCCGCCCTCGCGCAGGCGCAGGTCGATGGGGACCTGGCCGAGGAGGGAGACGCGGGTGCCGAGGGTGCGGGTGAGCGCGTCGGCGACCGTCTGGCCGCCGCCCTCGCCGAAGACGTTGATGCGGTCGTCGCAGTGGGGGCAGGGCAGCCAGGCCATGTTCTCGATGACGCCGGCGATCTGCTGGTGGGTCTGGGCGGCGATGGAGCCCGCCCGCTCGGCCACCTCGGCGGCGGCCATCTGCGGGGTGGTGACGACCAGGATCTCGGCCGACGGCAGCCGCTGGGCCACCGAGATGGCGATGTCGCCGGTGCCGGGCGGCAGGTCGAGCAGCAGGACGTCGAGATCGCCCCAGTAGACGTCGGCGAGGAACTGGTGCAGGGCGCGGTCGAGCATCGGGCCGCGCCACACCACGGCGCTGTTGCCCGGCGGCTTGAACATGCCGACCGAGATGACCTTGATGTCATGCGCCACCGGCGGCATGATCATGTCTTCGACCTTGGTGGGCCGTTCGGCGGCGCCGAGCATGCGCGGGATGCTGTGGCCGTAGATGTCGGCGTCGACGATGCCGACCTTGAGCCCGTTCGCGGCCATGGAGGCGGCCAGGTTGACGGTGACGGAGGACTTGCCGACGCCGCCCTTGCCGCTGGCCACCGCGAAGACGCGGGTCAGCGAGCCCGGCTGGTTGAAGGGGATCTCCTTCTCCGGACCCCGGTCGCCGCGCAGCGTGGTCTGCAGCTTCTTGCGCTGCTCGGTGCTCATGACGTCGAGCTCGATCTCGACGGCGGTGACGCCGTCGAGCTTGGCCACCGCGGCGTTGACGTCGCGGCGGATGGTGTCCTTCATCGGACAGCCGGACACCGTGAGGTAGATCCCGACGCCGACCTTGCCGTCCGCGGCGATGTCGATGCTCTTGACCATGCCGAGGTCGGTGATCGGGCGACGGATCTCGGGGTCGATGACGGTGGCGAGGGCGGCCGTCACCTGTTCCTGGGTTGGTGCCATCGAAGTCTCGGCACACCCATGACCGAGGGGTGCCGTCCCTCCTTTGCCGGTATATGTAGGACAGGCGCTGGACGCCAGTTGAGGATGCCCCTCAATGGTATGAACCTGCGGAGCGGCCTCGGTAATCCACGTGGGCGAACCGAGCTTTCCCAGGCTACTCCGTGACCCCCCTGCCCGACGAGGAGCCGCCTCACCGGTGCTCCCCGAGCTCATCGCCCAGCCGCTGGAGCTCCGCGCGCAGATAGTCGCGGGTCGTCACCTCGCTCAGGGCCAGCCGGAGGCCGGCGATCTCGCGGGTCAGATACTCGATGTCGGCCCGGTTGCGCTCGGCCGTCACCCGGTCGTGCTCGTACTGTACGCGGTCCCTGTCGTCCTGCCGGTTCTGCGCGAGCAGGATGAGCGGCGCGGCGTAGGAGGCCTGCAGCGACAGCATGAGCGTGAGGAAGATGAACGGGTACGGGTCGAACTGGAGGCCGGCCGGGACCGAGGCGTTCCAGATGATCCAGATCGCCACGAAGACGGTCATGTAGACCAGGAAGCGGGCCGTGCCGAGGAAGCGGGCGATCCGCTCCGACAACCGGCCGAACGCTTCCGGGTCGTAGTGCGGCCGCCGTGCGCGGCGCAGGTCCCGTGGCTGGTCCAGGCGTTCTGTCGTCACGGTTGGGCCCTCTCGCGCCAGTCCTCGGGGAGAAGGTGGTCGAGGACGTCGTCGACCGTCACGGCGCCGACGAACCTGTTGAGCTCGTCCACGACCGGAGCCGCGACCAGGTTGTAGTTGGCCAGGTAGAAGGCGACCTCCCGGAGCGTGAACTCGGGCTTGATCGGGTCGATCGACGGGTCGATGACGCCGCCCAGCAGCGTGGACGGCGGATCGCGCAGCAGCCGCTGGAAGTGCGTCACGCCGAGGTAGGCGCCCGTGGGCGTCTCGTTGGGCGGCCTGGTGACGAACACCTGGGCGGCGACGGCGGGCAGCAGGTCCTGCTGGCGGATGTGCGCGAGCGCCTCGGCCACCGTGCTGCTCGGCGGGAGGATCACCGGCTCGGTGGTCATCATGCCGCCGGCGGTGTCGGGCGGGTAGGTGAGCAGCCGCCGCACCGGGGCGGCCTCGTGCGGCTCCATGAGCGCGAGCAGCTCTGCCGCCTTCTCCTCGGACAGGTCGTGCAGCACGTCGGCGGCGTCGTCGGGGCCCATCTCCTCCAGCACGTCGGCGGCCCGCTCCGGCTCCAGCATGCCGAGGATGGTGATCTGGTCGCCGGGGGGCAGCTCTTCGAGGATCTCGGCGAGCCGTTCGTCGTCCAGGGCGCGGGCGATCTCGATGCGCCGCTTGCCGGGCAGGTCGTGCAGGGCGCCGGCGATGTCGGCGGCGCGCATGGACTCGAAGGAGGCGATCAGCCCGGCGGCTCCCTGGTCCTCCTGCAGGATGTCGAACCCCGACACCTCGCTCCAGTCGACGATCGCGGGGTCGCGCCTGCGCCTGCTGCGGTAGACGGCGACCTTGGTGATCTCCCAGGTGGACGGCCTGGTCTCGGTCATCGCCACGTCGTAGACGGTCACCGGCTGCCCGTGCACCCGGACGGTCAGGTCCAGCATCTCGCCGATCACCAGCGTCTCGGTGGCGCGCTGCTCGAACCTGCGGACGTTGATCCGCCCGGTGAAGACGACCGCGCCGGCCTCGATGCCCCGCACCCGGGTGATGGGTAGGAACACCCTGCGACGTGGTTGCACCTCGACCACCATGCCGTGGACGCTCGGCGGCCGGCTGCCGCGCAGTCCGGTCACGACGTCCCTGATGCGGCCGATCTTGTCGCCGGCGGGGTCGAAGACCGGCGTGCCGGCCAGGCGAGCCACGAAGATCTGCACGTCAACCAGGCTAACAGTGCCATGGCATTGCGCCTGGGACCCGAGACGTGTCAGTATCAAACGTTTTCTACGCTCATTACTTCTCAGGCGGTGTGTCATGCGGTATACGGGGCTCGCGATCGCTTTCGTGTCCTCGGTCTGTTTCGCCTTCTCCGGCCCTATGGCGAAATATCTCATCGCCGCCGGAATGGCCCCGATGGAGGCCGTCTGGGTGCGCATGGCGGGCGCGGGGGTCCTGTTGATCGCCGTACTGGCCGTGGTGAAGCCGTCGGCGTTGCGGATCCCGCGCGAGCGGCTGCCGTTCTTCGCGATGTACGCGATCGTCGCCGTGGCCGGGGTGCAGTCCCTCTACTTCGCGGCGATCACCCGGCTGCCGGTGGGCGTGGCGTTGCTGCTGGAGTTCATGGCGCCGGTGATGGTGGTGGTCTGGGTGCGGTTCGTGCAGAAGGTACGGCTCGCCCGCGCCGCCTACGTGGGCGCGGTGATCGCGGTGATCGGGCTGGCCATCGTGGTGGAGGTCTGGGCCGGGCTCCAACTGGACGCGCTGGGCCTGCTCCTGGCGCTGCTGGCCGGCGCGTGCTGCGCCGGATATTTCCTGATGAGCGATAGCTTCGGGTCGGATGTGGACCCACTCGGCCTGATCGCCTGGGGGATGACCGGCGCGGCCGTGGTGCTCGTGCCGTTCTCCCAGCCGTGGAACATCCCGTGGAGCGCCTTCACCACGACCGCCACCCCCGACGGCGCCACCCCCCTGCCGGTGCTGGGCGCGTATCTGTGGATGGTGCTCGTCGCCACGATGGCCGGCTACATCCTCGGCGTGAACGCGGTGCGCCGGCTGTCGGCGGCGGTCGGGGCCACGGTGGCCTCGCTGGAGGTCATCGCCGGCGCCGTGGTGGCGTGGGTGCTGGTGGGCGAGGCGCTCGGCGCCTTCCAGATCATCGGCGGCCTGATCGTCCTGTCGGGCGCGCTGCTCGCCCAGACCGCCACCGTCGCCCGTCAGCCGGCGGCGGTGCTCGCGGAGCCGGTGCGTACCGGCTGAGGCGTGAGCCGCACGACCGTGGAGCTCTCGGCCCAGCGCTCGGTGAGGTGCTCGCTGTCGCGGGCGTTGAGCCGCTCCTTGGCGAGCAGGGCGATGGCCTCGGCCTCGGCCGACTGGTCCACCACCGTCGACTGGTCCACGACCGTGACGGCGGCCTCGAAGTCCACCAGCCTGGCGCCGTTGTCCTTGCTGCGCAGCGTGACGCGGACGGAGCCCAGCGCGGCGAGACCGGGCAGGTCCTGCTCCTGCCCGCCCGTGACCACGTAGAGGGAGCCGTCGTGCCAGGAGTGCCAGGCCAGGCGGGGGCGGTCCAGGTCCAGCCAGCAGATGCCGGACTTCTTGGCGCCTTCCTGGATGGCGGCTGTGGGGTCGCTCACAGCACGACTCTAACCCGGCTCCCGCCTCCGCGAGAGCCTGCACGAGTGCCTGTACGAGTGCCTCCGCGAGTGCCTCCGCGAGGGTCGGAGAGCCGGGGCGGGGACGTTGCCGCTAGCGTGTGTGCGCATGCGCTCACGTCGGTCCGTTCTCGCAGTCCCCGGCAGCAGCCCCCGCTTCCTTGAGAAGGCGCAGAGTTTGCCGGTCGACGAGGTCTTCCTCGACCTGGAGGACGCGGTCGCGCCACTGGCCAAGCAGGAGGCGCGGCAGAACATCGTGGCCGCCCTGCGCGAGGGCGACTGGACCGGCAAGACACGGGTCGTGCGGGTCAACGACCTGACGACGCAGTGGACGTACCGCGATGTGATCGAGATCGTGGAGGGCGCCGGCGACAGGCTCGACTGCCTGATGCTGCCGAAGGTGCAGGACCCGACCGAGATCGTCTGGCTCGACACGCTGCTCACCCAGATCGAGAAGACCATGGGCTTCGAGGTGGGCCGGATCGGCATCGAGGCGCAGATCGAGAACGCGCGCGGCCTGGTGAACGTCGACGCCATCGCCGGATCGTCGCCCCGGCTGGAGACGCTGGTGTTCGGCCCGGCCGACTTCATGGCATCGATCAACATGCGCACGCTCGTCGTGGGCGAGCAGCCGCCCGGCTACGAGGAGGGCGACGCCTACCACTACATCCTGATGAGGCTGCTCATGGCCGCCAGGATGCACGACCTCCAGGTCATCGACGGACCGTACCTGCAGATCAAGGACGTCGACGGCTACCGGCGGGTCGCCCGGCGCTCGGCGGCGCTCGGCTTCGACGGCAAGTGGGTGCTGCACCCGTCGCAGATCGACGCCGCCAACGAGGTGTTCTCGCCGTCGCAGGAGGATTATGACCACGCCGAGCTGATCATCGAGGCGTACGAGCACTACACCACGGTCGAGAAGCGCGGCGCGGTCATGCTGGGGGACGAGATGATCGACGAGGCCTCGCGCAAGATGGCGCTCGTCGTGGCGGCCAAGGGCCGGGCCGCCGGGCTGAGCCGTACGCAACGGTTCAGCCCGAACGGTTAGACCTTGAAGCCGATCGTGGTGAAGAACCAGAAGGACGAGGTCAGCCAGAGCCCGACCAGCGCGGTGAACGCCAGCCCGCCCAGCACCGGCAACGTCCAGCCCGGCGCGTCCTGCTTGCGCAGCGACAGCAACTTCGTGGTGAACACCCCGTAGAAGAAGCAGCCGAGCACCGAGTGGATCAACACCCGTGGCGCGTCGTACTGCAGGCCCAGGGCGTACAGGCAGTGGAAGGCGACCGGGATGGTGAGCAGGAAGGCCAGCCTCCCGGACCAGCGGTGCACGCCGGCCGGGATGTCGACGCCGAGCCTGCCCCACATGGACAGGGCCGACACGACCTGGACCACGGCGAGCACGGTCGCGCCCGTCGTCAGCCACACCTTCATCGGCAGCGCGGCGGAGAAGCCCGCGATGCCGACCGCGAACCCGGTCGGCGGGTGCACGCGCCCGTAGACGCCGAGCGCGACCATGATCAGGCCGCCGACGAACAGCGGCATCAGCAGGGAGGCGGTGTCACGCGCCGGAGGTCGCTGGATGGCGGTCATCGCATCTCCTCGATGAAGCCGTCGACGTCCTCAGGCGTGACGGTCGTGCCGTTGACGGATACGGGGCTGGTGGGCGAGTCGCCGTCCAGCTCGGGGATCGGCACCCGCTTGTCGTCCTGGAACGCGGTGCCGACCTGCGTGAAGCCGCCCTGCGGCCGCTTCAGCACGATCCAGCCGGCGCGTACCCTGGCGCCTCTGACGATCGCGCTGGCCCGGTACAGGCCGGAGGGCTTCACCGCGGTGGGGGCGACGAAGCTCCACTTCTTGCCGCCGACCGCGACCTGGCCGGTGGCCTTGCCGCCGGCCAGCTCGGCCGTGACCTTCGCGCCGCCGAAGCCTTCGAGTTCGAGGTCGCCGCTGCCCGCGTCGCCCTTGAACCAGGCCTCGATCTTGCCGTCGCAGAAGTAGCCGACGGCCTTGCCCTTGCGCAGACTGATGGCGATGAGGCCGCCGTTGCCCTTGACGCGGCCCGCGTAATCGGCCTTCTTCGGCGCGGGAGGCGTCGATTCCTCGAACGTGGGCGTGTCGGTGGGCGACGGGCTCGGCTCGGCCGCCGCCGTCTCGGTGCCCTCAGGGGTTTCCTCGGGTGCTTGGCTCGCTGTTTCTGTGTCGTTCGCTGTGGCGGCGGTGTTGTCCGCCGCCGGTGTCGCCGTGATGCTGGCGACACCCAGCCCCAACGCGAGCACGGCGCCCGCCGTCAGGGTGACGATAGGTCCCAGCCTTGACATGGACTTCTCCCAGGGTCGAAATGCTTACCCCCCGAGCATCCGCCGAAATAGCTCGACCGTCTGTGAACTATTGCGCACCGGCCGGACAGAATATACAGATGCAGGAGAACCCCGGGTCTCATCCGCCGTTCGGCGCGCAACCGCCCTATCCATACACACCACCCCAGCCACCACGGCCGTCGTGGTTTCTTCCGGTGCCCCTCGGCGCCCGTTATGACCACCTGGCCAGGACCACTGCGAGTGAGCTGTGGCGTCAGGTCGTCGGCACGCTCCTGGTCGCGGTGAGCTTCTTCGCCGTCGGCGTGATGGTGATCGGCGGGGGCGCCGTCGTGGCGTGGCTGCTGGAGATCCCGCCGCCGGCGGATCCGGAGCAGATCTCCAGCGACCCGGTGTTCGGGCTGGTGGTGTTGCTGCTGTCGCTCTCGGCCGTGCTCCCTCTGGTGTTCGGTACGGTCGCGCTGGTGCAGCGCCGCGCGCCCGGGACGCTGTCCTCGGTGGCCGGGCGGCTGCGCTGGTCGTGGCTGCTGCGTTGCTCGGGCGTGGCCGTGCTGGCGCTCGCGCTGGGGCAGATGGCGCAGTTCGCCGCGCTGGCGTCCACCGGGGAGACGGTGGACGGCATGTTCGGCTGGACCGGGTGGGAGCGGTTCCTGCCGGCGCTCATCGTCATCGTGCTGCTGGTGCCGTTCCAGGCGGCCACGGAGGAGTACATCTTCCGTGGGTGGTTCCTGCAGGCGTTCGGGACCCGGCTGCGCAATCCGCTGTGGGGCATCCTGATCAGCTCGGCGCTCTTCGCGTCGCTGCACGGGTACTCGTGGGCGGGGCTGGTCGACGTGTTCGCCTTCGGGGCGGCGATGGGGTTCCTGGCGGTGCGCACCGGCGGGTTGGAGGCGCCGATCGCCCTGCACGTGGTGAACAACATGGTGGCGTTCGGGCTGAGCGCGGCGGCCGGGCAGCTCGAAGACGCTCTTCAACAGGACAAGGTGCCGGTGCCGTGGCAGTCGCTGGTGGGGACGGTGGTGCAGCTCGGGGTGTTCATCATCGGGGTGCTTTACCTCACAAGAAAGCGGTCAATCAGCACTATTTCCGGATAAAACTCCGAGGGGTGCCGGGAATCTCGCTAGAGAGCTCTCGCCATTCCGGCTTCGGCATGCTGCTCTGGACGTTGTGGACGTACGAGAAAATCGGAGGTGATCATTTCCGGCGGCCGGGGTAAAAGTAGTCCCGGGTTCCACCAACTCGACGAGTTCGACTAGGAGGTACGGCGCGTGGCCTCCGGCGCCAGTGAACCGCCACGGCGACCGCCGGGTGACGACGATCCGCGTGCTGACGACGGGCGCGCCCCGGATCGGCATCCTTCCGATGAGCCCAGGATTCGGCATTCCCCGCCCGGCCCCTCGGACGACAGGACCGGCGCACCGCCGCTGAGCTCACCCTGGGGCATGCCGCCCTTCGCCGCACCCACCCCCGAGGACCCCCAGGACCCCCCGAAGGGCCGCAGACCGTACAGCTCCCCGACGGCGGAGCCCGAGGTCGAGCCGCGCCGCCGCCGCACGGTCGACCGCCCCGACAAACTCGTCGCCAGCGGCCCACCCCGCCCCACCACCCCGCCCTCCCAGCCGCCCTCCTCCGAGCCGCCGTCCTCTGGGCCGCCGCCATCCGATGCGCCGCCTGACGTCCGCGAGCAGCCGGCCCGCCGCGACCCCAGAACGGCCCCCTACCGCATGGCGCACCGCCCACCCGCCCCCGGCGCCGCCCCCACCCATGCCGGCGAGGACCCCGTACGCCCACCTGACGCAGCGTCGCCGTACGCCGGTGAGGAGCCCGTACGGGCATCCGACGCCGGGCCCGCGCACGGCGGGGAGGAGGTCGCGCGGGCCTCTGGCGTCGCGCATGACGACTTCGGGCACGACGAGGAGTTCGTACGGCCGCCCGATGAGCAGGCGGATGACGGCGAGGAGTCGGTGCGGCGGGTGGGTCGGCCGCCCGGCGGTCGGCCCACGCGGCCGGATCTGCTGGTCGCGTCCGGGCCGGAGCGGTCGTCCAGCGGCAGGCACCACCGGGGGCCGGCGCCGGCCGCCCTTCGACGGGCGGGGCCGATGCGGCGGCGGCGCGGTGTTCCCGTCCCGGTCGTGCTGGCGGTGGCGCTGGCCGTGCTGGTGGCGGGCGGGGTGCTCGTGTGGCAGTGGGGCGGCGCCGGTGATCCGGGGCTGAGCCTGGCCACGGGCACCGGGCGGTCGGGGGACGACCTGTTCACCGTCCCCGCCTCCACCGGCCAGGGCTCGGTCCAGAAGCTCAACGACGTGGTCGCGGTGGGCGGCGCGGTCGTGGCTGTGGGCAGTGACACCACGAGCCCGACGCCGCGCCCGCTCTTCCTGTTCTCGCCGGACGGCAAGAAGTGGCAGCTCGGCAAGGTGACCGGCTCGACCACGCCCACGGTGCGGCGGGTCGTCGGCGGCGCGGGCCGCTGGCTGGCCAGCGGCGGTGACGGGCTGACCGAGCGTGGCATGTGGACCAGCGCCGACGGGCTGACCTGGCAGGCCGTGGAACCGGCCGGTATGGCCGCCTTCCGCGACGGTGACCTGGTCAACGACATCGCCAGGACGGCCTCGGGTTTCGTCGCGGTCGGCCGGGTGGCCCAGCAGGACGGCGGTTCCGGGACGGCCGCGTGGCGGTCGACGGACGGGCGTGCCTGGGAGCGGGTGGAGACGCGCGGCCTGGGCGTGGGGGAGCTGAAGGCGGTGGTCGCCAAGGGTGACACCGTGGTGGCGCTGGCCCAGCCGGGGCAGGGCGACGGCTCGCGGGTGATCCGCTCGGCCGACGGCGGGCGCAGCTGGCAGGCGACCGGCTTCCAGCTGCCCGAGGCGCAGCCGAGGATCGGCTCGCTGGCGGTGGCGCCGAAGCGGTTCGTGCTGGTGCCGACGCGGCAGCGGACGATCGCGGGCGACGTGCGCGTCTACTGCTCGCCGACCGGCGCCGAGTGGTCGCAGTGCGGCACGATCGGCGGCCTGAGCAGGACGAGCCCCGGGGTGGAGTCGCTGATCTCGCACGCGTCCGGGGTGGCCGCGATCAGCCAGGCGAGCCTGGGCGGCTACTCGGTGCTGAACAGCGCGGACGGCCGCGACTGGGACGAACGGGCGGAGCTCCGCGACCTGGCGGGGGCGACGCTGCGCGGGTTCGCGATCTCGCGGGGCGGCACCCTGTTCGCGGGCGGCGACCAGGCGGCGGCGGACGTGGACAACCAGCTCGTCCTGATGACCGTGCCGTCGCGGGGCAAGCCGTCGCGCGTCCGGCTCGAACAGGTGGCGGGCCTGTCCAGGGTGGCCCGCGAGACCAGCAGAGTGGCCGGCCACGAGGGCAGGTACGTCGCGGTCGGCTCGGCGTCGGGCGACGCCGGCATCTGGACCAGCCTGAACTGGCAGGACTGGAGGTCCATCAGCCTCGGCGGCCAGGGCTCGCAGCAGCTGCACGACGTCGCCTTCGGCCGCCGCGGCTGGCTGGCGGTCGGCGGCACGCAGACGGCCTTGCAGGTCACCGAGCCGCTGCTGGTCACCTCCCGGGACGGACGCCAGTGGAAGAGGGTGGGGATCTCCGGTGACCTGGCGCGTCCGGGCGACCACCCGTACCTCGACGCGCGGGTGCTCGCCGCCGGGCCGGAAGGTTACGTGCTGGCGGGCGAGGACAGAGCACCTTCCGGTACGGTCTCCGCCGCCGTCTGGTTCACCCCTGACCTGCGCAGGTTCACCCGGTCCAAGAAGCTCCCGCAGGGCGGCTCGAACGTGCGCCTCCACGACCTGGCGGCGACCCCTGCCGGGTATGTGGCGGTGGGCGGCGCGGGGGCCGGCGGGGACGAGAGCGGCGTGGTCTGGGTATCCGAGGACGGCGTCAACTGGAAGGCCCGCAAGCGGGTGGCGCCGCCGGAGTCGACCTCGGCGGGGCTGCGGCAGGTGGCGGCCTTCCAGGACCGGCTCGTCGCGATCGGCACCGCGCAGCCGTCCACCGGCGGCCGGCGTGCCTTCTCCGCGGTCTCCGAGGACGACGGGGTCACCTGGACGACGGCCTGGCTCCCGGCGGAGCGGGCGGCCGAGGTCTACGACCTGGCGGCGGCGGAGCAGGGCCTCGTCGCGGTCGGCCGGCACGGCGAGCCGGGCGAGGGTGACAGCGCGGCGTGGATCTCCCGGGACGGCTCGGCATGGAGCCGCCTGGACCTGGCCCAGGACCGGCTGGGCGGTCCGGGCGGCCAGTGGCTGACAGCGGTCACGGTGGCGGGCGAGGAGGTGGTGGCACTGGGCCGCTCCACGACCTACAGCGACGACCACCTCATCCTGTGGACCTCCACCCTCACCGCCAGCCGATAGTCCCCGGCTGGAGATCAGTGCTCGGGCAGGACGTTCCAGAGGGTCAAGGCGTCCAGGAGGCCGGGCGTGAGCGGGAGGCGTACCAGGTCGTCGTGGGCGCACCAGCGGGCGTCGGCGGCGTCGTCCCCGGCGGTGAGCGAGCCGCCGGTCACGGTGGCGAGGTAGTCGCGGATGACGTACGTGTCGCCGCCGAGGCCGGGCCGGTCCACCGCGCCCGCGAGCTCGCCCACCCGCACCACCAGGCCGGTCTCCTCCAGCACCTCGCGCCGCACGGCCGCGCCGTCCGTCTCGCCGGGCTCCACCCGCCCGCCGGGCAGGGACCACAGCCCCTCGCCAGGAGGCCGGCCACGCCGGATGACGAGCAGCCGCCGCGAGGAGTCGAAGATGATCGCTCCCACACAATTTACGCGCACCTGACCAAGATTACGACGAGATAACGGGCAGCGGCCTTGACGGGGCGGTGGCCGAGGAAGCACCGTGGGTAGCTGTGAGAGCGGCTCCGACCTGCCCGCGGTGTTTTGGCCCGCTTCACGGGCCCAGTGCGTTGAGCGCATGGCGATGCGACGCGCACGGTGACGTCCTGCCCTATCAGCCACCCTGGCCGCCGTCGCAGGCGGCGGTGGAGGCGATGCGCAAGAACTCCCTGCTGCCCGTGTGGCTGCCCTGGCCGTTGCCCGCCGGCTGGCTGGTGACGGGCTTCGGCGAGGTGGGCGACGAGCACCGGGGAGGCCGGGCCAGCGTGGTCGCCCTGTCCGGGCCGGCGCTCCTGCACGGCCCCGCCGACCTGCTGATCATCGCCGAGGAGCCGGGCGTGGGGCTCGGCGCCGCGTTCGCCGGGCTGGACGGGCCCGATCCCGGCGAGGGATTCGACTCCGGGCCGCCGAACGCCAAGATCGAGGTGCTCGGCCACCCGACGCCGCTGTGGTGCGTGGGCGGCGCGCCCGACCGGGCCGTCTACGCCGGTGAGGCGCTCGGCAACTGGCTGTGGACCATCGCCTGGCCGGCGGAGGCCGGATGTCTCATCGGGCTGGGCGACCTGAGCCTGCTCGACCTGCGCGACCACGACCTCGACGTGCCCTTCGGGGCGTTCTCGCCGAGGCTGGAGGACTAGGACCGGCCAGATCCGGATCGCGCGGCGGCATGTCGCGAACGTGATTCGCTCATTCACCCAGACGGACTAGAGTTCGGAGGCGTGACAGCGCGTATCGAGCGAGTGGTGACCGAGGGCGTCGTCGACATCGACGACGTCGAATACAAGGTCGAGAACAACACCTGGATCATCGGCGACGACGACGAGGTGATCGTCATCGACCCGGCGCGTGACGCCGACAAGATCCTCGAGCAGGTCGGCGAGCGCGAGGTGCTCGCCGTGATCTGCACCCACGGCCTGCCCGACCACGTCGGCGCGGCCATCGAGGTGGCCAGCAGGGACGAGGCCGTCATCGCCCTCCACCCCAAGGACAAGCCGCTCTGGCGGGAGACCTGGTCGGAGACGTGGCCCGACATCGACATGGAGGACGACGGCATCTTCGGTGTCGCCGACGTTCAGCTCGACGTCATGGAGACGCCCGGCATCACGCCCGGCGGGGTCTCCCTCTACTGCGAGGGGCTCGGGGCCGTCTTCTCCGGCAAGACGCTGCAGGCCGACGGGCCGGGCAAGCTCGGCGGCGAGTATCCCCGCCTGGCCGACCAGCTGACCGCGATCGGCGGGCGGCTGTTCACACTGCCCGGGGAGACGCGTGTGCTGGCGTCGCACGGTGACGAGGTGACGGTCGGCGACCTGGAGCCGCACTTCGACGACTGGATCTCGGGTTCGCTGACCCGCACCGCGGCCGAGCCCGCCGCCGAGGGCCCGCTCTCCGACGGCACCAAGATCTCCGGCATCAAGCTCAACGGGGGCGACGAATAGGGTGCAGGACCAGCTCCCGCTGGAAGGGATGCCGCGGCGGCTCTACTCGTGCACGCCGTCGCGGTTGAACGCCTGGCTCGACTGCAGGCGCCGTTACCGGTTCAGCTATCTGGACCGGCCCCAGCCGTCCAAGGGTCCGGGCTGGGCGCACAACAGCGTGGGGGCGAGCGTCCACAACGCGCTGGCGGCCTGGTGGCGAGAGCCGTACGAGCGCCGTACACCGTTGACGGCGGCCATCCTGCTGACCAACGGGTGGATCGGGGAGGGGTTCAGGGACGCTCAGCAGTCGGCTGAGTGGCTCGGCCGCGCCCGTGACCTGGTGTCCGGATATGTCGCCACGTTAGATCCGTCGGATGATCCCGTCGGCGTCGAGCGCACCGTGGCCACCCGCACCAGCGTCATCGCGGTCTCCGGCCGCATCGACCGCCTCGACCGGCGCGGGGACGAGCTGGTGGTCGTCGACTACAAGACCGGGCGGCGGCCGCTGACCCAGGACGACGCGCGCTCCTCGCTCGCGCTGGCGATCTACGCGGTCGCGGCGACCCGGATGATGCGCATCCCCGCCCGCGCCGTCGAGCTGCACCACCTGCCCACCGGCGAGATCGTCGAGTGGCGCCACACGGACGAGTCGCTCGGCCGTCACCTGGCGCGTGCGGAGGAGATCGCCCTGGAGGCCTCCGCCGCCGACGAACGCTACCGAGAGGTCATGGGCCCTCCGGCCGCCAGGACCCGGCGGCCCTCAGGGGCCGCTGGCGGGCGCTCCGGCACGGCGGGTGGCGCTGGTGCCCCCACGGCGGCGCAGGGCGCGAGAGGCCCCTCTGGGGCGTCCCACGGCTCGCGTGAGGACAGGCCCTCCGTGGGGCCCGCACGGATCCCCGAAGAGCTCGACGCTCTCCTCGCGCCCAGTCCCGGCCCGATCTGCGGCTGGTGCGACTTCCGCCGCCACTGCCCCGAAGGGCAGGCCGCGGCCCCCGAGCGCCGCCCCTGGGACGCGCTCGCCGAGTGACCCGCGCGGTCACAGGGGGATGGGCCTGGTGTCCATGAAGTGAGTTTCGGCGGCGTTCCAGAACCTGACGAGCGCCGCCGCCGTCGTCTCCGGCGCCTCCACCGAGGGGGAGTGCACGGCGCCCGGCACCACCACGCACTCGGCGTTGAGGTTGGCGGCCATCTCCGACTGCGTCTCGGCCGACCAGCCGTCGTCGTGCTCGCCGTACAGCACCAGGGTGGGGAGCTCGACCTGACGCAGCTCGTCGACGCGGTCGTGCATGGTGACCACCTGCTCGGCCATGCACCGCAGGCCCGTGGGGGAGTTGGACAGCAGGCGCTTGCGCAGGAACGCGATGATGTCGTCCGGCACCCCGTTGGCCAGCGCCTCCGGCTCGAAGCCGGCGTGCCACACATGGTCGAGCCCCAGCTCGGGGATGTCGCGCATCATTCTTCTGGCATGATCCGCGCGCTTGCCCGCGATGGCGGCGGGACCGGAGCTCATCAGCGTGAACGAGGCGAACTTGGTGCGCCCGTCGATGACGGCCTCGCGCGAGACCAGCCCGCCGAAGGAGTGGCCCACCAGGTGGACCGGCTCGCCGTCGCCGATCTCCTGGGCCAGCGCGTCGATGTCGGCGCCGAGCGCCGCGCAGGTGTAGGCCGCCGGATCGTCGCCGCCCTGCGTTTCGTACTGGCCGCGCAGGTCGACGGCCAGCACACGGCGGCCCGACTGGGCCAGGGTCTGCAGGACCGCGATGAAGTCTTCCTTGCTCCCCGTCAGGCCGGGCACCATGAGCGCGGGCCAGCGCTCCACCACGCCGCTCACGGGCAACGCCTCAAGGGCCGCGAACATGCCCTGGGGCGTTTCGATCTTTCGGGGTGCAACGCCAGGAGGCAGGTGCAGGAATCGCGGCGTACTCACGTGGGGCAACAATACCCAGAGCCCAGCGCGTCAACACCGGTGAACGGACCACACCGGTGCGGTTTTGGGCGAAATGTGAGTAATGCCGGAGCTGGCGGCGTACAAGCGAAAGGCGCGCACCGCGGGTGCGGTGCGCGCCTTCATGGCTGTGCTCAGCTCGTGCTCAGCCCGTGCGGCGGCGGTTGCCGCCACCGCCACCGCCGACGCCGCCGCCACGCGGCTGGCGGCGCTGCTGCTTCCGCTCGGTGGCGGCGGACGGGGCGATGTCGTCGTCGTCCGTCGCCAGGTCCGGCGACTGGAAGATCACCGAGAACGGGCTGGCCGGAATGATCCGCTCCGGCTCCTTGCGGGCCGGGGGCTCCGGCGTGGACAGGAAGCTGGGAGCCTGCACTGCGGCCTGCTCTGTCGCTGTTTCGGTCACCGGGGTGGCCTCCATGATGGGCTTGGGTGCGGTGGCCGGCTCGGACACCGGGCCGTTGTCCACAACTGAGTCCACAACAGGGTCCACGACCGGCTCGCCGGCGGGCTCCACGTTGTCGACGACCGGCGCGGCCTGCGCCGGAGTGGTGCGGCGGGTGCGGCGGCGCGGCTCGGCGGCCACCGTCTCCACCTCATCCGTTGAGATGATCGCGGGCGTCTCCTCCTGACTGCGGGAGCGACCGTTCACGGGCTCGACCTCCGGCGTCTCGACGAGGACGGCCTCGTCGGCGGACTTGCCGCCGCGGGTGCGGCGGCGCTGGCGTGGCGCGCGAGCGGGACGCTCCCGCTCCTCACGCTCGTCACGGCGCTGTCCCCCACGCACTCCACTGCGTACGCGGGGCTTGCCCGTCTCGCCGAGGTCCTCCACCTGCTCCGCCGACAGGCCCGCCCGCGAGCGGTTGGCGCGCGGCAGCACGCCCTTGGTGCCTTCGGGAATGCTGAGCTCGGTGTAGACGTGCGGCGAGGTGGAGTAGGTCTCCACCGGGTCGGGGAAGTCGAGGCCGAGCGTCTGGTTGATCATCTTCCAGCGCGTCAGCTCCTCCCACTCCACGAACGTGACCGCGATGCCGGTGCGTCCGGCCCGGCCGGTGCGGCCGATGCGGTGCACGTAGGCCTTGTCATCGGCCGGGCAGTCGTAGTTGACCACGTGGGTGACGTCGTCGACGTCGATCCCCCGGGCGGCCACGTCGGTGGCGACCAGCACATCGATCTTGCCGTGCCGGAACGCGCGCAGAGCCTGCTCGCGCTGGCCCTGGCCGAGGTCGCCGTGGACGGCCGCGACCGCGAATCCACGCGTGTCGAGCTGCTCGGAGACCATGTCACAGGCCCGCTTGGTCTCGCAGAAGACCATGGTGAGCCCGCGGCCATCGGCCTGCAGCAGCCGGGCGACGATCTCGATCTTGTCCATCCGGTGCGCCCGCCAGACGATCTGCCGGGTCTGCGGCGGGGTGTCGCCGTCGCCTTCCTCGACGTCGGCGCGCACGCGGGTGGGACGGTTGAGGTACTTGCGGGAGAGCCCGACGATCTCGCCCGGCATGGTCGCCGAGAACAGCATCGTCTGGCGCTCGGCCGGGACCAGCTTGAAGATCCGCTCGATGTCGGGCAGGAAGCCCAGGTCGAGCATCCGGTCGGCCTCGTCGAGCACGAGGCTGTTGATCTGGCTCAGGTCCAGGTGCTTCTGCTTGACCAGGTCGAGCAGACGGCCGGGAGTGCCGACGATGACGTCGACCCCGGCCTTGAGCGCCTCGATCTGCGGCTCGTAGGCGCGGCCTCCGTACACGGTCAGCACTCGGGAACCGAGCTTGCCCGCGGCGGTGACCAGGTCTTCGCTGACCTGCACGGCCAGCTCGCGGGTCGGCACGACGACCAGCCCGCGCGGCTTCTTGCGGTTTTTGCGTGGCTTGCCGATGCCTTGCAGCATCGGGATGCCGAACGCGAGGGTCTTCCCCGTGCCCGTCCTGGCCTGACCGATGAGGTCCTGGCCGCTCAGGGCGAGCGGGAGAGCCATCTCCTGGATCGGAAACGGTGTCGTGATGCCCTCGGTCTCGAGGGCATCGGCGATTTCTGGTGTGACTCCGAGGTCTCGGAAAGTCGTCAGCGTGGCCTGCCTCAGTCTCAAATGAAGGCGGGCCTGCCGGGACCGACGGGCGGAAATGAATCCCCGTGCCTGGGTCCTCGCGGTAGAGCCAGCCCTCTCGCGTCATCAGCGACCGCGCACCCGGGGAGCGGGGGTTATCGGGGGAGATTCCCCCGAATTAACACAGTGCGGTCGCACTTTCACAGAGCAGTGTACTCGATACCACAACGTTGGCCGAGCTCAGATATGTTCCCGAAGATTTCGCCAAGTACGCTGCGAGGCATGAACGAGTCTCCTGGGGTCGCCGACCTGCTCGGCGTTCTGGCCTATGCCGAGCTCAGCGCATTCACGAGGATGACCGAGGACGCCGCGCACCTGGCACCCTCACTGGCCGACCGCGCCGCGCTGAGCGAGCTGGCCGTGGCGGAGTACGCCCACTTCCGGCTGCTCCGTGACCGGCTCACCGAGCTGGGAGTCGATCCCGAGCAGGCGATGCGGCCCTTCGCCGAGGCGCTCGACGCCTGGCACACCCAGACCAGACCGGCCGACTGGCTGCAGGCCCTGGTCAAAGCATACGTGGGGGTGGGCATCGCCCTCGACTTCTACCGGGAGGCGGCCAGGCGGCTGGAGCCGTCGATCGCGAAGCTGGTGGACGAGGTGCTGGCGGACGAGGGCCGGGCGGGCTTCGCCGTGGAGCGGGTCAGGGCGGGCGTGGCGGCCGATCCGGTGGCGAGTGGACGGCTGGCGCTGTGGGCGCGGCGGCTCGTCGGCGAGGCGCTCAGCCAGGGGCAGCGGGTCGCGGCGGCCCGGCCCGAGCTGGCCGGGCTGCTGGTGCGGTCGGGGGACGACGACCAGGCGGAGATCTCCCGGCTGTTCGCCGCGCTCACCGAGGAGCACGGCAAGCGGATGGCCGCGCTGGGACTCTGAGACCCTCTTCTGGGCCGGCGACCGAGGAGCGGCGCAGCTCCGCGCGGCGGCGGAGACCCTCTGAGACCTCCGGGCCGACCGTCGTCCGGCATCGTGCGGCGCGCGGGCCCGCAACGGTTGTACGGTGCGTGGTATGAGGGCCTCGCGCCGCTATGGCAGTTCCTTGACCAGATGTGGGCCGAATCGCTGGACTTCGCGCGCTGTACTGCGCAGGGGAAGCGCGGACTGTCCGACCGAACCCAAGCGAAATGTCCTTCTCCGCCGCCGGCGGCCCCGTGGCTGCCGGCTCGGCGAGCCCCAGCTTGGCGAGCCCCACGAGGATTGCTGAGGCCCGGCCAAGCCGGACGCGCTAGAGGGTGCCGCCGAAGCCTACGGGGCGGGTCTCGTCCTCACCGATCTCCAGGAATCCGAGCGACGAGACCGGCACCACGATGCGCCTTCCCTTCACATCGGTGATGGAGAACACCCCCCGATCGGCTGCGAGGGCCTTCCTGATCTCCTCTTCGACCTGGTCGGCTGACAGGTCGGTCTCGACAACGAGCTCACGGTGCACGGAACGCACGCCGATCTTGATTTCCATCATGCTCCCTTTCGACGGGGCTGGCTCATCCCATCGTGACCGCCGAACGGTGGAAAAACGCCGCTGATCGCGGCCAGCGAACGGGTTATGCCGTACGCGGAAAACCGCTGATGCCCCGCCAGGCCAGCCGGGCCATGAGCTGCTCGGCCGCGTCCTTGGGGATGGAGCCGTGGGTGGTGACCCAGTAGCGGGCGCTCACCTCGGCCATGCCGACCAGCCCGACCCCCAGCAGGTGAGCCTCGTCGCTGGTGCAGCCGGTGTCCTCCTGGATCACCGCGCTGACCATCTCCGCGCACTCGCTCAGCGACCGCTCGACCATCTGCCGCACCGGCGCCACATTGCGCAGATCGGACTCGAAGACCAGGCGGAAGGCCTCACCCTGGGTGGAGACGAAGTCGAAGAACGCGCTGAACGTCGCCTGGACGCGCAGTTTGTTCTCGTGGGTGGAGGCCAGCGCCTCGCGGCACCGGGAGACCATGTCCTCGACGTGCAGGTCGAGGAGCGCCAGATAGAGCTCAAGCTTGCCGGGGAAGTGCTGGTAGAGCACCGGCTTGCTGACACCGGCCCGCTCGGCGATCTCATCCATGGCGGCCGCGTGATAGCCGTTCTCGACGAAGACCTCCTGTGCCGCGCTGAGCAGCTGCCGGCGGCGGGCGAGTCGGGGCAGCCGGGTGCCCCGGGGCTTGGCGTCCGGGGTAGCGGTCACGCGGGTCTCCATGGGCTCGTACGGTTCGTGCCGACATCCTATGTGGGGGGAGTCGACGTCTCAGCGATAGTCGTCATCATCGAACTCGACCACCCGGTCCTGCTCCGCCGCGTCGGCCGGGTCCACTTCGAGCGGGGTCTCCCGGCGTGCCTGGGTCTCGCCCTCGCCGGTCTCGCCGAGCTGGCGCTGCTGCTCGGCGGCGTCGGCCTCCGGAGCCTCCATGGACAGCTCCTCGCCCTCGGCGAAATGTCCTTCGTCCCCGCGTATGTCCATCTCCGACATTGGTCCCCCTCTACGTGTGGACGCGTCCAGCCTACGCCCGGGTGAAAAGGTCGCCGTGCTCATCCACTCTGGCGAGCACGTCCGACGTGGTGAACACCAGATCCTCGGGGTTCTCGCAGGCTTCCACCTCCTTCCACAGCAGCGGGGTCGACACCGTCGGGTGCGCCCTGGCCCGCAGTGAGTAGGGGGCCACGGTGGTCTTCGCGGGATTGTTCTGACTCCAGTCGATGAACACCTTGCCCAGTCGGAGCTTCCTGGTCATCACGCTGAGCACCTGCTCGGGATGCTCCTTCGCGAGCATCTGGGCCAGCCGCTTGGCGTACGCCGACGCCTCGTCGCGGCCGTCCCAGTCGGCGTAGAGCTGCATGCCCTTGCTGCCGCTGGTCTTCGGCCTGGCGGTGAGCCCGTCGTCCGCCAGCACCGCGCGCAGCATGAGGGCCACCTCGCAGCACTCCACGATCGTCGCGGGCGGGCCGGGGTCCAGGTCGAACACCAGCGTGTCGGGCGGCAGCGCCTCGCCCTCGGCGGACACCCGCCACTGCGGCACGTGCAGCTCCAGGGCGGCGAGATTGGCGTAGTAGACCAGGGTCGGCAGGTCCTCGACGACGGCGAAGTCGATGGTCTCGCGGTTCTTGGTGCTGCCGGGCACGGGCAGCCGGACCCTGCGCACCCACTCGGGCGTGTGCTCGGGGGCGTTCTTCTCGAAGAAGCTGGCGCCCTCGACACCGTTCGGGTAGCGCTTGACGGTCAGGGGTCTGCCGTCGAGGTGCGGCAGCAGCACTGGCGCGATGCGGCTGTAGTAGTCGATGACCTCGGCCTTGGCGAATCCGACCTCCGGATAGAGCACCTTGTCCAGGTTGCTCAGCGTCAGCTCGCGCCCGTCGACCTTGACCGGAACCTTCGCCCTGCTCATCGGGCCGGGCTCACCTCGCTCGTCACAGCCTTATCTCCTTACCTCCGAAGGGAGTTTGTCCGGACGCAGGCCCCGCCACACGGGGTGGCGCAACCTCTGCTCGTCCGTCCACATGGTGTAGGCCACCTCCCCGACCAGATCCGGTCTAACCCATCGATTACGCCACGGAACCGGGTTGTGGAAGGGGCTGCGGGGGATCTCCAGCGGGCGCAGGATCGCGTACAACAGGTTGAGGACCTCGTCGGTGAAGCCGGTGCCGACGTGTCCGACGTACGTCAGCCCACGCGACGTGAACACGCCCATGATCAGCGAGCCGATCCCGGCGGCCCGGCGGCCCTTGCCGGGCTTCCAGCCGCCGATCACCACCTCCGTCGTGCTCAGGTTCTTGACCTTGACCCAGGAGGGGGAGCGCACGCCCGGCCGGTAGGGCGAGTCGAGGCGCTTGGCGACGACGCCTTCCAGGCCCTGCTCGTGGGTGGCGGAGAGCAGGTCGCTGTCTCCGGGGAAGTACGGCGGGGCGCCGATGTCCAGCTCGTCGAGCAGGGCGCGCCGGTCCTGGTAGGGCAGGTCGCACAGGGACATGCGATCCAGGTAGAGCAGGTCGAAGGGGACGTAGGTGACCGGGTAGCGGTCCACGATCAGCGGTTCGGGATCGGTCAGGTGCATCCGGTGCTGCAACCGTACGAAACTGGGCTTGCCGTGGGGGTCCAGGGCCACCACTTCGCCGTCGATGACCGCATTTTTGATGGCGAACCCCGAAATTTCGGGGTATCTGCGGGTGTAGTCGGCGCCGTGCCTGCCCGTCACCTTGAGGGCGTCATCCAGGTGCACGAGGGCTCTGATGCCGTCCCACTTGACCTCCAGGCCGTACCGCTCGCGATCGGACGGTAGTTCCCCAGGTACGGCCAGCATTGGTTCGAGGGGGTGTGGCATTGCTTGCACCATGACGGGTATGTGCCCATTAGCGACCCGCCCGCTACCGCTGAGGAGTGCCCATGCGCAGCATCTGGAAAGGTGCGATCTCCTTCGGGCTGGTCACCATCCCGGTCAAGCTCTACTCGGCGACCGAGCAGAAGGACGTCAGCTTCCATCAGGTGCACCGCGACGACGGCGGCAGGATCCGCTACAAGCGGGTCTGCACGATGGACGGCGAAGAGGTCCCCTACGCCGACATCGCCAAGGGCTACGAACTGGCGACCGGCGAGATGGTGGTGCTGACCGACGAGGACTTCGAAGGACTGCCGCTCAGCACCTCACGCAGGATCGACGTCCTGCAGTTCGCCCCCGCCGAGCAGATCGACCCCATCTACTTCGCCAAGTCGTACTACCTCGAACCCGACGCCCAGGGCGCCAAGCCGTACGTGCTGCTGCGTAACGCGCTGGAGAGCTCCGGCCAGGTCGCGGTGGTCAAGGTCGCCCTGCGCCAGCGCGAGTCCCTCGCAACCCTGCGCGTACGCGACGGCGTCTTCGTGCTGGAGACCATGCTCTGGCCCGACGAAATCCGCAAGCCCGACTTCGAGTTCCTCGAAGAGGACATCGAGGTACGCGCCCAGGAGCTCAAGATGGCCGAGTCGTTGATCACCACGATGGAGTCCGACTTCGACCCGACCGAGTACCACGACACCTACCGCGAGGCTCTGCAAGAGGTGATCGAGGCCAAGGTCGCGGGCAAGGAGGTCATCGCGCCGCCGGAGGGCGAGGAGGAGGCCGGCCCGGCCGTCGACCTCATGGCCGCGCTGCGGGCGAGCGTCGAGGCGGCCAAGCGCGAACGCGGCGGCGAGCCCGCCAAGCCGAGGAAGGCGGCGTCCAAGTCCACTTCCGCAAAGTCGACGGCGTCGAAGGACACCAAGGAGAAGGAAGCGGCCCCCAAACGCAAGACCCGCAAGTCCGCCTGAACACCCCTGCCACCCCAGCCCTTGTCAGGGTGGCCCGGCCGTGCCTGTGTTTGCCAGGGCGACTCGCCCCGCCGTGCCTGGTCTTGTCGGGATGGTTCGTCGTGCCGTGCCCGCCTTTGTCGCGGCGGCCAGGTCCGCCGTGCCCGCTCTTGTCAGGATGGCTCCTCCGCCGTGCCGCCTTTGTCACGGCGGCTCGTCCCGCCGTTTCCGGCCCTGTGAAGGCGGCTTGCCCCGCCGCGCTCGCTCGTCCCGCCGCCCGCCTGGTGTACGTGCGCTTGGGCCGCAGGACTGGCGTGCGCCGCGAATCGCGGTGAGCAACCGAGAGGTGCCCGTCAGTTGTCGGTACGGCGCGAGTACTGACCTTTGTGTACGGCTGTGTACGGCGCGCTGCCGGCGCGAGCGCGGCGTGCTGACCTGTGGCTACAACCCGCGTTCTGATCTGTGTACGGCCTGCGTGCTGATCTGTGTACGGCCTGCGTGCTGATCTGTGTGTACGGCCTGCGTTCTGGCATTTGTGTGCGGCGGGCGTAGTGGCGCTTGCGTGGCGGCGGTCGGGGGCGTCGGGTGCGCGGCGGTTTGTGCTGCGGCGGGTCAGTGTGCGGTGGGCGTGCTGGCGGTTGTGTGTACGGCCTGGGAGCTGACGGTTGGTCGTACGACAGGCCGGGTCCGTAGTTGTACGGCGGGGTGTACTGGCTTCAACGAGGGCTGGAAGCGCGCCCTGATGGGCTTGGCTAGGCGTACGGACTGCCGGGCTTCGCCGTCGGGCTTGGCCGGCTGGGGACGGGCTTCGTCATCGCCCAGGCGCCTGGCGCTGGAGACCGGTCGCGTCTGAGACGGCTGGTGCTTGGGCCGGTGGTTTCGGTCGGTGGTGTTCTTCTGGTCGAGGCGGCTTGTGAACGCATCATTCGACGGCTCACGAGATCACCAGCGGGCCGAAGGCGATCGGCTGGCTTGCGAAACCGGTTCTGGCCCGGAACAGATCAACCCATCTTCACCCGAGCCGCCCCTCGGCGCTTCGATGATCGTGCGGATGTCAGGCCCTTTGGTGATCTTGTGGTGGGTGAGCCTTGGGAACGCGATCTTGAGGTCTTGCTGTCTGAGGCGAGTAGATCGTTGGGTGGGACATAATCGGACAAATCGCAGCATTTCATTTGATAAATGCTTAATGCAAGCAATAAGGTTCTTGGGGTATAGCAAAATGGGGTCATTCCAGTTTATTTGCCCCCTCTCTCGGAAATGACTTTTGACGGATGACTCGTTAACGGCCATCCGAGACAGTACCGGTAATCCGGAAATGTCGAGAACGGGGCAACCGATCCTTTAGGGGGAAACGCAATGCCCAAGCTCAAGAGTGTTATCGCAGGAGTCGCCATCAGTACGGCGCTGACTGGGGGGGCAGTCAGTCTGGGCGCGATGACCACCGCAACCAGCGCCAACGCGGCCACCACCGTAAAGGCTGGCACGTCCGTCCTCGCCGGCTCGGGCTGCTGGCGCCACCGCCGCTGCGGTTGCGGCCACTGGCGGCACCACCGTCACCACCACGGTCGCCAGAAGATCCGCATCAAGCTGCATGTGCACAACAACAACCACAACAACAACCACAACGACAACCGCCAGGTCGCGAACGGCGACGACTTCTGACCGCCGAAGCTGAATGGGGAGCACGCTTCAGCTTGAACCTGTGTTGCATATCTGAATGCCATAGGGTTTCATCAATGCGATGAAGTCGAGCGCCTGCATGGGTGCCCGTATTCGAGGGTGACGTCGCTTTTCATCGAACAGCGACATTCACCGTTTGAATACGGGCATTCGGCGTTGCAAAATCACGAGAATGAAAGCCGGCGCCCCCTGCCCTGAATGCCGCCTCCGAACGGCTTCAGCACAATCCCGAACGGCCCGAGCGCGACACCTGACGGGCCAGAGCACGAGCAGACCTTGTCGCCCCCACCGCCCGTGGGCGTCAACGACTCCGCGCGGCTTGGCCGACCCCACATAGGGACACCCCCGACATTCCCAGGAGCCGACCCCAGGCACCACGGCGGATCCCCGGTCGCGCCACGTCAGATCGAGCGGCGTCGACAGGATCTGTCTCCACGCCGAACATCTGATCCCGGACGACAGGCAGTACAGGATCGCCCGCCCATCTGGCGCGACCCTCGCCGATCCATGCCTCAAGGTCCCCATAGAAGCCTGGCCGGGTCAGCTCCCAGATGGGTTGGTGCGACATCATCATCGGCACGCTGGATGACCTTGCTCTTGCCCTTCGAGCCGCCCTTGTCGGCGACGACCTGGGCCTGCGTCACGTCGGGCGCGTACCGGATCTCACCCAGCGGCAGAAGATCGACGGTTCAGTGGTGACCGAGGTTGACCTGGCGGTGAGGGAGGAGGCGCGTCGGGTGGGCGGCCGGAGGACGCGTTCCTGGGCGAGGAGGCCGGTGAGCCCGGCCGGGGGCGGCGTCGCTGGATCCTGGACGGCATCGACGGGACCTTGGTCTTCGTGCGCGGCGACGAACGCTGTGCCTTCGCCGTGGACGTGGCGGAAGGGCGGGGTGCGGCGATGGCTTCACGTCGGGGAGTCGCCCGAGGAGGTGCGGGATTACGCGCCGTTGTCCGTGATCGTGACCGAGGCCGGGGGCTGCAGCGGAGTTCGAGGACCGGCTCATCCAGCGATCGGCACTGCGGCGTTCTACCTGGGGTCCGGCGGTGTACAAGGGCTGCGTGCTTGATCCCGGCCGACGGCTCCATGGCCGAGCCCGTCGATGCGGAGACGTAGCCGGCGATGCGAGTGGCCGGGGTCACCGTTGATCGCCTTGATCCGGTGCTGGGAGAGGCACGGGACGAGGGGGGTGGGGAAAGTCGAATGCCCGTATTCGATGGATGAAGTTCGCTGCTCGGTGAGGAGCCGCGGTCCATCGAATACGGGCACTTATCCAGGTGCTAGGAGTTCATCGCAGATGCAACCCTATGACCCTTGGATGTTCGACTCAGGCTCAAGCTGACGCGTGATCCTTGGTCATTCGTCGTCGCCGCCGCCGTTGCCGCCGCCGTTGCCGTTGCCACCGTTTCTGGGCGTGATATCGATGTCGCGACGGTTGTCGTTGGTGTTATTGGTGTGGTTGTTGTTGTGCACGTGCACCCTCACGCGAACCTTGCCGTGGCGGTGGTGGCGGTGACCCCAGTGGCCGCCCCAGCCCCAGCCGCAGTGGTGGCGGTGCCCGCATCCCGAAGCCAGGACGGACGAGCTCGTGCTGACAGCGGTCTCGGCATTGGCCGCCGAGGTCATCGCGCCCACGGTGACCGCGCCACCCGTCAGCGCCGAGCTGATGGCGACACCTGCGAGAAGACTCTTGAGCATGGGCATTGCTTTTCCCCCTAAAAGGATCGGTTGCCCCGTTCTGATGTTTCCGGATTACCGGGAACTGTTGCGAATAACTGCTATATGTCATCCGCATCGTGTATATTTCCTGGCTCGGTGCTGGACAAACCGGGTACTGTCCGGCTTTGCTCCGTAATAGCATTTTCATTGCATTCATCAAGATCCGCCCCGATAAATGGCGAAGCCTCAGCGTGCAGAAACCACAGCGGGCATGGCAAAAGGCCCCCTGGCGAGCCAGGCGAGCCTTTCTTGTGAATGACGGTCTGATCTTGTGAATGACGGTCTGAATGGCGTACGGAGATCGAGCCGATTATGGAGCCGGGCCGAGTGCCCGTATTCGCCGGACGTCGTCCATAGACCACCCGGTGAATACGGACACTCATTCGCATGCCTCATCGGCGCGTGCCCGGTTGGTTCGACCGGCCGTACCGAGGCCGAGTGGAAGTCTCAGTCGGTGACGTCCCCGGTCTCGTCCTCTTCGGTCTCATCGTTCCTGTTGACGTTGTTGGTGCAGTTGCGGTTCTCGATCTTGATGGTGACCTCGCGCCGGTGGAAGTGCCGGAAGTGGTGGTCGTTCTTGCAGGTGTCGCCGGTGAGGACAGGCGCGCTGGCGACGGCGCTCGCCGTGGTGGTCAACACGCTCATGCCGACCAGGCCGCCGGCCAGTGCCGTGCTGATGGCGACTCCCGCGATAACACCCTTGAGCTTGGGCATTGCGTTCCCCCTGAATGATTTGATGGTCCGTTCCAGACTTTTCCGGATTACCGGAAAACATCCTGGGTGGCTAACCAACCACCCATTTAATGGCATTTCCTGGACAGGAGAGAAGTAAACTGTGTCTGTGCTATTTTGCCGTAGAGCAACGGCTTTATTGCTCACATAGAATGCCATCTGCCGCAATACTGCGACTTGTCCGAGCATGTCGTAATCGGTGCTGGCCGGCTAAAGGGCACGCGCCGCCTCGGGAAAGATGCCACCGTGTCCGAGCTCCGCCATCTTTCGCCCTCAAGGGTGTCCCGCACTTCCTTCGAGCCGACGCTGAGTTCCGCTACCGCCGCCCACCTGCCATCTGGTTGTCATGTTCTCCGATCTCGAAGGCCACAAACGACGATCAGTAGCCTTTATCCATAGTTGGAAAGTCATGAGATCGTTTAGATATCCATAAATGGAAATAAGCTGATATGTCCGAATCGGGATCACGGCCCACGGCGGAGCCCCGGTCCGGTGGCCGGCACTCCCCGCCACCAGCGCCCCGCCCTCCCCGTCTTTCGTATGGTTGGTACGTACCGCGCCGAAGACCGAGACCCGGTGCCACGGTCCCGGCAGCGGGACGCTCAGGTGACGGAGAGGAGCAGACGATGGCGGAGCCGGTCCCCCACTGGCCAGGACGCATGATCGGCCCGGTGCACGTCAGGTCCACCCCGAAGGGCGCCGCCGAGCAGGCGGTGTTCGTCCACGGCCTGGCCGGTTCGGCGACCAACTGGACCGACCTGATGGAAGAGCTGAGGGACGAGGTCACCGGGCACGCCATCGACCTGCCCGGAGCGGGTTTCTCACCCGAGCCCGCCGACGGCGACTACAGCGTCGCCGCGCACGCCATCGCGGTGATCGGTCTCCTGGAGCGCATCGGGCCCGCCCATCTGTTCGGCAACTCGCTGGGCGGCGCGATCTCGGTCAGGGTCGCCGCCACCCGCCCCGACCTGGTCCGCTCGCTGACGCTCATCTCGCCCGCGCTGCCCGACCTGCTGCCCCGGTACGGCCCGGTGCGGGTGGCGGCGGCCGCCACGCCGCGGCTGGGCGAGTGGGTGGCCGACAGGCTCAGGCTGGTCCCGGCCGAGCAGCGGATCAACGCCTCCTTCAGCATGGTCTGGGCCAACGCCCGCGCGGTGCACCCGGTGCGGTTGCGTGACGCGGTGGAGGAGCTGCGCCGGCGCGACTCAGTGCCGCACGCCGCCGCCGCGATGATCGGCTCGGCCAGGGGCATCGTGGCCGAGTACTTCCGCCGTGGCGAGGACAACCTGTGGCGGCAGGCGGAGCAGGTCCAGGCGGCCACCCTGATCATCCACGGCCGGCACGACCGGTTGGTGCGGCCCGCCATGGCCGCCAAGGCCGCCCGCTCGTTCCGTCAGGTCAGGCTGGTGCTGCTGCCCAGGGCGGGGCACGTGGCGATGATGGAGCTGCCGCAGGTCGTGGCCATCGAGGCGCGCCGTCTGATCAGTGAGACGCGATTGGGGAATGCCCCACTGCCCGGCTAGGTTTCACTGAGAGATAAGACCCCTGAAACGGGAGCGTTGAAAGTGTCGTTGCCACCGCTGGTCGAGCCGGCCGCCGAACTTACTGTCGACGAAGTGCGCCGCTACTCGCGCCACCTGATCATCCCTGACGTGGGGATGGCCGGGCAGAAGCGGCTGAAGAACGCCAAGGTGCTGTGTGTGGGCGCCGGCGGCCTTGGGTCGCCCGCGCTGCTCTACCTTGCCGCGGCAGGTGTCGGCACGCTCGGGATCATCGATTTCGACGTCGTCGACGAGTCCAACCTGCAGCGCCAGGTCATCCACGGTCAGTCCGACGTGGGCCGGCTCAAGGCCGAGAGCGCCGCCGCGTCAGTCCGCGAGATCAACCCCCTGATCGACGTCGTGGTGCACAACGCGACGCTGACCACCGAGAACGTCATGGAGATCTTCTCCGGCTACGACCTCATCGTCGACGGCACCGACAACTTCGCCACCCGCTACATGGTGAACGACGCCGCGGTGCTGCTCGGCAAGCCGTACGTCTGGGGCTCGATCTACCGCTTCGACGGCCAGGCGAGCGTCTTCTGGGCCGAGCACGGCCCCTGCTACCGCTGCCTCTACCCCGAGCCCCCGCCTCCCGGCATGGTCCCCTCGTGCGCCGAGGGCGGCGTGCTGGGCGTACTCTGCGCCTCGATCGGCTCGATCCAGGTCAACGAGGCCATCAAGCTGCTCACCGGCATCGGTGACCCGCTGGTCGGCCGGCTGATGATCTACGACGCCCTGGAGATGAAGTACCGCGACGTCAAGGTCCGCAAGGACCCCGAGTGCGTGCTGTGCGGCAAGAACCCCACGGTCACCGAGCTGCTGGAGGACTACGAGGCGTTCTGCGGCGCGATCTCCGACGAGGCCGCCGAGGCCGCCACCGGCTCGACGATCACCGCTCAGGAGCTCAAGGCGATGCAGGACGGCGGCGAGAGCATCTTCCTCGTCGACGTGCGCGAGCCCAACGAGTACGAGATCGTCTCCATCCCCGGCGCCACGCTGATCCCCAAGGGCGAGTTCCTCAACGGATCCGCGCTGGAGCGGCTCCCGCAGGACAAGCGCATCGTGCTGCACTGCAAGTCGGGCGCGCGCTCGGCGGAGGCGCTGGCGGTCGTGAAGAACGCCGGCTTCTCCGATGCCGTTCACGTCGGCGGCGGCGTGCTGAGCTGGATCAAGACGGTGGACCCGAGCCTGCCCGAGTACTGAGCCTGATCCCTGAACGGTCCAGTCCCGTCAACAGTCCGGTTTCTGAGGATGACGCAGGGTCGCCCGCATTAAGGTCGATCCTGTGGACAATCCTCGCCTCTGGCCCTCCCTCGTGGTGGCCTCCGCGCTGACCCTGGTCTGCGCGGTGGCCGCCGGGGTGGCGGCCGGTGAGGCGGGGACCGAGCTCACCCGCGGCCCGAGCGCCGCCGAGCTCCGAGCGGCGGCCGAGCGCGAGGTCGCCGAGCGCTGGCGCACTTGGGAGGCCGGGCGCATCTTCCCCGCGAGCCTGCCGTACTCCGCGGAGCAGGGCGGGCGGGAGCGGGCCAGCCGGATCGGCATCTCGCCCGACACCGGCTGCGCCGGCTCGGTCGACGCGAAGGTGGCCGAGGCGCTGGCCGTGGCGGGGTGCCGGGCCGTGCTCCGCGCCACCTACATCGACGCGCTGCGCGGCGTGCTCGTCACCGTCGGGGTCGTCGCGCTGCCCGACGAGCCGCGCGCCGCCCGCGCCAGGATCGCGTTCCCGGGCGCGGGCAAGCCCGTGCCCGGTCTGCGACCGCTGGCCTTCCACGGTACGGTCTCCCACCGTTTCACTCCTGCCGTGCGGCAGGCGGGCTCGGTACGGCAGGAGGGCCCGTACCTGGTGCTGACCACGGCCGGGCAGGTCGACGGCAGGCCGCCCGTGACGTCCGGCGAGCAGCGTCCGGCCGTCTACGCCTTCGCGACCGAGCTCTCCGAGCGGGTGCTGGCGGACCTGAGCGCGCCGGTGATGCCCGACTGCTCGGCCGAGGAGTGGCAGTGCTGAGCGAGGAGCGGCAGTGCTGAGCCGTGTCGGCGTGGCCGTGCTGGCGGGGGCGTTGCTGTTCGACGCGCCGCCCGCCGTCGCCGACGAGGTGCGCCGCGGCCAGCGTCAGGTGATCGAGGCGCTCGACCTGCGTACGGCCTGGCGGATCAGCAAGGGTGAGGGCGTCAGCGTGGCGGTGCTGGACTCCGGCGTCGATCCCGGGCACCGCGATCTGGCCGGTTCGGTGACCGTGGGCAAGGACTTCGCCGACGGCGCGAACCCGCCGGGGGTGCCGCCCCTGCGCATGCACGGCACGTACATGGCCTCGCTGATCGCCGGGCATGGGCACGGGCCGGACGGGAGGTTCGGCGTCATCGGGGTCGCGCCCGAGGCGGGGGTGCTGTCGGTGCGGGTGATCCTTGAGGACGAGGAGCCGGGCTTCAAGGAGTTCACCACCTCCCAGCGGTTCGAGAACTCCGTCGCCGACGGCATCCGTTACGCGGTCGATCAGGGCGCGGACGTGATCAACCTGTCGATCTCCAAGGAACTGCCGAACAGGCAGGAGCGCGCGGCCGTCCGTTACGCGATCTCCAAGGGAGTCGTGCTGGTGGCCGCGGCGGGCAACCAGGGCGCGGACGGCGGGACCGTTCCTCTCTCCTATCCGGCTCCCTTCTCCTATCCGGCGTCCTTTCCCGGTGTGGTGTCGGTGGGGGCGGCGGACGGGAAGCTGCGGCGGGCGGCGTTCTCCAAGCGGAACCCCTCGGTCGTGGTGGCCGCGCCCGGGGTCGACATCATGGGCGCCGGGCCCGACGGCGGGTATTGGGTGGGCAAGGGCACGTCTCAGGCGACCGCGCTGGTCTCGGGAGTCGTCGCCCTGATAAAAGCGAAATATCCAGAAATGTCGCCGCCGTTGGTGGTGCAAGCCCTGGCCGAGAGCGCGACCGACAGGCCGCCGGGCGGCTACGACACCGGCACCGGATTCGGCGTCGTCAACGCCGCCAGGGCGCTGGCTGAGGCCGGCAGGCTGGCCCGCCACACTGTGACGGCCGCGGCCGGCCAGGCGCACGACCCCGCCAGGCCGCTCGGCGGCGGCCCGACGGGCCCGGTCAGGGTCGTCCACCGGGACGGCGAGCATGTCATGGCCTACGGCTCCATCGCCGCGGCGCTGGCCGCGGGCGCCCTGGGCTCGCTGGCGGTCATCTTCGCTCTGGTCAGGAGAGTGCGACGCGCGCACAATTGCCAAGACGCATGATCCGCCATCTAAGGGGGACGAATTAGACACGTAGCCGAACGGGGAACGAGGCGGTGGTGAAGGCACGCAGGTCCACCTCAGGTCTGCCACGCGCCGGGGGAGCAGCCACGCCGGGACGGAGGAATCCGCTCGGAGCCACCGGCCGTGGTTCCCGTGTGCGCGACTGGCCTGCGGGCGGCAGCGCGAGCAGGACGGCCGCCAAGGAGCGGGCCGAGGCCGAAGCGCTCCAGCAGGGCATCCGCTACCGGCGGCTGTTCGTGGCGTTGCTCGGCACCATCGTGGCCCTGTCGGCCGTCATCGTGCTGCTGGGCACCGCCGGCCTGTTCAGGGAGACCCGGTCCCGGCCGCTGACCCCCGAGGAGCAGAACCGCTACAAGCAGGAGGAGATCGCCAGGCGCTGGCAGTCCTGGCCCGCCACGAGCGTCTTCCCCGAAGAGGTGAAGTATCTCGGGCTCGACCGCGTCCAGCAGTACGCCAGGCGCGTCGGCATCGCCCCCGAGACCACCTGCCGCAACGCCGTCGACTCCTCGATCGCCACGATCCTCGACGGCCACGGCTGCCTCACCATGCTGCGCGCCACCTACGTCGACCAGACCTCCACCTTCGTCATGACCGTAGGCGTGGCCGTGCTGAAGGACGAGGAGGCCAGGGTCTCCGCCGGTGAGGAGCTCACCCAGGACGACCGGGTGGGCGTGCTGCCCGTCGCCTTCCCCGGCACCGTGTCCGAACGGTTCCAGGCCCAGCAGCGCCAGCGCACCGGCTGGGTGGGCGCCGGGCCGTACCTCGTCTTCTCCACCGCGGGCTACGCCGACGGCCGCACCAGGGCCGCCATCCCCCCGGAGGAGATCCTGCACAGCGAGCTCTGGCCGGCGGCCAGGTCGGTCGGCAACCAGATCGCCTACTTCCTCGCGGACCCGCCCAAGGTGCCGCCCTGCACCCAGGGGAACGTGTGCTGACCGCCGTACGCGTGCTGACCGCCGTCATGCTCGCCCTGCACGCCCCCGTCGAGGCGCCCATCAGGGAGAAACAGCAGTGGGTGCTCGACGCGCTCAACGTCGAGCAGGCGTGGACCGTCACCAAGGGCAAGGGCGTCACCGTGGCCGTCATCGACAGCGCCGTCGACAAGGGCGTCAAGGAGCTGCGCGGCCGCGTCACCGTCGGCCCCGACATGAGCTCGTCCTCGGCGCGCGACCAGGCGGCGCCCGGCAGGCACGGCACCGCGATGGCCGGGCTGATCGCCGGCTCCGGCGCCGACGACGGCCTGATCGGCGTCGCGCCGGAGTCCCGCGTCCTGTCCCTGCCGCTGGCGCTGGACGAGGAGCCCGACCTCCACGCGATCCCGCCGCTGGAGGACCAGCGGAGCGCGACGCAGAGCCCGCTGGCCCGGGCGCTGCGCTACGCCGCCGACCACGGCGCCCAGGTCGTCAGCATGTCGATCGGCACCTACGGCCCGCAGCGCACCGAGCGCGAGGCCGTCTCCTACGCGCTCGGCAAGGGCGTCGTGCTCATCGCAGCCGTGGGCAACGACGGGCAGAGCGAGTACGCCAAGGAGAAGGGCACCTCCTACTGGAGCTTCCCCGCCGGCTATCCGGGGGTCGTCGGGGTGGCCGCCGTCGACAAGCAGAGCAAGGTCGCGCCGTACAGCAGTGACAATCTGTCCGTGCTGGTCGCCGCGCCGGGCTCGGGGGTTCCCGTGGTCAAGCGTGGCGGTGGCTACGAGGTGACCGACGGGACCAGCTCGGCGGCGGCGCTGGTGGCGGGGGTCGCGGCGCTCATCAAGGCACGCCATCCCGACATGCGGCCGGCCCAGGTGGCGCAGGCGCTGGCCGCCGGCTCCAGGGGCCGGCCCGCCGCCGGCTACGACGACAGGAGCGGGTTCGGGGTGGTCGACGCCGTGGCCGCGATGAACGCCGCCGAGCGGCTCGCCGGCGAGCGGCGTTCCCTGCCCGTGCCGGACGACCAGCACTTCGGGCAGGGGGAGAACTCGCCGCCGCCGTCGGCGCCCGGTCCCGATCCGTGGCGGCTGTGGCTCTACGGCGGGGGAGTTCTGGTGGCGCTCATCCTGTTCTGCGGGGCGATCGTCATGCTCAATCAGCGCAGACAGTAAAGATCCGCTATGGTCGCGCGTCATGGGATACGAGCTACGCGTGGTTCGTGAGTCTCCGCTGGCCTTTGGAGAGCTGGCGAGGGCGATCGCGCCGGCCGGTTTCGAGCTGCGCGGATCGGACGAGATCGTCGCCAGGCATGGCGGCGGCACGCACCCTGTGGGCGCATGGCGGGACCAGCTGATCGGGGAGCCCGGCTCCGACTGGCAGGTGGCGCAACTCGTCCGGCTGGCCGCCGCGCTCGGCGCCAGACTGGTCGGCGAGGACGGCGAGGTCTACGCGCTGCGCAACGGGGTCGTGGAGGTGCTGGCCGATGGCACCGCGATGGAGATCGGCAAGCTGGACGAGATGATCGACGCGGGCCCGGCGGCGTGGACGCCGTGAACCCGTTCGCCGAGGCGGTGCTCGAAGTCGTCGAGCGCATCCCGCCCGGCAGGGTCATGTCCTACGGCGACATCGCCGAGTATCTGGGCGAAGGCGGGCCGAGGCAGGTCGGCCGGGTGATGTCCACGTACGGAGGCGGTGTGCCCTGGTGGCGGGTGGTGCACGCGGACGGCACGGGCGCGCCGGATCACGAGGCGCGCTGCCTGGCCCATTGGCGGGCCGAAGGCACCGCGCTGAGGGGTGAGCGGGTGGACATGCGGAAGGCACGCTGGGATGGGCGTTCAGCCGATTTTCAGGAAGCGCCGTGACCTGCTTTTTCAGTTTAGGGGCGATTTGTTGACATGTGACTCCTATTAGCATGAGCAGAAACACTGACGGCGGCCCGAAAGGCGGTGCCCACCCGATGGCTACCGGCGTAACAGCCCAGAGCCCGGGCGGCGAAGCGGTCCCCGATCGCCTCAAGGCTGTCCAGGATCTCTGCGATCGCGGCGAAGCACTCGACGCCATCATGCGCGTGGTCGGCCCAGGCGGCCGTGACTCCGCGTTCGACACCGAGGTGCTCAGCGGCCCGCTGGGCGCGCGGATGGACCTGGCGGTCAAACGTGGCGCCGCGCGCAGGCGCGAGCTCCTCACCTTGCTGCGCCCCTACCTGGGGGGTGTGGACGCGGGCGTCAAACGTGAGCTGCCCGTGGCCCGCCGCCTCATCTGCCACCTGATCGAGCACCGCCCCGACGACGAGCTCGTCGACGGCGAGACCCTCACCAAGGTCGTCGCGGCGGCGGCCGAGCCGTCCAAGCGCATCCGCAAGGGCCTGCGCTGGTACGCCGACCTGCCGTTCCGCGACGAGCTGCCGGCCGAGCTCTACCGCCTCAAGCGCGCCGACATGGTGCCGGTGACCCACATCGACGACATCGTCTGGGTCGGCGGCAAGCTGCGCATCACCGGCTTCGCCTACCTCGCGGGCCTGTCGGTCCGCAGCCGCCGCTTCAACCGGGCGACCGTGGTGCTGCGCGGCCCGCGCTGGCTGCCGCCCGTGCGGCTGCGTACCCGCCGGGTGCTCGCGCCCGAGGCCACCCACACCGCCCGCGAGCCCGGCTGCAACTACGACTGGTCCGGCTTCAGCGCGGAGCTCAACCCGTGGGCGCTGCGCTGGCGCGGCGCGGTGCGCGGGGTCGTCCACGCCGCGCGCCGTCGCATGCGCCGTCGTCCCGCCGTGCGCGACGCCACCACCTGGCGCGCCGAGATCGTGTTCTGGAGCCGCGGCGCCAGGGCCACCGGCCTGCTGCGCGGCGCCTCCGTGGGCCGCAGTGAGCGTCCCGCCGGCCGCAAGCTGCGGTCCGGCCTGTGGGCCAGGCCGGTCTGGACCTCCGACCGCGCCCTGCAGGTGGCGCTCCAGCCCAACCGGGCCGAGCTGACCGGCGTCACCGTCGACGAGGACCGCCTCGGGCTGCAGATCTTCCTGCCCGATCGCGCGGTGACCAAGGGCCACGCCCGGCTGGGCGGCCACCGCATCGCCGCCGAGTTCACCCCCTCGGGCAAGGGCACCGAGGTGCTGATCAGCCTGGCGGTGCCCGCGCTGCTGCAGGAGAAGGACGGCCGCCGCCTGTGGGTCGAGCCCAAGGGCGACCCCGCGGCCTCCGTCATGCTGGGCGATCTGGCCAACACCAGGACGACCGTGGCGGACCGCGAGATCACCGTGCTCGGCGACCGGCGCGACCGCGTCGTCATCTCCGCGCACCGGATCCGCCCGGTGATCGTCTCAGCCGTGTGGGAGGGGCAGACGCTCGTCCTCAAGGGCGACTACCCCGACGCGCCGGGGTCGCGCTCGCTCACCCTGCGCCACCGCTCCGGCCTGTCCTACCTGATCCCGATGGAGCGCTCCGGCGAGGACTTCACCGTGCGGATCACCCCGGCCGCCATGGACCGTTTCGGCGAGTCGGTGCCGTTGTCGTCCGGCACCTGGAACATGACCGTGCGCCACCCGTCCGGCGAGATCGTCCCGGTCCGCATGGAGCACGCCTCCCTGGAGACCCTGGACGAGGAGCCGCGTGTCCTCGGCGGCCACGCCTTCCGGATGATCTCCACCCGCTTCGACGTGCCCGTGGTGATGTCGGAGGAGGAGCGGCCCGCGGACGAGAAGGGCGTGGCGGGCACCCACGTGCTGCGGCGCGTCTTCTACCCCGCCCAGCGCACCGAGCCGCTCAACGACGCCACCGTCTACGTCGTCAACGACGGCCGCCTGTACGCCGACAGCGTCCGGGCCGTCTACGAGGAGCGGCTGCGGCGCGGCGACGACCGTGAGCACATCTGGATCGTCAAGGACGGCGCGTTCGTCCCGCCGGGCCCGGCGACAGTGGTGCGCGCGGGCAGCCGGGAGCACCACGCGGCGCTCGCCAGGTCCCGCTACATCGTCACCAACGCCTTCCTGCCCGTCTGGTTCCGCTCCCGCGAGGGCCAGGTCGTCGTGCAGACCTGGAACGGCACCCCGGCCAAGCACATCGGCAACGACCAGGCGCACATGAACCGCGACCCCCGCCCGCCCATCTGGCACCGGCAGGCCGCGGAGGTGCGCGGCTGGGACGTGCTGCTGTCGCAGTCGCCGTGGGCCACGCCGGTGCTGCGCCAGGCGTTCGGCTATCAGGGCGAGGTCCTGGAGAGCGGCCTGCCGCGCAACGACGTCCTCACCTCGCCCGACAGGGACGAGCTGGCGGCGGCCGTGCGGGCCCGGCTCGGCCTGGCCGAGGGCAAGCGCGTGATCCTCTACGCGCCGACCTGGCGCGACTACGACCGTAAGAACGCCATGGTCAAGCTCGACCTGGCCAAGGCCCGCGAGGCGCTCGGCGCGGACCACGAGCTGCTGGTACGCGCCCACCCCATGCAGGCCACCCCCGCCGTCCCCGACATCGCCCGTGATGTCACCACTTATCCCGATATCGCGGATCTGCTGCTGGTGACGGACGTGCTGGTGACGGACTACTCCTCGGTCATGTTCGACTTCGCCGTGACCGGCCGCCCGATCGTGCTGTACGGCTACGACCTGGCGAAGTACGCCACCAAGCGGGGCCTGTACGTCGACCTGCCGGAGATCGCGCCCGGCCCGGTGCTGTCGACCTCGACGGACGTGGTCGAGGCGCTGCGCTCCATCGACGAGGTGGCGGCCGCGCACGCCGACCGCTACGACACCTTCAGGGCCACCTTCGTCCCGCGCGACGACGGCAAGGCGACGGCCAGGGTCGTGGACCACATCTTCTCCTGAGGGACCTGCTCACCGGCGCGCCGAGCTCCGGCGTGTCGGTGAGAATCCCGATATTTCCCCAGATACCGTGGGCGATCGCGCGGGGGCACCGGTCAAGTCGGCACGATCTACCCCTGTGGTCTGGTGGAATCTAGTGTTGTGAGTGGTCAGACCTGGCGACTGGTGCGCCGCAACAGTGCGGGGCCTGTCGAGGCCCCTGTGCTGGATGAACATCAGCGCGCCGTGGTGGAGCACCGGAGCGGCCCCCTGCTGGTGCTCGCCGGGCCGGGCACCGGCAAGACCACCACCGTCGTGGAGAGCGTCGTCGACCGGATCGAGCGGCGCGGCACCGACCCCGAGCGGGTGCTGATCCTCACCTTCAGCCGCAAGGCCGCCGGCGAGCTGCGCGAGCGCGTCACCGGGCGACTGCGCCGCACCACCCGCACGCCGCTGGCGCTCACCTTCCACTCTTACGCCTACGCGCTGCTGCGCCGCGAGGCCGTGCTGGCCGGCGAGCGGCCACCGCGCCTGCTCACCGGCCCCGAGCAGCTCCTGGAGGTGCGGCGGCTGCTGCACGGCGAGCTGCAGGACGGGGCGCTGGAATGGCCCGAGGACCTGCGCGAGCCGCTGAAGACCCGCGGGTTCGCCGAGGAGCTGCGCGACTTCCTGTCCCGCGCGGCCGAGCGCGGCCTGGACGGCGAGCGGATCCAGGAGCTCGGCAGGCGCCACGGCCGGGCCGACTGGGTGGCGGCCGGCCGGTTCTCCCAGCGCTACCAGGTCCGCTTCGACCTGGACCCCGATCCGGCGCTGGACTACTCCGAGCTGATCAGGGCGGCGGCGGGGCTGCTCGCCGATCCCGACGTGCGCCGACGCGAGCGCGCGGCGCACGACGCGGTGTACGTGGACGAGTACCAGGACACCGACCCGGCCCAGGAGTTCCTGCTGGAGCAGCTGGCGGGCGACGGCCGGGACCTGGTCGCGGTGGGCGACCCGGACCAGTCGATCTACGGGTTCCGTGGTGCGGACGTGCGCGGCATCCTGAAGTTCCCCGAGCGGTTCCGTACCAGAGAAGGGCGGGACGCGCCGGTGGTGGCCCTGCGGGTCTGCCGCCGCAGCGGCGCTGACCTGCTGACGGCCTCCCGCCGCGTCGCCGCCCGCCTGCCCGCCGCCCCCATGCCCGCCCCCAGGCCCGACGCTCCTCTGCCCACCGCTCCTGCGCCCGCCGGGGGCCGTTCGGGCGGCCACCGGGACCTGCTGCCGCTGCCGGAGACCCCGGAGGGGGACGTCCGGGTGCTGCTGGCCGACAGCACCAGCCAGGAGGCGGCGGTCGTCGCCGACACGCTGCGGCGCGCCCACCTGATCGACGGCGTGCCGTGGCACCGGATGGCGGTGCTCGTCCGGTCGGCGATCCGCCAGGTGCCGCTGCTGCGCCGGGCGCTGGTCACCGCCGGGGTGCCCACGATGATCGCCGGCGACGAGGTGCCCATCGCCCAGGAGCCCGGCGTCCGGCCGCTGCTGACGATGCTCCGAGTCGCCCTGGACGCCGCCGAGCTGGACGAGGGCGTGGCCGAGGAGCTGCTGACCGGCCCGCTCGGCGGCACCGACATGATCGGCGTACGCCGCCTGCGCCGCGCCCTCAAGATCGCCGAGAACGAGGCCACCGCCGCCGACACACCCGCAGACGAGGAGCCCACCGCCGCCGACCCGTCGGCAGGGGACGAGCCCGCCACTCTTCCGCTCGTGCCGCGCTCCTCCGGGGAGCTGCTGGTCGCCGCCGTCAAGGACGCGCGGGAGCTCGTACGGATCGAGCCGCACATCGCGCTGCCCGCCGAGCGGGTCGCCAAGCTGCTGGCCACGGCCAGGCAGGCGGTGCGGCAGCAGGGCAGCGCCGAGGAGGTGCTGTGGGCCGTCTGGCAGGGCAGCGGCCTGGCCGAGCGGTGGACGGAGCTGAGCCTGGCCGGTGGCGCCAGGGGCGCGCAGGCGGACCGGGACCTGGACGCGGTGGTGGCCCTGTTCGACCACGCGGCCCGCTTCGTCGACCGGATGCCCAAGGCCGGCCCCGAGGTGTTCCTGGACGACCTGGCCTCGCAGGAGATCCCCGGTGACACGCTGGCCGAACGGGCGCCCGACGGCGACGCCGTACGCGTCCTGACCGCCCACCGGGCCAAGGGCCTGGAGTGGGACGTGGTGGTCGTGGCCGGGGTGCAGGAGGGCGTCTGGCCGGACCTGCGGCTGCGCGGCTCCATGCTGGGCGTGGAGGACCTCGTGGAGGTGGTGGAGGGTGCGCGCCCGAACGCCGCCTCGCTCACCTCCAAGCTGCTGGCGGAGGAGCGCAGGCTGTTCTACGTGGCCGCCACGCGCGCCCGCCGCAAGCTGGTGGTGACCGCTGTGGGCGGCGAGGACACCGACGAGCGGCCCTCCAGGTTCCTGTCGGAGCTGCTGCCGGGTGCGGTGGAGGAGGCCACGGTCGACGACCGGGCCAGGTGGCTGAACATGTCCGCGCTGGTGGCCGATCTGCGCAGCGCCGTCACCGACCCCACCAAGCCCGCCGCGATGCGGCACAAGGCCGCCGAGCAGCTGGCCAGACTGGCCGCCGCGGGCGTGCACGGCGCGCACCCCAACGACTGGTACGCGCTGACCCCCATGACCGACGACCGCCCGCTGTCCTGGCCGGACGACATCGTCAGCATCTCCCCGTCGGCCGTGGAGAGCTTCACCAAGTGCGGCCTGCGCTGGCTGCTGGAGACCGCCGTCGGCGCCGCCGGGACCAGCTCCGCGCAGGGCCTCGGCACGGTGATCCACGCGCTGGCCGTGCTGGCCGCCACCGACCTGCCCAGCGAGGACCTGCTCGGCAAGCGGCTGGACGAGATCTGGACCGAGCTCGACTTCGGCGGCGTATGGTTCAACCGCAAGCAGCGCCAGGTCGCCGAGCAGATGATCGGCAAGTTCCTCCGCTGGCATCAGGAGAACCCGCGAGAGCTCGTCGCCCTCGAAGAGGCGTTCGTCGCCACGGTGGCCGACGGCGTCCAGATCAAGGGCCGCGTCGACCGGGTGGAGCGCGACGCGGAGGGCAGGGCGGTGATCATCGACCTCAAGACGGGCGGCGCCAAGCCCCGGCCGGGCGAGCTCGACCGTCATCCTCAGCTCGGCGTCTACCAGCTCGCGGCGCTGCTCGGCGCGTTCGCCAGGCACGGCATGACCGAGCCGGGCGGGGCCGCGCTGGTCCAGCTCGGCAAGGCGGCGGGCAAGACCGCCGCCGTCGAGCAGCAGCAGGGCGCCCTCGCCGAGGACCCGAACCCCGGCTGGGCCGGCGACCTGGTCGACACCGTGGCGATCGGCATGTCGGGGCCGTTCTTCCAGGCGAAGGTGAACGACGGCTGCCGCACCTGCGCGGCCAAGGCGAGCTGCCCCGTCAACGACAGCGGGGGACAGGTGTGCTGAACCCGGTCGAACTGGCCGACAAACTCGGCATCCTGCCGCCCACCCGCGAGCAGGCCGGCGTCATCGAGGCCCCGCTCGAACCCATGGTCGTGATGGCCGGCGCCGGTTCGGGCAAGAGCGAGACGATGGCCGGCCGCGTGGTCTGGCTGGTGGCCAACGGGCTGGTCAAACCCGCCAACGTGCTCGGCCTGACGTTCACCCGCAAGGCCGCCGCCGAGCTCGCCGTCCGGGTCAGGGAGCGGCTGAACGGCCTGGCGGAGGCGGGCCTGGTCGAGCCCGCGGCGCTCGACGAGGAGCCGACCGTCTCCACCTACCACGCCTACGCCGCCCGCCTGGTCACCGACCACGCCCTGCGCGAGGCGCTGGAGCCGACCATGCGCCTGGTCACGCCGGCCGTCTCGTGGCAGCTCGCCTCCCGGGTGGTGGCCATGTACGACGGGCCGATGGACCGGATCGAGCTGAGCCCGGCCTCGGTCACGGCCGCGGTGCTGGAGCTCGCCGGCGAGCTGTCGGAGCACCTGCGCGCCGCCCCCGACGTGCGCCGCGTGGGCGACTGGCTGCGCGACAGGTACGACGCGCTGCCGGGCCGGACGGTCGTCGCCCAGCGCAAGCCGCTGGCCGTGCAGGCGGCCAGGGAGCAACTCCTGCCGCTGGTGGAGGCGTACGAAAGGCTCAAGCGCGGCCGGGAGGTCATCGACTACGGCGACCAGATGTCGCTGGCCGCCAGGATCGCCGCCAACCACAAGGAGGTCGGCGAGATCGAGCGCTCCCGCTTCTCCGTGGTGCTGCTGGACGAGTACCAGGACACCAGCCATGCGCAGCTCGTGCTGCTGCGCTCGCTGTTCGGCGGCGGCCATCCGGTCACGGCGGTGGGCGACCCCTGCCAGTCGATCTACGGCTGGCGCGGCGCCTCGGCGGGCAACCTGCGCCGCTTCCCCCAGGACTTCAGGGCCGGCTCCGGCGACCTCGCCCCGGTGCGGCAGCTCAGCGTCAGCTTCCGCAACGGCGACCGGGTGCTCGACGTCGCCGCGCGCGTGCAGCTGCCGCTGCGCATGGAGGCGCGCGAGGTGCCCGTGCTGGTCCCGGGCCCCAACCGGGTCGATCGGGGCCGGGTCACCTGCGCCTTCCACGAGACGGCCGAGGACGAGGCCGGGTGGATCGCCGACGGCATCGCCAAGCTGCTGGGCAAGGAGGTCGCCCCCGACGGCCTGCCCTGGGGGGAGAAGGAGCGCAAGAAGACGCTCGCCATCCAGCCGCAGGACGTGGCGATTCTGGCGCGTAAGAGATCCCAGTTCCCCGCCCTGCGCAGGGCGCTGGAGGCGCGCGACATCCCCGTCGAGGTGGTCGGCCTGGGCGGTCTGCTCACCGTGCCCGAGGTCAACGACATCGTCGCGACACTGCGCGTGCTGTACGACCCGACGGCCGGCGACGCGCTGGCCCGGCTGCTCGCGGGGCCGCGCTGGCGGATCGGCCCCGCCGACCTGAGGGCGCTGGGCGAGCTCGCCCGCGAGCTGAACCGCGAGTCCCGGGACAGCCGCCGTGCCGACGACCCGCTGGACCAGGTGGTGGCCGACCTGGCCGAGGAGCGCGGCAGCCTGGTGGACGCGCTCGACGAGCTGCCCGACCGCGAGGCCTGGCTGCGTTCGTTCTCGCCGCTGGCCGCGACCAGGCTCGTCGCGCTCGCGCACGAGCTGCGCCAGCTGCGGGCCCACACCGGGCAGCCGCTGCCCGACCTGATCAGCGAGGTGGAGCGCAGGCTGGGCCTGGACATCGAGGTGGCGGCCCGCGGCGGCACGGTCAGCGCCTTCGCCGCCAGGGCCGACCTGGACGCCTTCCAGGACGCCGCGGCCCGGTTCGCCGGCGACTCCGAGGATCCGACGCTCGGCGCGTTCCTGGCCTACCTGCAGGCGGCCGAGAGCGAGGAGTTCGGGCTGGAGGCGGGCCGGGTCGGCGAGAGCAACAGCGTCAAGCTGATGACCGTGCACGCCTCCAAGGGGCTGGAGTGGCCCGTCGTGGTGGTGCCCGGCCTGTCGCAGCTCGTCAGCTCCAAGGGGACGATCGCCAGCGGCAGCATGTTCCCCGCCACGCCCGTCACCAACAGCCGCTGGACCGACAACCCCCGCAAGCTGCCGTACACGCTGCGCGGCGACGCCGCCGACCTGCCTCGCCTGGCCGGGCTCGGCAAGGAGGAGCTGGCGGTGTTCGACGAGCTCTGCCGCGAGCGGGACCTCATGGAGGAGCGGCGGCTGGCGTACGTGGCCGTCACCCGCGCCCACTACCACCTGATCGCCTCCGGCTACCGGTGGGGGAGCGCCTCCAAGCCGCTGGCGCCGTCGGACTTCCTGCTGGAGATCCGCGACACCGCCGACCGGGTCGCGTTCTGGGCGCCCGAGATCGCCGAGGGCGCCACCAACCCGCTGCTGGCCGAGCCGGCCGAGGCCGTCTGGCCGGTCACACCCGAAGGACTGCGGTACGAGTCCGTCCTCGACGGCGCCCGCCTGGTCGAGGCCGCACTGGACAGGGTGATGACGGCTCCTTCAGAGGACACGGCGGAGAATACGGCGCAGGGGGCGGGGGAAACGCTGCGCGCGTTCGAGGAGGAGCGGGTGCGGGCCTGGGAGCGCGACACCGACCTGCTGCTGCGTGAGCGGGAACTGCACCGGCGGCGCGGCTCCACCACCGTCGAGCTGCCGACCAAGCTGACCGTGTCCTCCCTGGTCACGCTGGCCGCCGACGCCCGCGAGCTGGCCCGCAGGATCCGCCGCCCGGTCCCGGTCAAGCCCGCGCCGCTGGCCCGGCGCGGCACGTCGTTCCACCGGTGGCTGGAGACCCGCTGGGATCAGCAGCGGCTCATCGACGACTTCGAGCTCGACCTGCTCCGGGAGCCGGAGGAGGCGGACGTGCGGCTGGCCGAGCTGCAGGAGCGGTTCGAGGAGAGCGAGTGGGCCGAGCGGAAGCCGCTCGACCTGGAGGTGCCGTTCGAGACCATGATCGCCGATCGGGTGGTGCGCGGCCGGATGGACGCCGTCTTCGAGCTGCCCGACGGGCGCTACGAGGTCGTCGACTGGAAGACCGGCGAGCCGCCCAAGGGCAAGGCGGCCAAGGCGGCGTCGGTGCAGCTCGCGGCCTACCGCCTGGCCTGGGCGCAGCTCGCGGGCGTGCCCCTGGAGAACGTGGGCGCGGCCTTCCACTACGTGCGCGCGAACCGGACCGTCCGGCCGGTGGACCTGCTCGACGCCGCCGGCCTGGTCGCCCTCATCGAGGCCGTCCCCACCCGCTCCTGACCTGCCGGTCCGAGCGGCTCAACCTCGTAGGTAGTGGAACTCCGGCCGGGGATGCATCAGGAAGTCGTGGTGGGAGATGTTCCAGGCGTAGGCCCCGGCCATCCCGAACACCACCGTGTCCCCCACTCGTACAGAAGTCACGATTTTTCGGGCGAAGACGTCTTTGGGGGTGCACAGCTGCCCGACGAGGGTGACCGGCTCGTCCACGACCCCCGGCCCCCGGCCGCCCGTGGCCAGGACGGTGAAGGGCTGGTCGTGCCCCTTGGTCACCGGCGTCCGCAGGTGGTGGGTGCCGCCCAGCAGGATCGCGTACGCCTCGCCACGCACCCGCTTCACGTCCACGACCCGGGTGACGTAGTGGCCGCAGTAGGCGGTGAGCGCTCTGCCCGGCTCGATGCGCACCACCTGCCCCGCCCGGCGGACCTCGGCCAGGCCCGCGCCGTACGCGACCCAGTCGAACCTCTCGGCGGGCGCGGCGTAGGACACGGCCATGCCGCCGCCCAGGTTCACCTCCGGCTGGTCGGTGTCCAGCAGCGTCCCGGCCAGCCGGAGCAGCGCGGACGCGTCCAGCCCGCTGGCCAGGTGGGTGTGCAGGCCGCGCAGCCTCACCCGGTCGGTGAACAGCGGCAGGCACTCCGCCACCCCCGTCTCGTCCATGCCGAACGGGCCGCTCATGGTGAGCGCGGCCCCCTCCACCGGCAGGTCCGGGTTGATCCGCAGCAGCACGTCGGCGCGCAGGCCGGTCGCGAGCAGGCGGCGCAGCTCGTACGGCGACTCCACGTGAATGCGGTGATGAGGCAGCCCCAGCTCCGCGTCCGTCTTGCCCGGACCGCCCAGGGCCAGCCGCCTGCCCGGCAGCAGGGCCGACACGTGCGCGTGCTCGCCGCCCGACGACACCTCGAAGCCGTCCACGTACCGGTCCAGCACGCGCAGCAGCTCGGCGTCCGGATTGGCCTTGACCGCGTAGTACAGCTCGACGTCCGGCAGCGCGTGCCGTACCGCCGCCGCGTGCTCGTCCAGCGCGGGCAGGTCGTACAGATAGGCGGGGGCGGCGGGGAGCCGCAGGGCGGCCTCCTGGACCTCTGGGGCGATCATGCGAGCGGGTTCGCGATCGGGACGTATCCGGCGGACCGGTCGGCCGCCCTGGCCCAGCGCACGCTCAGGTTGGCCTTGGCCGGGAGCGGGGAGCCCGCCAGGAGGTCCGACAGCGGCAGCGGCCAGCCCAGCTCGCCGGCCTGCTCAACGAGGATCTCGCGGGCCGCCTTCCATAGCTCGGGCAGGATCTCCTCCTCGACGACCGCGCCCCCGCCGTGACCCGCCACGGTGGCGGCGATCTCGACCAGGTGGTTGACCAGCAGGCAGTAGACGACCCTCGCCCAGCCGCGCTCGGCGTCGTACGACACGGCCCGCGCCACCTGCGGAGCGAGGCCGGTCAGGTCGTGGCGGCCGGTGACGAGCTTGGCGCCCTCCAGGTCGCGGAAGACGGCCTCCACGGGCAGCCCGGCCGGGTCCAGGCCCACCAGGACGTTCTGCAGGTGCGGCTCCAAAACCACGCCGTGGGAAAAGTAGAGCTCCAGCACCGGCCGCGCCACCGCCGAGACGTAGGCGGTCCACCACGCGATCGGATCGCGGCTCAGCGCCTCGGGCCGGGGCGTCCCGGCGGCGAGGGCTCCGGCCAGGATCGGGGTCACGCCGGGGGAGCCGCCCGTCCACGGCCCGGTTCTGACGATCACGCCGAGGCCCTCCAGCAGGCGCGTCCCGAGGCGGGCCGAGCGGTAGCCGGGTTCGGGCAGCCACCGCGTCCCCGGATGTTTTACGGAAATGTCAGCGAATATCGGGGCGAGGCGGCGGGTCAGCTCCACCGCCCCGGCCAGCTCGTACCAGGCGTTCTTCCGCACACAGTTGGTGATCCGCACATCCAGGCTGAACTTCAGGCACACCCCGGCATCCGGCGCGTACACCGTCCGCACCGACGAGGTCGGCATCACGACGGGCCCCGGCCCCAGATCCACCAGCTCGCTCCCCAGGGCGGGCCGCAGCAGGTCGAGCTGCCACGGATGCGCGGGCAGCAGCCGGTGACCGGCGGGCGCCTCCCCCAGGGCGTCGAGCGCCGTCACGTCGCCCTCCTGCGCCACCGCTTCCGCCCGCACCCCCAGCAGCCGCAGCGGGAAGCTCGCATGCGCCTCGGGCGCGTACCGCAGCCACCCCCGCCCGCCCCGCGCCTTCGGGCTCGGGTGGAACGGGTGCCCGTACACCAGCGCCTGCTCCGAGGCCAGCCACGGATCGGCCGGCGGCACGGCGGCGGCCCTGGCCCGCAGGATCGCCGCCATGGCCGTACGGCTCGCCGCCACCTGCCCGGCGAACTCCTCGTTGTGGCCGGGCCCCGCCCCACGCCCCAGATCCGCCTGCGCCAGCCGTACCAGCTCATCCGTCGTCAGCGGGTGCCAGGCGCCCGCTTCGAGGCGCTCGGGACGCCCCTCGAAGCGCAGCGCGGCGCCGCCGCGCGTGCGCGCCCGCAGCAGCGCGCCGCCCACCCGCAGCAGAAGGTACGGCGGAGTGGGCCAGACCAGGCCGCGCGGCCCGGCGACCTCCCGGACGCAGCAGCGCAGCAGTGCCGCGAGCGTCGCCTCCTCGGCTTCCTCGGCCTCCTCGGCAGGCGAGGTGCGGGCCAGACCGTGCATTCAAGCTCTCCTCAGGTAGTTGGGCCCGCTGGTGCCGTAGAACTTGTTCACGTCCGCCGCGCCGGTCCGCTCCTTGGCCACCAGCGTCCCGGCGGTGACCATGGACTTGCCGGTGAGCCGGGCGGCGTCGAGCGTCCTGGCCCGCAGGAGCCTGGCCATCGGGTCGTCGCCGTAGCCGTCGAGCGCCTCGGCCAGCGTGTCGCGCAGCAGCGCGGAGGCGCGGGCGTGCGGCAGTGCCCCGAACGCGATGGCGGCGCACGCCAGGTGGAGCGTGATGGTCACGAACACGTCGGCCAGGGCGTGCGGGTCCTCGGTCAGCATCCGCGCGTCGGCGAACTCCGGTACCTCGACCCCGGCCGCCGCCAGCCTGGCGGGGGAGGCCAGCAGCCCGTCGTTGTCCTTGACCAGCAGCTTCATCCCCTCGCCCGTGAAGACCAGGGACAGGTTCTGCTGATGGGCCTCCAGCGCGACGCCGTACTCGACGAACAGCCGGACGTTCCAGCGCAGCAGAAGGCGCAGATAGGCGGGCAGCACGTCGCCCAGCTCGGCCAGGACGCCCGGGATCGCCAGCGCCGCGACCGGCACCACCTTCCCGGCGGGGAGCCTGCGCACCATCCAGGCGAGGTACTCGTGCCCGGCGTGCGCGTAGGTCTGCTCGTCGGCGATCAGCACGTCGGAGTCGGCGAGCCCGCGCAGCAGCAGCTCCGCCCGCGCGCCGTCGCGCAGGGTGCCGGCCTTGATCGAGCGCCGGTTGCGCAGGCCGAGGGTGCTGGTGGGCAGCGGCAGCTTGAGATGCGTGCGGGCGTCCAGCTCCACGGTCCGCATCGACAGGGTGGGCCGTACGGTGACGCGCGGCTCCTCCAGCAGCCGCACGCCGTCGATCCCGCGCACCTCGTCCACGGTCAGCGGATGCACCGGGAAGAGCACCTCGCCGTCCGGCAGCTCCCGCGCCCGCACGTCGGCGGGCAGCGCGGGCGCCGAGCCCGGCTCCAGCATCCGACGGGGCACCGCCGCCCAGCGCAGCTCGAACGCGGGCGCGAACTCCGGCGCGTACGCCAGCAGATCGGCCTCTGACAGCCCCGGCCGGGCCCGTGAGGTCGGATAGACCGGATGGTCGGCGAAGGCCGCCAGCGACTCGTAGGAGGGCTTCCTGGCCAGGACGTCGGGCAGGTGCGCGTCATGCAGCTCCAGTGCGGCCAGCGCGGCCACGCACTCCTCGAAGAACGCCGCCACGCCCGCCGCGTCCTGCGGGTCGGCGAGCTCAGTCAGCGTCTCCAGCACCTGCTCCAGCCCGAGCTGCTGGCCGGGCGCCACCACGAAGTCCTGGAACGGCGCGCCGGGCGCCAGCCGCACCAGCCGCCCGTCCGCCAGTGTCAGCCCGACGCCGCTCCTGCTCCGGCCCACCCGGGACGACAGCCTGCCGTAGTCCTCGCGCAGCAGGGCGTTGAGCACCCGCGCGGCCAGGTACGCCTCCCTGGACCTCATCCGACGACCCACGGCCGGGTGGCGCGGTAGTCGAGCACGGCCGCGTCCACCCGGGCCCGGTCCGGCCCGACGGCCCTGATCACGCCCAGGTAGTCGCGGTTGGTGTGCGTCTGCTCCACCCGGTCGCCGACCCGGCGCAGCGGCCGGTGCCAGAGCCTGACGCCGTCCTGGGTGAGCTCCTCCGGCCCGGGGGCCGAGGTGATGGTGCCGGACCGGCCGGCGACCAGGCTGACCGCGCTGCCGTGCCGGTCGACCGAGGGGACCCGCGGCGCGCGCTCGCCCAGATGGACGCGCAGGATCCACTCGAACAGCGGCACGCCGAGCAGGTCGGCGAGCAGGAAGTCGCAGTGGTCGCCGATCACCCGGTAGTTGATCTCGACGATCCTCGGCCCGCGCGCGGTGCGCACGTACTCGGTGTGGCAGGCGCCGAAGCCCGCCCCGATGGCCCGCAGCGCGGCCAGGACGTGCTCGTGCGGCCCGTCCGGCGCCCAGTCCAGCCGCTCCTCGACGAAGTGCGGCAGCGGCCCCAGCGTGGTCTCGAACCCGCCGAGCACCTGGATCGTCTCACCGTCGCCGAGGGTCTCCAGCGTGCGCAGCGGGCCGTCCAGATACTCCTCCACGACCAGCGACTCGCCGGGCCGCCGCTGCCGGACCGATCGGACCGCTCCGGCCAGGCCGGACTCCACGAACAGCACGTCCTCGCTGGCCACCCCCTCCCGGGGCTTGACCACGAGCGGGTAGGGCAGCCCTTCCGGCACCGGATCCTCGGGCCGCAGCCGGACGGAGAGGACCCGCTCGATCCCCGCCTCCGCGAGCCTGCGGCGGGTCAGGAACTTGTTCTTGGCGGTCAGGCAGGCCCGCCAGTCCTTGCCGGGCAGCCCGAAGTAGGCGGCGGCCATGGCGGTCTCCGCCTGCAGATGATCGGAGTTGGAGAACAGGGCGTCGGGCCTGCCGAGGTGCTCGATCGCGTCGATCAGGGCGCGCGGGTCGCGCACGTCGCAGGCGACGGCGTCGGGATGCCGCTCCGGCCGGTCGGTGAGTATCGTCACCTCGCACCCCAGCGCGCGGGCGGCGGGCAGGAATCCGCCGGTCACCGAGTCGGTCGCTTTGAGCGCGGTCAGGTAGAGCCGCAACGCGAGGCACCCCCGAAGATCAGGTAAGGCTAACCTAACCCACAAGATCCTAGCCCCTCGAAGATCCTCCCGAAGCCGGGGATTCGTAATCGGAGGACAACCCCGAGGTCATAGGATGACATGGGATTTGAGAAGGGTGGGGGCCGTGGAAACCGCGGAAGAGCAACTCATCGGACCGCTGCTCCTCGCACGCGGCACCATCGACAGATCGGCGACGCTGAGGGCCGACGAGCCCTGGTTGGAACGTGCCTGGGCGGATCCGGCGACCCGGGTGCTCGTCGTCGACAACGGTCGCACCCTCGTCCGGCGCAGCGGCGACGAGGTCCACGCCGTGCTCCTCACCACCATGGACGCCCCGCCCGGCGAGCGCTACCTTCTGGGCGTCGACGACGGCGTCGCCTACTTCGCGGTGGCCGCGCCGCTGCCCGGCATGCCCAACGGCGAGGTCGGCGGCGAGGTCAACGGCCGCCTCTCCAGCGTCATGAGCCTGCGCGACGCCCCCGACGGCCAGGCGGTCCCCGCCGGGCTGCGGCAGGCGGGGGCCCTGCTCGGCGACCGCGACGCCGGCCTGCTGGTCTACGCGGTCGCGCTCGAAGCCTGGCACTCCACCCACGACTTCTGCCCGCGCTGCGGCACCCGCACCGAGGTGCGGGCGGGCGGCCACATCCGGGTCTGCCCACAGGACTCCAGCCAGCACTTCCCCCGGGTCGACCCCGCGGTGATCATGCTGATCCGCGACGCCGACGACCGCTGCCTGCTCGCCCGCGGCCCGCAGTGGCCCGAAGGCCGCCTGTCGATCCTGGCCGGCTTCGTGGAGCCCGGCGAGTCCCTGGAGGCCGCCGTCATCCGCGAGGTGGCCGAGGAGGTCGGCATCGCCGTCGCCAACCCGCGCTATCTCGGCAGCCAGCCCTGGCCGTTCCCGCGCAGCCTCATGCTCGGGTTCTTCGCCGAAGCCCTCACCACCGACCTGACGCCCGACGCCGAGGAGATCGCCGAAGCCCGCTGGTTCTCCCGCGAGGAGCTGGCCGAGGCCCTGGGGTCCGGAGAGGTACGTCTCCCGCCCGCGGTCTCCATCGCCCGCCGCCTCATCGAGACGTGGTACGGCAGGCCCCTTGAGGGTGACTGGTGAGCCCCCGCGCGACGCGGGGGCTCTGACCGTCAGACCGTTTCCGTTTCCAGGAGGGCCTTCACCTCGCGGGCCGACGGGTTGGTGCGGACCACGCGCCCCTTGGCGGTCTCGATCACCACGGTCGGCACGACCTGGTTGCCGTTGTTGACGCTCATCACGAACGCGGCCGCATCGGCATCGCGCTCGATGTCGATCTCGTCGAACCGGATGCCTTCTCGGGTCAGCTGGGACTTCAGCCGCTTACAGGGGCCGCACCATGTGGTGCTGTAGACCGTGAGCGCCATGTCAGGATTCCCTCCAAGGTCAGGAACGGGCGATCCGTGCAACAACCCCGGGAGCCCGGGTAATCCCTCACCCGATGCGCTCGGTTATCCACTTCTGTACACGCTCGGCCACGCTCACGTTACGGTGCAGCCCGGAGGCGTGCGCCGTGCCCGGCACGGTCACGACCTGCACCGGCACACCCGCCTTGGCGAGCGTCTGCTTCAGCAGCATGCTCTGCACCGGAGGCACGAACTCGAACTGCGAGTGCACGGTCAGCATCGGCGCGTCCTTGGCGCTGGCGTGCCAGGCGACCTCCATGCTGGCCCAGACCCGCGAGCACTTGCCCTTGGGCGCGCAGCCGCCGGCCAGCCGGATCGCCGCCTTGCGGAGGCGCGCCGCGTAGGGGTCGGCGGCCGTGGCGCCGTCGGTGTAGGCGCGCAGCGGCGAGATGATCGGCGACAGGCCCACGACGCCCTTGAGCCCCGGCATGCCGTTGCCGTAGGTGCCCACGGCCGCGGCGATGTGGCCGCCCGCGGAGAAGCCGGTCACCACGAAGTTGCCCGCGTCGAACGCCCACCTGTCGGCGTGCCGCTTGGCCGTGGCGATGGCGTCCAGCGCGTCGGCGCGCTGCGCGGGCCAGGCCGCCTCGGTGGAGAGCCGGTAGTTGAGGTTGAAGACCGTGTAGCCGCGGTCGGCGTACGTCCGAGTGATCTCGGTCATCTGCTTCTTGTCGCCGCTGGACCACCAGCCGCCGTGCACGATGAAGATCCCCGGGCGCTTCTGGCCGTCGGGCGTCCACCAGACGTCCATCTGCTGGTGACGGTGCTTGCCGTAGGAGACGGTCTCGGAGGCCAGGCCGCCCATTCCGTCCAGATCGGTCACGGAGGTCGTCGGCGTCGGACCCGGTACGGGGTCCGTGGACGCCGCTGCGGTCGCGGGCGCGAGCGCGACACACGCGAGCGCTATCGCGCTCAAGGAAACCGCTGTTCGCACGACCTTCCTTCCTCCTCCATGCTCAGGGACGGCCCCATTGTGATGGAAGAGACCAGTTCTTTGCACCTTGTTGCCTGGGAGTTGCCTGGGCGTTACCTGCAACGGGCGAATGCCGCACCTTGTCAGAATGGAGCCTGGACCGCCACCGGCTGGGAGGATGGACAGGTGAACAGCGTGGATGACGTGCTGTCCGGCCTCGATCCGGAGCAGCGTGAGGTGGCAGAGACCCTGCGTGGGCCCGTCTGCGTGCTCGCCGGCGCCGGCACGGGAAAGACCAGGGCGATCACGCACCGCATCGCTCATGCCGTGCGCAGAGGAGTGGTCGACGCACGCAGCGTGCTCGCAGTGACATTCACCACACGGGCGGCGGGCGAGCTGCGGCAGCGGCTGCACGCGCTGGGGGCGCCCGGGGTGCAGGCGCGCACCTTTCACGCCGCCGCGCTGCGGCAGCTCACCTACTTCTGGCCCCGGGTGATCGGCGGCGCGGCGCCGTCGGTGATCGAGTCCAAGCTCCCGGTGCTGGTGGAAGCCTGCCGTCAGATCCGGAAAAATCCGGATCGGTCCGAGCTACGGGACATCGCGGCCGAGGTCGAGTGGGCCAAGGTCACCCAGGTCGGCCCGGAGGACTACGTCGCGGCTGCGGCCAAGCACCACCGCACCTCTCCTGTCCCGGCCGAGGAGGTGGCCCGCCTCTACGAGTCCTACGAGCGGATCAGGCGCGAGCGCCACCTGGTCGACTTCGAGACCATCCTGGAGCTCACCGCCGCGGTGATGACCGAGCACCAGGAGGTGGCGGGGCAGATCCGCCAGCAGTATCGCTACTTCGTCGTCGACGAGTACCAAGACGTCAACCCGCTGCAGAAGCTCCTGCTCGACACCTGGCTCGGCGGTCGCAAGGACGTGTGCGTGGTCGGCGACCCCAACCAGACGATCTACTCCTTCACCGGCGCCACCCCCCGCTATCTGACGAACTTCGCCGTCGAGCACCCTGACGCCGCGGTCATCAAGCTGGTCCGCGACTACCGCTCCACGCCGCAGGTGGTCGACCTGGCCAACCTGGTCATCGCCAAGGGGCGGTCGCCGCACCGCGTGGAGCTGATCGCGCAGCGACCCGAAGGCCCCCGGCCGGCCTTCGCCGACTACGACGACGAGCCCGCCGAGGCCGCCGGAGTCGCCCGCGCCATCCGCAAGCTGATCGACCAAGGCGTGCCGTCCCGCGAGATCGCCGTGCTCTTCCGCACCAACTCCCAGTCGGAGGCCTACGAGCAGGCCCTGTCCAAGGCCGGCCTCCCGTACGTCCTGCGCGGCGCGGAGCGCTTCTTCGAGCGTCCGGAGGTACGGCAGGCGGTCGTGCTGCTGCGCGGCGCGGCCCGCTCCGCCGCCGGCGAGCCGCTGGCCGCCGAGGTCCACCACATCCTGGCGGGCGTCGGCCTGACGCCGTCACCGCCCGGCGGCGGCAAGGCGCGCGAGAAGTGGGAGTCGCTCAAGGCCCTGGCGGACCTCGCCGAGGACCTGGCCGCCACCGGCGCGGACCTCCAGGCGTTCGTCGCCGAGCTCGAACGCCGCGCCGCCGAGCAGCACGCGCCCCCGATCGAGGGGGTCACCCTGGCCTCCCTGCACGCCGCCAAGGGCCTGGAGTGGGACGCGGTCTTCCTCGTCGGCCTGACCGACGGCATGATCCCCATCATCTACGCCGAGACCCCGGAGCAGATCGAGGAGGAGCGCCGCCTGCTCTACGTCGGCATCACCCGGGCCCGCGAGCACCTGTCCCTGTCCTGGGCGCTGTCGCGCGCCCCCGGAGGCCGTAAGAGCCGCCGCCCGTCCCGCTTCCTCGACGGCCTCACCGGCCGCGCGCCCGCCGCCTCACGCGCGGCGGCGCCCGCCCGCGAACGCCGCCCGGTCGCGGCCCCGGTGAGCTGCCGCGTCTGCGCCAAGTCCCTGACCACGGCGCCGGAGCAGAAGCTCGGCCGCTGCTCCACCTGTCCGGCCGAGTACGACGAGGCCCTGCTGGAGAGCCTGAAGGTCTGGCGCGCGGCCACCGCCAAGGAGGCGAAGCTGCCGCCGTACGTCGTGTTCACCGACGTGACGCTGCAGGCCATCGCGGAGCGCGCGCCCACCACCGAGCAGGAGCTGCTGTCCATCGCCGGCATCGGCCGCGTCAAGCTCGACCGCTACGGCGAGGCGGTCCTCGGCCTCTGCCGTACCGCCTCTCCATGAGTCCCGCGGTGATGGCACCATGATGACGGGCGGAATTCCGGACACCGCCGATGCGAGGGGGATCTGTGAACGAGGCGCTGAAGGAGCTCCTCGACCTGCTCGACCTTGAGCAGCTCGAACTGGACATGTTCCGGGGGCGCAGCCCGGAGGAGCGCATCCAGCGCGTCTTCGGCGGGCAGGTCGCCGCGCAGGCGCTGGTCGCGGCCGGTCGCACCGTGGACTCCGACCGGCACGTGCACTCCCTGCACGCCTACTTCATCCGCCCCGGCGACCCTTCGGTGCCGATCGTCTACAACGTCGAACGCGTGCGCGACGGCAGGTCGTTCACCACGCGCCGGGTCAAGGCCATCCAGCACGGCAAGACCATCTTCACGATGTCCGCGTCGTTCCATGTCCTGGAGGACGGCGTGGCGCACCAGGCGGCGGTGAAGCCCGACGTGCCGGACGCCGAGTCGCTGCCCGCGTACCAGGAGCGGATGTCGAAGCTGCTGGGCACCCATCCGGAGCTGCGCGAGTGGGCCTCCCGCCCTCGCCCGGTGGACTCCCGGTACGCCTCCCCGCTGACCTGGGAGGCGTACGCCGACCCGGCGCTGCGCAGCGCCGAGACCAACGTCTGGTTCCGCTACGACGCCGACCTGCCGGACGATCCGCTGCTGCACGTGGTGCTGGCCGCCTACGCCTCCGACTTCACCCTGGTCGACACGATCTTGCTGGCGCACGGCATGGCCTGGGGCGCCTCCAATGTCATGGGCGCCTCCCTGGATCACGCCATGTGGTTCCACCGGCCGTTCCGGGCCGACGACTGGCTGCTGTACGCCCAGGAATCCCCCTGGTCAGGGGCGGCGAGAGGGCTCGCGCGGGGCGAGATGTTCACCGCTTCTGGCGAACTGGTGGTGTCGGTGGTGCAGGAGGCCATGATCCGTGTGACAAAGTCGTAAAATCGCAGGTAGAAAATATGTTGCCCAGTTCCCGGATCCCGGTTTAGGGTCTTGGACAAGCGAGTCGGGCATTCAGCCCGACGATCCCAGAGTGGAGGTGAGCCCCGGTGATCAGCATGAACATGACGGCCACGCAGTGGCTCGCTTCCGCATGCCGTGACTCGGTGAGGCTCGTCCATGGGCCGGCCAAGCTGCGGCGGGAGCAGTCTGCCCGACGTCAGGACTCCGCTTTCTACGCGCGTGCCCACTACGGTGCGGCCGCCCTGATCGCTCCTGCCCTCGTCGCAGGCGCCGAAGTGTCGACCCCGCAGTTCACCAAGGGTGGAATGTGCGGTCCGCAACCCTGGAGGGATGCGCCGGTCATAACCTGACCGGCACATAGCAGCCCCCAGGCCGCGGATCCGCACACAGGATCCGCGGCCTCTTTGTTTGTCCGTGATCCCCGAACACCCCCGAGGTGCCAGAACAAGCTCAAAAAGACCGATCGAAGGAGAAAGCAGATGGGGGCGAAGACGATCATGGACCTGATCGACGAAGCCGAGATCCCCTGCCGTACCGACCCTGACCTGTGGTTCGCTGAGTCACCGGAGGACGTCGAGTTCGCCAAGGCGCTCTGTGGCGGCTGCCCGATCCAGAAGGCCTGCCTGGCCCGCGCGCTCGAGCGCGAGGAGCCTTGGGGCGTCTGGGGTGGCGAGCTGATCCTCCGCGGGACCATCGTTCCCCGTAAGCGTCCGCGCGGCCGTCCGCGCAAGCACCCGGTCGCTGCCTGAACCAAAGCCAGTTCCACCACCGACTTCCGACAGAAAGAAGACAGGCAATGAGCATCCCGACGAGTCACATCTCGCTTCCGTCTCTCTACCATGAATTGGTAAACGACCGAATACAAACGCTTCATCAAGAGGCGCGAGAGCAACGCCTGGTCGCGCGCATCAGCCGCATCCAGCGAGCTGAGCGCCGGGTCCAGCGGGCGAACGAGCGCCTCAGCCGGGCCCTGAGCATGGAGGGCTGATCCGGGAGATCCTGCCGCCGGCGCAGGATCTCCCGGATCCTCCGACATCAGCTTGGTGACCATCGATCGCCCCGCGGGGAACACGACCTGTTCCCCGCGGGGCGGTGTCGTTTCCGGGCCGGGGTCGTTCCCGGCGTTTCTTTTTCCGGTGTTTCTTTTTCCGGCGTCAGCCGTCAGTGCGCGACGGCTCCGGAAGCGGCGACCACGCGCGGCTCGTCCTCGGCCGACCACAGACGGGTGGCCAACCAGGCGATCCCCACCGCTGCAACGACCAGGCCGATGAGATAGACCGGCAGCGGGACCGCGTTGCGCAGCGAGCCGGGGATCATCCCCACGGCGTAGAGCGCCACGCCCAGCGGAGGCAGCAGGCCGGTCCTGATGGCCGCCGCGCTGAACATCAGCACCCCCGTCACCAGTACGACCGAAGTGACGAGGAAGGCCATGCCCGTGGTCCCCGCGAGGAGTCCGGCTATCGTGGCGGCGTCGAGTGACGGGAAAACGAAGTGCAGCGCGTACTCGATGGCGAACGCTCCGGCGAGGCCGGCCGCGTTGAGCAGGTATCCGATCAGGCCGACGTTGCCCGCACCGCCCCTGACGAGCAGGTACAGGCCGGTGATCGCGAACAGTCCCGTCAGCGCCCCGAACGGGGCGATGGCATGCGTGAGAGCCGTTTCGGGGACGATCCCCGCGCGACGGAGCACGTTCACGATCAGAATCACAGCGCAGACATGGGCGGCCACGGCGGCCATCCGGTAGAGACGCATGTACGGCCTTCCTCTCTGGTGATTACGCCGTAAGCATGCGCGCTCAGGGGCCGCCCGCTCAGACCTGGCGAGCTCTCGTAAGCACCCCGAAAGAACTCAACAGGACATGCCACAGGAAGTCGCGGTCGTGTGGTGAACCGGACCGGGCTCGGAGGCGGTTCGTTCCGGGCGATCATTCGCGAATGCCTTCGGAAGGCGCGTCACGTCAGTGCCCGTCGCCGGCCTCGCTCTCGCCAGGCCGTGAGCACCGCGTCGGCGGCGTCCGTCGTCCGCGTGGTGTCGACCTCGTAGTCGTACGGCCCGAAGGTGTGAATGCCGTCCTTCTCGACATGCGCCCGGCCTTCGCCGATACGCCGATCACCGCGGGCCCGTTCCCTGCGGTCGAGCTCGTCAAGGTCGCAGTGCACACCCACCAGGAAGACATCGAACCCGGCCAGTAACCCGGCGAGCTGCACCCGCCAGGCCGGGAACTCGATGATGTGCTCCACGATCAGGTCGTTCCCCGCTCCGGCCAGCGCGGGCAGGCAGCGATGGAACCCGTGGAAGAAGCGGGGGCGCATCTCCGGCCACCAGGCGAACGGCCCGTCATGATCACGCCGCTCCGGCAGCATCCCGGCCGCCACGAACTGATCGGACGACACGTACAGGAACGGCTCGTCCAGACACCGCTGCAGCGACCTGGCGAGCGTGGACTTGCCCGAGCTGGAGGCGCCGTTGAGCATGATGATCCGCCCCGGGCCCCGATCCGGCGGCTGCGGCTCGATCGGAAGACTCATGCCCCCTTGTATGGCAGATTCGCCGCCGATCTGCTTCCCCTATATGGCACGTCCAGTTTGATTCCATCAAATTGATTTGATGTATTCTGCTGACATGGTCCCCACGGGTCAGACGCCACCGGCGTTCGTGCGGCTGGCCGCCCACCCACTGCGGTGGCGGCTGCTGACCGAGCTGGCCGCGAGCGACTACCGCGTCCGCGAGCTGGTCCACCTCCTCGGCCAGCCGCAGAACCTGATCTCCTACCACCTGCGGCTGCTCCGCGGCGGCGGCCTGGTCACCGCCCACAGGAGCAGCTTCGACGCCCGCGACAGCTACTACCACCTGGACCTGGAGCGCTGCGCGCAGGCGCTGACCGCCGCCGGCCTCGCCCTGCACCCGGCGCTGCGCGTCGACCCCGCCCCGCCACCGTCCACGACCGCCGAGCTCCAGCCTCGCGTGCTGTTCACCTGCACGGGCAACAGCGCCCGCTCGCCGATCGCCGAAGCCCTGCTGCGCCACCGCACCGGCGGCCACATACGGGTGACCAGCGCCGGCAGCCACCCCAAACCGCGCATCCACCCCCAAGCTGTACGAGTCCTACGCGAGCACTACGGCATCGACCTGGCCGGCCAGCGGCCACGCCACCTGGACACGGTGACCCACCACCGGTTCGATCACCTGATCAGCCTGTGCGACAAGGTCCGCGAGGTCCGCGCTGAGTTCGCCGGCCACCCGCGCCAGATCCACTGGAGCATTCCCGACCCGGCCACCACCAGCGACATCGGCTCAGCCATCACCCGCGACAACGATCAGGCTGCGACCAGCGAGGCCGAGTCGGCCGCCACCAGCGACAACGACCAGGCGAGCTACTCCGCCTTCAGAGAAACGGCAGCGGAGATCGACACCCGCATCCGCTACCTCCTGCCCGTTCTCGTCCAAGCCACAAGTCTGGAGATCGAGCCATGACAACAACACCCGACGATCTCGCCAGCGTCCGCTACATCGTCGACGACGTGGCCGCCGCCGCCCACTTCTACACCACCCACCTCGGCTTCACCCTGCGCACCAACCCGGCCCCCGCCTTCGCCGACGTGGTCCGCGGCCCGTTGCGCCTGCTCCTGTCCGGCCCCGCGAGCTCCGGCGCCCGCGCCACGCCCGAGGACTCGACCGCGCCAGGCCGCAACCGCATCCACCTCATCGTCGACGACCTCGACACCGAGATCGCCCGCCTCCGCGCCGCCGGACTGTCCTTCCGCAGCGACGTCATCGCCGGTCCCGGCGGCAAGCAGATCCTCCTCACCGACCCAGCCGGTAACCTCATCGAACTCTTCGAACCCGCTTCACGCTGAGCCGCCCTGCGCATCCTCAGCTTGAGGCAGGATGCCAGGTACGCCGAGGAGGGCGGCCGGCGATTCACGTACCGGCACAACACCGGAGCTTCTAGGGCAGGACGGACTGGGCCATGGCGCGGATGGTTTCCTCGAACCGCCGTACCTCGTTCAGGTCCACGGCCAGATCGATGAGCTTCCCCTTCTTCCAGGCGGTGAGCGGCTCGGCCGGCGGCTGGTCGATGAGCGCGGCGATCGGCCGCACCGCCTTGGCCACCGGTTGGGCGAATACCGCCGATGCCACCCGTACGAGACTGCGCAGCGGCTGACCGAAGGGCTCGTGCAGCCCCGTCGCGACGAACACCGGGTTGTACAGCACGTACTTCGTACGCTCGGAGGCGTAGGCCGCCCCGAGCAGTTCGCTGGCCCTGGCGCCCTGCATGGTCGCGGCGACCGCCCGGTACTTGTCCTTGAACTGGAGATCGTCCCAGCGAATCAGACCGCCCTTACCAGCTCTGCCCTGCCCAGCGCCGCACAGGTTGGTGATCACCGGTGCCGCCGCCTTCTCCAACGGGCCGCGCAGCCCCTCGGCCAGGAGCCAGCGGTTGAGCACGTAGAGGGCGAAGGTGTGCTCGAAACCCTCCTCGGTCTCCACCCGTGTCGGGTTGAACCGGAACGCGGCGAGCACCAGCGCGTCGACCACGGGGTGCTCGGTGCAGAGCCGTTCCACCAGGTCGCTGCTCTGGCGAAGGGAACTGAGGTCAGCCCGGATGAAACGAACCCCCGGCACCTCCTCGCGCAGGCGCCGCCCACCCTCCTCGCTGCTGCCCACGGCCACGACCTGATCACCTCGTTGGACGTAGTGACGGGCCAAGGCCCTGCCGATGCCATTCGTACCTCCCGTGATCACGATGGTGCGGGTCATAGGTTGAGGCCCTCCTCAAGTTGAGATGCACCTCAAGTTAGCTAAGCTTGCGGCCATGCGCAAGGACGCCCTGCAGAACCGCGAGCGCCTCCTACAAGCGGCCCGGCAGCTGTTCGCGGACCGGGGGCTCGACGTGTCTCTCGAAGAGATCGCACGTACGGCCGGGGTGAGCATCGGGACCCTCTACAACCGCTTCCCCACAAGGGACACCCTGGTGGAAGCAGTCTTCGCGGACCGAGTGGCGACCGTGGCCGAGCTCGCTGAGCAGGCGCTGGCGACGGCCGACGCCTGGGAGGGCTTCGTCGCGTTCCTGACCGGCGTGTGCGAACTACAGGCCGCGGACCTCGGCTACAACGACCTCGCCGCACGGACAACGGCAACCGACGGCGATCGCGGACACGCCCTGATGCGGGAGATCCTCAACCGAGCCCAACGATCCGGGGATTTGCGACCCGACATCACCCTCGCCGACATGGCCTTCGTAATCTGGGCAATGGCGGCGACCATCAGAGCCACCCACAAAGTGGCACCCGGAGCCTGGCGACGCCACCTGGCCCTGACCCTGGACGGCCTACGCACAGCAGCAGCCCAACCCCTCCCAACCCCACCCATCCCCACCGCACAAATCCGCGCCGCGATGCGTGAGTGCTGACCTCACCCGGCTCCTGCCATCTCCATCGCGCAGGCGCCTGTCCATCGCGCAGGCGCCTGCGCGATGCGTGAGTGCTGGCCTTTCCCGGTTCCTGCGATGCCCATCGGGCAGGTGCGTGCTGTGATGCTGAGTGCTGACCTCTCTCGGCACTTCTCAACCTGCGACAGAGTCACCGTGACCCGCCGCTGGCGGCGGACAACATTTCGTGTACGCCGTCTTCCGGCTCCTGCCGTGTCCTTCGCATGGTGCGTGTCGCGGTGCGTGCGTGCTGGCCTTTCCCGGCCTTCTTAACCTGCGAGGGAGTCGCCTCTGACCCGACGTCGGCGGACAACATCTTTGCGTACGCCGTCTCGTGGCGGACGTCGTCTTCGTGTACGCACCCTTAACCGGCAAGAAGGTCTCCGGTTGGCGGTGGCTTCTTCGACGGCTGAAGTGGTCGACCAGACAGTACTTGGCCATCGATTCGAGGCCGTCAGGTTACCTGCCGTGGGTGCACGGATCGGTGCCGACCTGGACGGCGACCTCCTCGTCACGCCAATTCGCGGATGCGCTCGATCGTGTGCTGCCCCGAGGAGGTGTTGGCCGGGACCATTGGTCAACGGCTTGCTCGGCGGTCGAGTCAGCTCACAGGGTGTTCAGGTGCGCTTGCCGAAAGGCCGGGCAGCCCATGTGTAAGCGCTACCCTCCTCCCTGATGGAGGCCGGCACCTGAAAGGAATGCTGAACTGGCCTTACGGGCTGCATCGGCTCGATTCCAAGCGCTTGTCGCCGAGCTCGAAGCTTCATCCTCCAAGGCCATGATCACGGTGGGCACCGGGCGGTTCAAAGACACGGACTACGGGAGGGTGAAAGCTCTCGCCCCGTGGGCGAGGAAGCTTGCGCCCAATAGGGAGGAAGCTTCTCCCCTCATGGGAGGAAACCGCCTCGTGGGAGCGGGAAGCTTTCGTTTCGAAGGGTGGGCGAGCGCGTTGTTTCAAGGGACGGCGAGGGCTTCGTCGTTAGGGTCGTCGATGAAGCCGGGGACCCAGCGGACGGCCTCGTCACGGAAGCGGGCAGTGGTGCCGAGCTGGCATAGGACGCCGACGCCGGCCGCGTGTACACGGTGAATGAGGACGTAGGAGGCCGGCAGATTGAGCTGGCGTACGACGTTGGTGGGGCGGAGGTCGGTGACGCTGGCCGCCTGGGCTCGAAGCCATTCGCGGCTGAAAGTGAACTCCTCGACGGCTGTCGGCTCGACGTAGGGCGCGAGGAAGGCGCGCAGGGCATCGGGGTCGATCTCTATGCCGGGGCGGATGAAGCCTTCCTCACGCAGCCCGTTCACGACGGTGTCCATGTCGCCTTGGTTGAAGATGCGGGTCAGCTGGCCGAAGACCGTGGGGTAGCCGCCGGGCATGCGGTTGACGGCGCCGAAGTCGAGGATGCCGAGCTTGCCGTTGGGCAGTATGCGGAAATTGCCCGGATGCGGGTCGGCGTGCAGCATGCCGACGCGGGCGGGGGAGCAGAACAGGAACCGGACGAACAGCAGGCCGGCGTGGTCCCGCTCCTCCTTGGTGCCGTCCGTGATGACGCGCGACAGTGGGGTGCCGTCCATCCACTCGCTGACCAAAATCATCTCGTTGGCGGCGATCACGTCGGGGACGTGGAAGTCGGGGTCGTTGTGGAATTCGAGGGCGAAGGCGTGCTGGGCCTCGGCCTCGCGCAGGTAGTCGAGCTCCTCGGCCACCCGGTCGCGCAGCTCGGCCAGCACCGCCTTGATGTCGAGACCGGGAAGCAGCGCGCCGAACATCTTGCCCAGGCGAGCCAGCTGGGCGAAGTCACCGAGCAGGGCCTTGCCGGCCCCTGGGTACTGGATCTTGACCGCGACCTGCCGGCCGTCGTGCCACACGGCCTGGTGCACCTGGCCGATCGAGGCGGCCGCGGTCGGCTGGTCGTCGAAGGAGAGGAAGTTGTCGCGCCAGTCGTCGCCGAGCTGCTCAGTGAGCACTTTGTGAACGGTGGCGGCGGGCAACGGGGGTGCAGCGTCCTGAAGCTTGGTGAGGGTCGCGCGGTAAGGGCCGACGATCTCCTGTGGCAGGGCGGCCTCGAAGATGGACAGGGCCTGGCCGAGCTTCATCGCCCCGCCCTTGAGCTCGCCGAGGACCTTGAAGATCTGCTCGGCGGTGCGCTGCTGGATCTCCTCTGCGACGATCTCCGCGGACTTGCCGCCGATGCGCTTGCCGAGCCCCATGGCGGTGCGACCGGCGAAACCGAGTGGAAGGGCGGCCAACTTGGCGGAGCGCGTGACTGCTCGGCGTGGAAGATCGCTCACACTGATGCGCGGAATCCCAAACGGGATGCCACTTCCCCCCTTCATGGTCGATACCTGAGCATGTCAATCGCAGGTAGCTGACATGACCATTGTGCGCGGATATGGGTTGTTTCGCGTACAACGACATTGCGGATGCATGACCCACGATCGCCGTTCCCAGTGCCAATCAGGGAAGACATCCATTGTGCCGTTGGTCACAACCGCGTCCCGGCCCTCGAGGTGGGCGAGCGCGTGACCGGTCGCCGCCGCCGCCACCAGGCTCGCGAGGACCGCATCGCAGGCGATTTCGCCCGGCGGATAGCCGCCGAGGCGTGCGGTGACGATCGGCCAGGCTGGGTCGCGGTCGCGACGAGCCAAGTCTAGGCAATGCAAACATGCGGTCTGACCAGGCAGGACTAGGGGCCCCACGCAACCGTGACCCTCGAACGCCGCCACGAGAAGGTGAGGGATGCCCAGGGCGATGAGCTCGTTGACGAGCACACGGTCGAGCGGCCGCACCGGAGTAAGGATCACGAGATCGGGCCGCTGGGTCTTGTCACTCAGATACGGTCCACCGGCCTGCACGTCCACGGTCGACGCCCGACGCTCCGCACCCCTGGCGAAGGAGGATGCGCAGCCGGGCTCGGCGTCCGTCATGGGGCTCTGGCGGTTTCCGCCCCCGTTGGGGCTGCGTGCGCGGCTGGGCTTCGCCCCCGTGGTTGGGGTTTGACGGTTCATGCCGGAGTTGGTGGTGAGTGGGCGGCGGGGCTTCGCCTCCGGGGTGGGGCCTTGACGGTCGTTGCCGCTGGTGGCGGTGGGTCCGGGTGTTGTAGGTGGATGATGTCCGTTTGTGCTGTTGTCCGAGCGCGACGCGGGGCCGGGCTTGGCGTAGGTGGTCCGGGCATTGGCCGAAGAGGGCGCGCTTGGGGAGCTCGGTGTGCGGTCATCAGGTTGCTCTGGTGGGGGAGGGGTGGTGGCTCTGCGGGCTAGTGCCACCGTGCCGTCCTGGCGGCTGAGGCCGAGCTCGGACCAGGTCAGGCCGCCGGGAGCAAGGTCCTCCGGGCGGGTCGGCTCGGGATCGATCACCTGGATCGTCCCCACGCCGGCTGCGGCCAGCAGGGCGACGACCTGGGCGCCCACCCGGCCGGCGCCGTAGACGCGCACGTGCGCCTCTCTCCTGCGCCGCATCGTCTCCCGGCCACCGTCGGGGGTGGAGGAGGCCAGGTCCAGGGCCTCCAGGTCGGGTCTGAGGCGGTCGAGCTCCGCCAACGGGAGTGGGAACGGCGGGGCCGAGGCGTCGTGCAGCACGCCTTGCTCGATGAGCTGGTCGAGCAGGGACCGGGCGCTGGGCTCGTCCAGCCCTGCCGCCACGGCTGCGCGCAGCACGTGGGCGAAGTCACGGGTGCCGTCGAGAGTGTCGATCCACTGGCGGATCGGCCGAGTCAGGCCGGTCAGCATGAGCGCCCGCTGAGGGTGCAGGCCGATCTGCAGGGTGTGCTCGTCGCGGTCGACGCACCGGAGGGCGGGTTTCACACGTGGCCTCATGGCCCGAAGATTCGCACGAGCCTTGAAGATCCCGAGTCGCTTTTCGCGCCCCTGTGGATAACTTCCGCCGACACCTGACCGCCTGTGGATGACCATCCGCCCCGGAGCCCTGCGGATGACCACCCGCCCGTGCCAACTCTGTGACCACTCGGCCGGAAAACGACCGAAAAACGACGCCCACCATGGCACAGCCGTGGACTCGGGGCCGGCGGCGAGGGCGCTGCCGATCGCGCCGATCGCGCCGACGGCGTGCGCGAGCCAGCCGCCTGAGCCGTCCCGGCGGCCGATCTCGCCCGGCGGCACCGGCACAGGCACCAGGACCGGCACCGGTAGCGTCTCCGGCACCAGCAGCGTCACCGTCACCGGCAGCGTCACCTCACCGGCAGGGTCAACAGCACCAGACCAGCACCAGCACCAGCAGCGTCGCCGGCACCAGCCCGGCTCCTCAGCACCCCGCAAGCTACGCTTCCCCGCATGAACGATCTTCTCGTCGACCGCCAGGACGACGGCGTCGTCCTGATCACCCTCAACCGCCCCGACGTCCGCAACGCCATGACCGACGGCATGACCGACGCCTGGCAACGCACCATGACCGCCCTGGCCAGAGACCGAGACGTCCGGTGCGTGGTGGTCACCGGCGCCGGGCACCGCCTTCTGCGCGGGCGGGGACCTGTCGTGGCTGGGGGAGCGGGGAGTGGAGCCGGTCGACCGGCTGCGCGACAGGATGCTCGCCTTCTACCGCTCCTGGCTCTCCATCACCGACCTGGAGGTGCCCACGATCGCCGCGGTGAACGGCGCCGCCGTGGGTGCGGGCCTGTGCGTGGCGCTGGCGTGCGACCTCGTGTACGCCGCCGACGACGCGAAACTGCTGGCACCGTTCACGGCGCTGGGCCTGCACCCGGGGATGGCCGCCACCTACCTGCTGCCGAGGCGGGCGGGGACCGGCCTGGCGAGGGAGATGCTCCTGACAGGCCGCATACTCCTCGGCGCCGAAGCTGCCGATAAAGGCCTAGTAAACCGATCTTTCCCGAAAAATGACCTTATGTCGGAGGTGATGGCTATCGCCAGAACAGTGGCCGGCAACGCCCCCATTGCCACCAAACTAACGAAAGTCGCACTCAATGAGGATCATCCACACCTGGAAGCCGCGCTCAGATGGGAGTCCCTGGCCCAGCCGGTGACCATGACATCCGCGGACATGATCGAGGGCCTGGCAGCGCATCGGGAAAGCCGTGTTCCCAAATTCACCGGCTCTTAATCATCTGACCAGCAGAAACAGCGTCCACCCTCTGTGGAATTTCGCCAGTCTCGGCTAACGTGCATATGTGCCCCCCGAGACAGTCGAGGTCCGACGTAGCTCTCGTCGCCGGCGCACGGTCTCCGCATACCGTGACGGCGACAAGACGATTGTGCTCCTGCCCGCCTGGCTGAGCGGCGAGGACGCGGATGAATGGGTGAGCCGGATGCTCGATCGGCTAGCGGCGAAAGAACGCCGACGGCGGCCGACGGACGAAGCGCTCCTCGAGCGGGCCAAGGAGCTGTCGATGAAGTATCTCGACGGCAGAGCCGACCCTGTGAGCGTCCGCTGGGTCGACAACCAGCGGCATCGATGGGGCTCCTGCACTCCGGAGAGCGGCACGATCAGGATCTCGACCCGCCTCAAGGGCCTGCCCGAATGGGTCATCAACTACGTCATCATCCACGAGCTCGTGCACCTGCTGGTGCCGAGCCACGGCCCCCGTTTCTGGGCGCTGGTCGAACAGTATCCCAAGGCAGAGCGGGCGCGCGGGTTCCTCGAAGGATTCTCCGTCGCGGCGCAGACGGCACCGGAGGAATGTTGACGCGCGTCGTCGCGGTCCTGGTACGACAGAGCATGGCGAAGTCCGCCCCCCGTGGCGTCGACGCGCGGCTGTGGCTGGAGGCGGTGGCCGAGGACACCTACGAGATGGTCTCCGGCCTGGAGCTGGTGACACCCGTCCTGGTGACGAGCGTCCCCGGCCTGGACGAGATCGTCTGGCCCGGCACCGAGGTGATCTCCATCGCCGAGGACGAGTCGCTCAGGAGCATCCTCGACCGGCTCGGCGGCGATCAGGCGGCGGTGATCGCCGGCGACGCGCCGGATCTACCGCCGTTGCTGGTCGGCAAGCTGTTCCGGGAGCTGGGCCGGGCGCGGATCACGGTCAGTCCGGCCGAGCGCGGCGGGGCCGTCGCGCTGGCCTGCGGCCTGCCCGCACCCGACTGGGCGGACCCGGATCTGGACGACCCGGACCTGGTGGCGACGTTGCGCGCGCAGGCTCCCGGCCCGCGGATGGTGGCGACCACGCCGGGCTGGCACCGCCTGCGCACCCCGGACGACGTCGAGCGCCTGGACCCCGGCCTCGAAGGCTGGGACAACACGCGGGCCCTGCTCACGGCACGGTGAGCTCCGCGAACACCGCCCGGTGATCGGTGCCGGGCACGTCGTGCACGCTGACCGCCTTGACTCCCACCCGGTGGTCGACCAGCACATGGTCGATGGTGATGATCGGCGGGATCCGCTTGTTCGCCGGCCAGGTGGGGATCAGCCCCGCGCCGACCTGGGCGGCGGCGTCCTTGTAGCCGCGATCGAGCAGGCGGCGCATCGCCGCGTGGTCGAGTGAGGCGTTGAAGTCGCCGGCCAAAATGCGCACGATGTCGGCGGAGGCACTGGGGAACGACTCCAACGACTGGTTCCACTCGTGCACCTGAGGGCCGAGCGGCGGGAACGGGTGCACGTCGATGAACTCGATCGGCCGGGCGCCGGGCAGCGACAGCCTCGCGGCGGGCGTGTTGTGGCTCGCGGAGCGCGCCGGCACACCGGCGATCGGCTCCAGCGGATGCCTGGAGAACAACCCGCTCCCGCCCGCGCTCCATTCGGCCTGGACCACGCGGTGCGGCATCAGATCACGCAGGCCGGCCTGGTCCAGCTGCTCCACCGCCGAGGGGGTCAGCTCCTGGGTGTTGAGCACGTCGGCGTCGAACTCGTGCACCATCTTCATGATCGCCTGGGCGTCGGCCTGCCCGAACAGCATGTTGATGCTCAGCACCTTGAACGGCCTGCCCGGAGTGGCCTCGGCCGTGCCGAAGGCCCTGGGCAGCACGCTGAAGCCGAGCGCGGTGGTGGTGAGCAGGGCGATCGCGGCGGCGGCGCGCCTGCGGCCCAGCGCGGCGATGAGCAGGGGGATCAGCGAGCCCGCCGCGGCGTACGGTGTGGCGGTCATGAGCTGGGTGGGGATCGACCCGCGCTCCAGCCCCGCGAGCCTGGCGACGGCCCAGGCCGCGAACGGCGTCACGGCGAGCCAGGTCAGGGTGGCGCGGGCGCGCCCGCTGCGCTTGCGGCGGACAGGGGTGACGATCGTGCCGCCGACGGGACTGTCCGCCGAAACCTCCACATGCCCCCCTTTGGAACGATGCGACTCTGGCGGACTCTAGCCAAGCGCGCGTGAGCGCGAGGTAAGAGCGGCCTGCCCGCGTGCGGCCAGGCGGCGGGTCGCCTCGTCGGAGAGCTCCGGGATCTCCTCGACCGGGAACCAGCGCAGATCCAGCGATTCATCGCTGATCACGGCTTCCGCGCCTGCGGGGGCCACGGCGGCGTACTCGACGTCGAAATGCCGGCTGTCGGGCGGATGGCACCAGACCAGGTGCTTGTCGAGCGCCAGCGGACCAGGCAGTAACTCCAGGTGCGGGATCCCGGACTCCTCCACGGCCTCGCGGAGCGCGACCTCCGCCAGCGTGCGGTCGCCCGGCTCGCAGTGACCTCCCATGGGCAGCCACATGCCGGCCTTGGGATGCAGCGTGAGCAGGACCCGCGCGCCGTCGTGCGACAGCACCGCCGTCGTCGCCGTCAGATGGCCGGGAACGCACTGGCGCAGCATGGCGTCGTCGTGCGCCGCCAGATGCCGCAGGAACTCCGTGCGCAGCACCTCCTCCTCGGCCGTCGGCGCCGTCCACGCGGTGAGCACGCCCACCGCGTCGTCGTGCAGGCTCAACTCTGGTCGCCCTCGTCGTCGGGCTTGCGGTCGAGCTGCGAGATGTCCCAGGCCGCCTCGCCGCGCACGAACGCGTCGGGGTCGTCCAGGTCGTCGGCGTGCGGCATCAGGTCGGGGTGACCCCACAGTGCGTCGCGCCCGTCGACACCGCGCTCCTGCTTCAGCGCTTGCCACAGCGCCGCCGCCTCCCGCAGCCTGCGCGGACGCAGCTCCAGGCCGACGAGCGTGCCGAAGGTCAGCTCGGCCGGACCGCCCGTCGCGCGACGACGGCGTACGGTCTCCGCCAGCGCGACGGCGGAGGGCAGCTTGCCGGCGGCGGCCTCGTCGACCACCGTCGCCACCCAGCCCTCGACCAGCGCGAGCATGGTCTCCAGGCGAGCCAGGGCGGCCTTCTGCCGCTCGGTCTCCTCGGGCTTGAGCAGGGCGCCCCCGCTGAGCGCCTCCTGGAGCGCCTCGGGGTTGTTGATGTCGAGGCCGCGGATCTGCTCCTCCAGCGCGGAGGTGTCGACCGTGATGCCCCTGGCATACTCCTCGACGGCGCCGAGCAGGTGCCCGCGCAGCCACGGAACGTGCTGGAACAGCCGGTGGTGCGCCGCCTCGCGCAGCGCCAGATAAAGCCTGATCTCGTCGGCCGGGTGCTCCAGCCCCTGGCTGAAGGAGGCGATGCCGCCGGGCAGCAGCGCGGCGGTGTCCGACAGCGGCAGCCCGATGTCGGTCGTGCCGATCACCTCGCGGGCCAGCGAGCCGAGGGCCTGGCCGATCTGCTGGCCGACCATCATGCCGCCCATCTGCTTCAGCATGCCCATCAGCGGCCCGGCCATCTGCTGCGCCTCAGGCGGCAGGTTGGAGCCGCCGAGAGCGCCGCCCATGGTCTCGACCATGCGCTCGGCGATCGGCTCGGCCAGCTTGCGCCACACCGGGATCGTGTTCTCGATCCACTCGGAGCGGCTCCACGCCTGTGGGCCGGACACGCCGCTGGGCAGCGCGGTGGCCTCGTTGAGCCACAGGTCGGCCAGCTGGAGCGCGTCGACGATCTGGCGTCGCTCACCCTCCATGACGCTGGGATCGCCCTCTGCGACCACGGCGTGGCGGGCGATGTTCTTGGCCATGTCCCAGTTGACAGGGCCGGAACCCTGCGGCGCCGACAGCATGTCGGCGAACTGGCGCATCGCCTGAGCCATCTGCTCAGGGTCGCCGAACATGGCGAACGGGTTCTCGTTGGGGTCGTTTTCGCGACCTGGCAGGTCAGTCACCGCTCTACCTCGTGCAGGATGGAGGAGTCCACATCCGCCACGTTAGTCGTCCTACGGCGGATCAGTGCAAAGTGAGGACCTGGTGCCTACCTCGAAACGCCCGCGCCAACCAGTCGTAGCGGTCACAGGTGCTGCCTCGGGCCTGGGCCGCGAGCTGCTCGCAAAGCTCGTCTCCGCCGCGGATTTCCGCAGGGTGGTGGCCATTGACGAGGAGCGCGGCGACATCAAGGAGGCCACCTGGAGGGTGATCGACGTACGAGATCCGCTCTTGGCGAACCGGATATCCGACATCGACGTCCTGGTTCATCTGGCCGGTGACTACGCCGTCGACTCCGACCCCGGGGAGCGGAGAGCGTACAACCTGAGAGCGGCGCAGACCGTGCTCACGGCCAGCGCGGCCGCTCGCGTCCGCCGCGTCGTGCTCGTCACGAGCGCGATGGTGTACGGCGCCGCGCCCGACAACGACGTGCCCCTCGCCGAGGACGGCCCGGTCGCGGCCGAGCCCGACACCGGCGTGGTGGGCGACTACCTGGAGATCGAGGCGCTGGTACGCAGGTCGCTGCGCAGTCATCCGGGGCTGGAGCTGACCGTGCTGCGTCCGGCCGCGGTCGTCGGTCCCGGCGTGGACACCGTCATCACCCGCCACTTCGAGTCGCCGAGACTGCTCACCGTCAAGGGGTGCACGCCGCGCTGGCAGTTCTGCCACATCGAGGACCTGGTCTCGGCCCTGGAGCTGGCCGCGAAGGGCGTGATCACCGGCGTGCTGGCCGTGGGCTCCGACGGCTGGCTGGAGCAGGAGAAGGTCGAGGAGCTGTCCGGGATCCGCCGGTTCGAGCTGCCCGCCGGGTTGACGTTCGGCACCGCGCAGAGACTGCACCGGCTGGGCATCACCCCGGCTCCCGCCACGGACCTGCACTATGTCGTCTATCCGTGGGTGGTCGACTGCGCGCGGCTGCGCGAGGCGGGCTGGAAGCCGGCCTGGACCAACGAGGCGGCGCTCGCCCAGGTGCTGGAGCTGCGCGAGAACCGGACGACCGTGGTCGGCAGGCGGCTGCCCGTCAAGGAGGCCACGCTCACCGCCGCCGGCGCGACCGTCGCGGTCATCGGCACCGCCGCGATCGTCCGCCAGGTGCGCAAGAAGCGGCGGGCGTGAGGATCGGAGGGGAACAATCTGTAGGCTCTTTTCGTGGACGTTATCCGCTTGCTGGCAATTCGTGACACCGCGCTCTCCGTCGACGAGGTGATGGCCGCGGTGGGTGACCACGCGGCCGGCGGCACCACGCTCTTCGTGGGCACCGTGCGTGAGCAGGACCACGGCAAGCCCGTGACCCGGCTCTCCTACTCGGCCCACCCTTCGGCCGAAAGCGAACTGCGGACGGTGGCGGAGAAGGTGGCCACCGATTTCCCCGTCACCGCGCTGGCGGCCGTGCACCGGGTCGGCGATCTGGAGCTCGGCGACACCGCCGTGATCGTGGCTGTGGCCAGTGCGCACAGGCAGGAGGCGTTCCTGGCGGCGCGCAGGCTCATCGACGACCTCAAGTCCCAGGTGCCGATCTGGAAACATCAGGTGTTCGCCGATGGGTCGACCGAGTGGGTCGGTGCCTGCGAATAAGCTCGATCCATGTCACGACGCGCCCTGACCCTGCTGGTTTCGGCCTTTCTCGTGCTCGCCCTCGGGATCGTGGGGGCGCTGTCGAAGGTGCCGTACGTCGTGCTCAGCCCCGGCCCGACCGAGGACACCCTCGGCAAGGTCGACAACAAACCGGTGATCACGATCAGCGGGCGGGAGACATACCCGACCGATGGTGAGCTGAGGCTCGTCACCGTCGCCTATCAGGGCGGGCCCAACGCCAAGATCGACCTGCTGACCGCGCTGCGCGGCTGGATCGATCCGACCGTGGCCGTGGTGCCGCAGGAGACCATCTTCGCCCCTGACCGCTCGCAGGAGCAGGTCGAGGAGGAGAACACGGTCGAGATGACCAACTCCCAGGACGACGCGACCGCCGCCGCGCTCAACGAGCTCAAGATCCCTTACACCACCGTCATCTCGGTGGTCTCCACGGTGAAGGACCAGCCCGCCGCCGGCAAGCTGCTGAAGGGCGACGAGATCGTCTCGGTCGACGGCAAGCCGGTCAGTGAGATCGAGGCGGTCGGCGAGGCGGTCAGGGCGCGCGGTCCGGGCGAGGAGGTGACGTTCGGCGTGGTCAGAGGCGCGCAGAAGCTCGACGTCGCCGTGCGGACCACCGGGGAGAAGGGCAAGGCCATGGTGGGGGTGACCATGCAGGCCAAGTACAAGTTCCCGTTCGAGGTCGACATCAACGTAGGCGACGTGGGCGGGCCGAGCGCCGGGCTGATGTTCTCGCTCGGCATCGTGGACAAACTCACCAGCGGCCCCCTCACCGGCGGAAAGCAGGTCGCGGGCACGGGCACGATCACCCCGGAGGGTGAGGTGGGCCCGATCGGCGGCATCGCCCAGAAGATGGTCGGCGCCCGTGACGCGGGGGCCACCGTCTTCCTCACGCCGGCCGACAACTGCGCCGAGGCGCTGAAGGGCGCGCCCGACGGGCTGCGGCTGGTCAAGGCGGAGACGTTGAGCGGCGCGGTGCGCGCGCTCGACGCGCTCAACACGGGGAAAGGCGAGGTGCCTTCTTGTGGCTAGGGACGAAACTTCCTGCTATCGCCGTGCGTTAGTCATAGGGATGGCACCGCAGTGTAGGTTGCCAGACACGGACCGTTTCTTCATCACGACGAGGGGTTGGCCTTGAGCTTCCGGACCCCAGGAGCCGGCGGCAGGGCGATGCGCTTGCCCCGCCGACCGCGACTGCTTCTGCCTGTCGCGATCGCACTCGTGGCGATTGTGGCACTTTTCTTCCTTTTTTCCGGGATTTATACGGATTATCTATGGTTTGACGCCATCGATTACATTCCCGTCTTCTCCGGTGTGCTGCTGACCGAGATCGTGCTGTTCCTCATCGGGGCGCTGCTCATGGTCGGCATCGTCGGCGGCAACATGCTGCTGGCGTTCAGGACCCGGCCGATGTTCGGGCCCGCCATGTTCGGTGGCGGCAGCGGCGCCGACCGCTATCGCATGGCCATCGACCCCCATCGCAAACTCATCTTCATCGTCGGCATGGCGCTGATCGGGCTGTTCGCCGGCTCCTCTTCCGCCGGGCAGTGGCCGACCTGGATGCAGTTCGCCAACGGGGAGAAGTTCGGCAAGACGGACGAACAGTTCAAGATGGACCTCTCGTTCTTCATGTTCGACCTGCCGTTCATCCGGATGCTGCTGAACTTCCTGTTCACCGCCGTCGTCATCGCGGCCATCCTCTCGGCGATCACCCATTACCTCTACGGCGGATTCAGGCTGCAGTCGCCCGGCGTGCACGCCTCCCGCGCCGCGCGGATCCACCTGTCGGTCCTGGTCGGCGTCTTCGTGCTGCTCAAGGCCGTCGCCTACTGGATCGACCAGTTCGACCTGGTCTTCTCCGACCGGGGGTTCGTGCACGGCGCCTCCTATACGGACGTCAACGCCGTCCTGCCCGCCAAGAACATTCTCGCGATCATCGCGCTGATCTGTGCCGCGCTGTTCTTCGCCGCCATCTTCCGGCCGGGCGGCATGCTGCCCGGCGTCTCCCTCGGTCTGCTGGTGCTCTCGGCCGTGCTGATCGGCGGCGTCTACCCGCTGCTGGTCGAGCAGTTCCAGGTCAAGCCCAACCAGCAGGGCAAGGAAGCCCCGTACATCGGCCGCAACATCACAGCGACACGCGACGCGTACAAGATCGGTGATGCGGAGGTCACTCCGTACACCGCCGAGGCCGACCCGACCAAGGTGCAGGTCAGCGGCGACGCCTCGGTCTCGGGCGTGCGCCTGCTCGACCCGGCGCTCGTGTCCGCGACCTACGAGCAGACCCAGCGCATCCGTGGTTTCTACGCCTTCGCCGACCAGCTCGACGTCGACCGTTATCCCGACTCGACCGGCAAGCTGGTCGACCACATCGTCGGTGTCCGCGAGCTGACCGGGCCGCCCCAGGGGCAGAACAACTGGATCAACCGGCACCTCGTCTACACCCACGGCTACGGCATCGTGACCGCGCCGGGCAACAAGGTCGACTCCGGCGGCCTGCCCGACTACGACGCCAAGAACATGCCGGTGACCGGTCCCCTGGTGACCAGCACCGATCTCAAGGAATCGCGCATCTACTTCGGCGAACACGAGAACATCACCAACAACTACGCCATCGCCGGTGGCAACCCGAACAGGCCGCAGGAGCTCGACTACCCGGAGACGGGCGGCACCGGGCAGGCCAACACCACCTACACCGGCGCGGGCGGCGTGCCCGTCGGCTCGTTCATCAACAGGCTGTTCTACGCCGCCAAGTACGGCGAGGTGAACATCCTGCTCTCGGGCGACATCAACGACAACTCCAAGATCCTGTACGAGCGCAACCCGCGCCTGCGGATCCAGAAGGTCGCCCCGTTCCTGACCCTCGACTCCAACCCCTACCCGGCGATCGTCGACGGGCGGGTCACCTGGATCGTCGACGCCTACACCACGTCCAACGCCTACCCCTACTCGCAGAGCGAGAGCCTCGGCGAGATGACCAGGGACCTGTCCACCGACCGCTCCCGCGTCATCGCCCAGCAGCCGCAGGACAAGATCAACTACATCCGCAACTCCGTCAAGGCCACGGTCGACGCCTACGACGGCACCGTCACCCTCTACGGCTGGGACGCCAACGACCCGGTGCTGAAGACCTGGAGCAAGGCCTTCCCTGGCGTCATCCGCCCGGCCGCCGAGATGAGCGAGGACCTGCGCGCCCACGTGCGCTACCCAGAAGACCTGTTCAAGGTGCAGCGCTACACCCTGTCGCGCTACCACATCACCGACGCCGCGGCCTTCTACAGCGGCCAGGACTTCTGGAACGTCCCCAACGACCCGTCGCAGGGCGACCGCAACATCAAGCAGCCGCCCTACTACCTGACCGCCACGATGCCGGGCGGGCAGCCGACGTTCTCCCTGACGACGACCTTCGTCCCCAGGGAGGGGCCCAACCTGGCGGCCTTCATGGCGGTCGACTCCACGGCAGGCCCCAACTACGGCAAACTCCGTATCCTGCGAATGCCGTCCAACACTCCGATCCCAGGTCCGGGCCAGGCACAGAACGCCTTCCAGAGCCGGTTCGCGGGTGAGCTCAACCTGCTGGGCGTCGGCGCCTCGTCGGTTCGCTACGGCAACCTGCTGACGCTGCCCTACGCGGGCGGGCTGGTCTACATCGAGCCCGTCTACATCCAGGTGGCGGCCGGCGGCGGCCAGGAGCCGTACCCGATCCTGCAGCGGGTGCTGGTGTCGTTCGGCAGCAAGATCGGTGTCGACCGCACCCTGCAAGGGGCGCTCGCCCAGGTCTTCAGCGCCGACCAGCAGACGCAGACGGAAGAGAACGCCCAGGAGAATCAGCCGACCGAGAACAACCAGGCCGCCACGGCCCTGTCGACGGCCATCTCCGAGGCGGAGAAGGCCTACGACGACGCCCAAAAGGCCCTGCAGAGCGACCCGCCGAACTGGGTCGAATACGGCAAGGCTCAGCAGCGGCTGGACGACGCTCTGGAGAAGCTGAAGACGGCCGGGGCCCAGCCAGTGCCTTCGGCCAGTCCCACGGCCTCACCGTCGGCGTCGCCCACCGCCACGCCGACGGTGACACCGACGGGCTCACCGACGCCGCCACCGGCTGGGGGTTAGGTCAGTCAGTTTGCGTAAGCCCCGTGTCAGGGATAGTCTTTAGACACACACCGACGCGGGGTGGAGCAGTTCGGTAGCTCGCTGGGCTCATAACCCAGAGGTCGCAGGTTCAAATCCTGCCCCCGCTACCAAAAGAAAGGCCCTCCAGGATTATCCTGGAGGGCCTTTCGCATTTCCGGGAAACCATTCACTGGAAACCATTCACTGGAAACCATTCACTGGAAACCATTCACCAGCAAATGGAGTGCCGTACATCACAACGGCCGGACTCGACGTGTGGGGCGAGTCCGGCCGGATGTGGGGGTAGGGGTTTATGCCATCAGCACCTCCTGCCGCTGTTGATGCACTGGACGACGGTCTCCATGAGTTCCTCCTCCATCACGCCGATGGCGCCGACATGGTCGGTGATCGGGTTGTGGCGTTCGCTGGCGAACGAGTCCAACGCGAAGGGGACGTCGGTGCCGTTGGGCCGGGTGTTGGGCAGGTCGTTGTAGACCAGCGTCATGCGCAGCTGCGGCACGGCCTGGGTGCCGTCCGGGCAGGCGCCGCTGTCGTCGGGGAAGACGAGGTGGTCGCGGTGGTTGGCGCTGTCGGTGTTCTGGCCGTCCCAGCAGCTGGGCATGTCGAAGATGCGCGTCACGTTGCTGCCGGACGGGCAGATCGGGTACTTGTCGGTGATGCGGTCGGTGAAGCCGGTGCAGGTCCAGACCGCCTTGGCGTTGGCCGGGCCGTTGGTCACCGCCTTGGCGTCGCCGAAGTTGATCCTCAGGAAGCGCGGCGCCGCCGTGACATCCGAGACGGGGTTGCCGCGGTACTCCAGCCGCGCCACTGACGGCCGCACCGGCGTGCCGATGTTGTTCTTGTCCACCTCGGGAGCGCCGGGCTCGTCGTTGGGCCCGCGTACGCGGATGACCGGCCAGAAGTAGGTCGTCTTGTCGGCCTTGTTGCGGCAGGTGGTGTCGGACGCGGCGAGGCTCTCGTTGGTGGAGAAGGCGTCGGCGGACACGTTGCCCACGTAGTCGTGCAGGTGCTGGGCAGCGTTGACCACGCCCGGGGCGTTGATCAGGTTGTCGGTGTTGCGATGCTCCTCCTGGTTCGTGCCACAGTTGGAGACGAAGCTGCCGCTGGAGCCGTTTCCACGCGCCTGCGGTCGCTGATTGCGTGGCACCTGCCGGATGTCGATGAAGTCCTCGGCCGACGGTCCGATGGCCGCCGCGATGTCCTCCTCGCTCTGCCCACCGTCGTCCTGGTTACCCTCGTCCTGGCCGTCGCCTGGCTCAGGGCTGGGCGATCCGGTGGCACCGTCGCTCGGTTCCGGCGCGGGTGCGCCGGTTTCGCTGAGTTCGCAGGGGGCGAGTGTGGCGAGGTCGTCGGGGCGTTCGGCGGTTCGGCCGATGGCGGTGGCGATGCGGTTGAGGGTGGCGGTGCGTTTGGCGGTGAGGGGGTCGAGGATGGCGTTGCGGACGAAGTTGGGTCCGCCTTGTCCTTCGGAGTTGGCCAGGCGGGTGTTGGCTTCCTGGAGTTGTGTCTCTAGGAGTTCGAGGTTTTGGTCGACTTCGTTCTGCGCGGCCGCTGGGATCTCCGGGAGTCTGCCGTTGACGCCGGGGCAGACGATGGTCTCCGCCGCCATGCTGCTGGCCTGGGCGGATAAGGGGGCGCCGGACAGGACCAGCGCGATGCTGCCCCCTAGCGAAACGGCGCCCAGCCAAGGTCTGAGCCTCCTTCTCCCCGATCTGTTGCGCATGCGACCTCTCCTTCCGGTCTTGGGAAAGTCCGGTCTCCGAGAAGTACGGGGGAGAGAAAGGCCGGGTTCAGTCGCCCGAAGCGGGACGAGCCGGGCCCTCCGGGGGGAGGCGTCCCGGAGGGCAGGGCGGTTGGAGCGGTCAGCCTTCTTCGCGGTCCGCCTCTTCCTTGGTGTGGTGTACGGTGCCGTCCGCGTGGTCCGGTGGCCCGTACACCGTGTAGAGGACCAGCGGGTTGACGCCGGTGTTGACGAAGTTGTGCCGGGTCCCTGCCGGTACGGCGACCAGGTCTCCCTGGTTGACCTCGCGGACCTCGCCCCCGACCCGCGCCTCGCCGGTTCCGGCGACGAAGGTGAGAATCTGGTCGTTCTCCTCGTGGACCTCATCGCCGATCTCGCCGCCCGGCGGGATGGTCATGATGACCAGCTGGCTGTGTTCCCCGGTCCACAGGACCCGGCGGAAGTCGGCACTCTTCTCAGCGATGGTGGCGATGGTGAAGTGCTGCACTGTTCTCTCGCTCCCGTAATGATCAGGCGCATGGACATTCGCGCTCCTACCCCGCAGACCGTCCGAGATGTCCGGAATTGCGCCCCGCATGCACAGGCCGGGGCCACCTCCTCCGGAGCGTGGGTAAGAAGGGATCATGAGCGCGAGATATGACGGTCTGGCCGAGTGGTACGACGACATCATCGGCTCCGGCGCAGCCGCGAACTTCCCGGACCTCGCCGACATCCTCGGCCCCGGTGATGGGCTCTGCCTGGACCTGGGCTGCGGCACCGGCCGCTATCTGGAGCTGATCCGCTCCACCGGCAGGACCGTGGTGGGCCTCGACCGGTCGGACGACCAGTTACGGCTGGCCCGCCACCGAGACCCGGCGCCGCTCCTGCGGGGTGACGGGACCGCGCTGCCGTTCGCCGGCGAGGTGTTCGGCACCGTCACCGCGCTCTGGGTGTCCACCGACCTCGACGACTTCGCCGGGGTGCTGAAGGAGGCCGCGCGAGTCCTGCGGCCAGGCGGGATGCTGCTCTTCTACGGCGTGCACCCCTGCTTCAACGGCCCGCACATCGAGAACCGGGAGGACGGCGCGCTCATCATCCATCCCACCTACCGCCGGACAGGCTGGCACCCGCGCTCGCCGTGGTGGCCCAGCGGCGGCCTCAGGGACCGGCTCGGGATGAACCAGCTCCCGCTGCCCGACCTGCTCAACGCCTTCATCGGCGCCGGCCTCGGCCTCGACAGGGTCTACGAGCCGCGTGAGCAGCCCATCCCCGGCATCCTGGCGATACGCTCGCATCGCCTGTGAGGACGGACTTTCCACGCTAAGGGTCTCAAAATCTCAACTTTTGTAACAGCGGGTTGTCGTGCGGGAGCCACGCGTGCATAGTGGGGCAAATCACAGTGCACTTCTGCCACTTCCTGCCCACAACCGGCAGATCGACTAGCGGATTGGACCTAGCAATGAGCTCCACCCCGCCGATCCGCTCGAAGATCCTCAAAATCCTGCTGGTGCCCCTGGTCTCGCTGGTCGCCCTGTGGGCGTTCATCGCGTACAGCATGGTGGCGGAGACCTCAGGGTTCGCGCAGAGCCGGAGCGAGTGGGACGCGGTCGGCGCGCCCGCTCGCGCGCTGATGGTCGAGGTCCAGCACGAACGCCAGCTGTCCGCCGAGCTCGCGGGCCGGACGGCGCGCGACGCGCAACTCGCGGCGCAGCGGCAGCGCACCGATCAGGCCGTGGCCCGGATCCGGGACGTGGCGCAGCAGGTGTCGGTGACCGGGACGCCTCCCGAGGCGGTGCAGGGCCTGCTCAACGTGCTCGACGGGCTGCCCGCCGTGCGGGCCGGCGCCGACCTGGAGGAGACGGCCCCGCTCGCCACGACCGAGAAGTACGACGCGGTGATCAACGTCGCGCAACGCCAGTTCGGCGGTTCGGAGAGGATCACCGAAGTGTCGTCGTACCGGGTGCTGCGCGGGCTGTCCGCGTACAGCTCGGCCGCGGAGTACGCCGCCAGGGAGAACGCGGTGCTCACCCCGGCGCTGGCCCGCGGGGAGATGACCCAGGCCGAGCACGCGGCGTTCGTCGCGGCGATGACCTCCCGCCGGGTCCAGCTCGCCGACGCCGACCGCGACATCGGCCCCGACCTGCGGGGATGGCACGAGCAGCTGAAGGCGAGCGTCGCCTACCAGCGTTTCGAGAGGGCCGAGAACGCCGTCCTCACCTGGGACGTGACCGGCAAGCCGCCGGTCTCCCCGGCCGACTGGCGGCGCGACGCGAGCGAGGCGTTCGCGGGAATGACCGGGAACGCCGCCAAGGACCTGCAACGGGCCACGCTCAAGGGTGAGGGCCTCGTCGTCGCCGGCCTGCTGCGCATCGTGCTGGTGGTGGGGCTCGGCCTGCTGGCCGTGGTGCTGTCGATCGTGTTCTCCTACCGCTTCGGCCGCTCCCTGATCGACGAGCTGAAGAAGCTGCAGAGCTCGGCCGTCGAGCTGGCCGAGGTGCGGCTGCCCAGGCTGGTCGAGCGGCTGCGCAGGGGAGAAGACGCCGACCCCGCCGAGACGCCGGAGCTGGACGGCGCCCGGACGGCCGAGGTGGCGGCCGTCGTCCAGGCGTTCTCGGACGTACAGCGGACCGCGGTGGAGGCCGCCGTCGGCCAGGCCACCCTGCGCAAGGGCGTCGGCCAGGTGTTCCTCAACCTGGCCCGGCGCAACCAGGCACTCCTGCACCGCCAGCTCAGCCTGCTCGACTCCATGGAGCGCAAGGCCGACGATCCGGACACCCTGGAGAACCTGTTCAAACTCGACCACTTCACCACCCGCATGCGCCGGCACGCGGAGAACCTGATCATCCTGTCCGACGCCGCCCCCGGCCGCCGCTGGCGCGACCCGGTGCCGATCCATGACGTGGCACGCAGCGCGGCCCTGGAGGTCGAGGACTACACACGGGTCACCATCCAGCCGATGCCGGGGGCGCCGCTGCTCGTCGGCAACGCGGTGACGGACGTGATCCACCTGATCGCCGAGCTGGTGGAGAACGCCACCGTCTTCTCCCCGCCGAACACCACCGTCCAGGTGCGCGGACTGACCGCGGCCAACGGGTTCGCGGTGGAGGTCGAGGACTGCGGACTCGGCGTCGAGCCCGCCGCCCTCGCCGAGCTCAACGCCCAGCTCGCCACCCCGCCCGAGTTCGATCTGGCCGGCAGCGACCGGATGGGCATCTTCGTGGTGTCGCGGCTGGCCGCCCGGCACGGGATCAAGGTCACGCTCCGCCCGTCACCGTACGACGGGACGACCGCGATCCTCATGCTGCCCGCGAGCCTGCTCACGCCGCCGGAGCCGCCCGGTTTCTCCCTGTTCGATGCCACGCGTTCCTACCAGTCCGCCACGCCGGCACGAACGCCGATCCGTCCCATCCAGTCACCGCCTGCCGTACCCCAGATCGACGAGGACCTGGACGGGCTGCCCGTCCGCGTGCGGCAGGCCAACCTCGCACCACAACTGAGCAGTACACGTCTGAAGCAGGACCCCGAAACCTCCGCCCGCTCCCCGCGGGAGCTCCTGGACCTGATGACCTCCATGCAGGAGGGCTGGCGTCAAGGGCGCAGAGAGGCGGAAGGGGATCAGGACGTGCGCAACGAAAGGGATTCCCATGGCTGACGCTAGATCCGAGCTGAGCTGGCTGCTCGACGACCTGACCCACCGGGTCGACGGCATCCAGCACGCGGTCCTGTTGTCCGCCGACGGCCTGACGATGGGCGGCTCCCAGGCGCTGACGCGGGAGGACACCGAGCACCTCGCGGCCATCGCGGCCGGCAGCCACGGCCTGGCCTCGGGAGCCGGACGGCACTTCGGACTCGGCGGCGTCCGTCAGACGATCTTCGAGCTGGAGGGCGGGTTCCTCTTCGTCACGGCCGCCGGACAGGGCGCCCGACTGGCGGTGCTGGCCGCGGGCGACGCCGAGCTCGGACTGGTCACGTACGAGATGGCACTGCTCGTCAAGCGCGTCGGTCAGCATCTGACAGCCCTGCCGCGAGGAGCGGCGCCCGCGCCCGCCTGGAACGGCATGGCGCCGTGACGGACGCGGATCCAGGACCTCTGATCAGGCTGTACGGCCTGACAGGCGGCCGGGCGCGGCCTCCTGGCGAGGCGTTCGATCTGGTGGCCATAGTCACGACGATCACGACGCCGATCGAGCCGTCCGGCCTGAATCCCGAGCAGCACGCCATGCTGGCCATCTGCCGCGAGCCGACCCCCGTGGCCGACGTGGCGGCACAGCTCGGGCTGCCCCTCAACATCACCCGCGTGCTCCTCGGCGACCTCCGGCGCGAGGGCCTGGTCGACATCGCAGCGCCGCAGCCCGTCGACGAGACGATCGACGAACGTACCTACAGGGATGTACTGCATGGAATTCGCAGGCTTTGACCGCCCCCGGCCCTCCGGAGGTACGCTCACCGCCACCGCGCTGAAGATCCTGGTGGCAGGAGGCTTCGGCGTGGGCAAGACCACCATGGTCGGCACCATCAGCGAGATCCGTCCCCTGCACACCGAGGAACTGCTGAGTGATCGCGGTGTGGGCGTGGACGACATCTCGGGCGTGGAGACCAAGATCGCCACGACCGTGGCCCTGGACTTCGGGCGCATCACCATCCGCGACGGTCTGTGGCTCTACTTGTTCGGCACCCCTGGGCAGGACCGCTTCTGGTTCATGTGGGAGGAGCTGGCGCTGGGCGCGCTGGGCGCCGTCGTCCTGGTCGACACCCGGCGGCTGCAGGACTGCTTCCCCGCCGTGGACTACTTCGAGAAGCTCAAGCTCCCCTTCGTGGTCGCGGTCAACTGCTTCGACGGCGCCCGCCGCCACGATTCGGCGAAGGTGCGGCGGGCGCTGGGCCTGGACGAGTCCACGCCGCTCATCATGTGCGACGCCCGCGACCGCGCCTCCGTCAAGGAAGTGCTGACCACCTTGGTCACCCACTCGATGAGCAGCCGCTAGCGGGCGCCCGCCCGTCAGGACGCCGTGCAGGCGAGCGTCGACGGTGTGCTGCTGTCAGCGTCCCCGCTGCCGAGGAAGCCGAACGTGGCCGTCGCGTTCGGCGCGATGCCGCCGTTCCAGCCGAGGTCGGTGACCGTGACACCGCCGGACGTCGAGAGGTTGCCGTTCCACAGCTGCGAGATGGACTGCCCAGCGGGGAAGGTCCACCCCACCCGCCAGCCCGTCATGGGGGACGAACCGGTGTTCCGCACCGTGACCTCCGCCTGGAAACCGCCCGCCCACTTGTTGATCAGCCGGTACGACGCGGCGCAGCCGGCACCGGCCGTCGGCGTCACCGTCGGCGTCACTGACACGGTGGGCGTCACGGTGGGGGAGACCGTGGGCGACGGCGCTGCCATGGCCAGGTCGTAGGCCCGTTGCGGCACGAACTGGCCCGCCGTGGCGATGCAGCCGTCGGCCTCGCCAGGGGGCTTCACCCACAGGAACGCGTCGATGGCCGGATCGCCGGTCTCGGTGGTGCTCCAGGTGCCGGTGGCCCGGCCCGCCGGATCGCACCACTCACTGCCCGCCGGCCCGTTGCCGTTGCGGCTGGTGTCGATGACCGCGCCCAGCCCGGAGACGCCCGTCGCGGCGATGACGCTCTTGGCGAACGACACCAGGCCCCCCGTGGAGCGGTAGTTCGAAGTGTTGACGGCGATGCCGTCGGCGCTGCCGGCCACGTCCGCGCCGTTCAGCCGACTGGCGGCCTCCGAGGCTGACAGCCAGGCGTCGTGGCCGATGTCGAAGTAGACGTTCACCTGGGAGGACGTGGCGTTGAAGCGCCTACCGGCGTAGGCCATGGAGGCCTGGACCTCGGCTTGCTGGGCGGCGTTCATGCAGTTGGACATGATGGGCAGCGCGTCCGGCTCCAGGACGATCGTGGCCGGGCGGCCGCCCAGTCCTGCCGCGATCTGGTCGATCCAGGCCCGGTACGCCGCGTGGTCGGGGGCCCCGCCCGCGCTCGGGCCGCCGCAGTCGCGGTTCGGCATGGCGTACACGACCATGATGGGGATCTTGCCCGCCGCCGCGGCGGCGCCCACGTACGCGTCGACCTGGCCGCGCACAGTCGCCGGGTTGTAGGTGGCGAACCAGCGGCCCTGCGGGACGGCGGCGATCCGGTCCCTGATCACGCCGGCGCGGCTGTCGTCGGGGTTGTCGGCCACCCACGTGGCCGCGTTGGTCAGCGGATCCACGTAGAACGTGGACTCGGCGGCCTGAACGGCGGACGAGGTGAAGATGGCCGTCCCCGCCGCGACCGTGGCGACCGCGGTGAGGATGGTGGCCAACAGGGGCCTTCTGCGAGACATGGATACTCCGTCCGATGACGTGGGAGCGCTCCCATTGCTTCTTTCGGATGGTAGGGAGCCAGGGGCGGAGCCAGAAGGGGCGGCGGTCGGCGAAATGCGCGCTCCCGCCAAAGGCACAGGCGGGACAGGTCGGCCCTGCGCCGAGTGGCTGAAAGTTTCAACCCCCGGGACGGTTCTTGGCAGGTCACCCGGGATCTTGGTGCTGGCTTGCTATCGTCGGCGTGTGCCTGTTCCCGCCCTGCCCGCGCGCAAGCGGATGCGGTGGCTCTGGTTCGTGGCGCCGCCGCTGTGCGCGACCGTGGCCAGCCTGATCGGCGCGGTGTTCCCGGGAGGCAGCCTCTATGTCTGGTCCTATGCCTTCCTGTTCTGGCTGATCACGGCCGCCTGCTGGGGAGTGCTGCTCTACCTGCCAGGCAGCCGAAGGCATGCCGGCGTCGCCGTCGCGCCGGTTCTCGCCGTCGTGACATGCGGGGCCGTGGCGGTGGACCTGCCGATCCGGGTGGCCTTCGCGGTCTCCGAGTCGGCTCTGTCCGACTATGTGAGCTCGCTGCCGCTGCATCCCGAGAGCATGACGCTGGGAGACGCCGAAGCCGGGCTGGGCGTCGACTGGGTGGGAGTCTTTCCCGTCGGGCGTGCCGTCCGCCACGCCGACAGCTCCGACCTCAGCGTGATCGGGGCCGGCGGATGGCTCGAATTCTGCGGGCTCACCTACGCGTCGGGCGACGGGAGGATCCGGTCCTCCTCCGTCGACCACCTCTCCGGCCGGTGGTACGTGACCTGCGACGACTTCTGACGGCTCAGTTCCGATGGACCAGCAGGTAACGCCAGAAGAGCAGGCGGCGGATACCGGCCCCCGGGAGCAGGTCCGCGGCCTGGCTCCGCACCTCGTCCAGCGTCATGGAGGCCGTCGCGACGGGCGCCTGGACGGGGGAGGTGGCCCGCCGGCCGCTCAATGCCAACCGGGCGGCCGCGTTCACCGGGACGGCCGCCGCGCTGACGAGATGGTCCGACCACGTGCTCTCGCGGTAACAGCCCAGCACCGCCAGCACACCGCCCGGCGCGAGCGCCTCTCGCAGCCCGCTCACTGTTCCGAACGGCATGTGGTGGAGGCTGGCCAGGCACGAGATGAAGTCGTAGTGGCCCTTCGGCAGCGGCATCGCCGTGATGTCGGCCTGGACGAAGCGCACGCCGTCGATGGCGGGCGCCGCCGCGATCACCTCTTCGCTCGGGTCGACGGCGTCCACGTCGAGCCCGCGTGCGGCCAGCCTGCGGGCGAACAACCCGGTGCCACATCCCACGTCGAGCCCACGCTGCGCCGTCGACGGAACCTGCCGGAGGAGAAGGCGGTGGTAGTGATCATTGTGGTTGAACGCCATGGCCGGGAGTATGGGGTCTTGTCGCTATTAGTCGTAGCTGATTACATGATTACATGACTGAGAACGCGGTGCCGACGCTGTACGAGTGGGCGGGGGGCACGGAGGCCCTGGAGCGGCTGACCGAGGTGTTCTACCGGGAGGTCAAGAAGGACGAGCTCATCGGCCCCCTGTTCGCGCACATGGACCCGGACCATCCGAAACATGTGGCGATGTGGCTCGCGGAGGTGTTCGGCGGTCCCTCCCGCTACACCGACGAACGTGGCGGATACGCTCACATGCTCGCCTACCACCTGGGCAAGCACATCACCGAGCCACAGCGCCGGCGATGGGTGAGCCTGCTCATGGACGCGGCAGACGAGGTGGAGTTGCCGGACGACCCCGAGTTCAGGGCCGCCTTCTTCGGATACATCGAGTGGGGGACGCGACTCGCCCGGCAGAACTCCCAGCCTGGGGCGGAGCCGCCGCCCGAGGCTCCGGTGCCCCATTGGGGATGGGGTGTGGCGCCGCCCTACATCCCTTGATCTCCTGAGTCAGGCCTTGCCGATCATTTCGACGGTCTTCCAGACGGCCCATCCCATCAGGAACAGGGCGAAGACCGCCTGGGAGACGCGCACCCAAGGGGCCGAGGCGACGTCGGCATAGATCACGACACCGAGCCACATCAGCCCAAATGTCCCGACCAGCGCGATTGCTGCCCAATTCATACCCCGCTGCCACATATGCGCAGTCTTCCAGCCACTTCGCCAATGCTGGGTATGAGTCAGGTCGCCATCGGGTCACTGGTCCGGCATCACCCGGCCGTCCGCTCGGTCGTCGGGCGGTGCGCTTCAGTTGGGAAGGGCGCGGGCGGGCTTGTGATGGGCGCGCCCGCTTATCTGGCATGGCTGCGGCCGGGCTTCGTCTGGACGCGCCCGCTCATATGCGCAGGCTGCGGCGGGCTCATCTGGACGCGCCCGCTCGTCTGGACGCGCCGCTCGTCTGGGCAGGCCTGCTCATCTGGGCAGGCCGCGGGTCGCGCCCACGCAGCGGCGCAGCCGCATGTTGCGCGTGCGGGCCGGCTTGGGCTGCTCCAGGCAGGCGAGAAGGGTGGCGGCAGTACGGGCGTCGGCGAGGATTCGCTGGACCGCCTCACCGTCGCGCGGGAGCTGGCCGTGCTCGGCGAGCTCGTGCTTGATGAAGGCCATGGGGTCGGGGGCGCCCACGGCGTCCGCCGCGACCGTCGCCCGGGAGGCGGTGAGCAGGCGCAGATAGTGGGTCCGGAGAATGGCCTCGCGCGTTCGGGCATGCTCAAGGTCGTCGATCAGCATCCGGGCGATGCGCAGCAGGTCATCGGCATGGGTCGCGTCGTCGGCGAGAAAGGCGCGGATGTCGTCGAACTCCGAGCGGGTCATAGCGGCCACCTCCGAGAGCACAGTCGGCTCATGGGTACTTCGTACCGGGTGGCGATTGCGGATGACTTGCTGACCACTTGCCTGGCCGTCCGTCTGGACCGGCAGCTCTGGGCGCATGTCAAGCATGTCGGGCTTGTCCAGGTTAGGGCGTCTGACGTTGCCAAGTGGGTGGAGAGGTTTGGGGGTTGCGTGGGGAGGGAAGGACCACATGATTACCACTGCGAGGCCGAGTTGGTCTTGGGGGCTGCTAGAGTTGCTCAGGCACGGGCGGCCAGGACTCGCAGAGTCCGGGAGATGCCCGGCAAACCCCACTCACTTGCTGCACATCGCGATGGTCTCGACCATTCAAATGAGTTGGTAAGTTAGAGGGGTTGTCCCGGAGACGGGGCAGTGGTTATTCCTGCAGGTCGAGCGAGTCCGGTCAATTTGACAGAGACTCAAACGGCTGACAGGATTAAGACATAGCAAA
>NZ_JBQHCW010000010.1:0-279607 GCF_052068115.1 Nonomuraea sp. ZG12
AGGCCCAGGCCATGGCCATCTTGACCTGGAACAGCGGGCGGATGCACGTGGCCGGCTCGCGCGGCTACAGCAGCCGCGGCCTGGAGGGGTTCAACGGACGCCGGGTGGTCGAAGCGGTCCGCTGGGCGCGCGGCTACGACGAGGGCAAACCGGCGTTCTATCCGACCTGGGAGGAGTTCGAGCGGACCTACCCCGACGCCATCCGCATCGACGACATGGGCGCCTGGGTGCTCCTGCCGCTGGTCGCCATGGGCCGGTCCATAGGTACGTGTGTCCTCGCCTATGACCGCCCCCGTCAGTTCAGCGACAGTGAGCGGTCCAGCGTCACCACCCTCGGCGAGCTGATCACCCAGGCGTTCGAGCGTACCTGGCTCTACGACAACAGGCGCCGGCTCGCCCAATCCCTGCAGGCGGGTCAGCTACCGCAGGATCTCCACGAGTTCCCCGCCTTGGACGTGGCCGCCCGATACGTGCCCGCCACCCCCGGCATGGACATCGGCGGCGACTTCTACGACCTGATCCGCCTCAGCGACACCCTGGCCGGGGCGGTGATCGGCGACGTCCAGGGCCATGACGTGACGGCCGCCGCGCTCATGGGTCAGGTACGCACCGCCATCCGCGCCCACGCCACCGCGGGCGCCGACCCCGGCGAGGTGCTGACGCGCACCAACCGGCTGCTCACCGAGCTGGCCACGGACCGCTTCACGAGTTGCCTGTACGTCAGCTTCGACCTGCGTCGGCGCACCGCCTCCCTGGCCAGCGCGGGCCACCTGCCGCCGGTGCTCAGCAGGTCCGGAGGTCCGGCCGAGATCATCGAAACCCCGGCCGGCCTGCTCCTCGGTATCGACCCCGACGCGGAGTACGGCACCACGGACCTGAACATGCCGCCGGGCGCGGTCATGGCCCTCTACACCGACGGCCTCGTCGAGAGACCCGGCCTCGACCTGGGCGACGCCATCGCCGCCCTGGCCACCCGGTTCACCCCCACGCCCGGACAGCCCCTGCCCGCCCTGGCGGAGTCGCTCATCGAGCAGGCCACGAACGAGCAGCGTACCGACGACATCGCCCTCCTTCTCCTGCGAACCACCCCGACATCCCCGTGATCACGCTCGTCGGCTAGGCGTCGCGTCGCAGCGTGAACCAGAAGGTCGGCACCGAGTTGGTGCCCGGCGTGACGTCGAGCAGTTCCCAGCCGGCGAACCTGGCGTCGAGTTCGTCGGCTGTGACGCCCGCCGCCCACGACGTGATCTCGGAAGCCGGATTGCCGAGCGGCTCGGGGCCGTACCCGAACATCAGCAACCGTGATCCGGGAGCGGCGCGGTGGGTGAGCCCGGCGGCGTAGGCGTCGCGGCGGTGCAGCGGGATCCCGCAGTAGCAGCTCAGGTCGAAGAACAGATCGAAGGGTCCGGGCACGTTCAGGTCATCGAGGCGGGTGGCGTCCCCGTGCAGCAGCCGTATCGTCACCCCCGCCGCCTCGGCCCGCTCCCTGGCCTGGTCGACGGCGCGGTCGATCAGGTCGACGGCGGTCACCTCCCAGCCGTGCCGTGCGAGGTAGGCGGCGTTGGTCCCCGTACCGCAGCCGAGCTCGAGAGCGCGGCCGGGCGGCAGCGCGCCGCGCCCCTCTACCAGGGCGACCAGCTCGGGCGGCGTCACGCCGGTGTCCCATGGCGGCTTGCCGGCGCGGTAATAGCCCTCCAGCGCGCGGTGGACGGACTCCTCCTCCTGGTCTCGCGGCGTTGAGATCTGCTGGGTGGTGTCGGGCTTGTCCATCGTTTCCTCCAAGAATTTAGAGTCTGACTTTAGTGGAAGACTCTAGAGATATACTCGTCATATGGACAGAGTCAAACGGCCGGACAAGCGAGCCGAGCGCTCACGCCACACCCGCGAAAAGGTCGTCGAGGCGGCTCGCGAGTTGTTCGTCGCGCAGGGTTACGGGGCGACGAGCCTGCAGGAGGTCGCGGACCGGGCGGGCGTGGCCGTCCAGACGATTTACTTCGTTTTCCGTAACAAGCGCACGCTGTTCAAGGACGTCGTCGACACGTCCATCGCCGGGGACACCGAGCCTGTCGCCACCATGGATCGTGAGTGGTTCCGCGCCGCGTGCGCCGAGCCCACCGCGGCCGGGCAACTGCGCGCGCACGTCCGCGGCACCCGCGAGATCCTGGGCCGGGTCGCCCCGATCATGTCGCTGATCGCGACTGCCGCGGCCACCGATCCCGAGATCGCCGCGCAGTGGCCGGACGGCCCCGACCCGCGTTACACCGTGCACTACACGGCTGCCGAAGCTCTGGCCGGCAAGCCCGACGCCCGTCCCGGCATCTCCGTCGAGATGGCTGCGGACGTGCTGTTCGGCCTGCTCAGCCCACAGCTCTACCTGATCTTCGTCCGCGACCGCGACTGGTCACCGGACACGTGGGAAGAGTGGGCCCGCACCGCTTTGACCTCCCAGCTCTGCGCCGACCCAGGCTAGACGGGATGTATGCCCTGTGGCAGATGTAGCGGGAGGTTCGCCTGTCTAGCCTGTGAGGTCGTCTGCGGCGCTCGCCGCACTGTTTATCGGAGAATTCGATGACCTGGCCAAGATCAGTCTTGCTCGCTCTGCCCTTGGTGATGGCGCTGGGAGCGTACGCTCCCGCCGGCGCCGCCTCCCTTTCGCCTGCCGCGACACCGGCGCCGTCCCTCACCTGGTCAGCATGCGGCGGGGACGTCTCGGCCGAGTTGCAGTGCGCCGGACTGGCCGTTCCCGTCGACTGGGCGAAGCCCGGCGGGAAGACGATCACGCTCACCCTGGCCAGGGCGTCGGCGACCGGCGAGGCCGCGGGAACCGTCCTGTTCAGTCCCGGAGGTCCCGGCGGGGCGGGCGTCCAGGAGCTGTCCCGGCGGCTGGCCCACTTCGCCGGTCTGCGTACCCGGATGGACGTCGTCACCTGGAACCCGCGCGGCGGGGCGAGCGGCGAGCACATCCCGATGGCGTCCTGTGTGAAGGGTCCCGCGTTCGCCACTCCGGACAGCAGGCGCGAGTACGACCGGGTACTCAAGGCGAACGCCGCCGCGATCGCTCCCTGCCGGGACGCCGTGCCCGAGTTGTTCGCCCACATGGACTCCGCCACCCAGGCCCGCGACATGGACGCCATCCGCGCCGCCCTGGGCGAGGAGAAGATCTCCTTTCTCGGCAACTCCTACGGCGGCGTGCTCGGAGCCTCGTACGCGCGGCTGTTCCCGCAGCGGGTGCGCGCCATGGCGCTGGACAGCGTGCCCGACCACGTGGACCCGGTCGCGGATTCGGAGCGGCTGCAGTACGAGGGCCTGGAGAACGGTTTCAAGCGCTTCGTCCGCTGGTGCGCCGGCGCCTCCGACTGCGCGCTGCACGGCAGAGACGTGGAAAAGACCTGGCAGGACGTCGTGAAGCGGGCCGAGCGCCTCCCCCTGCCCGGTGCCGCGGCCGCCGGTGACCGCCGCTACGACGGCGACGACCTCAAGTGGAGCGCGTACGGCTTGGTCGACGACAAATCGGGCTGGCCCGCGCTCGCCAAGGCCATCGCGATCGCCTCGAAGGGCGACGCGTCCGGTTTCGACCCGCAAGGCCGCGGGCCGGGGACGCAAGTGACCGCCCTGCTGGCGGTGCGGTGCGCCGACGGGTACCACTACGACGGCTACCGTGCCTATCGGGCGGCGGTACGGCGCTCGGCCAAGGTGTCGCCGAACTTCTCCGGCCTGCAGGAGAACGGTCATCTCGCGTGTTCGCCGTGGACGGCGGCCAAGGTCCCCAACCCGCCGGCGCCGCTGCCGGCCCGCAAGCTGCCGCCGTTGCTCGGCGTCGGACCCGTCTACGAGTACCCCTCTGTCCGCGCCATCACCGACCAGGTGCCCGGCTCGGTCACGATCAAGTACGACGACATCGGCCACGGCCGGTACCTGAACGCCGGCGATCCCTGCGTGACCACGTACGTGGACCGATACCTGATCGACGGCAAGCTGCCCGCTCCCGGCACCACGTGCCGCGCATGGCCGGCGTGATACTGGTCCCGTGAGACGATCGGCGACTTTCCGCACCTCCCCAGCGGGAGACGCGGTCGGCGTCTGGGGGCGCATCCCGCTGATGGGCCGCGACGCCCTGCTCGCCTGCGCCGTGGCGGTCATCGCGTTGGCGGTCTCAGCGCTGGACGGATGGTGGCGCGGTCAGCCCGCGGCGGTCACCGACGCGGGCTCGGCGGCGGCATGGGCGGTGCCGACCCTGGCCGCCTGCGCGCCGCTGGCGGTCCGCAGGCGGCTGCCGCTGACGGCGGTCGCCGCGTCCGCGGTGGTGATGCTGGCGGCCAGTCTCGCGCTGGAGCGCGACACCGGGACGTGGGTGCTGGGCCTGATCGTCGCCTCAGCGGCCTACTACCGCCACCGGCTGCGCTCGGCCCTGCTGATCGGCTCCGTCGTCCTGGCGGTGGTGATGGCGGTGGGCACCGGGGGCATGTCCACGCCTGATCTCGCCACCGTGTTCGTCTACGCGGCGGCCGGTGCGGCACCGGTCGCCGTCGGGTACGCGTTGCGACTGCGGGCCGACCGGGCCGCGCAGGCCGTACGGCTGCAACGGGCCAGGGAGGAGTGGGCGCGCTCGCAGGAGGCTGCGCGGATCGCGCGGGACGTCCACGACATCGTGGGTCACCATCTCAGTGCGATCAGGCTCCAGGCGGTCGGCGCCCGGCGGGCGCTGGCCGGTCGCGACGGCGAGGCCGACCGTGCACTGGCCGGGATCGCCGGTCTCTCGGCCGAGGCGCTGGCCGAGATCCGGGGGCTGCTCGCGACGTTGGTGCGATCGGACGGCGAGGAGCAGGCGACGGGGCGAGGCCTCGCCGACCTGCCCGCGCTGGTGGAACGCAGCGGTGGTCCGGAGCTGGCCGTCGCCCTGGAGGTCGATCCCCGCTTGGAGAGCACCGTCCACCCCGAGACGGCGGTCTGCGCGTACCGGGTTGTGCAGGAGGCGCTGACCAACGTGGCGCGGCACTCCACGGCCGCGACGGCCTCGGTCACGGTCCATGGGGCGAACAGCCGGGTCATTGTCACCATCGACGACCCGGGTCCGCCCCGCCCATCGTCCGGCGGCGAACCGGCGGACGACCGCGTCCCGAGCGGAGCGCCCAGCGGCGGGCACGGCGGCGGGCCCAGCGGCGGGCACGGTGGGGGGCACGGCGTGGCGGGCATGCGCGAGCGGGTGGCGGCACTCGGGGGGCGCTGTCACATCGGCCCGCGCGGCAAGAACGGCTGGCGGGTGCGCGCTGACCTGCCCGCCCTCCCCCCGAACGCGCGTGAGGAGCGCGGACCGGCGACGAAGACCGGCGGTGCCGAGCTCGGCCCCTCCACGGTGTCCCCCGCGCACGATCATCCGGCCCGGCAGGTGGCCCCGTGATCCGCCTCCTGATCGCCGACGATCAGCATCTCGCCCGCGAGGGCCTACGGCAGTTGCTGGGTCACGAGCCCGAGATCGCCTTCCTCGGCGCCGCGTGCGACGGGGCAGAGCTGATCAGCATGGCGCGTGAGCACCGGCCGGACGTGATCCTCACCGACCTCCGTATGCCGGGCACGGACGGGATCACGGCGATCCGGCGGCTGGCGGCGCGGGCGCCGGAAACGGCGATCATCGCGCTGACCACGTTCGACACGGACGAGTACCTCTTCGGGGCGCTCGAAGCGGGTGCCGTGGGCTTCCTGCTCAAGGACGGTGACCCCGACCTCTACCTGGCGGCGGTGCGCGCGGCTCACCGAGGTCAGGGGCTGATCGACCCCCAGGTCACGCGCAGGCTTGTGCGCCGCTTCGCGACCCCGCCGGTTCAGGCCGACGCTCGGGAGCTCACGGTGCGGGAAACGGAGGTGCTCCGGCTGGTCGCGCTGGGCGGGTCCAATGCCGAGATCGCCGAGGACCTGGCCATCGCCGCGGGGACGGTCAAGATCCACGTGTCACGCGTCCTCGCCAAGATCGGCGTGCGCACCCGTGTCCAGGCCGCGATCTACGCGTACCGGTCGGGACTGGTGTCCCCAGACGAGTAACGCACCGGAGGCCCGGGGCGTGTTCCGGGAGCTCGGCGACCCGTACGCCGAGGCCGGCACCCTCGCGCGCCCGGGGAGCCAGGCGCCGGGCTCCCCGGATCCGGGCCGGCGCACGCAGCGCCCGGGGCGCTCAGCCTGCCCGCGCCCACCCGCGCAACGCGCCGCTGTAGGCCTCGGTCAGCCGGGTGATGACCTCGCGGCGGGACAGGTCCGTCACCTGCAGCAGGTCCTGGATCTCGCGCGGATCGAACATCATGTTACAGAGGAACAGGGCGTACTCGATCATCTCGTTCGGGAGGCCGATGTCGTCGAGCAGCCCCTTCACCGGCTCGTTCCAGGCATCCCGCACGGCGGTTATGATCGCGTCGCCGTCGTTGAGCCGCTCCAGGTAACCCTGGCGGGAGCGAAGCTGCACCAACGCCGGGCCGTGCTCCGCGAGCAGGTCCACCCATTTGTCCACGACGGAGTCGAACAGCGGTCGCCCTTCCGCGGTCGACCTCGCGCTGAAGTCGCGGAGCTCCTCGACGACGCTGAGCACGTAGGCCGCGAGCACGTCGTCCATCGAGGAGTAGTAGCGGTAGGCGGTGGCCGGGCCGATCTCCGCGCGGGACGCCACGGCCTGCATGGTGAGCTGGCCGGGCGCCTCCCGGGCGAGCTCGCCGACGGCCTTGAGGAGGCGCCGGCGGTTGCGGCGGGTGTCACTGCGCAGCTTGTGCCCGCCGTTCGGGGCGGCCTGCTGATCGGTCACGCGCCTCCTTCGCCCCTCATCGAAGTGCAGGCGAAGTATATCCCCTGAGTGAACGTCCGTTCGGCTGCCCGGACATGAGCCGTACGGTGTACGGTCGCCGGGCCTCGTCAGGATCTCGCATCGCCGAGGTGACGGACGATGCGGTCCAGCCCGGTCCGCAGGTCGTCCTCGGAGGCCGCGAACGAGATCCGGATGTGCCCTTCGCCCGAGGGCCCGTACTCAGCGCCGGCCCGGACCATCACCCCCCGTTCGGCGAGCTCGCGGGCGACCGCCTCGGAGGGCAGGTCGGCGTCGTAGCGGAGGAACCCGTAGAACGCTCCCTCCGGCGGGACCAGGTGCAGGCCGGGAATCCCGGACAGGTGCGCGACCACGATCTCGCGGCGCTGCCGGTACCTGTCGGTCATGGCGTCGAGGACGGCGTCCGGCAGATCGAGGGCGGCGAGGGCCGCGTGCTGGGCCGCCGTGTTCAACGAGCCGTTGTAGGTCCGGTGCACGTGGGCCGCCGCCTCCACCACCTCGCGTGGCCCGGTCAGGTACCCCACCCGCCAGCCGGTCATCGCGTACGTCTTGGAGAAGGTCTGGACGTACACCGTCCGGTCCCGCAGCGATTCGATCTCCAGCGCCGAGGTCAGCGCATGCCCCGGGTACACCAGCCGGTGGTACGCCTCATCGCTGACGACCAGGACGTCGGAGCCGTCGAGGATCTTTCCGAGGGCTTGGAGCTCCTGCTCGCGGTGCACGATACCGGTCGGGTTCGACGGGTTCGAGAAGATCATCATCGCGGCCCCGGGAAGCGCGGCGGCCAACGCGTCGAGGTCCCAGTGCAGGTCCGGGGCGAGCGGGACGAAGTCCACGGTGCCCCCGGCGAGGACGACCAGGTCGGCGTACAGCGAGTAGGCGGGCTCCGGGATGACCACACGGTCGCCGGGGCCGATCATCGCCAGCACGACGGCCGCCAGCGCGGCGGTGGCGCCGTGGGTGACCACGACGTCGTCCGCGGTCCAGGTCCGGCCGGGGTGCGCCGGCAACCTGGACGCGAGCGCGGCGCGCAGCTCCCGCAGGCCTTTCTGGTCGGCGTAGTGGGTGTGCCCCGCGCGCAAGGCGGCCGCGGCGGCCTCGATCACCGGCGGCGGTGTCGGGAAGTCCGGCTCACCCATGGCGAGGGAGACGGCCCCCGGCGGGGCCGGGGCGAGGGCCGGACGCCGCGAGCAGCGGCGCAGTTCCTCGATCCGGAAGGCGGGCAGCATGGCGGTCATCGAGCCACCGCCGCATGGTCGGAGCGCGCGGCGAGGATGCGCTGCCGGAGCTCCTCCTCCTTCTCGACGATCCCGTCGACCGCGCCCACGACCTCGTGCACGCGGAGCCGTGGGACGACGACGACGCCGTCGGCGTCACCGACGAGCACGTCACCTGCCGCCACCACCACGCCGCCGACTGCCACCGGGGCACCGATGGTGCCGGGCCCGCCCTTGAACGGCCCGGCGGGGGTGATCGCCCGCGCGTAGACGGTCAGGCCCATCTCGGACAGCGCCTGGACGTCGCGGACGGCGCCGTCGACCACTGCGCCGGCGACCCCGGCATTCACCATGATCTCGCCGATGAGGTCGCCGATCAGCGCCCGGGTCATGTCGCCGTGCCCGTTGACGACCAGGACGTCACCCGGTCGGGCTTCGTCGAGCGCGCGGTGAATGGCCAGGTTGTCACCCGACCGCACGTCCACCGTCAGGGCGTTTCCCAGGAGCGCGGCGCGCTCGGTGACCAGCCGGATGCCGCCGTCCATGACGGTCATCCGCTGCAGCGCGTCGCCGACGTTGGCGGCCGGCACCTCACCCAGGCGGCGAGTCTCCTCCGCTGCCACGCGATCCCAGTTCGGAGCGATGAACACGCTGTCCGTCGCCGCAGCAATGAACATGATAGGGCTCCATTCTTAAATGAGAATCTTTTCTCATATGAGATGACTATAACTCTCAAGGCGTCCGCCTACAATGACTCAGCCGTTGGACCGGGCCGTCCGCTGCGGCAGGGCCGGATGCGTGCGGTGACGCCGCGCGCGAGCGGCGAGGACGGGGCATCGGCCGGTGCGACGGTCGGCGGTCCCGGCCGCCGGGGACGCCCGTCATCGGCGCGCGTCCCCGGGCTGCTCAGGTCATGGACATGAATGCGGGCAGGGTGAGGGCCGAATGGGCCGGACGTCCCTCCGCGACGGGTATGGCGCTGAGCTTGCGCAGCCTGTTGTTGCGCTGCTCCAGGGCCTGAGCGGTGGTCGGGAAGAGCGTGGCGGAGCCCTCTCCGACCAGCCCCTGGTTCAGGGTCACGAACTCACGGGTGTCGTGTTCGTAGGCGGCGAAGCCCTCGGCGTGGTCCCGGTCGGCCAGGGAACCGGCGAGCATGTACGCGCCGACGAGCGCCAGGCTGGTGCCCTGTCCGGTAAGGAAGGAGGGTGCGTACGCGGCGTCGCCCACCAGCGCGACCCTGCCGCTGGACCAGCCGGGCATGCGGATCTGGCTGACCGCGTCGAAGAACAGGTCATCCGAGTCGCGCATGGCGGCCAGCATGCCCGGGACCTCCCATCCCGCGTCGGCGAAGACCGTGGCGATCAGGTCCCGTTGGGCTTCCGGGTTCGGGAACGCGTCGAACGGCGGTTGCGGGTGGGCGAAGTTCAGGAAGGCGTGCACTTCGTCGTCGTCCCCTACGGCGTAGAGTGCCGCGGCCCTGCCCGGGGTGTTCCACATCACGGTCTCGTGGGAGAGCCCGAAGGTGTTGCGCATGGTGAACACGGCGAAGCAGTACCCCAGGAAGCGGTGGAACTGCTCTTCGGGGCCGAACAGCATCTCGCGGGTGCGTGAGTGCATACCGTCCGCCCCGAATACCATGTCGAACGTACGCTTGCCGCCCCCGCGGAAGGTGACGTCGACCCCGTGGCCGGATTGGTCGAGGGTGTCGATGGAGTCGTTGAACAGAAACTCCACGTCGTCACGGACCGCCGCGTAAAGAGCGTCGCTCAGATCCCCGCGCCGCACCTCCAGGTCCCGTCCCGCGACACCGCCGGTGACGGCGTGCGGGTTAACCGAGACCACCTCGCTGCCGTCCCCGTCGAGGAAGGTCAGCCGGCGCAGGTCGATGTGCGAGTCCCGCAGTCGCGGCAGGATTCCCATCCTCTCGACGACATCCAGCGCGGTGCCGCGCACGTCGATGGGATAACCACCGGCACGAAGTGCGCCCGCCTTCTCCACCACCGTGACGTCGAATCCGTAGCGGTTCAGCCAGAACGCGAGGGCAGGACCCGCGATGCTGGCCCCCGAGATCAGGACCTTGCGCCTCGGCGTGGTACGGACATCCGTCCTCAGGTCGGTGCGGGTCATTCCTTGGCTCCTTTGCTCAGGGTACGGACGGCAAGCAGGGACAGCGCCGTGACGACGCCGGTGATGACGAAGACGGTGGTGAAGGCCGATTCGGCCGGGATGTTCGACCCGGCAGGGGTCGCGGCGGTGAGGAAGGCACCGCCGATCTGTGCGCCTGCGGCGTAGGCGATCACGCGAATCACCAGGACCAGGCTGGTGGCGGTGCCGGTGTCGCCTTGATCGACAGAGGTGGCGGTCTTGACGACCATCGCCGTGACGCAGATGCCACTGGCCAGAGCGACCAGCACCTTGCCGACGACGAGGTGCCAGACGTCGGTGTGGATGAACGCCATGGCGACCAACGTGGCCGACAGGAAGCCGATTCCGGCAGCGACCACGGCACTCGCGCCGAAACGCCGCGCCAGGACTCCGCTGAGCGGCCCGGCGACCGCCGCCGCGACGGCGCCGGGCAACAGGTACCGCCCGATGTCGGTGGCGCTGGCCCCGAAGCCGTACGCTTCGGCGGGCACCTCGAACAGCTGCGGAACGAGATACATCGACGCCGAGGTACCTAGGCAGACGGCGAAGGTGATCACATAGGAGCTCCAGATCGCAGGCTTCGCGAGCATCTGCAGATCGACCATCGGCGAGGGTGACCGGCGTTCCACGAAGACCCACCCGGCCACGAGGGCGGCCAGGAGCACGACGACGGCGCCGAACACGAGCGGCCGGCTGCCGATCTCGGCCACCATCGAGAGGCCGAACATGAGCGTCAGCAGAATGCCGCTCAGGAGAAGCAGGCCGGGCCAGTCCATCCTCGCGCCGGTCCGGGCCGGCGGATCGTTCGGCATCAGCCTGTGCACCAACAGGGTCGCCACGACGATCGCGAACGTCGGTATCGCGAACATCCAGTGCCGGGACAGCCCCTCCGCGATGGGCCCGGCTATCAGCGTGCCCAGCATGCCGCCGCCCAGGAACAACCCGCTGACCAACCCGATGGCCACCCCGGACTCTCCCGCTGGGAGGTACTTGCGTACCAGGATGAACGACAGTGGCATCGCGCCCACCATCGCGCCCTGCAGTACCTGACCGAGCAGCATCACCGGCAGGTTCGGTGCCAGCGCGGACACCAGGCCACCGACCACGACCACCGCCATCAGCCGGGTGATGACCCATTTCCCGCCGTGACGGTCACCGAGATTGCCCGCGATGGGCGCGAAGATAGCGCCGGTGATGAGCATCGCGATGCTGAGCAGTGCCCCTTCGGCACGACTTATCGACAGTTCCTGTTGCAACAGCGGAAGCGTCGGTGACACCACCGCCTCCAGGACGCCAGTGGCGAGTGCCAGCATGCCGAGAGCCCCGACAGCGGCCTTCCCGATGCGGACCGGGGGAGCCAGGGATGGTGTGGTCATGAACGTCCTTTCCTCGTTGCCGTGCTGGTGCAGGGTCGGCAGCGCATGTAGCGCTGCCGCCTAGCGGGGAGTACTCACGCCGCGAGCGCGGTCAGGCTGGAGGTGCCGGGCGTGAAGTACTCGTCGTCGGCGGGCGGCGTCATCGCGCCGAAGCCGGGGGCGGTCGGTCCGGTGCTGAGGCCAAGGACCTGCTCGTCGGGGACATGGTCGATCCAGTCGTGGCTGCCGCCACGTAGTCGGTGGAGCGAACGGCCACGTGGCCGAGGCCGGTCACGGCCAGCACGACGAACGCTGCCGCCGCCACCGCGAGACCTTCGTGCACGTGGCACAACGCCGCGCCGGTGACCGCTCCGACGATGATGAGCGTGACGGCCGCGCCGCGGCGCAGTGCCCCTTGGCCGCGGGCCGCGCCGAGCCGGGAGTCCGCCGCGAGGCCGGTCAGGGTGGAGGTGACGACCACGGTGGTGACGTCCTTCACCGCCAGATGGCGGGCCGTCGCCGCCTGCACCCCCATGGCCAGGGCGAGCGACGACGCCATCACCACGCGGGCGGCAGGGGCGCCCACCCCGGCTACGGCCAGGCCGAGCGCCGTGGCGGCCAGGACTAGTCCGACGCCGCCCAGCAGACCCGTGCACCGGCGGCACCAGCCCGGGGCGGCGGTGCGCAGCACCCGCCCCGCCACGGCCGCGCCGACGAGAAAGAACACCAGCGCCATGGCCGGGCCGAGCACGGGCAGCCCCGTCCCGCCTGCGGCCGCCATGCCGAGGATGACCACGTTGCCCGTCATGTTGCCCGCGAACACCTGGTCCAGGCGCAGGTATCCGACAGCGTCGACGACGCCCGTCGCGAAGGTGAGGGCGAGCATCAGACCCACCGGCGTGACACGTCGTCGCACGAGCCGGCCGCGGGTGCGGGTGCGGGGTCGGGTGCGGGACGCAACGCCGTTCATCGCCCTGCCGCGTAGCCCTGAGCGCCGCGCGGGTTCGCCGCCGCCTGGAGGACGCCGGTGTCCGGATCACGCGTGACGACTGACAGCCGGCCCTGGCTCCAGGGGCCGGAGACGGTCACGTCGTGGCCACGTTCGCGCAGCTCGTCGATGACCGCCTCGTCCGCTCGTTCCTCGATCACCAATCCCCCCGGCGTCCAGGTCCGCGGCCAGAACGAGCTCGGTACCGCGGTGGTGTGGAACGCGGGTGCGTCGATCGCCTCCTGCGGATCCATCCCGAGAGCGAGCGTGCGCACCAGGTAGAGCAGTTGCCACTGGTCTTGCTGGTCACCTCCCGGCGTGCCCAGCGCGGCCACGGGGTTGCCGTCGCGCAGCAGCAGGGTCGGAGTCAGCGTCGTACGAGGCCGCCGCCCCGGCGCCAGGCGCGACGGGGCAGCCGGGTCCAGCCATGTCATCTGGAGCCGGGTGCCCAGCGCGAAACCGAGATCCGGCACGGCGGGGGAGGACTGGAGCCACCCTCCCGACGGCGTGGCGGAGATCATGTTGCCCCAGCGGTCCACGACGTCGATGTGGCAGGTGTCGCCCCGGGTCTCCCCGGTCTGTTGCACGGTGGGCTCTCCGACGCCGTCGGCCTGGACGGCGTGCTGACGGGTGACGAGCGGTGGCGTGAACGGTGTGACGCCGATGTCACCGGGCCTGAACGCGGTCGACGCGACCGCGCTGATCAGGCCGGCGCGCTCCTTGCTGTACCGAGGGGACAACAGACGGCACACCACGGCCTTCGCGTCCGCCGGATCGAGATGCCCGTAGAACGCCTCCCGGTCGGCCATGGCCAGCTTCAAAGCCTCGGTGATGGTGTGGATTCCCTCGGCGGTCGACGGATCGATCTGTTCGTCGTCGAAGTGGTCGAGCATGGTGAGGGCCTGCAGCAGCACGGGACCCTGGGACCACAAGCCCGCCTTCGCCACCGTGATCCCCCGGAACTCCGCGGTGACCGCGGGTTCGATGGACGGAAGGAAGTCGGTGAAGTCGGCGGCGGTGATCACTCCGGCGTGGTCCCCGCCCGAGGAGTGCCGATGCGGTTCGGCCGCGAACTCCGCCAAGGCGGCCGCCACGAACCCGGTTCGCCAGGTGTGCCGCGCGGAGTCGATCCGTGCCGTTCTCGTCTCGCCGGCACCCTCGGTGATCAGCCGGCGCAGCGTCCGGGCGTAGGCGGGGTTGACGAGAGTCGCATGCGGTTGCGGGACCTGTCCTCCGGGCATCCACAGCGCGTACGACGTCGGCCAGTGCGTGCGGAAGAGATCCTCGACCGTGGCCAGGACGCGCGCCAATTGGGGTACGACCGGAACTCCGTGCTCCGCGTAGTCGATCGCGTAGGCCAGGACGTCGGCGAGCTCCCAGGTACCGAACTCGGCGAGCAGCCAGAGCCAGGAGTCGACGGCGCCCGGGACGGCGGCGGCCAGGGCGCCCGCGCCCGGGACGTGGTCCAGCCCTTCGGCCCGGAAGTGCTCGATCGTGGCTCCCCGCGGAGCGTGGCCCTGTCCCGCCAGCACGAGCGGGGACGAGTCTGCCGCGGTTGCCAACACGGCGACGAGATCACCGCCCGGCCCGTTCAGATGGGGTTCGGCCACGTGCAGCACGAAGGCGCCGGCCGTCGCCGCGTCGAACGCGTTGCCACCCCGCTCCAGTACGGACTGGGCCGTCGCGGAGGCCAGCCAGTGCGTCGACGCGCACATGCCGAAGGATCCCCGCAGCGTGGGGCGCGTTTTGTGGGAGGGAGCGTCGGTCGGTGATGGCTGTTGGCCGGCCATGTCTGTCTCATTCCGTTCTTATGGCACGTGGTGAGCTGCATGATGGGCGGCGAGGACGTCGCCGCCGAAGTCGGTCTCCGGGTCCCGCCACACGGCGTGGGCGTGGTTGACGCCGCGGTGGATGTTGGTCCACTCGACGAGCAGCCGCGGGCCCTGCAGGCGGTAGTAGTGCGGCTCGCCCGCCGTGGTGGAGCCGGCCCAGGAGAGGTGCACGGCGTCCAGCGCCGCCGGGTCGTCGTAGCGGGAGAGCGGGGACACCCCGTCCGGGACGCGGTCGAGGTAGGTGCCGAGCAGGGCCCGCAGCAGCTCCCGCTGCGCGGCGTCGAGCTCGGCGCCCGGCACGCCCTTGGGCGTCGGGGTGAGGGCCAGCGCCTGCCGGTTCGCACCGTCGAGGCCGGTGGCCGGGTTCTCGGCACCGTCCGGAGTGAACGGGCCGGGACGCCAGAGTTCGCTGCGCTTCACCACGCGGTCGTCGATCCGGGCGCTGTTGCCCGCCACGATGTCGTTCGGGGCGCGCGCCAGCAGAACCGCGCGGGCGGCGAACTCGGGGCGCAGGGAGCGGACCAGCTCGCGGGCCAGGTCCTCGGCCGTCCCCAGCGGGCGCAGCGTCGCGCCGCCCAGCAGTGGCGACGCGGCCGGGTCGGCGCCCAGGAAGCACGGCGTGGTGGCGGCGACGCGCCCGTCCACCACGAGGTTGTTGAGCGAGACGTGGTGGCCGCCGAACCGCCATCCCCACGGCTGCGGCCCGCCGGGCTCGCCGAAGACCCGCAGGTAGTACATGCCGGGGTCGCGGGTGCGTTCCCGCCCCCAGTTCACCGAGAAGCCCTCGACGCGGTCGAGTACGTTCTCCAGGCCGAGCACGGTGGCGACGGTGGTGTACCCGGCTTCGGACAGCCCGCTCGCGACCAGCCGCATCACCAGCCGGTGCTGGGCGGGGCGCTGCTGGTGGAAGGTGAGGCCGCCGTGATCGGTGGGCGTGTAGAACCAGCGGGTGCGTTCGGCCTCGGCCGCGTCGTCGGCGCCCGGCGGCGGTCCGACCGCCACCGGGCGCTGGTCGGCGTCCAGGGAGTCCAGCCACGCCTGGGCCGCCTCGGCCATCCGGTTCGCGACCTCGCGGCCGGCGTCACTCATGGCTGCGGAGCCCGCTGGACGCGGGCGTGCGCCGTGTCGCTCACGCTGCCGTCACTCCGAGGAACTCGCGCACCCAGGGGCCGATCGTGGGCGCGAACTCCATCGCGATCGCGTGGCGCCCATCCTCGATCGAACGCAGTTCGGCGTTCGGAATCTGTTGCGCCATCAGGGTGGCGCCGGTGTAGGGCGCCAGCAGGTCCGCCGTGCCGTGCACGATCAGGGTGGGTGCGGTGATCTCACCGAGGCGGTCCCGGACCTCGTGCTGCCGGGCGGCATCGTGGCGGCGGCCGCTCTTCTCGGGATCACGGTAGGCGAGCGTCTGGGCCGCCCGGGTGTGGAGCTCGGTCTGGCCTTCGGGTGTGACGAAGAAGTCCTTGACCGCTTTCTGCCGGTTGTCGTGGGACATGTCAAACAGCTCGTCGACCGTCTTGGGACACAGCGCGAAGCTCGGCGTGGTGGCGACCAGGATGAGGGAGGAGACCCGATCGGGATGCCGGAGCGCGGTGTGCTGCGCGACGGCGCCGCCGAAGGAGGTGCCCAACAGGTGCGCGCTCTGGAGCCCCAGCGCATCCAGCAAGGCGACGAGGTCATCGGCGAGGTCGCCCAGCGTGTACGGAACCGGCGGGTTCACGGTGATCCCCGAATCGCGCTGATCATAGGAGATCGCCCGTATGCCTGCGCCGAGGTGCGCGCGGAGTGTCGCGTACTGGGTACGGTCGCTCTCGCCGCCATGGACGAGCACGAGCGGCACACCACTGCCGCTGTCGATGTACCCGACTTCGAGCTCACCCGCCCGGATGGTGGAATTCACCGATTCGGCGGGTTCGTGCTCTACCTGCTGTTTTGCCACCGCTGTCTCCTTTTGTCGAAACAGTACGTAGACGGCTCTACGAATTGAGATGAACGTATCAGTTCGCTTGGCGTGTGGGAAGGTCCATATCACGCGACTGAAGCGAAGCGCGTGCCGGGGCTGTGCGGCGGTGCATCGGGCGCCAATGCGTCGGCCCGCCGCGGTGCGAGGACGGGACCAGCGTGTCGCGTGACCTTCGCACTGCCGGCAGGCCGAGGGCGCCGACAGCGGGTCTCCCGGTGCGGACCGGGGGCCAATGATCCGGGCATGGACGTCCTTTCGTGGGCAAGGGGTGGCCTGGAAGCCATGCGCACGCACTTCCCTCCATGGGCGACAAGGGCCTCCGGGTGTTCTGGGATGGTATGTCCTGGTTCGGGTGTCGGCCTGTGCCTGTGGGAGGACATCTCTGCGGTCCAGGACGCCGGGTGTAGTGCGCCGGATGTCGACCGGATGGTCGCCATCGCGCGTGGAGGGCGCCTTCTCGGCCGTGACATCGAAGCCGTGGCGACGCATTCGACGCGCGGGTGTGGGCCTTGCGGTGCTCGCACGCCCGAGATCAGAGCCTTCACGATGACCGCTCCAGTTGGCCCCCGATGGCTACACTACATCATGCAGTGTAGTAAGCTACAGCATGCAGTGTAGCTCCGCTGAGGTTCGTTCACGCCGACGGCGAAGACGCTGCGTGAGGCTTCCGCGCAGAAGCGGGCCACGCCCGACGAGGCCCTCCGGTGAGCGGTTCACCGCCCTCGCCCGGGCCGGGTTGCTCGATGTCTCGGACGCGCGACTCGCGGCCGACCACTTCATCGCGCTGACCTTCGGGGTCGCACGTAGCAGGCTCGGTTCCGCGAACGCCGGAGAGGGTGTCCGTATCCGGCCGCTCATGCGAGCGTTCAAGGTCTACGTCCACCCCGACGCGGGGCGCATCCAGCTGACCTACCAGGCCTTGGGCATCCACGACGACCTGATCGGTGCCCACGCCGCCGTGCCTCGTCACGGCCCTGTGGACCGTGTCGCCACGGGCGTGGTTGCCCTGACTCCGCGCGGCCGAATCCGCCCTGGCGCGCGCCGGCGCTCCGCGAACGCAGCGACCTGATGCGCGACGCTCTGCTCGACGACCTGCCCGGGGACTACTTCACGGCCACCATGCGCGCCGCGTCCACCCGGGTACCGTCCTGCCGAGCGGAGGGCCACCCTCCTGATCCTCGACGCGCCGTACCGCGACGACAGCGAGTAGGTGCCGCGCGGCGCTCGGTCGCCGACCACCTCAACGACATCAGCCGCCCCCGAACTCGTCGTGGCGACCGCGAGTGGCCGGCCGCTCCTGGCGACGACACCGCAATCGTCGTACGGCACGGCCTGCGCACGCTCACGGCATCCCGGCGCGCTGGAACTGTTGCCGCACCGGATGCGGCCCCCGGGGAAGTCGGTTGCGGCGCCGGAAGCCGGCCGGTGGCGTACGTCGTCAGGTGGCGAAGATCTGCGAGTCGTCGGCGAAGGCCTTGAACTCCAGGGCGTTGCCCGCCGGGTCGAGCAGGAACATCGTCCACTGCTCGCCGGCTTGGCCCTCGAAGCGTACGTACGGCTCGATGACGAACGCGGTGCCCGCGCTGCGGAGGCGGTCGGCGAGGTCGTGGAAGTCGGTGATGGTCAGGATGAGTCCGAAGTGCGGTACGGGCACGTCGTGGCCGTCGACCGGGTTGTGGATGCGCTGGGCGCGGGCCGGGGCGAGGTGGGTGACGAACTGGTGGCCGCGCAGGTTCCAGTCGACCCAGGTGTCGGCGCTGCGGCCCTGCTCAAGGCCGAGAACCTGGCCGTAGAAGCGGCGTGCTTCGGCCAGGTCGTCGACTGGTACGGCCAGGTGGAAGCGGGGGATCTGGGAATCGGTGGAGGGCATGGTGTGGACGTCCTTCCGGTGCGCGGCTGGTTCCTCGGGGTGGGATTGTCCAGATGTTAACATTGAACCATTGGAGGAGGTAAAGCCATGAATGAGCACGGCGTTGTGGCCCCCGCGCGCCGCCGAGGGCTGGCCGAGGAGGTCGCCGACCGCATTCGGGAGGCTGTCTTCAGCGGGGCCTACCCCCCTGGTACGCCACTGCGGGAGGTGGAACTGTCCGGCGTGATGGATGTCAGCCGCGGCCCGGTGCGTGAGGCGCTGCGATTGCTGGAGCGCGAGGGCCTGGTGCACTGCGCGTGGCACCGCGGCACCACGGTGACCACGTTGTCGCCCGAGGACGTCGCCGAGCTCGACAGCCTGCGGGGCGCGCTGGAAGACCTCGCCGTCCGGCAGGTCATCGCCCATGCCTCGGAAGAGGACCTCGCCTCCATCGACAAGGCGGCCGGCCTGATGGACCGCGCCGCGGACGAGCACGAGATGGTACGGCAGGACATCGCCTTCCACGATGCCGTGTTCGCCGCCACCCGGCACCAGCGCCTTGCCGAGGCCTGGCAGGCCATCCGCTGCCAGGTCCACCTGTTCCTGCTGACCAGGATCAACCTCAGCACCCAGGGATACCTCGAGTTCGTCCCGCGCGAGCACCGCGAACTGGTCACCGCGTTGCGCTCGCGTGACACCGAGACCGCGCTCGCGCTGTTCGCCACCCACCGTCGCCACGCGGTCAACGTGGTCACCGCGTCCACCGAGCCGAGCTGACGAGGTCAGCTCGGCTGACCGGTGGGCATGGTGGCAGAGCTTCGGCGAGCCGGCTGAAGGACATGACGGTTCTGCTTGCGGTGTGCGTGGCGGTGGCCGCGTATCCGGCGGGGGAGGCCGGGAGCTGTGCGTTGGTCAGGCGGGGGTGAGGACGGTCTTGCCGGCCAGCCGTCCGGTGATGGCCTCGTCGTGGACGGCGGCCAGGTCGGACAGGGGCCGCCGGGCGGCGACGTCGATCTTCAGATCGCCGGAGTCGACGCGGGCGACGAGCTCGGCGAGCTGGGCGGCGTCACTGCGGGCGAAGACCCGCACGGCCCGTACGTCCCGGTCGGTGTCATCCTGGCCGGGGGTGGTGGTGCTGACGAACACCCCGCCGTCGGCCACGAGGCCGACCAGCGCCGCGGTCTCCTGCGGTGAGGTGATCACCAGGTTGAGGACGACGTCGAACCGCTCACCGGTCCCGGTGACGGGGGTGGCGGTGTAGTCGACGATCTCCTCGGCGCCGTAGCCGCGTACCCGGTCGGCGCTGCGGGCGCTGGCGGTCGCGGTGACCACGGCTCCGGCCTGCGCGGCGAGTTGGACGGCGTACCCGCCGACCGCACCGCCCGCCCCGTTGACCAGGATGCTCTGCCCGGCCTTCAGATCGGCGTGCTCGAACAGCGACTGCCAGGCCGTCAGGCCGACCGCGGGCAGTGCCGCGGCGTCGGCCGGCTCCACCGTCCGGGGTGCGGCGGCCAGGATCTCGGCCGGGACGGCGACGTAGGCGGCGGCCGCGCCGTCGGCGTTCATCGGCGAGAACCCCACGACCGCGTCGCCGGCCTTCCAGCCGAGGACGCCCGCACCGACCTCGTCGACGGTTCCGGACACGTCGATGCCCGGCACGTGCGGGAAGGCGAGGGGGAACGCCTGCTGCAGATAACCGGCGCGGATCGCCACGTCGACCGGGTTGAAAGAGGTGCCGGCCACTTTCACCACCACCTGCCCCGCCGCCGGAACCGGGCGGGCGGCCTCTTCATAGACCAGGACGTCGCTGTCGCCGTAACGGTGGTACCGAACTGCCTTCATGGCTTTTCTCCCTCACTCATGTGCTTCGAATCCGAAGCACTTGGCGACCGTAACCTGCTTCGAGTTCAAAGCAATACCCCTGAGTCCTGTGACGTCGGTCACTATGCTGCGAATTTGAAGCAGATACGGTAGGGGGATGACCGACACCGACGACCACGGCGTCCTCAAACCAGAGCAACTGGGGGCCTACTTCGCTCTCATGGAGGCAGTCAGCCTGCTCCAGCACGCCGTTGAGCAGCAGCTACGCGCCGAGGGCGATCTCAGCTGGGTGCAGTTCCAGCTCCTGGCCCGTCTGGCCGACGCTCACGGGCAGCTGACCATGACCGCGCTGGCCGACAGTGTCGTCTACAGCCGCAGCGGCCTCACCTACCAGGCCGCCCAGCTGGAGAAGGCCGGTCTTGTCACCCGCGCCCCCAGCTCCGACGACGAACGTGCCACCCTGGTCACCATCACCCCCGCCGGCCTCGAACGCGTCGCCGCCGTGCTGCCCGGCCACATCGAGGTCGCCCGCCACCTGCTGTTCGACCCCCTCGCCGACGACGACCTGCGCCACCTCGGCGACATCATGACCCGCGTTCGCGACCACATGCGCGCCCAGCCGCCCCGCTCCGCCGCCCCCCGCAAACGCCGCACACCCACCGACGAACCCACAGACCCGGCCGCAGCACAGTCCTGACCCCCACCGAGCTGCGACCCGCGACCAGGTAGGAGAGGCCATCCTTGGCGGCTCAGATCATGGCGCTCGGCGTGGTCATGGGTGGTCTGTCGCGGGCGCCTGCATTCGGCGCTCGGCTACCGGTCACCCTGGAAGTACTCGACGAGTCCCTGATGCGGTCACAGCACTGGTTTCGGCTGTGGATCATCGACATCAGCAGCCCGTGGGTCTTGGCGTCGGCGGCCACCACAGGCCCGTGGCTTGCCTGCCCGATCGGGGCACCGTCGATCCCGGTGATCACACAGCCGGCGGCCCGGCACACAGCGATCCCGGCGGCGAAATGCACGCTCCCGGACAGATCACCGCCATCGGTGACGTACGCGGCGCGTTTGCCAGCCGCAACCCAGGCCAACGCCAACGTCGTGGACACGACCCGCGGCCGGAACCGCTCGACGAACCCGGCGTGGGCACCAGCTGCGCATCGACCCCGTCGTGCCGCACCCAGGCGGACTCACCGTCGGTGAGGAAGAGCTTGCCGCCGAACGGATCGGCCGCCGCAGCTGCCCCCGTTGCGCAGCGCCACATTGACCGCCACCAGCATGCTGCCGACGGCGTAGTTCAACATGCCGCACAAGGGATCCACCAACCACTGGCGCGCAGCGTTGGCCGCACCCTGCTGCCCGCCTTCCTCGCCGAGGGCTCGCATCTGAGTTGATCACGCCGTCATCAATACCCCATCGGCCCGCTTGCCATCGACGCGAATCACCCCTCTTCATGGATCGGAACCATGGACCCATCCGAACGGAATTCATAGCGGACAAGACGATGAGTCCTTTTGAAATCATCGACCTCGGCCTGGCTGGTGACACCACCTCCGGGAGTACGGTATGCGATCATGCGGATCGCTTCGGGATCGATGTCGTCACCGGAAGACTTCCCTTCCAAGATGAATCCCAGCAGCGCCCGCATGGCCGCTTCCGCCCCCAGCGCTGCCGGATGGAACGGCAGCGGATAGGCACCCCCGCCCGGCGCCACGACAGGATGTCGTCCCGCCCAGAACGGCGCTTCGAACGCGAGCGGGGTCCCTATGTCCTCCACGATCCCGCGATCGGGATCCAGGCTCAATGACCGGATGAGCTCACCATTTTCCCAGACGGCATATGCGAACCAGTCCGATGAGCCATTCATGGCATGCAAGGATATCCTTGGACGCACCTTGCGCTGGAGGTAGTGAGCCGGCAGCAGGGACGGGCGGTCAATTGCCAACGCCCTGTCGCATATGACATCCGCGCCGGAGAAGCTGGCGGCATACGCAAGCCCAACCCGCGGATAGAGACAATCCACCAGCGCATTTTCCGACGAATCAGCCCTGACCCACTGCGGGTTCAACTCGGAGACCAAGGCGTCGGTGGCATCGGGCAGAGGCTCTGTTGTGCCACGAAGCAAATCGGCAGGGTCTCCATCGGAGTATACGAGTACAGCGGTCTTGACTCCCATGAATGCTCACTCTTCGCTCGGGCCGGCCCTGCTCATGGCAGTCGGTATAGGGCGGGTGGCGAACCGCCGCGGTCGGTCGCCACCCTTACCCCGTGGTACAGCAGGTAACCTAACTCATCGTTGTGACACGGACAAGCCGCGCCGCCACCGGCGAACGGGCAAGGCGCTCGACTTGAGCGCCTTGCGTATCAGCAGTCCGGGCACTTCCACATGTCGATCTCGACCTTGATGCTCACCCGGGTGCCCTTCGGCAGTCCGAGACCCTTGAGTTTATTAGTATTGACGACCGCACCGGTCCGACCGTTCAGTTCCGGATAGCCGACTTCTTGGTTCGGCGTAAGCTTCGCGCCCTTGCCGGTTTTGACCTCTACGGCTATCCACTGGCCACTGGGATTCTTGGCGATGAAATCCGCGCGGAAATCCTTCCCCTGGCTGTTGAGGAACTGCACCTCGTCGACGATGTCGGTGTAGCCTGCCGCCTTGAGTCTTTCCTTGGTGGCGAGTTCTCCCAGGTCGCCGTGGCTGTTGCCGGTCACCGGGCACCGGTCGTTGTGGACCAGGGCCGCGTGTTCGCCCATCTTGACGTGGTACGTAGGGGTGCCGTCGATGGTCAGGTTATGGACCTGCTGTACCTTGCTCCATTTCTTGATCGCTGCGATCTCGACGTGTTCGCCTGTCACGGTCAAGAGCGACATCCCGACTTCCAGCCTGCCGGCCTCCATCCAGTTGTCGGCTTTCGGCACCCAGAATCGGTGGTTCTCGGTAGCGACAAGGCTGGACTTGGCCCCGGAGGCGGAGAGAGGCTGTTCGACGCTTATCTGAACCAGGTTCTTAGCCGCTCTGCCGGCTATCAGAGCGGCTACTTTCTCCGGCGAGCTCTTACCCGTATCGGCATCCGTTGCGACGACTCTGTCTCCCACCCGAACGTCTTCGATCGATTTGATCGTGCCGTCCGCCATGAGCACCTTCGTGCCCGGCACAAAGCTGCTGCACGATTTCGCCCCACGCTTCCCAGCCCTGAGCACATTTTTGACCCCGCGGCCGATTCCGCCGGTGAGGCGATCGATGAGAAGGTCTTCGATGACGCCTTCGCCCTCGCCGACCAGGCCGTCCGGCTTGGCCTGCCCATCGGAGCAGCGCTTGGCGCCACAGTGCGTTCTGCGATAAGCGTCCTCTGCCGCTTTGTGGAGGTTGTAGTCCTTCTTCAACAGGCGTTCGCGGGCTTCTTTACGCTGCGCCGCTTGCCGCCGTTTCTGGGCTTCCTTCTTGCGGTCCGCCTCGTACTGCTTCTGCCGCTTTTTGTGCACCTTCTTCTCGTAGGTGGTCTTCTTCGCCCCGTTGGGGTTGTGGGTCTCGGCGAAGTTGGCGTCGGATTCCCGGTTTCCGGTGTCGACACGGCGGCCGTCGGGGTCGGCCAGATCGATGGGGTTGTTGGCGGCGTAGGAGTAGGCGTTGGCCCATTCGGGGGTGCGCAGGTCGAGTTCGGGGTCGGTGGAGATGAACTTGGCGATGGCCGGGTCGTAGTAGCGGGCGCCCAGGTAGGTCAGGCCGGTGGAGGCGTCTTCGGTCTTGCCGAGGAAGCCGCGGTCGGTGAAGGGCAGGTCGTCCACGCCGCGGCGTTGACCGAAAGGCAGGTAGCGTTCGCGGCTGACGGTTCCGGTGGCATCGTTGACGGCGAGTTGGGTGCTGCCGTGCTTGCCGGCCAGCGTCCAGGTGACACCGGTGGCATCCCGCATGGCGATCAGGTCGCCGTCGGCGCTGCTGTAGTAGCGCTTGCCGGCCACCGCTCCGCCGGCCAGGCGTAGTTCCATGGCACCCAGGTAGAGGGTGGTGCCGCCGTCGGGGTCGCGCCGGATCAGACGCTCACCGGCGGCGTCGTACACCATGCCGGTCTGCTGGCCGTCGATGGTGGCCTGGGTGAGCCGGCCGAGCTGGTCCCAGTCGAAGGTGGCCTGCTTGCCGGCGACGGTACGGGCAGAGAGCTGTCCCTTGTCGTCGTAAGCGTAGGTGTCGGTGCCGCCCGGGCGGGCGATGCTGGTGACGGCGTTGGGGCGGGCGGCGCCCGCGCCGGGGGAGGGGTAGGCGTAGGTGGCGGTCTCGCCGTTGTCGGTCAGGGTGGTGAGGTTGCCGACCTTGTCGTAGGCGTAGGCCTGGCTGTAGGGGTCGATGCCCTTGGCGTCGCCGGCGCCGGTGCACGAGGCGGCCGTGGTGGTGTAGGCGGTCTTCAGGCGCAGCAGGCCGTCGTAGGCGAAGCATTCGGACTGGCCGTCGGTCTGGCCGGGGACGGCCGAGTCGGCGTCCAGCACGCGGGTGATGTTGCCGGCGACGTTGTAGCTGTAGCGGTCGTCCTGGACGGTGTCCGGGGTGGGCGTGTTCGCCTTGGTCTGGGTGGTGACCCGGGAGAGCCACTCGGTGGTGGCATCGCGCTCCAGGACACGTTTGATCTGGCCGTCGCCACCGAGCAGGCGGGTTTCGAGCTTGCCGGTGGCGGTGAAGGCGGTGTCCTTGACGTAGGTGAAGCCGCCCAGGTCGGAGGTGGTGGCCTTGGTGAAGCCGAGGTCGGTGTAGCTGTGGGTGAGCTGCTCGGCGGCCAGGCCACCGGCCGCGGGCAGGGTCTGCTCGCGCAGGTTGCCGGCCGCGTCGTAGGCGGAGGTGAAGGTGTAGTCGCGGCCGAGGGCGCCTTCGCTCGCCGGGATGGTGATCGTGTTGGCGGTGGGCCGGTAGTCGCTGTCGTAGGCGGTGACCGTCTGGGTGTAGGCCTGGCCGCCGGTGTAGCGGGTGGCGGCGTCGAGCTGACCTTTGGCGACGGTGTCGTAGGTCCAGGCGGCGAGCTTGGTGCCGGTGTCTGGCTCACCGGCCCACTGGCTGGTGCGGCGGCCCAGGTCATCGTAGACGGTGGAGACCTTCTGGCCGTTGCCGTCGATGGTCCAGATCTGCCGGCCGGCTGCGTCGTAGCCGTGACTGGAGTTGCCGGCATCCGGGTCGATGGCGGCGGTGCGCCGGTTGAGCCAGTCGTAGGTGTAGGTGCGGACGTTACCGTTGGCGTCCGTCATCTTGGTCTGGTTGTCGTTGAGGTCGTAGCCGTAGCTGGTGTCGGCGTGGACGGTGGCATCTGACCATTCCTCGACCTTGACGACGCGGTCGAAGGCGTCGGTGACGGTGGCGGTCTTGCCGCCGACCGGCGGGGTGACCTCGGTGCGCTCGGCACCCGGGTACGCGGTGCTGGTACGGCGCAGCTCGGTGCCTTCGTGATAGGCGATGGACGCCACTTCGCGTTCCAGACCGTCGTAAACCGTCTTGGTCCATTGCGGCAGGCTGGTCGGCGCGGGGTTGAGCAGCCCGCTGCCCGGCTCATCGTCGTTGTGCGCCGGCTCGGAGATCGTCTCGGTGAGGCCGCGCGCGTTGTAGGTGGTGGCGAGGACGATCCGGCCGCCGGAGGGGGAGGCGGTCTGGGTCTCGCGGCGGCGGCCGAGACCGTCCTCATAAGTGTGGTTGGTGGTCCACTTGGCTGAGGTGCCACTTCCCGTCAGCAACTGCTTGACGGTGGTCTTGACCGGCACCTCGGGCTGACCGTGCCAGCCGTCCCATTCGATGTCGTAGGCGACGGTGGCACTGGGGGTCCCGCCGGCGCGTGGCTGACCCGGCTTCCACAACGCGACGGTACGCCCCAAGCCGTCGTAGTCCATCTCAGTGATCTTGCCGTTGGCATCGGTCGCCGAGGTCGGCTTGCCCAGCGTATGGGAGAGCCGGGTGGTCGCGGTGTGGCCGAGCGGATTCCTGACCGTGATGCCGTCGTTCGGCCAGCCGATCGCCGGGGTGTAGGTGGTCGTGGTGGTCTTGCCGAGCGGGTCGGTCTCGGTCAGCGTCCGGCCGTAGTCGTCGAAGGTGGCCTTGGCCGTGGAGATCGTGCTCGCGTTCGCGTAGGTACGGACCTCGGTGGGGTTGCCGTCGCTGGGCTTGTTCGTCGCCGGATCCGTGCCCGCGTCGTACAGCGTGATCGTCTTGCCGACCAGGGTTCCCGCGGCGCAGTCGTCGCCGGAGCGTTTCTCCACCACCGATGGGAAGTCGATCAGCCACTGGCCGGCATCGACGTTGCGCGCGTAGCTGATGGAGGTGCAGGAGTTGTCGGTGGCGACGCCGTCCTGGCCGTAATCGTTGATCGTCCTTGGCAGGCCGTCGTCGTTGGGGACGATCTTCTCGTCGGTGTAGCTCCAGGTGCCGCCGGTGACCTTCTCCCGGGAACGCTCACGGGTCTGCACCACATGCGCCGGGTTCTGGCCGGCCCATCCGGTGCCGGTGGGCTTGAGCGTGTACTCCCAGCGGGTGGAGTCGACCTCGGTGTACGCGCGCGGGCTGAGTGCGGTCATCTGCCAGGTCTGCTCCTGCAGCACCTGGCCCTGCAGCAGGCTCACGTCGGTGGTGGCGGTGCCGTCGAAGTCGGTAACCGTGCCGCCGGTGCCGCGTAAGAACGTCCGCGTGCTGACGCTGTAGCCGGCCGGGTCGCTGCCCGAACCCTCAACGGTGCGGACCTGGCCGTAGCCGCGCCAGTCCGAACCGTCCGGGGCCAGCTCAGGCTCGGCGATCTGGACCGGGTCCGTCCAGCGCGGGCTGCCCAGGAACTCGTAGCTGCTGACCATGTCCGGGGAGCCGCCGACCATGTCGCGCTCGACCACCTTGGTGGCCAGTTGCTTGTAGAAGCGGGCCCAGGCCTCGTAGCCGCCCTCGGGGTCGCTGCCCATGTCGACCTGGTAGCAGTCGCCGACCTGGTCACTCATGTAATTGGTGCCGTCGCGGCCCTTGCCGCCGCCGCACGGGTCGGCCTGACCGTAGCTGACCTCGATCCGCCCGCCCATCCCGTTGTTGATCGCCGCGATCCTTGGCACCATCCGCCAGGACAGCTGGTCCTCCCAGTCGGAGGTGTTGATGTAGTCCATCCGGCCGGCCAGCATCACCGCGTCGAAGTCCAGCGGCGGCAGCGTCACCTCCGGTGAGGTGGCCACGCCGCTCTGCTGCACGGTGTCCAGCCACATCGCCGCGTCCCACGGCAGCCCCTGATCGGTGCGCTGATACACCCACGTGTGGGTGAAGTACAGCTCGTCCACCAGGTCCCATTCCCCCGAGCCGGGGTTGAGGGATTCAGTCGCCACCGATTCGAACCGGCGCGTGGCGAAGAACGCGATCCCGTCGTTGGCACAACCCGCCGCCTGCGCACAGTGCAGATCGGTGGGCACGTCATCCCCGTCGCGGGTGTCGGTGGTGAACGTCATCCGCGCGGTCGGCTCGCTCCCGGCGGCCTGCGTGTTGTGGCCCCACGTGACCGAGGACAGGAACCCGCCCCGGTCATAAGGCAGCACCTCGTACACCTCATCGGTGCACGAGGGCAGGCAGAAGTGGTTGACATCCCGGTAGTAGGAGTAGTCGGTCACGTTCTCGTTGCGGTCGACCTCCTGGTCCAGGTTCCACCGCCACACCCCGGTACAGGTGGGCGGGATGAAGTTGTCCCAGTACCGGTCGAAGCACGGCTCACCCCGTTCGTCCCCGACGTACGGCACCTGCCACTGGGCGTCCTTGGTGTAACCGAACCGCCAGACCTGCCCCTCCCGGTCGGTGACCTTCCAGTACGCGTTGCCGTCCGCGCCCCCGGGAACCTGCTCCACCTTCCAGCCGAAGTCCGGGACCGTCTTCCACGCCCCTGCCGTGGTCTTGACGATCTGCGCCGACCGGCCGCCCGCGCTCAGCACCAGCTCCGACTGCGTCCGGTCCACGCCGGCCACCGTCTCGTCCGGCGCCTCCCAGCACAACGCCCGGCCGTTCTTGGCCTCCTCGGCGTACCAGATCAGATCCGCGTTGTTGGGGTCATACTCGGTCCACACGTCACAGCGGCGGAAACGCCGCTCGATGAACCCCGCGCTCAGATCCCAGCCCTCGCCGACCACGCTGGACTGGTTGTTGGTCCAATCCCCCTCCCCGTCCACCGACGAGGCGTTGTACTGCAGCGACAGATCCGGCCCGTTGCCGGCCACCGACGGCGGCTCCGGCAACGGCACGTCATAGTCGAATCCGCCCCCGGACGTGCCCGCCTGCCAGGTGCCCGACGGCTTCAGATCGGTGGCGCCCCAGTTGCCGTCCGGCCCGGTCAGGCCGGCGGCCAGCACATACACCGAACCCGCGGCCAGCTGCGCCGCCAACCGGTTCTGCGCTGCCTTGGCCGCGTCCGCCTTGGGGTCCTTGCCGGGCGCCGGAGGCGTGACCGCCGCCTCCCTCGCGCCGACGGGGGCCGCCTCCACCTCCGCGGTCAGCGTGCCCGCCTTGATGTCGTTGGTCGACGGCACCACTGTGGGACGCATGACGCATGTCTTCGGCCGTGGCACCTGTACGGCGCACGCGGGCAGCCGCACCACTTGCAACCGGGTGGCGTACTGGCCGCCGTAGGCGTCCCGGAAATCGGCATAGGAGAACGCCGCCCGTACCTTGCCCGGCTCCGTGCCGCCGTCGGCGCGCACCACCCGGGCCGCCACGCCCACCCCACCCAGCTTCGCCGCGGTCTCCGGCGCCAGCGTCTCCACCGTCACCTTGTCCGGCCCCGCGCCCTCGACCTGGCCCACCCGCACCGGCAGCGCCCCGGCCCCGGCCAGCTTGCCCGGCTCCGGCACGCTCACCTCGGCCTGGCCCGCCTTGGGCCACACCGGCTTCTTCCGGGTCACCTTCGGCGCGGACTCCTCCGCCCCCTTGGCCGTCTTCTTCGCCGGAACCTGCCGGCCGTCCACCGACGGCTCGGGATCCGGAGCGGCCGCCGCGGCCTGCTGGATCAGTTGATCAGGGGCTCCCACGCTGGAGATCAGCACCAGCGATGCGAGCCCGATCACCAAGGTCACCCACCACATCCGTAAACCAGGACGGCGCATCCCAGAACTCCTTCACGGCACGCTGGCGCAGACCCGGGCAAGAGGGCCTTCGTGCGCCTAAAGCGGATATAAGGACGATTGGTAGGAATGTGATCGACAACTCTAGATCGGTCAACGATGGGAGCGTCGCTTTCCCGACACAGACGGTCATCGATGAGCGAATGACCGGGACAATGATCACAGGTCAGAGGAATCGTCAGGGATGGATCCATCGCCACAGGAATTATGATGTGATTTAGAACACATTGTCTGGCACTTGTGAAGAGGCCGCTCGGGGGCATTGCGGCCGCGGACCGGCATATCCACGCAGGCGCCGAGCAGGGCTCGGAGGGGGTCGTGGTCGTGGTCCTGCCGGATCGGCAGCCGTTCCTCACGGACGATCGCGAACTGCCCGCTGGCGGCCTGCCCGCTCAACGGCACCGGCGGGTCTGCGACAAGACCGAAAGCACCCGACCTGCCCGACGACAGGTATCCGTGGGCAGGCGCGCCCTTCAAGTCCGGCTACCAGGAATGGTGCCGCTAGGCGGGCATCACACTCAAGTGCGGCCGATCCCGGATCTTCTCCATTTTTCCGCAGCCCAAGTTCCGCCCTCCTCCGGGAACCGGGGATCGCAACCTGAATCGGCCACAGAGTCTTTCTCGAGAGACGGCCCTTCAGCGGGGCGGCTACGCCGGTGTTGCCAGCTCTCCGGTCAGGACATCGTGGACGGTGAACTGCTCGAGTTCGGTTGCGACGGCGTCGGCGATCGCTCGATCGAGGGTGGTCAGCGACTCCTGGACACCGCGGCCGACCGCGCATGCCGGGTCAGGCCCGTGCAGTCCGAGTATCGGGTCGGTGCCCTGGAGGCGCCGCCAGACCTGCGCGAGCGTGATGTCCCGGGCATCGACCGCCAGCTCCCAGCCTCCGTGCACGCCCGGACGTGAGCGCACCAGCGCGGCGTCGCGCAGCGGGCCGAGCACGCGACGCACATAGACGGGGTTGACGTTGGTGCTCTCGGAGAGTTCGTCCGAGCTCACGGGGCGGCCTCCGGTCTGGCCGGCGAGGTAGGTCAGAACGTGCACGGCGACCGCGAACTGGGTGTTCTTCGACCGTGCCATGCCTCCATGTTGCCATATCGCAACCGTTATGGCTACAGTACGGCTGACCTATTCGTAACTGTAACAATTACAAATTGGAGCGTCAGCATGACGATCGCCATCACGGGAGCCTCCGGCCCTCTGGGACGCGCCACCGCCGAGTTCGTGCTGCAGGCTGTCGACCCGCGGGAGGTCGTACTGACCACGCGGCGCCCCGAGGCTCTTGCCGATCTCGCCGCTCGCGGTGCCGACGTGCGACGAGCCGACTTCACCGACGCGCGCACGCTCGCCACCGCGTTCGCGGGCGTCGAACGGCTGCTGCTCATCTCCACCGACGCGGTCGGCGCGCGCCTCGACGCGCACCGCGCGGCCATCTCGGCCGCGGCCGGCGCGGGGGTCCGGCACGCCATCTACACCTCGGTCCCCAAGCCGGTACCGGCCAACCCGGCACTGGTGGTCGCCGATCACGCCGGCACGGAGCAGGCGCTGCGCGACAGCGGCCTGCGGTGGACCATGCTGCGCAACAACCTGTACGCGCACATGCAAACGCCGGGCATCGAGCAGGCGGCCGCGTCAGGCCGGCTTGTGACCAACGGCGGCGCCGGCGCCACCGCCTATGTGACCCGTGCGGACTGTGCCGCGGTGGCCGCAGCGGTCCTGACCCAGGACGGGCACGAGGGCCAGGCTTACGACGTCACCGGGCCCGAGGCGTTGAGCGCCGATGACCTGGTGGCTCTCGCGCGCGAGATCGGTGGCCGCGACGTCGAGCTCGTCAGCGCCGACGATGCCGCGTCCATGGCCGGCTTGCGGTCGGCCGGTCTCCCCGACGAGGTCGCGCAGTTGGTGACGTCGTTCGGCGCGGCGACTCGCGGCGGCTTCCTCGCGAATGTCAGCTCAACGGTCGCCGACCTGACCGGCCGGACGCCGACGGCGCTGGCGGACGTCGTCCGGGCAGCGCTGAAGTCCTGACCGCGGTGCGCCGGACAACGACTCGGCGAGAGGAGCCGGAGATGACGAAAGAGACCAACACCGAGGTCCAGGCGGGTGCTGCGCCGGTCTGGAGCACGTCCGTCCTGTTGGTTCTCGGGGCTCTCGTCGCGCTCGGACCGCTGTCCACTGACGCTTACGTACCCGGTCTGCCCGTGCTCGCCGACGATCTGCGCAGCTCTGCTTCGCTGATCCAGCTGACGGTGACGACCTGCCTGGTCGGCCTGGCTGTCGGTCAGCTCGTGGCCGGGCCGATGAGCGACGCGCTGGGCAGGCGGACGCCTTTGCTGCTCGGACTCGGCGTGTACACGCTAGCGGGCCTTCTCTGTGCCGCTGCCCCGAATGTCGGGTCCCTCATACTGTTCCGCGGCCTTCAAGGCGTCGGCGGCGCCTTCGCTCTTGTCATCGCTTACGCGTGCGTCCGAGATCGCTACGCGGGCAAGGCGGCGGCCCGCTACTTCTCGCTGCTGTTGCTGGTGACGGGTCTCGCGCCGGTGCTCTCTCCTCTCGTGGGCGCCCAGATCCTGAGGCTCTCCGGTTGGCGGGCGATCTTCGTCGCACTCGCCGTGCTGAGCTGCGTCGTACTCATCGTCTGTGTCCGCGTGTTACCGGAAAGTCTGCCTCCGCACCGGCGCAGGACGGGCGGCCTGCGGGCAACCGGCTCTGTGTACGTCCGCCTGCTGAAGGACAGGCATCTCGTGGGGTATGCGCTCACCAACGCCTTCGTGTTCGCGGCCATGTTCGCCTACATCTCGGGCTCCCCCTTCGCCCTGGAGACCATCCACGGCCTGTCCGCGGAGCAATACAGCATGGTGTTCGCCGTGAACGCGTTCGGGCTGGTCGCCGCGGCACAGGCGAGCGGGCGGCTCGTCCGCCACGTCGACACGCGGTCGCTGCTGGGTGCCGGCGTGATCGGCGCGGCGGCCGGCGGCGTCGCCCTCCTCGTCTTCGTGGCCACCGGCGCGGGGCTCTGGCCGATGCTCGCCGCCTTGTTCACCGTGGTCACGAGCGTGGGGCTGGTGCTGCCGAACGCCCTCACACTGGCATTGGAGAACCACGGCGACCACGCCGGCGCCGCGGCGGCACTGTTCGGTTTCGCCCAGTACCTGTTCGGTGGGCTGGCCGCACCTCTGGTGGGGTTCCAGGGATCCAGCAGCGCGATGCCCATGGCCGCGGTCATCGCCGGACTCGGGGTCGCGGGGATGATCACGCTCGTCGCGCTCGTACGGTCGGCCGCACCGCACCGCGGCATGTCCGCCGGCAACGGCGATTCCCCGCGATGAGCGCGGCGGCCGGCGGGCCCGTGACCGCCCACGCGGCTGAATCGATCACTACGCATCATTGTCCGACCAGCGGCCACCGGCCGCATCAGGAGGTTCAGCATGACCAGTCCAGACCAGGCCGGCACTCTCCACCTGCGTCGCCTGGCGTGGGCGGGCGTCGAGATCCGCCTCGGCGACACCCGCCTGCTGATCGACCCGCTTGAGCACGCCGAGCCGCTCGCCCCCGTCATGGGGCCGCCGCGCCGGCCCCTGCCTCCCATCGACACGTCTCCCGGGACGCACGCCCTGATCACACATCTGCACCCCGACCACTACGACCATGAGCTGCTCGCGCGGCTCGCGGTCTCCGGGACCGTCGGCTGCCATGCACCGATCGCGCCGACGCTGGCGGAGGCCGGCATCGACGCGATCCCGCAGGAGCTCGAACAGCCCCGCCACATCGGCCCGCTGACAGTGACTCCCGTCACCTCGCTGGACTGGCGAGGCAGCGACGCCGACCAGGTCGCCTGGGTCGTGACGGGCGCCGGACAACGGATCATCCACTGCGGCGACACCATGTGGCACGGCAACTGGTGGCAGATAGCCCGCGACCACGGCCCGTTCGACGTCGCGTTCGTGCCCGTCAACGGCGTCATAGCCCGGTTCGAAGGCTACGAGGCCAACGTGCCCGTCACCATGACGCCCGAGCACGCGGTCGAGGCCGCCGCCGCGCTCGGAGCCACCACCGTCTGCGCGATCCACTACGGGCTCTTCCACAACCCGCCCACCTACATCGAACAACCCGACATCGAACCGCGCTTCCGCCGAGCCGCCAAGGAGCGCGGCATCACCGCGGCACTCGTAGCCGACGGAGAGCCCGTCCCGCCCGCGGACCGCTGATCGGGTGACAGCCGGCGGAGCCCTGGCCGCACCCAAGGCTTCCTCGTACGCGGCGATCGACCGTGTGAACATCGGCGACTGCATCCCGCGTCCGCCACGCCACCCGCAGCCTTGCCGAAGACTCCGGCCACACCGTACCCAGCGGCCTGTCGAATCTGGGTGCGGCATCGGCGGGCAAGCGGACACCCCTTCGAGCGGCAGAGGCGGGGAGGCCAACGTCAGCGACGTCGGCGTCGGCAATGCGAAGGCTGTTCGAGCACCCTGCGGAGCTGACCCGTAAGACGGCAACGGCGCTGAGATCACCTCGGCGACCCGAACGATGCTCTACGAACTCGTGACCCTGTCATTCAAGTTGTTCACCATCCCGAAGACGCCGTCCTCGCTGCAGACCTACACCGCGAGCGATTCCCACCGGCGGTCGCCTGCTCGGCTGCTGGTAACCCGAACAGGAGTCATGTACCCATGGCATGCGCAGCGGGACCGGTGCTCCACACACACCCACTGCTGAGGACAGCCCATGGCCCGCGCTCCAGCGCCTGGGTCTCCGAGTCCTTGCAACCCAGCTGCCGAGTTCAATCGAATGCCGGACCGAGTGATCCTCAGGGTTTTCTGGGGGCGCTAACGGCTCCTTGGCCGGGTTGAAACCACTAACGCCGCGCTAACGAACGATCAAGGGCCTGAGCGCTGTCTCCAGCGATCAGGCCAGACCCGAAGGGTCATGAGAAGTCCGCCGGTACGCCTCCAGCAAGAAGGAGGCTGACAGGGCGCGGCGGGACGCCGAAAGCCTGGTCGCGCAGAGGCGGGTGGGGGACCGCGGGGGGTCCCGCAAACTTTCGAGCCGCTCGCGTCTCGCCCGCCACTGTGTACGCACAGTGCGGTGGCAAGGGGGGTCTGCTCGGCACGCTCATGGACATGTGGACCGCCGGGCAACTGGTGCTGGACATTATCGCCGCGTGCGAAGCCGCGGGCTCGGGGCGAGCGAAGATGGAAGTGCTGGCCGAGGGGTATGTGACCATCTACGAGCAGTTCGGCGACATCATCCGCATCGTGACGAGGGCGGCCGCGAGCACGCCGGTGGCGGAAGACTTTCTCAGGACGGCCGACCAACGGCATCAGGCCGCCCTGCGCCAGATCGTTGAGCAGATTCAGGAAATAGGCGACCTCGTCTACGGGCTTCGTACGGCGGGTACGCGTGCGTTTCGGCGTTGGCGGCGAGTTCGTCCACCGCGAGCTCCGCGTCGTCGACGTCCTCGGTCGCAACGCCGGCGTCCTGGAGCGCCTGGCGGAGGATGGCGCGGGCTTGGTGGGCCACGGAACCAGGCTGTAACCCTTCTATCAGCACGTCGTACTCGTGCAGTCTGATGGGGAGTTCCATGCCCACCTCCGGAATGGGCCGCAACAATGCCGACGCTCAGTGCATCAGAATGGTGACGAAGAGTGAATGGTCCGGTGGTGTGAAGGTCATGAATCTCCGAACCAGTTCGTTAAGGTCGTGAAGGTTGGGTGGGCGGCCCAAGGCGCGGGCTTCCTGGCCGCGACCGTCGCGCGTTTCGGCGACCGGGATGCTATGTGGCGGCTGGTGGCACGTATCTAACGGCGCCCCGACCCACGCGCTAGCCACGCTGTCAGCTCTTCCACAAGCGTTCCCGTGAGCGTCTCAAATCGCGATCTTTCGCGCACCGGACTGGGCTGGCCGGCCATCCGACGTTGCGCTCGACGCCAGGATCGGGAGTGGGCCCAGGGTGGCTGGAATCCCTTCATCTCCTCGTAGATCTGGTCCATGAGCTCGGACAGGCGTAGGGCGAACTTCTCATCTGTTGCCTGGATCGTCGCCATGTGGATCACGTACCGGTTGAAGAACGTGATGCGGGCCTCGTCCAGTTGCAGGAGCCATTCTCGCTGATCACGCGGTCCTGGCACGCGTGCCAGGCGCATCACCGATCGCATCAGTTTCTCCGTGTCTTGGATCAGCGTCCGCGCCGCATTCCGGGCGTCGATGACAAGCGCCTGGCGGTGCGCCTGTCTTCCCGTGCCGGCGACAACAGCCCAAGCCGTGAGGGCTGCCACGACGCCGCCGATGACGGCGCTGATGGCGCCCTGCAGAAGATTTGCCCACCAGTCCATGAAATGTGGTCTACCGGCAAGCGCCTGGCCCACGCCAGTGGGCCGAGACTAGAGAAGCCTTCCGCTCGTCTGGGGTTCATGACACATGTCCTAGCAGCACCCCTTCTTGTCGCCGACGGACTGGGAACGGGCGCACTCCAACAAGCGCCGGTGTGGCGCAAATCCCCATCCGTTTAGCGATGATACGACTACTGATTGTGACGAAATGGAATGCGGCAACGGCCGCGCAACACCACACACACGCCGCTGAGCACCCAAAGGCAGCGAGATCCAGCGGATCGAGGAAACCACCGCCCAGGTCGATCGCCGCAGCGGGGTCGGTCAGCGTCTTCATGGCAGGAGTGATCGCCTGGTCCGGGGTCGCCGACGCCAGGACACAACCGCCGACGTGCTTCGGCGTGCCGGCCACGATCATCGCGGCCCCCAACATGCCGACCAGCGGAACCGCAGGCCGGGATGTGATCGTCGGGACCGCGGGTCCCGACGTCATCGACGGCCGGCAGGGTAACGACCTCATCTGCGGCATGGCCGGAGACGACATCCTTGTCGGCGGGCTGGGCAACGACCAGATAAATGGCGGTACCGGCAATGACGGCGTGCATGGCGACATCTTCCGCCAGAGCGGACACGCCTCCGGTAAAGGCAATGACCGCCTGTTCGGCGGTGCCGGAGACGACCTCATGAACGGCGACAGCTTCGCCCCCAACGGCACCGCCGCGGGTGGGGGGAACGACCTTCTGTTCGGCGGTGACGGCGATGATCTTATGACCGGCGACAGCCGGGGGCTCAGGGCATCCGGTGGCGGAAACGACCGTCTGGACGGCGGCGCCGACAGCGGCACCGGCGAAGAACACCTGGTCGGCGACTCCGGCTCAACAGTCGGCGACGCCTCGGGCGCCGGGGACGATCTACTCCTGGGTGGGCCCGGCAGCGAAATCCTGATCGGAGACAGCAACGCTGCCCAGAACGCGAGCGGAAGCGGCGGGAATGACCTCCTGAGCTTGGGCACTGACGGCGGATTCGCGGCGATCGGGGACCACAACATCAATGACCCCGCAGGGGGAAGGGCCACCGGCTCCGGCCGGGACCTGATCATCGGCGGCAGCGCGGACGACTTTCTCGTCGGCGATAGCGCCGTGGTGGATGCCACCGTCACCAGAGCCAGCGACGATGTGATCTCCGGCCGTGGGGGCAACGACGCACTGTTCGGCGACAACACCGACTTCGATGTCACCATGACCGTGGGGACGGCAGGCGGCAACGACCGCGTCGATGGCGGCGACGGCGGCGACACGCTCAGGGGAGGCCCCCGCAACGACTTCCTCGACGGCGGCCCCGGTGCCCCAGACGACTGTGATGGGGAGGCAGGAATCGACGCCGCAACCCGCTGCGAGATCGTCTCGAACGTCCCATAGGCGCATAGGCGCATAGGCCAGCCCTGGCGCTGCGGTGGCCAACATCGGTTCCCGTCGGTGAGAGCGGGCCGACGGCGTTGTCGTTAACCAGCGGCCGCGGAGCGGCGCCTTGGGTAGCCGTAGATGGGGCCACCGGCGCATCCACGTGAACTCACCCGCCTCGGCCACAAGATCCGGCTTCTACCGTGTGGAACATCTTGAAACGGGCCGGGATCGACTCCGCACCGCGCCGCAGCGGGCCAACGTGGAAGCAGTTCCTGACCACCCAGGCCGAGCACATCGTCGCCATCGACTTCCTGCACGTGGACACCGTCAACCTCAAACGCCTGTACGGCCTGATCACGCTCGAACACGGCAGCCGCCGCGCCCACCTGCTCGGCGTAACCGCCAACCCCACGGGCCCGTGGACCAACTCGCCCGCGACGGTGAGTCCCCCGTTCGCATGATCCGCATCGGAGATCTCTACCGTGTCTGCACTGCTGACCTCATGAAGGTCCTCGGGGCGGACCCAGGTGGGCGAGTGAGTTAAGTCGAGGTCGCGTCTGTCCCTGCTGGCACGGACGCGACCTCGCGGGCAGGTGAGTGCATTCACCGATCTGTGAACCCTCGATAGTCCAAGCCGCCAAGCGCCCGTGAAGATCACCCAACCCACCAAACCGGGGTCGGGCCAATGAGTCAGTCCGTGCGGTGCGCCGCCCACGTGAGAGCATGCGACTTCATGGCGCGCATCCACGACATCGTGGTCGACTGTCGGCATCCGGCCTCCCTGGCTCGGTTCTGGGCGGCGGCGCTCGACGACTACCACGTCGCCCCGTACGACGAGGCGGAGCTGGACCGCCTGCGGAGCAGCGGCATCGACGATCCGGAGGATGATCCGAACGTCCTGGTGGAGGCTGGGCCGGGGGTCAGGCCGCGGTTCTTCTTCTCGCTCGTGCCCGAATCGAAGGTCGTCAAGAACCGGCTGCATCTGGACTTGACGGCTGACTCCCCGTCCGCCGAGGTCCGCAGGCTGGTCGGGCTGGGCGCGCGCGTGCTGGCCGAGCATGACGACTGGGTGACGATGGCCGACCCCGAGGGCAACGAGTTCTGTGTCATGCGCTGACCTCAACGGGCTCTGGCCCTCCCTCGGTGATCCAGTCACGGAGAGCAGGAATGGCCGGTCACCTGTAGCGGAGGACGCGAGCCCCGCGCCACAGGCATGGGTCGCTGTCGTCCCAGGTCACCGGCACGTCCGGCGACGCCGTCACCCACGGCTCGCTCGGGCTGGGCTCCGCCGAAGCGCACCCGTGACAGGGTTGAGATTTCCTTCGCGAAGGTCTTCCACAGCCTCCGTTCCGGACGGCACGGAATCGAGAGGGGAAGCATGAGCATGGACGATGGGGATGGCTCTCTTGCTGGCAGCATCGGTCTCGGTCACCGTCCCGCACGCCGAAGCCGCTACCCGTCCCGGTCTGGTCACGGCGCTGAAGCAGCAGCTCAACGGGCATGGCGGAGTGCGGTACAGCTCGGTCTCCCGAACCGTCTGGGGTCCGAAGAAGGAGCACGTCACTACCCGATCGCGAACCGTCTACAAGCTCGGCGGCGGTAAGGTCGTGGCCGTCGACTTCAGCTTCCCGAAGTCCTCACCCGGCGGCGCCTCTCGGACCATCGCCTTCCCGGACCGCTCCTACATCTGGGAGCAGAAACCCCTTGACCGCCTGCCGGCGGGCAAGTCCTGGATCTTGGATACCAAGAAGAACGACCTGTACCTGTGGTGCGGGCAGATCAGGCTGAGCAATCCCGCCACTCTCCGGCACGTGCTGGCCACCACGGCGACCAAGCGGCCCGCCGGCGTCTACGAGGGCGCGCAACGCACAGAGCCGGCCACCGCACATTGTCTGTCGCACTGTACTCGGCAGATGCTCCCCAAACCGGATGGGCGCGGCTCTTCTTGAGGGAGCCGCACCCGTCGAGCGTTCTGGGCGGCGGCGGAGCGTTTGTGCGTGTCAGGTCTGTTGGTAGATCGTGGCGGCAAGGCCGCAGGACGCGTCGAGGAATAGGTAGGTGGCGCCTTCGGCGATGGGGTCGCCTTCTGGGTCCTGCGCTTCCTCTCGCCCGATGTAGTCCATGGTTCGCGCGCAGCTGGGGCAGGTGGGGTACTGCGCGTCGTCGATCCATTCGGGGTGCCCGCCGATGGACGGGGTCGTCATGTCCCAGCCACCGGCGGACATGTCGGGGTTGGTGAGGAGCTCTCCTGGCACCTTGCGGAGGGTGACGGGCGGGCTTTGGTCGTCAAGGACGCGGACGGGTTCCGCGGAGTAGTCGGAGAGACCGGATCTGCCGTCGGGGCTTACCGTGGAGTAGAGGGTGGTGTAGGCGTGACATCCCTGGCAGGTGACGATCCTGAGCCGACCGGACCAGCCGGTGTGGGCGAGCGCTTCCGCGACTCGCCGGTCGCCGGTGTCGATGTCAAGAACCGTCCATAGTGGGGCACGGCACCAAGGGCACTCGCCTTGAGCCGGGGGCTCCACCGTCTTGTCAGGATCGGGCTTCAGCGAGTAGGCCGTGCGCCCGCAAAGTTCGCGGGCCCGGCCGTTCTCCAGGGTCCAGCCTCCTTCCGGCATGTAGTCGGCCGGGCTGACGAAGAGTTCATCGGCCCCTGGTGGCAGTTGTTCCTGCCAGCGGCGGAACGCGTTCTCGGCGACGGGGCCTCGCGTGTGCGCCAAGATGAGCAACAGCGCGTTCAGTTCCGGTGTGCCGTCGTCGATCATTGTGACGATGGCGCGTTGCATGTCGTCGCCGGCCGTGCGGTAAAGCTTCGCCGGGTGCAGGACACCGGCCGCGAGCAGGTCCGACAGGTGCGGGGTGAGCATTGACGGGGTCTCGTCGGCCAGCCGCTCGAGTTTGTACTCGGCATCGAACTCCCCCGCTGCCGCGCGGAGTATCAGATCCTGGATCATCTGCGGGATACTAGCCGCCGGCGCCGACACCCTTCGATGGACCTTCGTGACACGTAGGAGCCCCGGGCGGCAATTCGACGTGGGTGCAACCCGAACGGTGTGCGGCCCCCTGAAGCGAGCCTGTCGGTGGCTGTAAGAGCGTATCCGTCCTGGTAGCGGGTTCGGTGGACACGGTTGTGTTGCCGGGCGAGGTGGTAGCGCCAGTAATCGTCGAGATGACCGTACATATGGCGAACGCTCTCAGCGGCGCGAGGAGGATTTCGCACTTCGAAGGGGATGAGGGACAGCGGGGACAGTAGGGACACTCGCTACGGATTCGAGCCTGGCAAGGAGTCTTGGATCGTCTGTGAACCGGGAGCGCTTGCCGAGGTTAGGTCATGGGCCGTGCGTTGGAGTTCCGTGACGGCGTAGGCGTTGAGCGCAGTGGCGTCCGCGGCGACATGCAGGGCCCGTGGCGACTGCGGCTTCGGCGTCGCCTTGCGACGAAGTGGTCGACGAGATCGTTGGCGAGGAAGGAGGCGGCGAGGTCTGGGCTGCCGTCGAGCAGGAGACTCCCGTACATGGACGCTGGAGGAAGCACATGCCTGCCCGGTGAAGAAGATCAGGCGGCCGGGCGGGCGGTGACGTCGTGGCCCGCCCAGTTCAGCGCGACCTCGCCGGTCGCCAGGAAATCCAACTCGACCTCTCCTTTCATCCTGGCGAAGAAACGGGTCTCGGACATGGGCCGCAGTTCGGTCCTGGCCAGCCCGTGCACCTCCACCATCAGCCGGTCGCCGTCGCGCGTGACCTCCATCGTGGAGGCACGGCCCATATGCCGCATCGTGTAACGGCCGGTGTACCGGTCGAGGACGACAGGGTCGACGGTGACGAAGACCCGGCGGCTGGGTAGCTCGTACGGCTCGCCGCGGGCGATGGCCGCCAGGGCGCCCTCGATCTCGGCGAACGCGGCGTTCTCGATGTTGGAAAGCACGGTTACGAAGAGGTCGTCGCGACGGTAGTGCGCTGAGACGCTGACGAAGCCGATGGTGCCGCCGGAGCTTTCGACGCGGTCTCCGCGTACCGCACAGCCGTAACCGTAGGAGATCCCATCGGCCGCGGCGTGCGGCTTGACCATCTCCGCGAGCGATTCGGGACGCAGCAGGTGGGGCAGGCCGCAATTCCAGCGGTGCAGGTCCTCGACTGTTGAGTGCAGGGCCCCTGCGGCGTCCTGGTTGGAGTTGTGCAGGTACGGAGTCCGGGTGAGGCGGCCGTCGGCGGCCATGTAGCCGAGAGCGTGTCCTTCGGCGGGATCGCCGGTCAGGCCGCTGTGCTCCATGGCCAGCGGGGCGAAGACGTTCCTGCGGACGTACTCACCGTAGGTCAGGCCGGACGACCGCTCGATCACCTCGCCGAGCAGGGCCCATCCCGAGTTGCTGTAGCTCATCCGCGCGCCGGGCTTGAACAGCAGTGGCTGGTCCTTGAAGTCGGCGATGAGCGCCGCTCTCGTGCGCGGCGTTCCCATGATGCGGGTGAAGCCATCGGTCGTGACGTAATCGGGGATGCCCGAGGTGTTGGTCAGCAGGTGGTGCAGGGTGATCGCGTCGCCGTGCGGGTAGCCGGGCAGGTGGTGGCCGATCGGATCGGTGACGCGGAGCTCACCCCGCTCCTGGAGTTGCAGGATCGCGATCGCGGTGAAGGTCTTGGTCTGGGAACCGATCCTGAACGCCGTGCGCGGCGTATTGGGCACAGCGTGCTCGTGGTCGGCGTGGCCGTACCCCTTGGCGAAAAGCCGCCGGTCCCGGCGGGCGACCAGCACCGCGCCGCTGAATCTGCCGAGCCGTGTGTACGCGCGGACGAGCGCGTCCATCCGCCATGAGAGGAAGAACATCGCGTACCTCCATTTTGATTATTCAATTTTGACTATCAGAGCATAAGGCTGCTGATATGGTCAAGCTTGACTATCGCGTGGAGGTGTTGGAGTGTCGTCGACCCGGTTGCTCGTCCTGGGGGTGCTCAATGAGGGGCCGCGGCACGGATACGAGATCAACCAGCTCGTCACGGCCGGGGCGCTGGAGCTGTGGACCGACGTGAAGCCGGGATCGGTCTATCACGCCCTGGCCAAGCTGGAGACCGAGGGGCTGGCCGAGACGCATTCGCAGGAGCGCACCGGCGATCGGCTGCGCCGCGTGTACGCGATCACGCCCGAGGGCCGGCACACGCTACGCGACCTGCTACGTAAAGCGCTGTCCACACCCCCGCACTCCACCAGGTCCGACTTCGCGCTGGCGCTGCGCTGGCACGCGTTGCTGGCTTCGGGCGAGGCACGGGAATTGGTGGCGGCGTCCTCTGTAGCGCTTGAGGGCCGGCGGGCGGAGATCGCCGCAGGGCGGGAAGCGAAGGCGGGGCTGTCGCCGCTGGCCGACGCGCTATTCAAGAACGCCGAGGCGCATCTGGCCGCCGATGCCAAACTCCTGGAGGACATCCAGCGCCTACTCGACCGATGATGGCGAGGGAGCCGATGAGGCCGTGGAGTCCGGCCTTGGCGGCGCAGTCGGCCTTGCCGGGGCTGCCGGAGGCCGCAGTGCTGGACACGGCGATGATGCGCCCCCATCCGGCGGCGCGCATGGGGGGCGGCGCACTTCGCGGCCTTCCCGATCGACATCCCGCTCAAGGCGATTGCCGTCGGCTGCCGCCCCGGCGGCAAGGTGCTGGACCCGTTCATGGGCAGCGGCACGGTCGGCATTGCCGCATGGCAACTCGGCCGGAAGTTCCTCGGCATCGACCTCAACGCTGACTACTGCGACCTCGTACCGGCTTCTCACAGGGACCCCGTACTCGGCTCAGGTCGCCACCCCCCTATATCGGCACACCAGGTTGCCCTCCGGGAGGGTCTCCGATTCCCGATGGCGGAGACGAGAGGGGGCTTCATGAGGCCGCTGACGTTCGCGGATGTGCAAGCCTTGCCGGCCGTCGTGCCCCTTCTGCTGGCCGCTCGCGCTCTGGTCCTGAGCAGGAACGCCGCCTATCGACTCGTCCAGCGAGACGAGTTCCCCTGTCGTGCCATCAAGGTCGGCGACACCTACCGCGTGCCGACCATCGAGCTGCTCGTTCTGATCGGTGTGGACAGGGAGAACGTACGGAGCGCTTTCGGCTCCAGCGCCTGACATCCGGCTCGTGAGGCTCTGGACGGAGCCTTGAGCGATTACCGGCGGGTGGAGCGGCAAGGTTGCTGCTCCACCCGCCGCTGCTCTGACCGGTGACGTTCAGCGGGTTGCTGCTGGAGGCGATGGATGGGCCGATCGGTGAGCAGCGGGATCAATGTAGATGCAACTCCTGAGCTCAGCCTCATAGCCTCGGCCTCATGAACGACCATGCCTTCGTCCCTGACGACTTCGCTGTCCCTCTGTACCTGGCGACCCCGCAGTTCCGTCTGGAACCCTTGGGACCCCAGCACAATGCTGCCGACCACGCCGCCTGGACCAGCAGCATCGAGCACATCCGCGCAACCCCCGGCTTCCCGGACGGAGACTGGCCTCCAGAGGGCGGCATGACCCTGGAGGCGAACCTCGCCGACCTGCAGCGCCACGCGAACGACTTCGCCCAGCGCCGAGGCTTCACCTACACCGTCCTCGACCCGGACAGCGGCGAGGTGATCGGATGCGTCTACATCTACCCCTCACACAGCGAGGGTCACGACACCGACGTGTCCTCCTGGGTTCGGGCCGACCGAGCCGAGCTGGACGTACCCCTGTACGAAGCCGTGACAGCCTGGCTGTCCACGCACTGGCCCCTCGGAACGCTCAACTATCACCCGCGCTGAAGACCACATCATCCCGTAGGGAACCCCATCGGCCTCTGCGGAGGGCTTCCTCTTCGACTTCCACAGCACCACCCGTCGCGTCCGGGGCTGGGCGGCAAGGTCCGGTACGCAGCCTCGGGCAGGAGATGGGTCCGGAACCGGTCGTATGCGTTGTCGTTCGATCTGTCAGGCGAGCAGGTGGAGGACGCGTTATCGCTTGGTCACCAGGGTCTCGCCGAGTTCGAGCTCGTGCGCGCTGGACCGGTCAGCCATCATGCGGTGGTCTCCCTGCTCTCCGAGGCGAAGAGCTCGCAGAGACTACCGCCGCAGGGGCCGTTCTCAAGGCGAATGGATCAATCCCACCGTCCGCCCAAGCCTCGCTTTGCAGAATAGGCGAGTGCGTCGGCCTCATCGATCAGTGCTGACAAGCGCGGGTATCGGCGGCGCATCTCGTCGATGTCGTTGAAGTCCCACCTCTCCCCAAGCCTCGGAGGAGTCCCTGTGCTCTGAGGCATGTCGTGTCCCGTGACGCGCTGGTAGGCCCTATCGGGGCTGTATAGGAGTTGCTCGCAATCGCAGTCATCTGACGACCAGTCGAGTATGCAGTTGCGAACGTGCCCATGGCCTGCGAGAGAGTCCGGATTGGCGAGGGCTGCTTCGTATACCTCGCGGCCCTGGCTGACTAGCCAGCAACGGAAGTACTCAAAGCCGTCGTCAGAGCAGCCGTCGTTGATCAAGTGGGCAGCTCCCCATAGGTCGGCCCGATACGCCGTGCGGAGAAGATCGGTGAGGTGCTGGTCGAAGGCACGGATCGTCGGCGGAGGTAATCGGCTGAGCTTGTCAATAAGTTCTTCGCAGTAGTCGTCTCGTCGCATCGGCGGGCATGCCGCCAGGACCGCCCAGAATTCGTCACGAGTCATGATCGGCATTCTGGCGTCCGGTCGGCATCCCACGGAGCATCGCCCCCATCCTCCAAGAGCACATGGACACGTACACCCAGGGCCAACTTGAGAATTGCAGGGATCTCGGCTCGTAGAGCCGCTGACCTGCAACGGAGGGGACGGGATGATCAGGCTTCCACCTCAACCACCCGCAGTCCTGCGCATCATCCCGGAGCCTGAGCGCCCCCGCCGGAGGCATGAAGGGGGTTACCTGTGCGCCTGTGGAGGTTTCTGCGTACTGATCCTGTCGAGTAGATGTACTTTTGGGCGGCGGTGTCGTGTTGATGAGTGCCGCGCTCGGAGCGAGATACGCCATGACGCTGACTTCCTTGCTCGCTTGCCTCGGCGGTGCTGTCTTCATGGGCGTCTTCTTCGTGGGCCTGGGCTACCACGGACGCTGGCAGCAGCGGCACTACGGGTATTACCCGCAGGAGACTCAGGATGATCGCGGCAGCAACGCATAGCGGCCCGCGCACGCGCCGCCACCTTGATACCTACCAAGGCTATGTTCTGCGATCTTCTGGGCCTCGACGAGGTCACCCTTGGCGGTGATGGAGCCGGGTGCCGTGGTGTGGATGCCCTTGATGACCTAAGCCTAGGAATACGGCCGAGAAGCGCGTCGTCCATGCCCCGACGTTGATGAATCAAGCGGTGATCCGGGTCATCTGCCGAAGTTCCCCCCGGGTCGACTCGCAGTCCATCGCCCGCAGCCGGGCCAGCACCGGTCCGGCGTCCGCGTTGAATCGCAGCTCCTCCGGGCAGCCCTCGGCGATCCGCCACAGCAGCGCCATGGCCGCGCTCGAGTCGCCGTCCATCGCGTGCGCGGTGGCCACGGCCAGCAGGTGCCGCGCCTGGCGGTCCTTGTCGGGGAGGCGGTCGGCGTCGACGCCCGCCGCGAGGCGGATCGCCTGCGCGCACCGGCCCATCCGGACCGCGACCGCCACTCGGTGCAGGTCCACCTCCAGCGCGAACTCCGGGCCCAGCCGGTCGCCGATCCTACGGGCGTGGTTCAGCAGCTCCTCGGTTCGCAGCACGTCGCTCTCCTCGGCGGCGGCGAGCGCGGCCGTCAGATAGCAGAGCCCGGTGACCTCCAGCGACTCGGGCCGCTCGTCGATCACCGCCAGGCACAGCCAGCGCGCGTCGGCGTACCGGCCGAGCGAGACGAGCACGCCCGCCACCTCAGCCTTCGTGATCGCCGAACCCGCCGAGGAGGCCACCGCGCGATCGGCGGCGACCAGGGCCAGCGCGTGCTGGCCGCAGCTTCGCAACAGCGCCGCGAACAGCCGGTACACCTGGGTGAGGCCGGCCGTACCGGCTTCCCGGTCCGCGCCGGTGGCGACCCTGGCCGACAGGTCGGCCATCGACAGCAGCGGCGGCAGGCGGCGCCGCGTCTCGGTGTAGCGGTGGGGCGAGCGCTGCCAGATCTCCCACGCCGTCATCACGTGGTGCTGCACCCGCAGCACACCCTCGGTCGCCTCGCCGGTGAACCGGCCGGGCAGCAGCAGCGCGTTCCCGACCTCGTCGGATTCGCCGTGGTCGCAGGCGGGCGGGAGTTTCGTCCGGCCGCCGACGAACTCGGAGAGATCCTCGACGCGGAGCACTTCGGCGATCCGCATGATGGTCGACAGCCGGTCCAGGGGTTTCACCCCGTTCTCGACTAGGCGGAGCCATTCCTCGCTGCAGCCGACCAGGTCGGCCAGAATTCTCCGGGTAAGGCCGCGCGAACGGCGCCTGGCCATGATCCGCGCGCCGTCAACCAAGAAATCGCCGACCATGCCGCCACAGTAAGTGAGGAATTCGAGGCCCTCGGTGGCCGGAAATGACGGCAACTCCTTGCCGCTCTACCTTCCTGAAATGTGGGTTACGCTGGTGGGTTCGCTATGACGCAACTCCAGTTGGATCTAGCCGGTCGGGCTCCGCCGACACTGCCGCTACACCATTCGGCAGGAGGAGACCACGATGGCGATCGACGTCGAGTCGATTCGGAAGGAATTCCCGTTCTTCGAAACCGCCCCTGACGGTTCCCGCCCACCCGTGTACCTCGACAGCGCCGCCACCACGCAGAAACCCGCCGTTGTCCTGGACGCGTTGAACCACTACTACATCCGCACCAATGCGAATGTGCACCGTGGCGTGTACCGGCTGGCCGTACAGGCGACCGACCTGTACGAAGGGGCGCGAAGCAAGATCGCCACGTTCGTGCGCGCACCGCGAGCCGAGGAGATCGTGTTCACCAAGAACGCGACCGAGGCCGTCAACCTGCTGGCCAACTCGTTCATCTGGGCGGACGGACGGCTCCGCGTCGGTCCCGGCGACGAGATCGTCCTGACCGAGATGGAGCACCACTCCAACCTGATCCCCTGGCGGCTGCTGGCCGAGCGGGTGGGTGCGAAGGTCAGATATCTCGGCATCACCGACGACGGCCGCCTGGACCTCTCCGATCTGAGCGAGAAGATCAACGAGCGGACCAAGGTCGTCACGGTCGTGCACGCGTCGAACATCCTGGGCACGGTGAACCCGGTCGCAACGATCGCCGCCCGCGCGCACGAGGTCGGCGCCCTGATGGTTGTCGACGCGGCCCAGTCGGTCCCGCACCTCGGCATCGACGTCACCGCGCTGGGAGCCGACTTCGTCACGTTCTCCGGCCACAAGATGTGCGGCCCAACCGGAATCGGCGCCTTGTGGGGCAGGTACGAACTCCTGGAAGAGCTCCCGCCCTTCCTCGGTGGCGGCGAGATGATCGAGCACGTCGCGGTGGACGCCATGCACTACGCCGCGCCCCCGCTCAAGTTCGAGGCCGGCACACCCCCGGTCGCGCAGGCCGTCGGCCTCGGCGCCGCCTGCGACTTCCTGAGCAACATCGGCATGGACGCGATCGCCGCCCATGACCAGGCCCTGATCGAGTACGCCCTGGACCGGCTCGGCGACGTTTCCGGCATCCGCTTCATCGGCCCGACCGACACCGCGAACCGGCTGCCGCTCCTGTCGTTCGTGGTGGACGGCATCCCGCTCCAGCGTATGCGCGCGAGTCTGGACGAGGCCGGCATCGCCGTCCGGTCCGGCAACCACTGCGCGCAGCTCGCGTGCAGCCGATTCGGCGTCCCCGCCGCGATCCGGGCCTCGTTCTACCTGTACAACTCCCCCGACGAGGTCGACATCCTCGCTGAAACCCTCGAAACGGCCACGAGGTCCCGGGCCGCCGTGACCGCGGACACCTCCTTCGATGTCAGCCTGGTACGGCCGTACCAGGACATCCTGCTCCCGTTGATCTTCCAGCCGTGGGCGGAGTACATGGTCGAGGCGCTGGCGCCGGCCCCCGGCACCAAGGCGCTCGACGTCGGCACCGGCCCCGGCACCGTCGCCCGGGTGCTGGCCAAGGCGGTCGGCCCCACTGGCGCCGTGGTCGGCACCGACCTCAACCCCGCCATGCTCGCCCTCGCCGCTGAACTGCCTGCCATCGACGGCGCCCCCATCCAGTACGTGGAATGCGGTGCCACCCCGCTGCACGTCTCCGACCAAGCGTTCGACCTGATCACCATGCAGCAGGTCCTGCAGTTCGTTCCCGACCGCGGCGCGGCGCTGGCCGAGATGCGGCGGGCCGCCCGCCCCGGCGCGCGGATCGCCATCGCCACGTGGCAGCCGCTGCACCGCAACCCGCTCTTCCGCGCCCTGCACGACGCCGTCGCCACCGTCCTCGGCCCCGACAAGGCGGACCTCTTCAAGGAACCGTGGTCCCTGCCCGGGATCGAGGTCGCCACGCTGGCGAAGGAGGCCGGTCTCGTCGACATCGAACTCCACGAATGGACGCTGCCGGCCACCCTTCCCGGGGGGCCTGACGCGATCTGCTGCCTGTTCGACTTCTCCGCGGTCAGCCCGTACATCGGTTCGCGTCGCGCCGACCTCACGGCCGCCGTACGGGCGAATCTGGCGCACTGCACGGATGAGACCGGCGTCCACTCAGAGACCGCGGTGACCCTGGTGACCGCCCGAGCCTGACCGCCGCTCTTCCCACGAAGGCCACTTCCCGCCGGGAGGTGGCCTTTCGGCGCCCCAGCCCATGACTCGCCGTGCCCAACCTGACGGCCCAGCTCGCAGGCGGCGCGGCGAGCAGTCCGCTCCGAACTCGCCCCGCTCACCACGGTCACGTCCGTCCTGGCCGAGAGCCTCGCCATGCGGCACTGGTTCTCCGAATGGTGGCCCGCCCTGATCGTCACCACCGTCATCGTGGCGGGCGCGCTGGCCATCTGGGGCCGGTGGGTCAACCTGCCACGCCCGGTCGAACGCGGCTACGCCGCTGTCACCACGGCGTTCGCCGGAACGTGGCTCATCCTGGCCACCCATTTCGGGCCGTTCACGGACCCCCTGCCCGCCGTGCTGGGCATCGGCACCATCGTGCTGGCCGTGCCCTGGTGGGTGCACCGCCGCAGGCGTGCCCGCGTACGGGTAGAGCGCACGCTGGCCGCCTGGCCGGACATCGCCCAAGCCGTCGGCCTGGCCGGATCCCGCATCCAGTCGGCCATGGTGGACCTGTGGGGCTACCGCTTCCGCCTCGGGGTGGGAGTCGGTCAGACCGTCGAAGACGCCATCAACGCCGTCCCCCGCCTGGAATCAGCGCTCGGCACCACACGTGGCGGTATCCGTGTCCAGCCCGTGGCCAGCAAGAAGGCCAACCGCGTCGACGTCCGGGTGATCGAAACGGACCCGCACGCCAACGCCATCACCTGGCCAGGCCCGTCCATCACCTCCATCACCCAACCTGCCAAGCTCGGACTGTTCGAGGACGGCGCACCCGTCCGCGTCCCCCTGCTCAGACGACACGCGCTGTTCGTGGGCATGTCGGGAGCCGGCAAGTCCGGAGGCGTCAACGTCCTGCTCGGCGACCTGACCGCCTGCCAGGACGTGATCCTGTGGGCCGTCGACCTCAAGCGCGGCATGGAGCTGCTGCCCTGGGCATCGTGCATCGATCGCATCGCCACCACCCCACAGGAGGCAGAGACCCTGCTCGCCGATGCCGTGGTCATCCTCGACGGCCGCGCCGACGACCTCACCAGGCGCGGCGAACGCGTGTGGGAGCCATCACCGGACAGACCGGCACTGATCATCGTCATCGACGAATACGCCGAACTGGCCAGCGAAGCCCCACGCGCGATCGACTACGCCGACTCCATCGCCCGGCGTGGCCGAGCGCTGGCGGTCAACCTGATCGCCGCCACCCAACGCCCGTCCAAGGACGCGATGGGCAAGAGCGCAGTCCGCTCCCAGATGGACGTCCGACTGTGCTTCCGCGTCCGGGAAGCTCGTGACGGGGATCTCGTCCTGGGGCAGGGCATGGTCAAGGCCGGTTGGCACCCGCACAAGCTGGATGCTCCCGGCAAGTTCCTGATCAGCTCTCCGGAGCACGACATCCCCCGCCGCGCCCGCAGCTACCTGCTCGACGACAAGGGCGTACAGGCCACCGCCGAATTGCACGCGCAGCACCGCCCACTCCTCGACGAGGTTTCGGCCCAAGCTCTGGAATGTGCGGCTGAGATGCCCGTAGTACCCGCCCAGTCCACCGCCCGACCGTCGCCCAGACACACGCGCGACAGCACCGTACGGACGGCTGAGGAGACCTTGACAGTCACGTTGCAGCGAGCCCCGGGCGACGGGGTGAGCATCGGCGATCTCATGCGCGAGACCGGCATGCGTCGCACGTGGGTCTACCAACGCCTCCAGGACCTCAGCCGTGCCCGTCAGGTCGAACAGGTCTCTCGGGGGCGCTGGCGCGCCCTCTCAGAGGTACACGATCCGTAATCGTCCGCGTCCGCCGTCCGCATCCGTCCGCGCGTCTGCGCGTGTAGAGCGCGCGACAGACGCGGACGGACGAACGGACGGACAATCACACTCCGTTACCGATGGCCGCGAGGGAGCCGCACACCCCGACGACCGAGAGGGGGGATGTACATGCAGGCGTACACCGTCGAACAAGTCGCGGAGATGCTGAGCGTCGGACGTGACAAGGTCTATTTCCTTCTCCGTACCGGCCAACTCAAGAGCATCAAGATCGGCAAGCTACGTCGGATCACCGATCACCACCTTGCCGAGTTCGTCTCTTCGCTGGAATCCGTGGACGAGGCGTAGAACGTCGTGCTACAACGTTCTACAGGGCCTGGTTGTGCAGCACCACCGCACAACCCGGCGAGCGCCTCTTGATAACTGCATGACACGAAAGGAAGCCGTCTATGACGAGCGACCGAACGACCCTGCCTCCCGTACGCGTGGACACGGAACTGAAAGACCGTCTCCGCAAGTACGCCGAGTCGCAGGAACGAGATGTGTCGTGGGTGATCAGGAAGGCGATCGAGGAGTACCTCAACCGTCACGAGAAGGGGTGATCCCTTGGCCAAGATCCTGATCGGCAAGTACGAAGCGACCATCTATCCCGAGGGGGACGGCTACACCGGAGCCATCTCCCTCGGGTTCGGCCCCGACGGCAAACGCCAGCGCCTCAAGCGCAAGGGCCGAACCAAGGCCGTGGTCAAGGACAAGCTGATCAAGGCCGTCAAAGCGCTTGAGTCCGGCGTCACCGCATCGGAGACCTACACCGTGCGCGATGCCGTCACCGACTGGCTCAGCAAGGGCCTCAAGGGCCGGTCCGAGAAGACCGTCACCAAGCTGCGCATCCTCGCCCCGACGCACGTTATCCCCAGGCTGGGGAAACTCAAGCTCCAGCAGCTACGGGCGGATCACGTGGACGAATGGCTCGACGAACTCTCAAGTGATCTGGCCACCCGGACACTACGAGATGTCCACAGCGTGCTGAAGCGGGCCACCAGGCAAGCGCAAGCACGTGACCTGGTGCTGAGGAACGTCGCCGAGCTGGTCACCACGCCTACGGGCAAGGACGGCCGGCCCAGCAAGGCACTCGCCCGGCATCAGGCGGACGCGATGCTCAAGGCTGCGGAGTCGTCCGAACTCCACGCCTACGTGGTGCTCAGCCTTACCACGGGAGTCCGTACCGAGGAAGCTCGCGCACTGCGCTGGGACCACGTCGTCGCCTGGATCCCCAGCCTAAAGGCGTGGCATCCGGTGACCGAGGCCGGATTCAAGCACAAGCGGTTCGCCATCTACGTATGGCGAGCCGACCGAGTAGGAGGTGACACCAAGACCCGCAAGTCACGTCGAACGCTGGAACTGCCCAAGCTCGCCGCTGAGGCACTCCGGCACCACCACACGCGCCAGGCCGCTCACAAGCTCAGGCGGGCGAGGCATGGCAAGACCACAACCTGGTGTTCTGCACGAACGTCGGCACCCCGCTGGACGCGGCGAACGTACGGCGAGCGTTCCGGCACATCACCAAGAACGCGGGGATCGGAACCGACTGGACACCCCGCGAACTGCGTCACTCGTTCGTCTCGATCATGAGTGACCAGGGCGTACCCATCGAGACCATCGCCGATCTCGTCGGGCACGCGGGCACCAGCGTCACGGAAGCGGTCTACCGGCACCAGCTCAAGCCGGTGATCACCAAGGGCGCGCACACCATGAACACAATCTTCGGTGACAAGCCGACGGGTTGAGTCCGAGTGAGATGGCTCCCCGATTGGCTCCTATCGACTTCCAGAAGCAGAAAAGGGCCTGACCCGCTATGCGGATCAAGCCCTCTACCTGGTCAAACAGCGTCGGGGTGGCGGGATTTGAACCCACGACCTCTTCGTCCCGAACGAAGCGCGCTGCCAAGCTGCGCTACACCCCGCTGCACGCCAACTTGCTCGTGCCTGGGAAAGTCTAGCCGACTTCGCGGGTGCTTGTGACCATCACCGGCGAGGCACCAGCGTCAGCAGGGAGGCCTCGGGGAAGCAGGCGAAGCGGGCCGGGGCGTACGGGGAGGTGCCGAGGCCGGCCGAGACGTGCAGCCAGGCTGCGTCGTGGCGGCTCAGGCCCTTGACGCGGGCCCTGTCGATGCCGCAGTTGGTGACCAGGGCGCCGTAGAAGGGGATGCAGAGCTGGCCGCCGTGGGTGTGGCCGGCCAGCAGGAGCTGGTAGCCGTCGTCGGCGAAGCGGGTCATGTTGCGCGGCTCGGGGGAGTGCATGACGCCCAGGCGGAGGTCCGCGTCGGTGGGGGCGGGGCCGGCCACGAGGTCGTAGCGGTCGCGGGAGATGTGGGAGTCGTGGATGCCCGCCACCGCGACGTCGAGATCGCCCACCTTGATGCGGGCGGTGGTGTTGTTCATGTCGAGCCAGCCTTCGGCGGCCATGCCGGTGCCGAGCTCCTCCCAGGGGAGGGAGGGGATGTGCTGGCGGCGGTCGTTCTTGGAGGTGCGCCAGAGGTAGCGGGCCGGGTTCTTGGGTTTGGGCGCGTAGAGGTCGTTGGAGCCGTACACGAACAGGCCCGGGCGGGACAGGAGCGGCTCCAGGGCGTGCAGCAGCGACGGGACGGCATCGGGGTGGGCGATGGAGTCGCCGGTGTTGACCACCAGGTCGGGCTCCAGGGAGCCGAGCGAGCGCACCCAGTTGATCAGCATCGTCCGGCGCGGTGTCAGGTGCAGGTCCGACAGGTGCAGGATGCGTACGGGACGCTGTCCGCGGGCCAGGACCGGCACGTCGAAGCGGCGCAACCGGAACCAGTTGCGCTCCACGACCGAGGCGTATCCGAGGCCGGCCAGGCCGAGGCCGAGCACTGACAGGGGTACCGCGACTGCTTTCCTCACCCTCTCATGATGCCCGACATCCGGCACAGCCCGTCCGCGTAGACGGCAAGATGGACCGCATGAGCGCATTGAAGGACAAGCTGAAGGCCGATCTGACGGCCTCGCTTAAAGCCCGGGACGAGGTTCGCCTCCGGACGATTCGAATGGCCCTGGCGGCGGTGAACGTCGAGGAGGTCGCGGGCAAGCAGGCCCGGGAGCTCTCCGACGACGAGGTCGTCAAGGTGCTGACCAAGGAGGCCAAGAAGCGGCGGGAGGCGGCGGAGGCGTTCGGCAACGCCGGGCGCGCCGAGCAGGCCCAGGCGGAGCTCGACGAGCAGGCGGTGCTGGAGGAGTATCTGCCTGCGCAGCTGTCGGACGAGGAGCTGGGCAGGCTCGTCGACGAGGCCGTCGCGGAGACCGGGGCTTCCGGCCCGCAGGCCATGGGACAGGTCATGAAGGCCGTCAACCCGAAGGTGGCCGGGCGGGCCGAAGGCGGCCGTGTGGCCGCCGCCGTGCGGTCGCGGCTGGCGTCCTAGCGCGTCCCAGCGCGTCCTAGAACGGTCCCAGCACGTCCTAGCGGCGGCCGGCGCGTACGGGCCCCCGGCGGTGACTGCCGGGGGCCTGCGCCGCGTCAGTCGTCGTTGAGCAGCGGGTTGTCGCGCCAGTCGAGGCCGCCACGGTCGCCGCCTCGGTCACCACCGCGATCGTCGCCCCTGTCGTCGCCTCGGTCGTCGAAACGATCACCGAAGTCGAAGTCGAAGTCGTCGCCGTCCCTCTTCTTCTTCTTGGGCTTGGGCGCGCAGTGGTCGCCGCAGCCGCCGAAGCGGGACTGGTCGACGGAGTGGAACCTGGCCGCCTCGACGCCCTTGAGCGCCGACATCATGGACTGCTTCCAGATGGGGCCGGCGATCGAGGCGCCGTACACGTACGGGTAGTAGCGACCGCCGATGGTGACGCCGACGAGGTCGTGGGTGAAGGCGCCGCGCGGGTCGCCGACGCTGACCGCGGACGCGAGGTTCGGGGTGTAGCCGGCGAACCACGCCGCGGTGTAGCCGTCGGTGGTGCCGGTCTTGCCGGCCGCGTCGCGGCCGATGCCGCCGACGGAGGCCATCGTGCCGCCGGGCGAGAAGACGCCCTTGAGGATGCCGCTGACGGCGTCGGCGACCTCCTCCTCCATCACCTGCGAGCACTTGGGCTTGAACCGGGTGACCTTGCCGTAGCGGTCCTTGACCTCGGTCACCGCGAGCGGCTTGCAGTACTTGCCGCGGGCGGCGAAGACGGCGTAGGTGTTGGCGACGGTGACGGGGTCGACCTCGTTGATGCCGAGGGTGAACGTCTCGAACTCGCCGAGCTTTCCGCCGTCGGCCCGCTTGAGGCCGATGCGCTTGGCCAGCTTGACGACCTTGCAGAGCCCGACCTCCTGCTCCAGCCGCATGAAGAAGGTGTTGACCGAGCCCCAGGTGCCCGTCTGCAGGGTCTTGAAGCCGCCGCCGCCCTCGCTGGAGTTGCGGACGGTGTGGCTCGGGTCGCCGACCGAATTGCCCTTGCAGTCCTTGAAGGAGCTGTTGCTGGCCGCTTCGTAGCCGGCGGGGGCCGGGAAGCCGTCCTTGTACTGCATGCCCTCTTCGAGCGCGGTGGCCAGGGTGTAGGCCTTGGCCGTCGAGCCCTGCTGGAAGCCGCGGCCGCCGCCGTGCGCGACGTCGGCGACCAGGTTGTAGCTGATCTCGTTCTTCTTCTTGTTGCCGCCGAACTTGCGGGAGGCCGCCATCGCCTTGATCTCACCGGTGCCCGGCACGATCATCGCCTGGGCGGCGACCGGCTTGTCCTTGGTGCTGACCATGTTCTTGATGGCCTTCTCGGCGGCCTTCTGCATCTTCGGGTCGATCGTGGTCTTGATGGTCAGCCCGCCGCGCTGCAGGAGCCTGAGGCGCTCCTTGGCGGTCTTGCCGAAGTCCTCGTTGAGCAGGATCTCGTTCTGCACGTAGAGGCAGAAGTACGGGTAGTCGCTGACTTCGCAGCCGCCGGGGAACTTGACGTCCTTGTAGCCGAGCTTCTTGGCCTTGGCCGCGTCGGCCTCTTCCCGCGTGATCTTCTTGAGCTCGGCCATCCGGTCGAGGACGGTGTTGCGCCGCTCCAGCAGCAGCTTGCGGGACTTGGGGCCGACGTTCGGGTCGGTCCTGGCGGGGTTCTGGACGGCGCCGGCGAGGGTGGCGGCCTGGGCCAGGTTGAGCTCGGAGGCCGGCTTGTCGAAGAAGCGCTTGGCGGCGGCCTGGATGCCGTGCGCTCCCGCGCCGAAATAGGCGATGTTGAGATACTTCATCAGAATCTCGTCTTTGGTGTATTTCTTCTCGATCGCCATCGCGTAGCGCAGCTCGCTGAGCTTGCGGGAGACCGTCGGCGCGATGGCCGCGGCCTGCTCCTCGGGCGTCTCGGCCGCGTTGAGGAGCACCTGCTTGACGTACTGCTGGGTGATCGAGGACCCGCCCTGGGTGACACCGCCGGTGGTAAGGTTTTTGATCAACGCCCGGGTGGTGCCTTCGAGGTCGAGCGGGCCGTGTTCGTAGAAGCGGAAGTCCTCGATCGCGATGAGTGCTGTCCGCATGATGGGCGCGACCTGGTCCAGCGTCACGGACTGGCGGTTCTCGAAGTAGAACTGGGCGATGCGCTTGCCGTCGGCGTCGACCAGCTCGGTGCGCTCCGAAAGCGGTGGCTCGGTGAGATCTTCCGGCTTGAGATCGAGCAGCTCCATGCCGCTCTTGGCAGAGACTCCGGCGCCTCCGACCGCGGGCAGCGCCACGGCGGCCGCCAGCACACCGGCGATGGAGCCGGCCACGATCAGCTTGACGACGTTGAGGACCGGCGAGGAACGATCTTTGCCACGAGCTTGCACACAACCAAGAGTACGTCGAAAGGGTGACGTTATCGGTATCGCACCACCATTTCGCCTTGACTGGCGGGGGTGACTAGTCATTCCCGGTCAAGACTACGGCGAGAAATTGGTCCTCTGGGGTCTGTCGGCCCGAACGTGTAGTTGCGTACGTTCTCAATGCGGCAACTGAATACGGAGGCTCGGCGCCCGCGCCCGTCGGCCCCAAATGACGACTGACCACCTAAGGGGAGTGGGGTCGAAAATGTGGATCACGGATTGGACCTCCCGTGCCGCCTGTCGGGGTGCGGATCCGGACGCGCTGTTCGTCCAGGGAGCCGCCCAGAACAGGGCCAAGCTGATCTGCCGAGGGTGCCCGGTCCGTACCGAATGCCTCGCCGATGCGTTGGACAATCGCATCGAGTTCGGGGTGTGGGGCGGTATGACCGAGCGCGAACGGCGAGCGCTGCTACGGCGGCGGCCTGACGTGGACTCGTGGCGTGAGCTGCTCGAGTCCGCGAAGGAAGAGTACGAACGGACCAATGAGCTGATCGCCGGCTGACGGTCCTCGCATGAGTACGGCCGGTGCCGTCGCCGGCCGTACTTTCATGCCTCAGCCAGGAGCTCTCCGATGCGGCGCAGGCCCTCCAGGTCGTGGACATCCCCGGCCATGGCGGCCACCTGCGCGACCGGCACCGTTGGGTGCGCGCTGACGAAGTGCTCCTGCTCCCGATGCTCGCGCGCGGCGAGCTGCATCCTGCCGGTGTGAAGGCGCAGCACGGCAGCGGTCAGCTCGTGCTCGCCCTTGGCCGCCAGATCCTCCGCCGCGGCGGCGCTGCGTACTCCTGAGAGCGTGGCGGCGGGTGATCTGTGCACCCGGTTGACCACCAGGCCCGCCAGCGGCATGCGCTCTTCGGCGAGCCGCTCGACGAAGTAGGAGGCCTCACGCATCGCGTCGCGCTCAGGGGCGGCCACGACCAGGAAGGCCGTGCCCGGCGCCTGGAGCAGCCTGTACGTCAGCTCGGCTCGCTGCCTGAAGCCGCCGAAGACCGCGTCGAGCGCCGAGACGAACGTCTGCAGGTCCGTGAGCACCTGGGCGCCGAGCAGCTTGGTCATGGCGCCGGCGACGATCCCGAAGCCGGCGTTGAGCAGCCGGAAGGCGTTGCGTCCACCTGCCTTGGCCGGCGCGGTCAGCAGGCGGATGAACCGGCCGTCGAGGAAGCGGCCGAGCCGTTCGGGCGCGTCGAGGAAGTCGAGCGCGGACCGGGAGGGCGGCGTGTCGACGATGATCAGGTCCCACTCGTTGGAGCGGCGGAGCTGGCCCAGCTTCTCCATCGCCATGTACTCCTGGGTGCCGGAGAAGCTCGACGACAGCGACTGGTAGAAGGGGTTCGACAGGATCTGGCGGGCCCGCTCGGGGTCGGCGTGCGCCTCGATGATCTCGTCGAAGGTGCGCTTCATGTCGAGCATCATCGCGAACAGCTGACCGCCGCCGTCGCTCTCGCTGATCAGGCGCGGGGTGTTGTCCAGCTCGGTCAGCCCCATCGACTGGGCCAGGCGCCGGGCCGGGTCGACCGTCAGCACGACCACGCATCTGCCGCGTTCGGCGGCCCGCAGCCCGAGGGCGGCGGCCGTGGTGGTCTTGCCCACGCCGCCCGCGCCGCAGCAGACGATGATCCTGGTGCCTCGGTCGTCGAGGATGGCGTCGATGTCGAGGACGGCGGGCTTCTTCACGCTGCTCCCTGGGTGCGGATGCTCTCGGCCAGCTCGTACAGCCCTGCCAGGTCGACTCCCTCGGCGAGCAGCGGCAGCTCGTAGCGGGGGAGCGCGGCTTCGCTGAGCGACTCGCGTTCGGCCTGCTCCAGCTCGGTGCGGCGGGCGTGCTCGACGATCTCCTCGGCGAGTGCCTCGGCGAGGGAGGTGGCGTCGGTGCTGTCGGCCAGCCCGGCGGACTTGAGGCCGAGCGTGAGGTCGCCGACGTCGAAGCGGCCCTGGGCCGCCGCGTCGAGGGTCACCTGGGGCAGGAGGCTCTCGCGCACCATGTTGATGAAGATGCCACCGGTGGGCAGCCCTGCCCCGCGTACTTCGGCGATGCCGTCGAGCGTCTCCTGGACCGGCATCTCCTCAAGCAGGGTCACGAAATGCACCGCTGTTTCCGGACTTTTCACGACCCCGTGGACCAGGTCGGAATGGTTTTTGATCGGGCCGACCTTGGCCAGGCCGGCCACCTCCTGGGTGACGTTCAGGAAGCGCGTGATGCGGCCGGTGGGCGGCGCGTCGAGGACGACCGCGTCGTACACCCGCTTGCCGTCCTTGCCACGCCGGCGCACGGCCTCGGTGGTCTTGCCGGTGACCAGCACGTCGCGGAAGCCGGGGGCCAGGGTGGTGGCGAAGTCGACGACGCCCATCTTGGTCAGCGCCCGTCCAGCCCTGCGCATCCCGTAGAACATCTCCATGTACTCGAGCATGGCCTGCTCGGGATCGATGGCCAGCGCGTACACATCACCCCCGTCGGGGGCCACGGCGATCCTGCGCTCCTCGTAGGGCAGCGGCGGCAGGTCGAAGATCTGTGCGATGCCCTGCCTGCCCTCCACCTCCACGAGCAGCACCTTGCGGCCGCCTGAGGCGAGAGCCAGGGCGAGGGCGGCGGCGACCGTCGTCTTGCCGGTGCCGCCCTTGCCGGTGACGACGTGGAGTCGCACGCCGTCCCAATCCGTGTCCGCAGAGTCCACGACTTCGAGGCTACCGAACGGTCACTTGCTGAAAGTCCGTGAGCACCCTTTGAGATTGCTCACACTACGCTGAGCCCCATGAAGAAATGGGAGTACCTCACGGCCCCGGTGCTGATTCACAACACCAAGATGATCCTGGACAACTTCGGCGCCGACGGCTGGGAGCTCGTTCAGATTCTGCAGGGCGCCACGCCCGAGCAGCTTGTCGCCTACTTCAAGCGGGAGAAGCAGTGAGTCCTGAGCAGAAGATCGCCGACCTCGGGCTGATGCTGCCCGAGGTGGTCGCCCCGCTGGCGGCCTATGTGCCCACCGTCCGCACCGGTGACCTGGTCTACACCTCGGGCCAGGTCCCGATGGTGGAGGGCAAGCTGCACCAGACCGGCAAGCTCGGCACCGACCTGGGCGTCGACGAGGGCCGCGCGCAGGCCCGCATCTGCGCGCTCAACGCGGTGGCCGCGCTCAAGGCCGAGGTCGGCGACCTGGCCAAGGTCAAGCGGATCGTCAAGGTCGTCGTCTTCGTCGCCAGCGCTCCCGACTTCACCGAGCAGCCCCAGGTCGCGAACGGGGCGAGCGAGCTGCTGGCCGAGGTGTTCGGCGACGCGGGCAAGCACGCGCGCAGCGCGGTGGGTGTGGCCGCCCTTCCGCTCGACGCTCCGGTGGAAGTGGAGATCATCGCAGAGGTCTCCTGAGCCGGATATGTCACCATGACGGGGTGAATGTGGCTGCTATTCGGTTCCCCGATGAGCTCGCCGAGCGAGTGAGGGGCGTCCTGGCCGGACGCGTCGAGCCGGCCCCCGCGCGGGACGCCGCCACGGTGGTGATCCTGCGCGCGGGCCATCCCGCCGGCATCCAGGTCTACCTGCTCCGCCGCAAGGCCACCATGGCCTTCGCAGCGGGTGCGTACGTCTTCCCCGGCGGCTCGGTGGACCCGCGTGACACCGACCAGGCCGTGGCCTGGGCGGGCCCGTCACCGGCTTACTGGAGCCGGGCCTTCGGCACCAGCGAGGCGGTGGCCAGGGGCTTGGTCTGCGCCGCCGTACGCGAGACGTTCGAGGAGTCGGGCGTGCTGCTCGCCGGCCATGCCCCCGGCTCCGTCGTCGAGGACACCACCGGCGACGACTGGGAGGCCGACCGGCTGGCGCTGATCGACCGGTCCCTGGCCCTGGCCGATTTCCTGGCCAAGCGCGGCCTCGTGCTCCGCGCCGACCTGCTCAAGCCCTGGGCGCACTGGATCACGCCCAGGGTCGAGCCCAAGCGCTTCGACACCCGCTTCTTCGCCGCCGTGCTGCCCGAGGGCCAGCGCACCCGTGACGTCGGCGGCGAGGCCGACCAGGTGATCTGGCAGAGCCCGGCGGAGGCGCTCGAGCTGGCGCGCAAGGGGGAGATCTTCCTGCTGCCGCCCACCCACCGCACGCTCAGCGAGCTGGCCGGACACGCCGACGTGAACTCCGTGCTCGCGGCCGAGCGGGAGATCGTCACGATCATGCCGGAGGTCGTGGAGGTCGACGGCGAGTTCAGGCTGGTGAGCCCATGAGCGGCCTGTACATCCCGCTGGACACCCCGGACGGCTCCCGCACCGAGCACGCCGAGAACCTGCTCGCGCCCAACCCGTCGATCATGACGCTCGACGGCACCAACACCTGGGTCATCGGCACGCACGACGTGGTCGTCGTCGACCCGGGCCCGGACGACGAGGCCCACCTGCGCAGGGTCCGCGCCCACCTGGGCGAGCGACGGGTGACCGAGATCCTCCTCACCCACGGCCACCTCGACCACAGCGGCGGCGCCAAGCGCTTCGCCGAGCTGGTGAACGCCCCCGTGCGGGCCCTGGACCCGCGCCACAGGCTGGGGGAGGAGGGTCTGGCCGACGGGGACGTGGTGACCGTGGACGGGCTGGAGATCCAGGTGTACGGCACGCCGGGGCACTCCTTCGACTCCCTGTGCTTCTGGCTGCCGGCGGACCGGGCGATGCTCACCGGCGACACCGTGCTCGGCCGGGGCACCACGATCATCGCGAGCGACGGCGGCCTGGCCGACTATCTGCGCAGCCTCGACAGACTCAGGCTGGCGGCCGAGAGCCTGGAGGCGCAGGCGCTGCTGCCCGGCCACGGCCCGGTGCTGCCCGACCCGATCGGCGCGCTCGACGGCTACATCGCCCACCGGCGCGAGCGGCTGGAGCAGATCAAGGAGGCGCGCAGGCAGGGCGCGCGCACCCCCAGGGAGATCGTGAAGATCGTCTACGCGGACGTGGACAGGTCGCTCTGGCCCGCCGCCGAGATGTCGGTGCGGTCCCAGCTCGACTATCTGGAGCGGTTGTAGAGCCGGTCGATGTCCAGGATGACGACGGCCTTGGCCTCGATGCGCAGCCAGCCACGCTGGGCGAAGTCGGCCAGGGCCTTGTTGACCGTCTCGCGGGAGGCGCCCACGAGCTGGGCCAGCTCCTCCTGGGTGAGGTCGTGGTGGACGCGCACGCCGTCGTCGGTTTTGGTGCCGAACCGCTCGGCCAGGTCGAGCAGCTGCTTGGCCACCCGTCCGGGCACGTCGGTGAAGACCAGGTCGGCCAGCACGTCGTTGGTCCGGCGCAGCCGCTGGGCGAGCGCGCGCAGCAGGTGCAGCGCCACCTCGGGGCGGCCGGTCAGCCAGGGGCGCAGGTCGTCGTGACCCAGCCCGGCCAGCCGCACGTCGGTCAGCGCGGTCGCCGTCGCGGTGCGCGGTCGCGGGTCGAACAGCGACAGCTCGCCGAACATCTCGCTCGGGCCGAGCACGCTGAGGAGGTTCTCGCGTCCGTCGGGCGACGTGCGGGAAAGTTTGATCTTGCCGTCCAGCACGACGTAGAGGCGGTCACCCGTCTCGTTCTCGTGGAAGAGGGTCTGTCCCTTGGCCAGCTGGACCTCGGTGATGCTCGTGCGCAGCGCCGCGGCGCTCTCGCGGTCGAGCGCGGCGAACAGGGGAGCCTTGCCCAGCACATCTTCGGTGTTCACTCTGCCTCCTCTGCTGCCATTGTGACGCACCCCACTGCAGGCGGCACACATAGGTTAGAGGAATGCCCGATGGGCCAGGCTCGCCTCGTGTGTCGTAAGCCGGATGATTCGCGCGCTCTGTCGACCGCGGTGATCCCCAAGGCGAAGTGTACGAACAAAACCGGTGACATGCTTACTCGTACCCTTTCTTCGGCCCCTCTCCCCAGCCGTCAGGGGCGCGAGCAGGAGCTCGGGGTTTTACCCTTGCGGCATGGCGACGAACGTGGCGGGTGCGCGCAGGCGTAAGCCGGAGACCCGGCTGGGACTGGTGCGGCGGGCCCGGCGGATGAACCGGATCCTCGCGGAGACCTACCCGGACGCCCACTGCGAGCTCGACTTCGGCGACCCCTTCCAGCTCCTGGTCGCCACGGTGCTGTCGGCGCAGACCACCGACGTGCGGGTCAACCTGACCACCCCGGCCCTGTTCGCCCGCTACCCCACCCCCGACGACATGGCCGTCGCCGACCCCGAGGAACTGGAGGCCATCATCAGGCCGACCGGCTTCTTCCGGGCCAAGGCCAGGTCACTCCTCGGGCTGTCGGCCGGCCTGCGCGACCGCTTCGGCGGCAAGGTGCCCAGGACGCTCGACGAGCTGATCACCCTGCCGGGAGTGGGCCGTAAGACGGCCAACGTCGTGCTGGGCAACGCCTACGACCCGGAGACCGGCGAGCCGTTCGGCGTGCCCGGCCTCACCGTCGACACGCACTTCCAGCGGCTGGTCAGGCGCTTCGGCTGGACCGACGAGACCGATCCGGTCAAGATCGAGCAGATCGTCGGCGAGCTCATCCCCAAGAACGAGTGGACCGTCTTCTCGCACCGGGTGATCTGGCACGGCCGCCGCATCTGCATCGCGCGCCGACCCGCCTGCGGCGTCTGCCCGCTCGCGGCGCTCTGTCCCTCGTACGGCACCGGCCCCACGAGCGTCGAAGAGGCCCGCAAACTGGTACGACCCGGCCCCTTCTCCTGATCCGGGGAAACCCTCAGGGCCTGGTACGCCCGCCACCTTTCCTGATCCCGGGAAGTCCTCAAGGCCCTGCTGTGTTGGAGGTTGCGTGACTGACGTGCCCGACTGGCTCACCCGACTGGCCGCGCAGGCCGCCCGGACCCGTGTCCCCGCCATGCTGCGGCCGCCCGCGCGCGGTGGGCGGGCCGCGGCGGTGCTGCTGCTGTTCGGCGAGGGGCCGCTCGGCCCCGACGTGCTGCTCATCCAGCGCAGCGCGCACGGGCGCAGGCACGCGGGCCAGCCGGCCTTCCCCGGCGGCGGCGTGGACCCGGAGGACGACGGGCCGGTCGCGGCGGCGCTGCGCGAAGCCGAGGAGGAGACCGGTCTCGAACCCGGCGGGGTGCGCGTGCTGTGCACGATGCCCGAGCTCTACGTCGGCCACAGCGACAACCGCGTCACCCCGGTGGTCGGCTGGTGGCACACCCCGTCGGCGGTGCACGCGGCCTCGCCCACCGAGGTCGAGTCCGTCGAGCGGGTGCCCGTCGCCGAGCTGGTCGACCGGGACAACCGGATCGTGCTGCGGCACCCCAGCGGGTTCGCCGGGCCGGCGTTCCGGGTGCGGGGCATGCTGGTGTGGGGGTTCACCGCGATGGTGCTCGACGCGGTGCTGCGCGAGGGCGGGCTGGAGCGGCCCTGGGACCGCGACCGGGTGGAGGAGATCCCGCCCGACGTGCTAGACCTCGCGGCCCGTGGCTAGCGCGACGCCGAGCGAGGCCCAGCCGGCCACGTCGGCGTCGCTGTCGCCGGTCAGCCTGCGCAACATGTCCAGCCCGGCCCGGTCGGGCGGGTTGCCCAGCACGTGCTGCAACGCGTAGGCCGCGCCGTACCTCACCCTGGAGTCGGAGTGGCCGGCCAGGTCGATCACCGAGGGCAGCGAGCGCGGGTCCGCCAGGTGGCCGAAGGCGATCAGCACCGAGTAGAGCACCATGGCGTCGTCCTCACCGGCCGCCAGATAGCGCAGGACGGGCAGCGTGCGGTCCACGTACGCGGGGAGCATGCCGAGGATGTCGACGCCCAGCAGCCGCTCCGCGACGCTGTCGGCGGCGCACAGCCGCCGCGCCTCGATGAAGCACTCGAGATCGCCCCGCTCCCGCAGCACGGAGATGACCTGCCAGCGCACCGGTCCGTCGGGATCGGGGTCGTCGAGAGCGGCCTCGATGAGCTCGCGAACTGTTCTCGGGGCCGGCGGCATACTGATCACGGTAGCCAGCGCGGTAACGCACCCTGGCGGAAGACGTGCACACTTGACCAGATCCCTGGTTAGCTTTGAAGAGTGCGCGGTGATCTGCTTGACCTCATATTGATCGGCCTCGTGATCGCCTTCGGCGTCTCGGGTTACCGGCAGGGCTTCATCATCGGCGTCATGAGTTTCGTAGGGTTCGTCGGCGGGGCGGTGCTCGGTGTCTTCATCGCGCCACCGATCTCCAGGGCCATCGTCGACGGCGACACTCCGCAGGCACTGCTCGCGATCGTGATCGTCTTCCTGTCCGCGACGATCGGTCAGTTCGCCTCCTCCACCATCGGGGCCGTGGTGCGCAGCCACGTCACCTGGGAGCCCGCCAAGGTCGCCGACGCGGTCGGCGGCACGTTCGCCAGCGCGCTGTCGGTGCTGGTGATCGCCTGGCTGATCGGTTCGCTGGTCGTCTCGACGTCGTTCTCCCCGCTGGTGGACCAGGTCAAGGGGTCGCTGCTGCTCACCACGGTCGACGACGCCATCCCGCAGGCGGCGCGCAACTGGCAGCAGCCGTTCAAGAAGTTCATCGACCGCTCGGAGTTCCCGCCGGTCTTCGACGCGATCGGCGCCGGCCACATCGTGGACGTGCCGCCGCCCGCGCAGAGCGTCCTGCAGGGCGCCAAGCTGGGCCGTGCGCAACGGGCCATCGTCAAGGTGCAGGGCAACGCCGAGAGCTGCAACAAGCACATCGAGGGCACCGGCTTCGTCTACGCCAGGGACCGCATCATGACCAACGCGCACGTCGTCGCGGGCGTGACGCGCGACCTGCAGGTCATCGACTCGGAGAACCAGCGCCACGCGGCCAAGGTCGTGCGCTACAACCCCCGTCGTGACATCGCCGTCCTGTACGTCCCGGGGCTCAACCTGCCGACCCTGGCCTTCGACGGCAGCGCCGAGAAGGGCGACAACGCGATCATCGCCGGGTTCCCCAAGGGCAAGGGCTTCACCGCCGAGCCGGCCCGCATCCGTGGCCGCCTCGACGCCGAGGGCCCCGACATCTACCGCAGCTCCAACGTCACCCGCTCGGTGTACGCGGTCCGCGGCAGGGTGCTGCCGGGCAACTCGGGCGGCCCGCTGCTCACCGTCGACGGCCGGGTGTTCGGCGTGATCTTCGCGGCGGCGATCAGCCAGGAGGAGACCGGTTACGCGCTGACGGCCGCCGAGGTCAAGCCCGACGCCGACCGGGGCCGTATCGACACCACGGCCGCCGACACGCAGGGCTGCGACTGACCCCCGCCGGTCAGCCCGGCAGGGCCTTCAGGACCAGCCTGATGGCCTGCGCCGGGTCGCTGTCGTGGCTCAGCCCGGAGGCCGCCCTGCCCACCGCGTCGTACGGCTCGCCGTAGCCCTGCACGCGGGCGGCTCCCCGGCCGAAGAGGGTCAGCGCGCCGCGCCCGTTGCCCCGCTGCAGGTGCGTCAAGCCCACGCAGATCTGCGCGAGCCCCTGCCACAGCTCGCGCTCCTCCTCCGGAGCGCACTTCCAGCGCCCCTCGAACACCTCGTGCGCGTTGAACGGCAGGCCCTCGCTCAGGAACCGGCGGCCGTCGGCCAGCGCCTGCTCGCTGCTCGGCGCGTAGTCGTCGGGCACCCTCGGCAGGCCCGGCGAGCCGTGCGGAAGCGGCCGGCCATAGGCGTCTCGCGGCCGGGAGTTACGCGGCCGTCCCTCGGGATCACGGTCTCTCATCGGTCGGGCTCCGGGTCCGCCAGCCAGCCGAGCAGCTCGTTGTCGAACACCTCAGGTGCCTCCTCATGAGGGTAGTGGCCCGCCCCTTCGAGCAGCCTCCACCGGTACGGAGCCGCGACGTAGCGGCTCGATCCCTGCGCGGTGCGCGGCAGGATGCACCGGTCCTGAGCTCCGTGCAGTTGCAGGGTGGGTGCCTCGATCTCGGTGCGCATGGCCTTGGCGTAACGCAGCCCGTCGGGGCGGAACTGGGAGCGGCCGAACCACCGGTGATACTCCAGCGCGCAGTGCGCCACGGCCGGGATCTGGAAGGCCTCACGATAGGTGCCGGCGGTCTCCTGATCCGGCCAGCCGGGCCGTGACCAGCCGTCGAGCAGCTTGCCGACCAGCGCGGCGTTGTCGCGGGTCAGCCGGCGCTCAGGCAGCAGCGGAAGCTGGAAACCGAGCCGGCGCCCGCTCGCCCTGAGCTGCCCGACCGGGTCGCCGAACACCGAGCTGCGCAGCCGCAGCGGATGCGGCGCGGACACGGTGACCAGCCGGTATACGGACTTGGGCTCCAGCACCGCCATCGTCCAGCCGAGCAGGCCGCCCCAGTCGTGGCCGACCACGATCGCCCCCGTCTCGCCGAGCGCCCGGATCAGCCCGGTCGCGTCGGCGGCCAGCGTGGGCAGGTCGTAGCCGCGCGGTGGCTTGTCGCTGCCGCCGTAGCCGCGCAGGTCCACCGCGACCGCCCGGAACCCCGCCGCAGACAGGGACCTCAGCTGCCGCCGCCAGGTCCACCAGAACTGCGGGAAACCGTGCAGGAGCAGCACCAGCGGGCCGTCACCGGCCTCCACGACGTGGAAGCGGGTGCCGCCGGCGTGCACGGCACGGTGTGTCCACGGCCCCTCGATCCGGACGACCCCCTCGTCAGGTGCCATCACGGCTCACCGGCCCGGCCACCGGGAGAGGCTGCTCCTCCGGTGTGGCGATGTCCTTCAGGCCCTTGAGCGATCTGGTGGTCCGCTTCATCCCGGCCAGGCCCTTGAGCCGGCGCATCCCGATGAAGACCAGCAGCCCCGCGACGATCAGGTAGAACACCGTCACGATGAGAAAAGACGCCCACAGGGGCAGCCACTCTGCCAGCAAGAACGCGATCGTGAACGAGGCCAGGATCAGGCACAGGTGCGCGATGAAGGCGGCGCCGGCGAACAGGCCACCCGCCGTGCCGACCCGCTTGGCGTCGAACCTGAGCTCGGCCTTGGCGAGCTCGATCTCCGAGCGGACGAGGTCGGAGATGTGACTGCTCGCCTGAGCGACCAGCGAGCCCAGGGATTCTTCCTCGGGAGTCTGCGGCATGAACGTCTCCTATCGAGGCCTGGTGGCCGTGTCAATCATCATTCAGCGCTTTCGTACCTCGTACGTAAATCGGCGCTGTCGTATGTCCCGGCGGCGGAGCCCTCGCGACGGCCTCGCCGGTCCGAGCCGCACAGCCGGCCGGCCGAACACCCCAGGAACCTGCCCACCACGAGCCCCGCAATCACCACTCACAGAACTACCCGATCAAAGAACATAGCGCCGAGGGCTGACGCGCCCGGCGTCACCCCGAGCGTGTGCCCCGAGCCTGTACCCCGAGCATGTAAGGAGCCTATCCACGGGCCGGGCCGGTAACAGGCGCGGCCGTACATCCCGAAATTTCGAGATGTACGGCCGATTGCCGGACTTTGTGGGCTTACTCCTCGGTCTTGGCCGAGGGGAGCTTCTCCGAGATCAGGTTCATCACCGTGCTGTCGGCCAGCGTGGTGACGTCGCCGATGCTGCGGTTCTCCGCCACGTCGCGCAGGAGACGGCGCATGATCTTGCCGGAGCGGGTCTTGGGCAGCTCAGGGACCACCAGGATCTGGCGCGGCTTGGCGATCGGGCCGAGCGTCTTGGACACGTGGGCCCGCAGCTCCCCGGCTATGTCCGCGCCCTCCTCGGCGCTGCCGCGCAGGATCACGAACGCCACGATGGCCTGGCCGGTGACCGGGTCGGTGGCGCCCACCACGGCGGCCTCCGCCACCTTCGGGTGGCTGACCAGCGCGCTCTCCACCTCGGTGGTGGAGATGTTGTGGCCGGAGACCAGCATGACGTCGTCCACGCGGCCGAGCAGCCACAGGTCGCCGTCCTCGTCCTTCTTGGCGCCGTCGCCGGGGAAGTACATCCCCTCGAACCTGCTCCAGTAGGTGTCGATGTAGCGCTGGTCGTCGCCCCAGATGGTGCGGAGCATGGCCGGCCACGGCTCGCGGATCACCAGGAAGCCGCCGCCGCCGTCCGGCACGCTGTTGCCCTGGTCGTCGACCACGTCCGCGCTGATGCCGGGCAGCGGCCGCATGGCGGCGCCGGGCTTGGTCGCCGTGACGCCCGGCAGCGGGCTGATCATGATCGCGCCCGTCTCGGTCTGCCACCAGGTGTCCACGACCGGGCAGCGGTCACCGCCGATGTGCTCGCGGTACCAGACGTAGGCCTCCGGGTTGATCGGCTCGCCGACCGACCCCAGAACGCGCAGGCTGGACATGTCGAACTTGGCGGGGATGTCGTCGCCCCACTTCATGAACGTCCGGATCGCCGTCGGAGCGGTGTAGAGGAGCGTCACCTTGTACTTCTGGACGATCTCCCAGAACCTGCCCCGGTGCGGGGTGTCCGGCGTGCCCTCGTAGATCACGCTCGTCGCGCCGTTGGCCAGCGGGCCGTACACGATGTAGGAGTGCCCGGTCACCCAGCCGATGTCGGCCGTGCACCAGTAGATGTCCTTGTCCGGCTTGAGGTCGAAGACCGCGTCGTGCGTCCAGGCGGTCTGCGTCAGGTAGCCGCCGGTGGTGTGCAGGATGCCCTTCGGGTTACCGGTCGTGCCGCTGGTGTAGAGGATGTAGAGCGGGTCCTCGGCGTCGTTGGACACGGGGGTGTGCTGGTCGCTCTGCCGGTCGACCACGTCGTGCCACCACACGTCGCGCTCGTTGACGGCGACCTCCTGGCCGGTACGGCGCACGACCAGGACGTTCTCCACCTGCGGGCACTCCGCGACGGCCTCGTCCACCGTCGGCTTGAGCGCCGACGGGGCACCACGGCGGTAGCCGCCGTCGGCGGTGACGACGAGCTTGGCGTCGGCGTCGTGGATGCGGCTCTTCAAGGCGTTCGCGGAGAATCCGCCGAACACCACCGAGTGGATCGCGCCGATGCGCGCGCAGGCCAGCATCGTGATCGGCAGCTCAGGGATCATCGGCAGGTAGACCGCCACCCGGTCGCCCTTGCCCACACCCAGCTCCTGCAGGGCGTTGGCCGCCTTGGAGACCTCCGCCTGCAGGTCGCTGTAGGTGAGGGTGCGGCTGTCGCCCTCCGGCTCACCCTCCCAGTGGTAAGCGACCTTGTCGCCGTGACCGGCCTCGACGTGACGGTCGACGCAGTTGTAGGCGACGTTCAGCTCTCCGCCGACGAACCACTTGGCGAACGGGGGGTTCCACTCCAGGGTGGTGTCCCACCGCTTCGTCCAGGTCAGCCGCTCGGCGGCACGGTCCCAGAAGCCGAGATTGTCGGCGGACGCCTCGGTGTAGGCGTCCGCGGTCACGTTGGCGGCCGCCGCCAGGTCGGCCGGTGGCGCGAACCTGCGGTTCTCGTGCAGCAGGTTGGACAGCGCCTGGGGTTCGTTGCCGGGGGTCTCCGGGGCCACCTCGTGCTCCTTCTACGGCCAGATGGGATAGGTCGTCTCCCACTTCACCAGGTCAGGGCCCTCCACCACAAGAGGTCTAGACAGGTCTGTACCGTTGACTGGAGCGGCCGCCTTGTCAGTCAGGACGCATGACAAAAGCTATTAAAACGTTGTCATCTCGGGATCCATTAATTATGGAACGAAGCAATGAAGCAGCCTTTTTCGTGCTTTTTGGGTCCCCGTACGGGTTTACGGGGATTGCTTCTTGCCAGGTCGCGTCAGCGTCGGCGTCGCCTGCCAGCGGGTCCGGGCGGGCTCGCGGGTAGGGTCGGGTCCTGTGACTGACCCTTTGGCCGCGATCGCGCAGCTCCCCGGTGTCGGCGAGGCGGTCGACGCCGCCCGCGAGGCCGTGGACCGGCTCTACCGCCACCGTGTCCTGCGCCGTGCCAGCCCGGCGGTGTCCACGGAGTCCTCCCTGCGTGGCGCCCGTGCCTCCGCGGCGATCGAGGGCGTGGACGTACCTCTTGAGTCCCTGCGCAGGGACGAAGCGCACGATCCGGTCGTACAGGGCGCCCTGCGCGCGTCCGCCGAGCTGGGCCGGCTGGGATCCACCTGGCGGCGGGCACCCAGGCAGGTGCTCGCCCGGCTACACACCGTGGCCGCGGCGGGCCTGGCGGACGAGCCGGACCTGGGCCGCCCCCGAGCCGTCCCGGATGCCCCGGATCCTCTGGGCCTGGGCCCGGCGCCGACCGTCGAAGAGGCGTCAGCTCGTCTGGAAAGCCTTTTCACCCTGCTGTCCGCCCCGACGAAGGCGCCGGCGCTCGTGCTGGCCGCCGTCGTGCACGCCGAGCTGGCGGTGCTGCGGCCGTTCGGCACGGCCGACGGCGTCGTCGCGCGAGCCGCCGAGCGGCTCACCCTGGTGGAGTACGGCCTGGATCCCAAATCGCTGGTCGCCGTGGAGGTCGGGCATCTCGATCAGCCGTACGCCGAGGGCTTGCGCGCCTACCTGACAGGTACGCCCGAGGGGGTGGCGCAATGGATACAACAGTGTGCCTCGGCGGTCACGCTCGGTGTACGCGAGACGGCGGCGATCTGCGAAGCGATGCAGAGGGGCTGACCGCGGCTGGTGGCATAGCTGACGGCGTCTCAGTCATGAGACGCCGTCTGCCGGTGCATCACACCGGGTTACCAAGCGTGCACCTCTATTCGTCGGATCGGGTCAAGCCCGTCTCGACGCGCCTCCCGCGGCTGGTCGCGCGTGGGTGCCCGGTGGATGCACCCGGACAACTGGTCCGTGACACCTTTGTACGACGGATCCGCCCTGATGGGAACCCCTGGGACCAAGACCTTTACCCGGCCATGGCGGCTACGCAGCGTGCATGGCCGGGGGGTGCTCGCGCGTGGCGGTCATCAAGCCGTGACGGTCACTGACAGTGATCATCTTTATGTGATCGTTATCTCATTGGCAAAAAACTTGGCGAAAACGCGAGTTTGCTCCTCGACGAAAGTCGAGTCGATCGGGCAGCATACGGGGGTATCACCCGAAACTGCAGCGAGTGTGCATGGGGATTGGTTTCCACTCCCTTGCTGTGCCGTGGTCAAGTGATGAAAGCTTTCTTCTGAAACGGGACCGGCTCTACCCCCCCAGAGCCGGACCGGTCAGGCGACCCCCGCTCTCCCCCCCGGCGGGGGTCGCCCCTTTTTCCCGGGCTTTTCCACAGCCTGTGCGGCCAGAGAGCCCTCTGTCCACAGAATCCCGTTCGCCTCCTCGCGGCGGCCCTGGGTTCGCGCATGGTTGACCTCCCCGAACGACAGGGAGGCCCGCATGCACCGCCCACTGGTCATCACCGAGGATCGAGACCTGCTCGACGACCTCGTCCGCATCGCCGCCGCGGCCGGAGCGCAGCTCGACGTCGCCCACGTCCCGGCCCACGCCCGCCCCTTCTGGAGCCTCGCGCCCCTGGTGGTAGTCGGCGCCGACCTGGCCGACGCCTTGGCCGCCGCCGCGCCGCCCGCCCGCGACCGGGTTTTTCTGGTGACCCGCGATCCCGATCATCCGGACACGTGGCGAAGATGCGTCACCGCGGGCGCCCAGGCGGTGGTGTCGCTGCCCGAGGAGGAGCGCCGCCTCGTGGACGAGTTCGCCGACGCGATGGAGCCTCACCCGCGTGCGGGCGCCGTCCTGTGCGCGATCGGCGGCCGGGGCGGCGCGGGAGCCAGCGTGCTGTCCGCCTGCCTCGCCCTGCGCGCCTCCGGCGACCACCTGCGCACTCTTCTCGTGGACGCCGATCCGCTGGGCGGCGGCCTCGACGCGCTGCTCGGCCAGGAGGAGACTCCGGGCGCCAGGTGGGCGGACCTCGTGGCCAGACAGGGCCGCATCAGCTCCGCCGCACTCCAGGCCGCGCTGCCGTCCTTCGGCGACCTGGCGGTGCTCTCGTTCCACCGAGGCGCGACCGAGGCCATCCCCGCGCAGGCCATGCGGTCGGTCCTGGAGGCGGGCCGCCGCGGCTTCGACCTGGTGGTCGTCGACCTCCCGCGCCATCTCGACCCGTCCGCGATCGAGGCGCTCGGCCGGGCGAGCCGCACCCTCCTGGTGGCCACCGCCGACGTGCGCGGAGTCCTGGCCGCCGCCCAGGTCCTGGAGCAGGCCGGCCGGCACACGGCCGACATCCGCGCGGTCTTCCGCCCCGGCATCCTCGACCACGACGTGGCGGCCGCCTCCCTCGGCATCCCGGCAGCCGGGCAGTTGGCCGACCAACCTCGCCTGACGGCCACCCTCAACCGCGGCGACCTGCCGAAACTCGGCCCCCGCACCGTGCTGGGCGGCTTCTGCGCCGCCCTCCTCCGCGACCTGCTGCCGTCCGAGCCCGCATGAGCGCGCACGTGCCCGCACAGCTGGTCGAAGCCGTGCGCGTACGGCTCGCCCGCGCGGGAGTCGAGCCCACCGCCGCCCAGGTGGCCGTGGCCCTCCGGGCGGAGCGATCGGTCTACGGCGACGCCGAGATCCTCGCCGTCGCCCGTGCCCTGTGCGCCGACCTCATCGGCGCGGGCCCACTGGAGCCCCTCCTCGCCGAGCCCGACGTCACCGACGTGCTCGTCAACGGTCCCCGCGAGGTGTGGGTCGACGACGGGCAGGGCTTGCGCCTCACCTCGGTCACCTTCACCGACGACGGCGCGGTCCGCAGGCTCGCCCAGCGCCTGGCAGCCGCCGCGGGCAGACGACTGGACGACGCCTCCCCGTACGTCGACGCCCGCCTGACCGGAGGCGTCCGCCTGCACGCCGTCCTGCCGCCCATCGCCTCCGGCGGCACCTGCGTCTCCCTCCGCCTGCCACCGAGACGTACGTTCACGCTCGGCGATCTGGTGGCGGCGGGCACGATCACGCCGCCGGTGGTCCCGATGCTCACCACCCTGGTGTCGGGCAGGCGAGCCTTCCTGGTGACAGGCGGCACGGGCACGGGAAAGACCACCCTCCTGTCGGCCCTGCTGTCGCTGGCGGACCCGGGCGAGCGGCTTCTGCTGGTCGAGGACTCCGCCGAGCTGCGCCCCCTCCACCCACACGTGGTCCGCCTGGAGTCCCGGCCGGCCAACCTTGAGGGCGCGGGCGGCGTGAGCCTGCGCGACCTGGTGAGACAGGCGCTGAGGATGCGCCCGGACCGCCTCGTCGTAGGAGAGGTGCGCGGCTCGGAAGTGGTGGACCTGCTGGCCGCCCTCAACACCGGCCACGAGGGCGGCTGCGGCACCCTGCACGCCAACACCGCGGCCGACGTGCCCGCCCGCCTGGAGGCGCTGGGCTGCGCGGCGGGCCTGACCAGGCAGGCCGTGCACAGCCAGCTCGCCGCGGCACTGGACGTGGTCATCCATCTGACCCGCACCCGCCCCGACGGCCGACGCCGCGTCTCGGAGATCTGCCTGCTGTCCAGATCGTCGGCGGGCCTGGTCGAGGCCGTCCCCGCCGTCACCTTCGACCCCGACGGCCGCCCCTGCCCGGGCCCCGGCTACGCAGCCATGACGGCGAGCCCCGGATCATGACCGGGCTCCTGGTCGCCGCCTTTTCCACAGCCCTGGCCGTGTGGCTGTGGACAGGGCCGGAGATCGCGGCCCTCCGGCTCCACAGGCTGATCGCCCGAGAGCACGATGTCCGCCGGCGCCGGCCACATGAGCTGCTCAGACGTCCCAGCCCCGCCCGCCGTGCGGAGGCGTGGCGCCGGGCGTCGACAGAGCTGTGCCAGGCGCTGTCCGCCGAACTGTCCGCCGGTCGCACCCCGGGGGAGGCGTTGACCAGGGCCGTCTCGGCGGTGGACCTTCCCGACCCTGAGGCGCTGCGCCCGGTTCTGGCGGCGGCGAGAGACGGCGGCGACGTGTCCCGCGCTCTGGTGTCCGCGGCCCCGGCCCAAGGCGGCGAGGGGCTGATCCGCCTGGCCGCCTGCTGGGACGTGGGCGTGAGCGCGGGCGCCGGGCTCGCCGCCGTGGTCGAACGGGTCGGCGCCGCACTACGGACCGCCCAGGCCCACCGCCAGGACGTCGCCGCGCAGCTGGCGGGCCCGCGTGCCACGGCCAGAATGCTGGCCGCGCTGCCGGCTCTGGGCCTCCTCATGGGCGCGGGTCTCGGCATGCGACCGCTCGACTTCCTGCTCGGCGGCGTCCCTGGTCTGCTCTGCCTGACCAGCGGGATCGCCCTCGACGCCTGCGGCCTGTGGTGGACCCACCGGATGGCCGCACACGCCACAGAATCCTGACCGGCCCGAATCGGACGAGCAAGTGATACCGGAGCTCATTTCCACGATCTGCGCGGCTCTGGCGGCCTGGCTGTGGACGCCTGCCGCCACGCCGTCGCAACGCCTGGCGAGGCTGCGTCCCAGGTCCTACGGGACGAGCCGACGCCCTCCACAGGCACCCCTCAGCCGCTCGTCCGGCAGTGCCGGTTCTGGCGGATCCCGGCTCCGCGGAACGGGGCCTCGTGAAGCCGGGCCTCGCGGCGCCGGGCCGCACTCCGGCGAGGCGTCTTCGCTCGTCCGGCCAAGCACGGAGGAGGGTCAGTCCAGGACAATCCACCCCGGCTCCGCGGAACAGCCCTTGCCCACCTGGCTGGACGAGCCTCCAGCACGTCGGCTGACCGCCCGCACACTCATCCCCGCCGCCTGCACGGGCCTCGTCGTCGGCCTGCTCATCGGCGGCGTCGTGGGCGTAGTCGCGGCCCTGCTCCTCACCCCCGTGTCGGCCGCCACCCTCCACAAGAGAGAATCTCCGGAGCTCCAACGAGATCGCCGCCGGATCGCCGCCGACCTCCCCTTCGCCGCCGACCTCATGGCCGCCTGCCTCCTCGCCGGCCAGCCGGTCACCGCCGCCACCCAAGCATCCGCGACGGCGATAGGAGGCCCGTTGGGCGACCGCCTGAGCTGGGTCAGCGCCCAACTACGCCTCGGCGCCGACCCCGAACCCACCTGGGCCTTCCTCGCCCGCGATCCCGCCATGGCCCCTCTTTCCCGAGCGATGAGCCGAGCCGCCCAAAGCGGCGCACCCGTCGCGGACGTACTGGCCCGCCTGGCGGACGACGCCCACGACGCCACCCGAGCCGCCTCGGTGGCGGCGGCACGCAGCGTGGGCGTCAAAGCGGTGGCCCCACTGGGCCTGTGCTTCCTACCGGCCTTCGTCCTGCTGGGCATCATCCCCGTGGTCGCCGGGCTCGCCTCCGCGATCATCCTGCCGTGAGCAGTCGCCCAGCTCTCTGACTGCCTCGAAGAGCCGGGCAATCCGGACGCCCGGCCCGTCCGGCGACGCTGAGGGCAGAGCAGCCGGGTTACCCGGTCCTGCCCGTTCGGCACCGCGGAGGCCTTGCCTCTCACCCTGCCCGCATCGAAGTCCGTCCCAACTTCGGCTGCGGTCATCGGGCGTTGAAGGGCCGGCATCGGTGCTGCGAGGGAGTATCTGTGCTTCAAGGGCCAGCACCGATGCGCAAGAGGCGTTTCTCAGGGTTTGCCTTGCGCCGCGCAGCACACCGCTCGTGAGGGCCGCCGCTCGTGAGGGCCGCCTCACACAGCCCCCACCGGGGACACACCCGTCAGAGCCCGGCGAGCGCCTTGAAACAGCCCCAAACCGGCGCCGAATGGCTGTAAAGGCCCAGGCCAACTCTTCGATTGTGGATAAGCCAACGTTTTCCACAGAACGACGCTCGGCTCGTTGGCGCAAGGCCTGCTTCGGCGAGCCTAGGAATCCACACGCCGGTCACCTCCTCATGATCGGCAACTAGCACCGGGAGAAACCCATGCCTGACAGCGCCATCGGCCCGAACAAAGCCATCAACTCGGATGAGCCCAGTGTCACGGCGGACAACGCGCGGTCCTCCAGGAGGAGCGGCTTGAGGGCCCGAAGCCAGCGCCTGGGTGCCCGCTGCCAGCACTGGTGGCTCGACAGACGAGCCCGTTTCACGGGTGCCCACCAGGACCGCGGCATGTCCACGGCGGAATACGCGGTGGGTACGATCGCGGCCTGCGCATTCGCCGCGCTGCTCTTCAAAATCGTCAACAGCCCAGAGGTCAACGAGATGCTCTCGTCACTCATTGACCGCGCACTCAAGATCAACGGATGACCGCCCACCCGACGCCACTTTCAAAGACAACGCGACGATCGACATCCCGAGGCTCAGTGACGGCCGAGACCGCCGCGATGCTGCCCGCGCTCATGGTGGTCCTGGCAGCGGCGCTCTGGGCCATCCAGTCCGTAGCGGTCCAACTGGAGTGTGTCGACGCGGCGCGAGTCGCAGCACGAGCGGCCGCCAGAGGAGAGTCCTTGGACGAGGTCCGCGCCCTCGTCCGAGCAGCCACCGGCCAGAAAACCCAGGTCAACGTAAGCCGCACCCCAGAACAGACAAGAATCCACATCTCCGTCGAAGTACGACCCCCTTGGGGCCCGACACTCCCCGCAGTCCAAGTCACCGCATCCGCAACCGCCGCCACGGAGTCCTGACTCAGCGGCCATCCGTCCCGACCAGTGCCATCCCAGAGCACTCCTAGCCAATGCAAGTCCGTTCAAAATCGACAAAGTGCCGTCCACCCCGCACCCCACACCAACCCCCCGCACTCGCACTTCCGTAAACCCGAGTCCTAAGCCTGAGCCTTGAGCCGAGTTCGGAGATGAGCCCGAGCCCGAACGGTGCCGCAGGCCGCCGTCAGCACTCCGGGCACGTCATCAACACCGCCTTCACCTGGGGGCGTTGCGCGCCTTGGCCTGGGAACCGAGCAGGCACCTTGTCAGTCGGATCGTCAGGCATCTGCCGGTCCGACACACAATCAAGACGCCGACCTGGCACCACAGACAAAATGACGGCCCGCCGCTGTCGTTGGCGGTTCAGCATCTCGTCGGTGCCGGACTAGTGTTCGCCGGTCGCCTGGAGCTCAGTGGCCAGGACCGACAACTTTCTTCCGCGTCGAGCCGACGCTTTGCTTCCAGTTCGGGTCAGCACTTCGCCCCTACGTCGCGTCGGTACTTCGTTCCATGCCGGGTCGGCGGATCGCCGACGTCGGGCTGACACGTTCTCTACGGCCAGGTCGGCTTTTGTTCTTGTGTCGGTGTTCGTAGCCCGGATCCGGGTGCCACACCTGCGAGTCGGATCGGCACCTTGCCGCTAACTGGATCGACCCTTCGTTACCTACCGGATCAGAGCCCACCAAGGGAGTCAAATGTCTGCCAGACGTAGTGACAGAGGATCGGCCACCCTGTGGGCCGTCGCCCTCATGGGCCTCCTCATGGCCGTGGCCACGGCTCTCGCCATGGTGGGTTCCGTACGCGTCGCCCGTCACCGATTGAACGATGCCGCCGACCTGAGTGCCCTGGCGGCGGCCAAACTCGCCATCATCGACCCGAAGTCAGCCTGTGCTCATGCGACGGCCCTCGCTGAGGAGAACGGTGTTGCGCTGTCCAACTGCACGATCACCGGCGAAGTAGCAGACGTCTGGACGTCGCTGGAGATCTCACTCCCCGGTTTCGGTACGCGCACCCTGACCGGTAGATCGAGAGCAGGACCAGCCCGTCAAGAGCATCCCCGGCCCAGTGAATGAGGACGCTCCAGCCAGCTGGGTGTGATCATGAGCCGGCTCGCGCCGCGCGGTCCCCCCGAGACGTGGCAGCACGATCACGCACTCGAAGCGGACGCGCCGGGGTCGTCGTTCCACCGCCGGACGTAACCGGCGATGGGTTGGAGCGCGGCCAGGAGATCGGTCCCTCGCGGCGTGAGGTGATAGCGCACGGATACGGGCGTCGTGGGTACGACCGTACGTTCGACCAGCCCGGCGCTCTCGAGTTGCTTCAGTCGGAGGGTGAGCATGCGTGCGGAGATGCCGGCAACCGATGCGGCGATGTCGGTGAACCGCTCGGCGCCGCGGGCCAGGGCGAGCAAGATGCCGGGTGCCCAGCGCTGGCCGACGACCTCCAGGGCACGGCTGGCGCGGCGGCACTCAGCCTCGTCGCTGTGGTCCCACTGCGTCTGCGGTCGGGTAGGTCTTGGAGACGGCACTTACTAAACATAAGTCCATTACTGCTGAGAAGCCAGTCACTCGCCGTGCACGACAGGGGCTTCAGCGCGGGGTGAGGAGACGTCACGACAGCCTGAACGCAACTTACTTTTCGTAAGTCAGTTACTGCTTGTTTGTGGTCCCTGGTGAGGAGCCGACAGCATGGAGCCATGCCCGATTATGGTCACGAGCTGCGGTTCGGCAGCTTCATCACACCTATCAACGCCAGGCCGCAGCAGGTGGTCGACCTGGCCGTGCTGAGCGAGGACGTGGGCCTGGACGTGGTCACGTTCCAGGACCACCCGTACCAGGCAGGGTTCCTGGACACCTGGACCCTGCTGACCTGGGTGGCCGCCCGCACCTCCCGGATCCACGTCTCCGGCAACGTGCTGAACCTGCCGATGCGTCCGCCCGCCCTGCTCGCCCGGTCCGTGGCGAGCCTGGACCTGCTCAGCGGCGGCCGGGCCGTGCTCGGACTCGGGACGGGAGGATTCTGGGACGCCATCGCGGCGATGGGTGGCCCCCGGCGGACCGCGGGCGAGTCGGTGAGCGCGCTCGACGAGGCGCTTGACGTCATCCGCGGGATCTGGGCCGGTGGCGACCCCGGCCCGCTGCGCTTGGACGGCCGGTTCTACCAGGTCGGTGATGTGGAGCGCGGGCCATCCCCGGCGCACGAGATCCCCGTCTGGCTGGGCGCGTACAAGCCGCGGATGCAGCGCATCATCGGCAGGAAGGCCGACGGGTGGCTGCCCAGCCTGCCCTGGCTCAAGCCCGGCGACCTGGCGCGCGGGAACCGCATCATCGACCAGGAAGCGACCCGGGCGGGTCGCGATCCGCGGGACATCACGCGCCTGCTGAACGTGACTCCCCGCGATACGGCCGGAGACCTCGCTCGGATCGCCGTCGAGGACGGGGTGAGCGTGTTCGTCGTGGCCAGCGACGACCCGGCGGAACTGCGTCGCTTCGCCCAGAGCACCGCCGCCGAGATCCGCGAGCGCGTCGCCGAGGCCCGCTCAGGGCACGCGGCCGTCTCCCGGCGGGTCGTCGCGTTCGGTGGCGACCCGGTGCCCGAGGCCCTGGCGGCCCGGGCGCTGACCCCGGGCGACCGCGGACACGCCCGCTACACCGCTGGTTACTTCCGGGGTGCCGACCCCGGCCTGGTGTTGCGTCCGCAGACCCCCACCGAGGTGCGGGACGCCGTCCGGTACGCCGCCCGGCATCGCGACGTACCGCTGGGCCTGCTCAGCGGCGGGCACGGTCTGTCCGGACGCTCGCTCAACGACGGCGGTATCGTGATCGCTCTCGGCGCGCTCGACGACGTCACGGTCCTGGACGGCCACCGCGTCCGGATCGGTCCCGGCGCCCGCTGGGGAGACGTCGCCCGCCGGCTCGCCCCGCACGGCCTCGCGATCACCGCCGGCGATCACGGTGGCGTCGGCGTGGGCGGGCTGGCGACCACGGGCGGCATCGGCTGGTTCGTCCGGCAACACGGCCTGACCATCGACCACATCCGCTCGGTCGACGTCGTCACGGCCTCCGGCGACCTCGTCCACGCAAGCGACGACGAGAACCCCGACCTGTTCTGGGCCATGCGCGGCGCCGGCGCGAACTTCGGCGTCGCAGTGTCCTTCGAGATCGACGCCCACCCCGTCAGCGAGCGGGTCGGCTTCGCGATGCTGACGTTCGTCCCCGACGACGTCGCGGCGTTCCTGCACGGCTGGGGTGCAGCGATCGAGAACGCCCACCCCAGCGTCACCGGCACCCTCATGATCGGCCCCACCCGTCCCGGAGGTCCCGCCGCCGTTCAGGCGCTCGTCGTGGTCGACTCCGACGACCCGGACACGATCGTCGAGCGCCTCACCCCGCTCGGGGACCTGGCCCCGCTCGCCGACCAGTCGATCCAGCTCACGCCGTACAGCGCGCTGCTCACCCTTGCCCCGGAAGATGAGCTGCAGCACGGCCGCGGTGAGCCTGTCTCGCACGCCGGGCTCGTGCGGCACCTCACCGGCGAGACCACTGAAGCGATCGCCGACCTGCTGGCGACGAAGAGCAGGTTCATCCTCACGATCCGCTCCGCCGGGGGTGCCGCCGCTCACACCTCCGTGGAAGCCACGGCGTACGCCTGGCGCGACGCCAACTTTCTGATCGCGGCCCTCGGGGGCGGTTCGCCTGAGTACGAGGAGCGCTGGCGCCGTCTCCTCCCGCTGTTCGAGGGCACGTACCTCAGCTTCGAGACCGACACCGGCCCGGACGCCCTGGCACGCGCCTTCCCGCCCGCGCATCTACGACGGCTCCGGGACCTCAAACGCCGGTGGGACCCGACCGGCCTGTTCCGCGACAACTTCGCCATCGCCCCTGCGGCGGGCGCACATACACCGACCTCTGACGACACGCGGCGCTGACGTTTCCGGCCGGGCACGTGCTGCCCGGACGTTCGCCGCACCATCACACCGCCTCAAGGAGAACCATGTCCCTGTTCCGCCTCGATTCCAGCATCCGCAGCGAGGGCTCCATCAGCCGCGCTCTCGCCGACATCATCGAACGACACTGGCGCGACGCCGTGCCCGAATCCCCCGTGACCCGCAGGCACCTCGGCCTCGCCCCCCTCCCCAGCAACGCGTGGGCCGGCGCCGTCACCGCCTCGGCCACCCCCGAGGACCGGCGCACGCCCTCCCAGCGGGCCGCGCTCGACCTGGCCAGTACGCTGGTCGACGAGCTCGCCGGCGCTGACGCCTACCTCTTCGCCGTCCCGCTGTACAACTTCGGCGTGTCCCAGCACTTCAAGACCTACGTCGACCTCGTCGCCACCGACCCGCGCATGGCCACGGACATCCGGTCCGTGACTTCGGGCAAGCCGGCGGTCCTGGTCACCGTGCAGGGCGGCAATTACTCCCCGGGCACGCCCAAAGAGGGATGGGACCACGCCACCGCATGGATGCGCCGCATCCTCGCGGACGTCTGGGAACTCGAACTCGACGTGGTCACCCGCGAGTTCACCCTCGTCGGCGTCAACCCCGCCCTCGACCAGTTCGCCGACATGGCCGAGCGGATCAGGATCGACGCCGAGAACCAGGCGAGCGAGAGCGGACGTACCCTCGTGACCCGCGCTCGATCTGAGAGTGAATTGTCAGCTGGCCGGCGACCGGTATAGGCGCGCGCCGGCGTTCATCCCCCACTATCGACTCGGGACGAGGGGCTCAGAGAGATGTGGAACGGAGTCCGGCGTGGTCGGTGGCGACGATGGCCGGCGGGGCGTCGCCGGGTAGCGGGCTCAGATCTGGTTCTCGCCTCCGTCGATGTACAGGTTGGTGCCGATGATGTAGCTGCTGTCCGCGGAGGCGAGGAAGGCCACGGCGGCGGCGACCTCCTCCGGGCGTCCCATCCGGCCTATCGCGACGTCGGCGCCCAGGTTCGCCTTGAAGGCGGCCGCGTTCTGCTCGCCGACGAGTTCGGTGATTCCTGAGGTGTCGATCGGCCCCGGCGAGATCGCGTTGACGCGGATGCCCCGGCCCTTGAGCTCGTTGGCCCAGGTCCGTGCGAATGACCGGACGGCGGCCTTGGACGCCGCGTACGCGCCGAAGGCCGGTGTGCCGTTCTCGGCGGCGGTGGAGGCGTTCAGGATCACTGAGGCGCCGTCGTTGAGCAGTGGCAGCGCCTTCTGCACAGTGGCGAGCGTGCCCTTGACGTTGACTCCGAAGATACGGTCGTAGTCGTCCTCGGTGATCTGCTCAAGCGTCGCGAACGAGGCGGTGGCCGCGTTGGCGAACAGCACGTCGAGGCCCTGGCCACGATTGCGGACCGCGTCGTACAGCCGGTCCAGGTCGGCCGGGTCCGTGATGTCGCCCGGTATCGCGGTGGCCGCCGAACCGATGGTCTCGACGGCCTCGTCCAGCTCGGCCTTGCGCCTGCCGGTGATGAACACGTGAGCCCCCTCGGCCGCCAGCCGTGCGGCGGCGGCTCGGCCGATGCCCCGCGTGCCGCCGCCGGTGACGACGGCGGTCTTACCTTCTAGCCTTCGCATCTGTAACCTCCACATATTTCCAGACCGATCGGTACTGAACGAGACCGTAGCACTTCCGTGCCGTTCGGTACAGAAGGGGTATGATGCGGATGTGGAAATCACTCGGAGGGCGCCGATAGGTCGGCCGCGGGGGTTCGACGCCGATGAGGCCCTCGAGCGGGCAGTGCTGGTGTTCTGGGAGCAGGGCTACGAGGGCGCCAGCCTGACTGACCTGACCAGCGCCATGGGCATCACCCGCACGAGCATGTACGCGGCCTTCGGCAACAAGGAGCAACTGTTCCGCAAGGCCCTGGAGCGCTACACCGAAGGTCCGGCCGCGTACGCGGCACGTGCGCTGGAGGAGCCGACCGCCCGGGGAGTGGCCACGGCCTTCCTCACCGGCTCGGTGAGGGCGTCCACTCGGCCCGGCTGTCCCGCCGGATGCTTGGGCGTCCAGGGCTCGCTGGCCGCCGGCGAACCAGGACGAGTCGCCCGCGACACCCTCGTCGCCTGGCGCGACGAGGGCCGTTCACGCCTCCGCGACCGGTTCCAGCAAGCCGTCGACGAAGGCGATCTGCCCCCGGATGCCGATCCGGGGCTGCTCGCCCGCTACGTCATGACCATGGCGAACGGCATCGCCGTCCAAGCAGCCGGCGGCACCGGCCGCGACGAACTCCAGCAGGTGGTCGACGCCGCCTTGCGAAACTGGCCGCCCGGCTGACGACTACGTGCCCCCGTTATCGGTTATGTCCTGTGAAGAGCGATTGATCTTCAGCGATGCGCCTTCTCTGCCGATCTCCGTGTCACGGTCAATCAATGGGTCAACGTCTTCTGGAACGGTCCGACTCCGGATTCGGCGTCACGTGGAATTGGGTGTCGGGACGCAGGCCCAGTCGGCTCGACTCGCCATCCTGGCCGGCGGCTCCGCAGACATCGACACCTGAGCGGCCGGTGAGGCCGCCGACGTATGAGCTGAAAAGCGCGCGCTGATACGTGGCATCCACGGCGACATGACCATTTCGATCCAGCTCGCCGGCAACTGTCTCCTGGGGCCCCTGTGACGGTTTGGAACGTCTGCGCGACGGCTCGGAGCTCTTGTCCGAACATTTACGGTCAATCTCATGACATCTGTACGTGCTTGAGGTGACAGAACTGGTCGGGCCCCGCCATGTCGTTCGATCGACTGTTCGCCCGAGCAAGAAACGGTTTCCTGGACGGATCGAGCCGCACCGCGCCTGGTGAACTCCGCCGGCTCAGGCTCGCCTCCATGTTCGCACCGGCCCGAATCCGGCTCGCCGCTGCGGAGAAGGCGGTGGGGTGTGGTCAGGGGGTGAGGAGGGTGGCGAGGAGGCGGAGGGCGCCGCGTTTGTCCAGGGGCTCGTTGCCGTTGCCGCACTTCGGGGACTGGATGCAGGAGGGGCAGCCGCGCTCGCATTCGCAGGAGGCGATGGCCTCGCGGGTGGCGGTGAGCCAGTCGGTCGCGCGGGCGTAGCCGCGTTCGGCGAAGCCCGCGCCGCCCTCGTGGCCGTCGTAGACGAACACGGTGAGCAGGCCCGTGTCGGCGTGGAGTTCGGTGGAGACGCCGCCGATGTCCCAGCGGTCGCATGTGGCGAACAGGGGGAGGAGGCCGATGGCGGCGTGTTCGGCGGCGTGGGCGGCGCCGCCGAGGTCGAAGCCTTCCTCGGCCAGGGCGGCCACCTCGGAGGCCGGCAGGGTCCACCAGACGGCGCGGGTGCGCAGGGTGCGGGGCGGTAGGTCCAGGGGTTCGTCGCCGAGCATCTCGCCTGACTGGAGTCGGCGTTTGAGGTAGGAGACGACCTGCCGGGTGACTTCCACCTCGCCGAAGTTCAGCGTGCCGGGGCCCAGGGCGTGGGAGCGGAGGGTGGAAAGGAGGGAGATGTCGGTGATGTCGCGGGCGAAGGTGGAGTAGTCAGGCTGCGCGCTGGACACCAGGGCCACGCCGGCTTCGAGGTCGAGAAGCTCTACCAGGAACGTCTCGCCCTGGTGGATGTAGACGGCGCCCGTGTGGACCATGGTGTGCGCGGACGGCTCGTCGACGCTGCCCAGAAGGCGGCCGGTCGAGGACTCCACGACCTGGATCGGCGCCCCGCCGCCGCCCCGGATGTCGGCCAGGTCGGTGGCGCGCTCGCGCTTGGTCCAGAACCATCCGGCCGGGCGTCGGCGCAGCAGGCCGTCGGTGACGAGGGTGTCGAGTACGGTGGCCGCGGTGTTGCCGAAGATGGGCAGGTCGTCCTCGCTCAGGGGGATCTCGGCGGCGGCGGCGCACAGGTGGGGGCCGAGGACGTACGGATTGTCGGGGTCCAGGACGATCGCCTCGACGGGCCGGCCGAACAGGGCGTCGGGGTGATGGACGAGGTAGGTGTCCAGGGGGTCGTCGCGGGCGATGAGCACCGCCAGCGCGTCCTGGCCGTCGCGGCCCGCCCGGCCGGCCTGCTGCCAGAGGGAGGCGCGGGTGCCGGGCCAGCCGGCGATCAGGACGGCGTCCAGGCCGGACACGTCCACGCCGAGTTCCAGCGCGTTCGTGGTGGCCAGTCCCATGAGGGTGCCCGAGCGCAGCGCCTTCTCCAGGAGCCTGCGGTCCTCGGCCAGATAACCGGCCCGATAGGCGGCGACCTTCTCGGGCAGGTCGGAGACCTCCGGCAGCGCCCATGCCTGAGCGTCGTCGGCCTGAGGACCGGCGGGCCCGCCCACCTCAGAGGGCGGTTGGCCCGCCCCGGGCCGACCGGAGAGGCCCAGCCCCGAGCCGACCCGGTCGGACGCGGGTGAGCCAGGACCGGGCCGGTCGGCGCGGGGCTGGTCGGTCAGGGGTTCGTCCGTCCCAGGCCCTGCGCCCGTGGCAGGGGCGGTCTCGACCGTGCCAGGCCGGCCGGGCGCAGCGGGCAGGGCCGGGCCTGTAGGGACGGTACGGGTCGTACCGAACTGGTGGGACAGGGAGAAAGCCACGTCGGCGAGTTTGGCGCGGGCGGCGAGGGCGACCGTTTCGGCGCCGCGGCGAGAGCGGACGAAGGCGAGGGTGCGGACGTCAGCCAGCACCAGGTCCGCCAGCAAGTCGGCCGCCTCGGCGGTGGCCGTGCGCCGCACCGGCGCCCCTCCCTCGCCCCGCAGCTCCGTCAGGGGCGGCTCCCAGAGCGCGACGGTCGTCGAGCCCTTCGGCGAGGCGTCCGTCGTCACCTCGGCCATCTCAAGCCCGGTGAGCCGCTTGGCGAACGTGCCGGGCTCGCTGGCGGTGGCCGAGGCGAGCAGGAACGTGGGCTGCGCGCCGTAGCGGGCGCAGACGCGGCGCAGGCGGCGCAGGATCTGGGCGACGTGGGAGCCGAACACGCCGCGGTAGCCGTGGCACTCGTCGATGACCACCAGCCGGAGCCGCCGGAAGAACGCCGACCACTGCGCGTGCCGGGGCAGGATGCCGCGGTGCAGCATGTCGGGGTTCGTCAGGACGTAGTTGGCGTTCTTGCGGACCCAGGTGCGCTCCTCGAACGGTGTGTCACCGTCGAAGCAGGCGGCCCGCACCTGGGTGATGCGCAGGTCGCGGATGCCGCGGAGCTGGTCGGCGGCCAGGGCCTTGGTCGGCGTGAGGTAGAGAACGGTGCCGCCGTCGAGACAGGAGGCGACCGCCGGGGTCAGGTAGGCGAGTGACTTCCCGGAGGCCGTACCGGTGGAGATGATCACGTTTCGGCCACGATAGGCCAGGTTGGCGGCCTCGTACTGGTGCGGCCACAGTCCCGTGACGCCGTGGTTCGCCGAGCGCGTAACCAGGAGTTCGGGCGCCCAATCAGGCCATTTGGCTTGACCGGCCTGACGTGCTGGAACATGCTCCACATGGGTAACACGCTCATGACGTGCGGGAACTCCGAGCAGGTGTTGGAGGAGTGGACCCGTTCGGTGTGGGGAGGATGCGGAGGAAGTCACTGTTTCCAGTCTGCGTCCGTGGGCAAAGTCGTCGGGAATCGTGATTTCGTGTAGACACAAGCCAGGCGCGTGGTTGAATGCCGCGCGTCGGGGTCCGGCACTCCAGAGTGCCAGGCCCGCAAGGGTAGTTTCGCAGGCGAGGCGCTGGAGGATCTGTGGATCTGAAGTTGGATCACCGCACCGAAGACGGACTCACCATCGTGGAGGTCGAAGGTGAGATCGATGTCTACACGGCGCCGAGATTGCGTGAGCTTCTCATCGACCTGGTGAACAAGGGCAACTTCCACCTGCTCGTCAACATGGAGAAGGTGGACTTCCTGGACTCGACGGGTCTTGGTGTCCTGGTCGGTGGGCTCAAGCGAGTTCGTGCGCACGACGGCTCCCTGGAGCTGGTGTGCACCCAGGAGCGCATCCTCAAGATCTTCCGGATCACCGGGCTGACCAAGGTCTTCGGGATCTACGCTTCGGTCGACGAAGCCAAGGAAGCTCACGGCAAAGACAAGTAGCATGGCTACCGTCGAGCTGACGTTCAGCGCTCTTCCCGCCCATGTGCGGACCGCCCGGTTGGTGGCGACGGCGATAGCCCGCCGCACCGGCGTGGAGGAGTCCCTGCTGGACGAGGTCCGGCTCGCCGTGGGTGAGGCGTGCTCCCGGGCGGTCGAGGCGCATCGCGCACACTGCCCGGGCGAGCCCATTCGCATCGAGCTCAAGGACGACTCTGGGCGGTTCGAGGTCACGGTCAGTGACCAGGCGCCCAGTGATGAGATCAAGCAGGAGCAACCCCTTGACCTGGGCATGCTCTCCGACTCGTTCATGTCCGGTTTCGGCATCGCCGTGATCGCGGGCCTGGCCGACGACGTGGAGGTCTTTCCCAGCCCCAAGGGCATGCGCATCCGCATGAGCTGGCCCGCCGTCAACGGCCACCCGAGCTGACCGGGCCTCCGTAGGAGCGTTCCAGAGACTCCAGGAAGCCCGCAGGCCGGCGTTAAGGACAACCTGCGACACCCAAGCCATCCACGGTCGCGTAGCGCCGCAGAGGGGCGTTCAGGGCGGTGTACGGCTCGACCCGCCGGCGGCGTCGGCCACCGGACGTGCGGGTGTGCCGTGAGACCGGAGTCTCCGAAGATTTTTACGGAGGCTCCGGTCTTGTCATGTGCGCGCGACTCGCCGGGCGGTTTCGGTCGGCACTTTTTTCTGCGCAGTCATGCCCGTAAAGCCAGGGAAATACCGCCTGTCAGATCCCAAAACGCCCCGCTGTCAGGCGCTTACTGGACAGGCGCACAATTCCCCGCGTCCAGAGCCTTCATATCTGAGAATCCCCTGCGTAGACTCCCGGCACCGGCCAAGGTGATCTGGCGAAACCGCGGATTCAACCGGAAGCGGCACCCATAACCCGGATGGTGCCGCACCCGCCCAGCCGACATTGCAGCGCCACCCGGGCAGGACGACCGGTCTTGCCGAGGAGAACGATGTCTAGGCACTTGCTGGCACTGGAGCCAGCGTCCAATCTGGCCCTGAGCTCTAACAACCTCACCATCGTGATCGTGGTCGCCGCGGTCGCACTGATCGCGCTAGCCGTCGCAGGCGGCCTGGTGCGCGAGGTGCTGGCCGCCGACCAGGGCACGGAGCGCATGCAAAATATCGCCCGTGCCGTTCAGGAGGGGGCCGCCGCCTATCTTACGCGGCAGTTCCGCACACTGGCGATCTTCGTCGTCATCATCCCCTTCTTGCTGCTTCTGCTACCGGGCGAGACCGACGTACGCATCGGCCGCTCGATCTTCTTCGTGGTCGGCGCGGTGTTCTCCGCCCTGACCGGGTTCATCGGCATGTGGCTGGCCGTGCGCGGCAACGTCCGCGTCGCCGCCGCGGCCCGTGAGTCGGGCGAGAAGCTCGCCATGCGCATCGCCTTCCGCACCGGCGGCGTGGCCGGCATGTTCACCGTCGGCCTGGGCCTGTTGGGCGCGGCGGTGGTCGTCTTCGTCTACCAGGGTGACGCGCCGGGCGTGCTCGAAGGCTTCGGCTTCGGCGCTGCGCTGCTGGCGATGTTCATGCGCGTCGGCGGCGGCATCTTCACCAAGGCCGCCGACGTCGGCGCCGACCTGGTCGGCAAGGTCGAGCAGGGCATCCCCGAGGACGACCCGCGCAACGCGGCGACCATCGCCGACAACGTGGGCGACAACGTCGGAGACTGCGCCGGCATGGCGGCCGACCTGTTCGAGTCGTACGCCGTCATGCTGGTCGCCAGCCTCATCCTGGGCCGGGTGGCCTTCGGCGAGGAAGGCCTGATCTTCCCGCTCATCGTCCCGATGATCGGCGTGATCACCGCGATCATCGGCATCTTCGTCACCCGCATGCGCGACGGCGACCGCAACGGCATGGCCGCCATCAACCGCAGCTTCTTCATCTCGGCCGCGATCTCCGCGGTCCTGGTCGCGGTGGCGGCGTTCTGGTACCTGCCCAGCAGCTTCAGCGCCCTGTCCGGTTCGGGCGTGCAGTCCGACGCCGACCCGCGGATCATCGCGATCGGCGCGGTGCTCATCGGCCTGGTCCTGGCCAGCGCCATCCAGCTGCTGACCGGCTACTTCACCGAGACCACCCGGCGCCCCGTGCGTGAGATCGGCGAGAGCTCGCGCACCGGCGCCGCGACCGTCATCCTGGCCGGCATCAGCGTCGGCCTGGAGTCGGCCGTCTACTCTGCGCTGATCATCGGCGGCGCGGTCTACGGCGCGTTCCTGCTCGGCTTCGGCAACGTGACGGTCGCGCTGTTCGCGGTCGCGCTGGCCGGCACCGGGCTGCTGACGACGGTCGGCGTCATCGTCTCGATGGACACCTTCGGTCCGGTCTCCGACAACGCGCAGGGCATCGCCGAGATGTCCGGCGACGTCGAGGGCGAGGGCGCCCAGGTGCTCACCAGCCTCGACGCGGTCGGCAACACGACCAAGGCCATCACCAAGGGCATCGCGATCGCCACCGCGGTGCTCGCGGCGACGGCGCTGTTCGGCGCCTTCAGGACGGCGGTGGAGGGCGAGCTGCCGGCCGGATCCGTGTTCAGCCTCAGCGTGGACGCGCCCAACGTGCTCGTCGGCCTGATCATCGGCGCGTCGGTGGTGTTCCTCTTCTCCGGCCTGGCCATCTCGGCGGTCGGACGGGCCGCGATGCGGGTGGTCTTCGAGGTACGCGACCAGTTCCGCAACAACCCCGGCATCATGGACGGCACGGTCAAGCCGGACTACGGCCGGGTGGTCGACATCTGCACCAAGGACTCGCTGCGCGAGCTGGCCACGCCCGGCCTGCTGGCGGTCCTGACGCCGATCGCGGTCGGGTTCGCGCTGGGTTACGCGCCGCTGGGCGCCTTCCTGGCGGGCGCCATCGCGTGCGGCACCCTGATGGCCGTCTTCCTGTCCAACTCCGGCGGTGCCTGGGACAACGCCAAGAAGCTCGTCGAGGACGGCCACCACGGCGGCAAGGGCTCCGAGGCGCACGCCGCCACGGTCATCGGCGACACGGTCGGCGACCCCTTCAAGGACACCGCAGGTCCGGCCATCAACCCGCTGATCAAGGTGATGAACCTGGTCGCGCTGCTGGTGGCGCCCTCGGTGGTGCTCTACGCGAGCAACCCGGCGGTGCGCATCGGCATCACGGTGCTCGCGGTCGGCGTGGTCGTGGGCGCGATCATCATCTCCAAGCGCCGTACGGTCACCGTCGAGCCGATCAACAACGACAACGACAGGAAGACGGAGCCCGTGGCCTCCTGACCTGCCTGACGACGCCCGCTCCACGTACGACCGGAGCGGGCGTCGTGCCGTGTCGGGGGGCGTTGGCCGGGCGGGCGGTCACGGTGCGAAACTTGGCGGATGGAAGACAAGCCGCCCTCCGGTGGAAAGACGCTGGCCATGATCCTGCTCGTGATGCTGGCCATCCTGGCGGTGCTCGTCGGACTCGCCATCTGGGCGTCGAGAGGATGATCACGATGCGCACGCTGATCGTGCTGCGCCATGCCAAGGCCGGCCAGGCGCCTGGCGTTCCCGACCACGACCGGCAACTCACCGATCGCGGCGAGCTGGACGCCAAGCGGGCCGGTGCGGAGATCCGCGGCCTGGGCCTGGAGCCCGACCTGGTGCTGTGCTCGCCGGCGCAGCGCACCAGGCGCACCGCCCAGCTCGCCCTGCCCGATGTCGAGACCGACTATCAGCGGCTCATCTATCAGGGCATGGCCGAGGAGCTCCTGGAGCTGGTGCACCAGGCCGAGCCGGAGCGGCGGACCGTCGTGTTGTGCGGCCACAACCCGGGCGTGCTGGACCTGGCCCTGTCGCTGACCGGAGAGGACTTCGGCTTCTCGCCGGGCGCGTTCGCGGTGATCCGGACGGAGTCGGCGTGGGCGGACCTCTGGCCGGGCGACGGCAGCCTGGTCACCCTGTGGAGTCCCAAGCAGCCCCACGGCCATTGACAACCACTGACAACTCAGCGGGACAGCAGGCCGTCCTCGGCGTCGGCGGCCTCCACCTCCGCCCTGGAGATGCCCAGCAGATAGAGGATCGAGTCGAGGTACGGCGTGTTGACGGCGGTGTCGGCGGCCTGCCTGACGACGGGCTTGGCGTTGAACGCGATGCCCAGCCCGGCCGCGGCGATCATGTCGAGGTCGTTGGCGCCGTCGCCGATCGCCACGGTCTGGCTGATCGGCAGCCCGGCCTCGTGCGCGAAGCGCTCCAGCGCCTTGGCCTTGCCCGGCCGGTCGACGATCTCGCCCACCACCCGGCCGGTCAGCTTGCCGTCGACGACCTCCAGCACGTTCGCGGCGGAGTAGTCGATGCCCAGGTCGTCGACCAGGGCGTCGGTGATCTGGGTGAATCCGCCGCTGACGATGGCGAAGCGGAAGTCGAGCCGCTTGAGGGTGCGCACCAGCGTGCGGGCGCCGGGAGTGAGCACGACCTCCTTGCGCACCTGCTCGAAGACCTCGGCGGACAGCCCTTCGAGCAGGGCGACGCGGCGGCGCAGCGACTCGGCGAAGTCGAGCTCGCCCCGCATGGCCTCCTCGGTGACGCGGGCCACCTCTTCGAGGCAGCCCGCGTGGGCCGCCAGCAGCTCGATGACCTCGCCCTGGATGAGCGTGGAGTCGACGTCCATCACGATGAGCCGCTTGGCCCGCCGCGACAGGCCGGTGCGTTGCACGGCCACGTCGACCTGCTGGGCGGCGGCCTCGGCTGCCAGGTCGATCCTGAGCTGGTCGGGGTTGGCGCCGGAGACCGACAGCTCGATGCAGGTGACGGGCCACTGGGCGAGGCGTTCGATGCGGTCGATGTTGGCGCCGGCGGCGGAGATCCGTCCGGCGATGCCGGCGATGGCCGCCGGCTGCAGGGTGGCGCCCAGGACGCTCACCGACAGGCGGCCACGGCGGCGGTGCTCCCTGGTCTGGGACCCGGTGGAGAGCTCCACCTCCATTCCGAGGTCCTCGGCGACGCGCTCCACGGCGGTCCACATGGCGCCGAGCGTGCTGCCGGTGCCGGTGGACGGGCCGCCGGCGTAGGTGACGAGGACGCCGAGCGTGAGGCGGCCACGGATGACGACCTGCTCGATGTCGGACACGGTCACGGGGAAGCCGGACAGGACGGAGAACAGGCGCGAGGTGACGCCTGGCCGGTCAGGGCCGGTGAGAGTGATCAGGAGGGTACGCTGGTCCACATTCGACCACGGTACTGCGCCCGAGTTGGTGCTCGCGTAGCAGGTACGGCTTTCGCGTAGATCAGCCGGTCATGATCAGGTGTGTGTCGCCGAACTCGTGCCACAGATAGCCCTCCCGCAGGGCCGCCTCGTAGGCCAGGCGTAGCGCCGGTCGCCCGGCTATCGCGCTCAGCATCAGCAGGTGGCTGGAGCGCGGCTCGTGCAGGCCGGTGATCAGCCCGGTGACCACCCGCACGCCCGCCTCGGGGGTGATGACGCGGGTGGTCCAGCCTGCCGACGCCGTCACCCGGCCGTCGCCGTCCACGGCCGTCTCCAGCGCCCGCACCACGGTGGTGCCCGCCGCCACCACCCGGCCGCCGCCGTTCCTGGCCAGGTCGACCTGGCGGGCGGTGGCTTCGGGCACCTCGTAGCGCTCGGCGTAGGGCGGCTCGTCCTTCTCCGGCGAGGCCACCCCCGTGTGCAGGGTGATGGGCGCGATCCCGATGCCGCGGGCCACCAGGGCCGTCACCAGCTCCGCGGAGAAAGGCCGGCCGGCGCTGGGCATCTCGGCGCTGCCCGGCACGGTGGCGAACACGGTCTGGTAGGCCTCGATCGGCCAGTCCCGGTCCACGTACGAGTAGCGGATCGGCCGTCCGTGCTCGCGCAGGTACGCCTCCACGTCCCGGTCCAGCTCGGCCCGCCACAGGCGCGGCGTCTCGCGCCCGAGCAGGCGCAGCGTCGCCCGTCCCGGCATCGGCAGCCATTCGCCCGGCTCGCCGCCGTCGTACGGCTCACTCGCGGCGGACGTACGGCGGCGCAGTTCGACCAGCCAGGTGCCGTCCTCCCGTGCGGTGGAGAAGTGCACCGCGAGCCGGTCCAGCCGGACGGCGGCCGGGAGCGTCGCCGAGTTGTTGACCACGATCAGGTCGCCGGGGGAGAGCAGGCGGGGCAGGTCGGTGAAGCGGTGGTGCGCGGGCTCGCGGTCGCCGCTGGAGACGAGCATCCGGACCGCGTCGCGGGCGAGTCCCCGGGCCTCCGGCGGCTCGTGCGCGGACAGCGCGGTCGGCAGCGTGAAGTCGAGCGGCGTAATCATCGAAGAGGTCGTCGCAGGGGTGATCGGCGGAGTCGCTGCAGGAGTCATTGCAGGCTCACCCGGCCGTTGGCGGGCCTGGAGCGCACCAGGTCGAGCAGGGTGGCGGCGACCTTGGCCGGGTCGGTGGCGGCGGCGGCCTCCTGCTCGCCGACCGCGTCGGCCAGCATGCGGGTGTTCATCTCGCCGGGGTCGGCCCACCAGACGGCGACGCGGGGCTCCTCGGCCGCCAGCACGTTCGACAGCTGCTCCAGCGCGGCCTTGGTGGCGCCGTACGCGCCCCAGCCCTCGTAGGCGCCGCTCGCGGCGTCGGAGGTGACGTTCACGATCGCGCCGTGACGGGCGCGCAACGCGGGCAGCGTGGCCTGGATGAGCGCCAGCGGGGCGGTCACGTTGGTCTCCAGCAGGTCCCTGAAAGCCTCCAGCGGGTAGCCGGCCAGCGGCGGCAGCGGGGTCGCGCCCAGCCCGCTCGCGTTGTTGACCAGCAGGTCCAGCTCGGGTGCGGCGCGGGAGAGCCGGGCGACGTGCGCGGGGTCGGTCACGTCGCCGGGGATCGCGGTGGCGCCCAGCTCGGCGGCGGCCCGCTCCAGGTCGGTAGCGCCACGGGCGGTGAGGACGAGGTGCCAGCCCGCCGCCGCCAGGGACCTGGCAAGGGCGAGGCCGAGTCCGCGGGAGGCGCCGGTGATGAGTGCGGTGTTCGTCATGTCTCGACGGTAGGAATCGGCCGCCGCGCGCACATCGGGCGGAAGGTCCGGTCGGGCCTGGGCATATCGTCCTAGGACCATAGAGGTCCTAGGACCATAGAGTGGGTGCCGTGCCTGCCGAACGAGCCGAGATCCTGCAGGCGGTGAGTTCCGCCGTCCTCGCCGTCACCCGTCACCTGTCGGTGCGCGAGGTGCTGCAGGTGATCGTCCGCTCGGCGCAGCGGCTGCTGGACGCCCGCTATGCCGCGCTCGGCGTGCCCGACGAGGAGGGCTCCTTCGCCGAGTTCGTCGCCGAGGGCATCACCGACAAGCAGTGGGACGCCATCGGGCCGCTGCCGCGACAGCATGGCATGCTCGGCGCGATGCTCCGCGAGGGGGCCCCGGTCAGGCTGCCCGACCTGCGCGACGACCCCAGGTTCGAGTGGTGGCCGAAGGCGCATCCGGTGATGAAGGACTTCCTCGGCGTGCCGATCCTCGACGGCGGCGAGGTGCTCGGCATCATCTTCCTGGCCAACAAGCGCACCCCTGGCGGCTTCACCGAGGACGACCAGGACCTGCTGACGCTCTTCGCCGCGCACGCCGCCATCGCGCTGGCCAACGCCAGGCTGTACGAACGCGGTCGCGAGCTGGCCATGCTGGAGGAGCGCAACAGGGTGGCCCGCGAGCTGCACGACGCCGTCACCCAGAAGCTCTTCTCGCTCAGGCTGACCGCGCAGGCGGCCGGGGCCATGCTCGACAGCGCCCCGGACAAGGCCGCGGTCGAGCTGGAGCGGGTGCAGCGGCTGGCCGGTGAGGCGCTGTCCGAGCTGCGCGCGGTGATCGTCGAGCTGCGGCCGGCCGAGCTGGACCGGCACGGCCTGGCCGAGACCCTGCGCAAGCACGTGCGGATGCTCGACCGCCTGCATCCCTCGCTGGTCACCTTCGAGGCCGGGGAGCTGCCGCCGATGGACTCCGCGGTCGAGGTGGCGGTGCTGAGGGTGGCGCAGGAGTCGCTGCACAACGCGCTCAGGCACTCCGGCGCCGACCAGGTGTCGGTGCGGCTGGCGTACGAGAACGGCAGGTTGTCGCTGACCGTGCGGGACGACGGCGTGGGCTTCGAGCAGGGTGGGTCGCGGGGCCTCGGGCTGGTGTCGATGCGGGACCGGGCGGAGTCCGTGGGCGGGGTGATGACCGTGAGCTCGGCTCCCGGTCAGGGGACCACGGTGTGTGTGGAGGTGGGCGTGTGATCCGGGTGCTGATCGCCGACGACCATCCGGTGGTGCGGCAGGGCCTGCGCACGTTCCTGGATCTGCAGGACGACATCACGGTCGTCGGCGAGGCGGGCGACGGCGCGGAGGCCGTCGAGCTGGTCGAGCGGCTGACGCCGGACGTGCTGCTGCTGGACCTCAAGATGCCGGTGCTCGACGGCCTGGCCACGCTGGGCAGGCTCACCGGCACGGCCACCCGGATCGTCGTGCTGACCTCGGTGAGCGACCGGGCGGACGTCGCGCCGGCGATGCGGGCCGGCGCGGCGGGCTTCCTCTACAAGGACGTGGACCCGTCCGCGCTGGTGCAGGGCGTGCGCGCCGTCCACGGAGGACAGGTGCTGCTCGCGCCGGAGGCGGCCGAGGCGATGCTGGCCGACGGCCGAAGCAGCCAAACCGGCCAGAACGGCAACACCGTGCCGGCGCCCACGTCGCTGACCGAGCGCGAGCGGGAGGTGCTCGCGCTGATCGCGGCGGGCTGCTCCAACCGGGAGATCGCCCGAAACCTGGCCGTGGCCGAGAAGACGGTCAAGACCCATGTCTCCAACGTGCTGATGAAGCTGGGCGTGCAGGACCGGACCCAGGCGGCTCTCTACGCCGTCCGCCACGGCCTTGGTTGATCTCTACTGCCTGACCCGGTCCCTACTGGTTGCGCAGCGGCTCGAAGATGGCGTGGTGCGCGGCCACGACCGCGCGCCGTACGGCCCGGTCGAGCTCGCGCAGCACGGCGCCGCGCGTGGCAATCTGCCCCGAGGTGAGCCCGCGCTCCTCGACCAGCCGCAGCACCGCGCCCAGCCTGGTCGCCAGGGCGGAGACCCGGTGGGCCCGCGCGGGATAGCCGGGCGCGAGCTCGCCGCCACGTCCCAGGTCGTCAGGGCGGCTCTGCGCGGGGCCGTCCACGGACGCCAGCGCGTCCGTCGCCGACCGTACGGCGTCCGACAGCTCCCGCTCTGCCTCCGCCACCGAAGGCAGGTCCAGGCGTACGGGGCCCGTCTCGTGCACGTCCAGTCGTACGCCCACGTACGACGACCCGCGCAGGTCCAGCGAGGGGACCAGCCCGAGACACCGGTCGGGGAGCACGGCGATGGCGGCCTGCCCGGCGTCGACGGCGGCCGAGTTGAACGCCGCGGGCCCGGACAGCCCCAAGGGGTCGCCGGGCGCCGGCAGCGCGAGCCGGAGCTCGCTCAGCCGGTCGACGCGCAGGTTGGCAAGGTATTTACGCAACGGCACCTGGCCCACGACGGTGGGTCCGGCGACGGCTTCCACGTGGTCAGCCGCCTCGTCGAGACCGACGTGACCGGCGAGCCAGGCGTTGCCCCAGGCGACGAGCGCGGGGCAGACAGGCGATTCAGGGCGCACCGATCCACGATATGCGCTCGCCCTGCAATAGGTTTGTCCCCGTGGGTTACTCCTAAGGGGGGAACGAGGAATGGGTGGTCAGGTGCTGCGCTTCCAGGATGTCGCGTTCAGACGCGATGGGGCGACCCTGCTTCGTGGCATCGACTGGACCGTCAACGAGGACGAGCGGTGGGTCGTCCTCGGTCCCAACGGCGCGGGCAAGACGACGCTGCTGCAGCTGGCGGCCACGACGCTGTTCGCGAGTGACGGGATCGTCGAGGTGCTCGGGGAGCGGGTGGGGCAGGCGGACGTGTTCGACCTGCGGCCGCGCATCGGGCTGGCGAGCTCCGCGCTGGCCGAGCGCATCCCGGCGGACGAGAAGGTCATCGACCTGGTGCTGACGGCTTCCTACGCGCTGCTGGGCCGGTGGACCGAGGAGTACGACTCCAACGACGTGACCCGTGCGGTCGAGCTGATCGACATGATGGGCGCCGCGCATCTGATCCGGCGGCGGTTCGGCTCGCTGTCGGAGGGGGAGCGCAAGCGGGTGCAGATCGCCAGGGCGCTGATGCCCGATCCCGAGGTGCTGCTGCTCGACGAGCCCGCGGCCGGGCTCGACGTGGGCGGTCGCGAGGACCTCGTGCGCCGCCTGGCCGTGCTCGCCGGCGACTACCGCTCGCCCGCGCTGGTGCTGGTGACGCATCACGTGGAGGAGGTGCCGAGCGGGTTCACGCACGCGCTGCTGCTGCGGCACGGCGCGATCGTGGACCAGGGGCCGATCGAGCACGTGCTGACGGCCGACAGCCTGTCGCAGACGTTCGGGGTGCCGCTGACGCTGGACCGCAATGCCCAAGGCCGCTGGTACGCCAGGCCGTACTAGATCGCTCTATTACGGCCACTCACCGTATAAACCAAATATCATTCACGAAGTCGGATCATTCCACTTCGGAGCGTCGCCATGACCGTGGAGCAGCTCATCGTCGCCCTCGTCGTGGTCGCGGCGGTGGGTTTCGGAGTGGCGCGGACGATCCGCATCATCCCGCAGGCCACGGCCGCGATCATCGAGCGGCTCGGCCGCTACCACCGCACCCTCGATCCCGGACTGAACCTGGTGGTCCCGTTCGTCGACCGGATCAAGGAGCTGATCGACCTGCGTGAGCAGGTCGTCTCCTTCCCGCCGCAACCGGTGATCACCTCCGACAACCTGGTCGTCTCCATCGACACCGTCATCTACTTCCAGGTCACCAACCCCAAGGCCGCCACCTACGAGATCGCCAACTTCCTCACCGGCGTCGAGCAGCTCACCGTCACCACGCTGCGCAACGTCGTCGGCGGCATGGACCTGGAGCGCACGCTCACCTCCCGCGAGGACATCAACACCGAGCTGCGGGGCACTCTCGACGAGGCCACCGGTAAATGGGGCATCCGCGTCAACCGGGTGGAGCTCAAGGCCATCGACCCGCCGGCCTCCATCCAGGACTCGATGGAGAAGCAGATGCGCGCCGACCGGGACAAGCGGGCCGCCATCCTCACCGCCGAAGGGCAGCGGCAGGCGGCGATCCTGGAGGCCGAGGGCGAGCAGCGGGCGGCCGTCTTACGGGCCCGCGGCGACGCGGAGGCGGCGGTCCTGCGCGCCCAGGCCGACGCGGAGGCCGAGGCCATGCGGGCCAAGGGGCAGGCGGACGCGATCGGCATGGTCTTCAAGGCCATCCACGAGGGCAAACCCGACCAGCACCTGCTGGCCTACCACTACCTCCAGACCCTGCCGGAGATCGCCAAGGGCGACGCCAACAAGCTCTGGATCGTCCCGTCGGAGATGGGCAAGGTGCTGGAGAGCCTCGGCGGTCTCTTCGCTCCCGACAAGCCCCCGAACCCCCCGGACGCCTGACCCACGGTCCCCCTCTAAGCTCGGCTAGCAATATCGGGGGACGTAAAGGGGTCAGAGTGACGGTCTGGGAGGCGCTCGCCGTGTGCGCGGCGGGGTTGGCGGCCGGGGCGATCAACGCGGTCGTCGGGTCCGGGTCGCTGATCACCTTCCCGACCTTGGTGGCCGTCGGCATCGACCCCGTGGTGGCCAACGTCTCCAACAACATCGGCCTGGTGCCGGGCTCGGTCACGGGCGCCTACGGTTACCGCGCCGAGCTGCGGGGGCAGCGTGACCGGCTGGTGCGGCTGGGCATGGGCTCGGCCTCGGGGGCGCTGATCGGCGGCATCCTCCTGCTCTATCTCGACCCGGACGTCTTCCAGGTGGTCGTGCCGGTGCTCATCGGCCTGGCCTGCGTGCTGGTCCTGATCCAGCCCAGGCTGAACGCGTGGCTCGCGGCCAGGCGTGAGCAGCCGCGCCCGCACGGCGGCGCGGCCCTGTGGCTGGGGGTCTTCGGGGCGGGGATCTACGGCGGGTACTTCGGCGCCGCCCAGGGCGTGCTGGTCGTCGGCCTGCTCGGCGCCTTCCTGGACGACGGCCTGCAACGGATGAACGCCGCCAAGAACGTGCTGGCGCTGCTGGTGAACGCGACCGCGGCCGTGCTGTTCCTGCTGATCGCCGACGTGGACTGGTGGGCGGTGCTCGCGGTGGCGGTGGGCGCGATGCTGGGCGGCTTCCTGGGCGCCAAGGTCGGCCGCCGCATCCCCGCGCCGGTGCTGCGGGGCGTCATCGTGTGCGTGGGCGTTGTGGCGATTTTCGCACTGGTGTACGGATAATTTCCGGCTCTTATGGGTATAAATCCGTGCATGAAGGGTGATCGGGTGGAGATCGTCATCGACGCGGGTGGCACCCCGCGCACCTACGAGGTCATAGCCACCCGCGCGGGCCGCCGCGTCGAGGTGGCCACCCGGCGAGGGCTGGTCGAGGTGAGCGAGGTCACCCGCAGCGGCACGGCCATCCGCACCGCCCGTTTCATGTCGAGCCGCATCCTCGCCCTGGTGGAGCACCCCGCCGACGAGAAATGATCAGCGGAAGTCGGCCGCGTGGTCCCGCGCCCACGCGCGGAAGGTCAGCGCCGGCCTGCCGAGCAGCTTCTCCACCGTGTCGGTGACCTCCTCGGGCGCGTCCACGAACGCCCCCCAGGCCGCCAGCGCCGTGTCCACGAACGCGGCGTCACCCCAGGCCGCCAGCAGCTGCTCCCGCGCCTCCCGCGGCGACTGCTCCTCCCAGCGGACCGCGCGCCCGACCGCCTCGCCGATGACGGCCACCTGCTCCGCCTGCGTCAGCCTCTCGGGCCCGCTCAGCTGGTACGCCGCCCCGCCGTGCCCGGCCGAGGTCAGCACGTGCACCGCCACGTCCGCGATGTCCTTCTCGTGGATCAGCGCCCTGGCGGCCTGCCCGTACGGCCACCGGACGACTCCCTGCTTGATCTGTTCGGCCCAGCCCAGGGTGTTGGCCGCGAAGCCGCCCGGCCGCAGGAACGTCCAGTTCAGGCCGGAGTGCCGGATGGACCGCTCGATCTCCTGGTGGAAGGTGACCGGCTCGTCGCTGTCGGGAACGTGGGCCGACAGGTAGACGACCCTGCGGGCGTGCTCGGCGATCAGGTCGATCACCGGTTGCGCGGCCCCCGCCTCGAACCCGGGCCAGAGCAGGAACACGGTCTCGACGTCCGCCAGCGCCGGCGCGACGGTCCCGGGCACGGTGAGGTCGCCCGTGGCCACCTCGACGCCCTCTGGCAGCGGCCCGGCCCGGCCGGGGTCGCGCACCAGGGCGCGGACGGGGACACCCCCCTCGGCGAGCGTGGTCACCAGATGCCTGCCCACATTGCCGGTCGCGCCGGTCACAAGAATTCTGTTCATGTGGCGACCGTAGGACCTCAACAAAGGTTCAGGTCAAGCTCGGCCGCACCTGGATCGTGCCGTCGCGCCGGACCCGGGTCTCGAAGGTGGGCGCCGGGGCGGTGGCGGGACCGTGCTTCACCGAGCCGTCCTCAAGTCTGAAGGTGCTGCCGTGCCAGGGGCAGACCACGCAGGGCTCGCCGTTCTCCATGACCAGCCTGCCCTGGTGGAGGGGGCCGGCCAGGTGCGGGCAGCGGTCGACGAGCACGGTCACGCCCTCGTTGTGCCGCAGCACGAACAACTGCAGATAGCCCAGCCGCCGCGAGACCGCCCGGCCCTCCGGCAGGTCCTTGTACAGGCACAGGTCGTGCCAGCCCAGCGGCACCAGGTGGGACACCTGGGGAGCGTGGTTGGACCCCGCGGCGAGCCGGTAAGCCAGATGGCCGCCCAGGTAGCCGCCCAGGCCGACCGCCGTGAGGCCGGCGTAGGAGAGCATGCGGCCGGCGCGCTGACGGCCCCGCACCCGTGACACCAGGGACGCGGAGAACAGGCCGAGCGCGGTCACGTTCGACAGCATGTGGACGAAGCCCACGCGCTGCTGCTCGCGGTGCAGCGACGACCAGTCGGTCACACCGGCCGCGGCGGTGGGCAGAGAGCTCAGTATCCCGGCGGCCAGCAGCACCCGGACGGCGCGGGGATCGGCTTTGGCCAGGTCGAGCAGGGCGGCGGACATCCAGCAGCCGAGGGTGACCCCGGCCAGGGGCGGGTGCAGGGGTTTGCCGGTCGGCACGCCGTGCAGCACGTCCCGCAGCAGACCCGGCCGGATACGCGCGCGTACGGCCTTGGCCAGCCCCATGATCGGCCTGTCCATGGACTTGGACCTTTCGAGCCGATCGGTCAGGTCGACCGGCCCCACGAAACGCCGCAAGTGCCGACGTCTCGCCCGAACTGTCTCTTTCACGACGAGTCCCCTACCCCAGCGATACGGGGGTCACTCGGGCAGGTGCCCGTTGGCCACGGACGACTCGACCAGTTCGCGGGCGTACGCTCCCAGGGAGGGTGAGCCCTCCGCGATGACCCGGACCTTCTCCCTGACCTGCGCCGCCGTCACCTTGAACAGCGGCCAGGTGCCGCCCTCGGTGTGGTGATTGGCCAGGATCGGCGCGAACCGGTCGATCGCCTTGGCGAACCTGGCCTCATCCGTCTCACGGGCCTCGAACTCGTCCCAGAGCGCCCGTAACCGCGCGCCCTGCTCGGCGGGCAGGATCGCGAAGATCCGGTCGGCGGCGGCCCGCTCGGCCTCGGCCTGCTCGGCCACCGCGACGGGGTCGTAGATGAAGGTGTCCCCGGCGTCGATCTCCACCAGGTCGTGCACGAGCAGCATGGCGATCACATGCTGGACATCGGTCCCCGGTGGGGCGTGCTCGCCCAGCACCATGGCCAGCGTGGCCGCATACCAGGAGTGCTCTGCGTCGTTCTCCCGTCGCGAGCCGTCTATCAGGAGGTTGCGGCGGATGATCCGCTTCAACTTGTCGATCTCGACGGCGAAGGCGATCTGGGTGGTCAGGCGGTCCTCTTCTGGCACGATAGTCACGCGCGACACCCTAATGTGCGGTGATCATACCGGTTGGCGAAATACTCACCGGAACTCCGTTGAACACTGCGTTACCAGACGGTATGTCGATGGCGGACTCGTCGGTGAGCGCGTTGACGCTGACCCCCGCGTGCGCGGCCGCCACCGCCTGCGCGCTGCCCGCGTGTCCCCACCCGTGCGGCAGGCTCACCACGCCGGGCATGATCGTGTCGGTCGGCTCCAGCGCCACCGTGAGCTCGCCCTTGGCCGACCGGACCACGGCCTCGCCGGACAGCCCGAGCCGGGCCACGTCGGCCGGGTGGATCTGCAGCGTGCACGTGTTGCTGCCGCCGACCAGCGCGCGCACGTTGTGCATCCAGCTGTTGTTGGAGCGCAGGTGCCGCCGCCCGATCAGGACGATCTCCGGCGGCTCCTCCTCCAGCCGGGCACGCAGCCGCTCCACGTCCTCGATGAGCTGCGGCGGCGCCAGCTCGACCAGCCCCGAGGCGGTCCTCAGCACCTCGGGCAGCCGCGGCCGCAGCGGTCCCAGGTCGAGACCGTGCGGATTGTCGAGGAGCTTGCGCAGCGACAGGTCGCCCTTGCCGGCCCACTCGCCGTAGGGGCCGAGCTTGAGCATGAGGTCGAGCCGCAGCTCGGCGCCCGTGCGCCCGTCGAGCGCCGCGCGCAGCTCGGCCACCTCGCGCCCCTCGACGCCCGAGCCGGGCGTCTCCACGGCCTTGGCGAGCAGCTGACCGATCAGGAACTCGTCCAGGTCGCCCTCCAGCCCAGAGGCGATCATGGTCAGCCTGGCCAGGATCTGCGCCTCGGACGGCTGCCCGTCCAGCGGGAGCAGGGGCGGCGAGTAGCGGGTGTAGTTGCGCACCGCGAGCCCGAGCAGCGCGAAGTCGTAATGACCCGCCTGCAGCACCCGCGGCGGCGGCAGGATGACGTCGGCGTGCTTGGTGGTCTCGTTCAGGTACGGGTCCACGCACACCATGAAGTCGAGCCCTGCGAACGCCCGGTCCAGCCGGTCCCCGTGCGGCGCCGACAGCACCGGGTTGCCCGCCACCGTGACCATGAACCTGATCTGGCCGTCGCCCGGCGTCTCGATCTCGTCGGCCAGCGTCGCCACTGGCAACTCGCCGTTCGCCTCCGGCAGCCCCCGCACCCGGCTCTTCCACCGCCCCACCGTGTACGGCCGGCGCCGGCCGCCGGACTCGGTGGCGGGCTTGGCGAACATGGCCCCGCCGGGTCTGTCGAGGTTGCCGGTGAGCACGTTCAGCACGTCCACCAGCCACTGGGCCAGCGTGCCGAACTCGGTCGTACAGGTGCCGATGCGGGCGTAGACGGCCGCCGTCCTGGCTCCCGCGAGCTCGCGCGCCAGCCGTACGATCACCTCGGCCGGCACGCCCGTGCGGCGGGCCACCACGTCGGGCGGGAAGTGCTTGGCGGCCTCGCGCACCTGGTCGAGCCCGTTGACCGGGCCGGAGACGCGGGTCAGGTCCTCGGCGAACAGCGTGTGCACGAGGCCGAACAGCAGATAGGCGTCCGTGCCGGGCCGGACGAACACGTGCTCGTCGGCCAGCCGCGCGGTCCTGGTGCGGCGCGGATCGACCACGACCAGCCTGCCGCCCCGCTCGCGCAGCGCCCTGAGCCTGCCGGGGAAGTCAGGGGCGGTGCAGAGCGAGCCGTTGGACTCCAGGGGGTTGGCGCCCAGCATCAGCAGGAAGTCGGTGCGGTCCAGGTCGGGCACCGGGATGGCGAGCGGATGGCCGAACATCAGCCCGCTGGCCACGTGCTTGGGCATCTGGTCGGCGGTGCTGGCGGAGAAGATGTTGCGGGTGCCCAGCGCCCTGATCAGCGGCGCGCCGTACAGCGCTCCCGCCATCGTGTGCGCGCTGGGGTTGCCCAGGTAGATGCCGGTCGACTGGCGGCCGTGCCGCGCCACGACCTGGTCGAGGCCCCGCTTGACGGCGGCGAACGCCTCGTCCCAGCCGACCTCCCGCCACAGGTCGCCCTCCCTGACCAGCGGCCTGCTCAGGCGGTCGGGGTCCTCGTCCAGCTTGCCGAGGCTCGCGCCCTTGGGGCAGATGAAGCCCTTGCTGAACGGGTCGTCCTGGTCGCCCCGCACGCTCGTCACGTGCCCGCCGTCGTCGAGAATCAGCGTCAGGCCGCAGACGGCTTCGCACAGGGGACAGGTCCTGTGGACGGTCGAGGTCATCGCCACTCCTGAGTTCGTCCGAGGAACTCATCTTGAACCGTACGACCCGCAGGGGGAAGCCCCGGAGCCCCCGCGGTCTCCGGGGCTCGCGCGCAGGCCCCTAGCCCAGTTGCGGAAGGACCAGGGTCCCGCGCAGATCAGGCGGTTCCTCAAGCTCGGACCGCAGCGCGACCCAGGCTCGCCTGCCGTAGAGCCGGTCCAGACCGGGGGAGGCGGTGCCGGCGACCTCGTCCCGCCGGACGATCTCCACGATCACCAGGTTGGCCCGCTGCTGGTGGCGGTAGACGTGGGAGCTCCTGGACCAGCAGGCCGCGGCGATCTCCTCGCTGTAGGCCTCGAACTCCTCGGCGCTGATGCCGGCCCTCGTCAGGATCAGTGCCTTCTCGCCCGTGTGGGTCGGCGTGATCCACAGCACTAGGGGGATCCGGCCGGCCCTGGTGTGCATCGTGGTCTCCAGGCAGACCCGCTGCAGCCGGTGCCTGGAGATCACGCACCATATGTGCGCCATGACCCAGTTGCGGCCCGTCCTGGTCACGGCCGGCGCCGAGACCGCGCTGCTCACCAGGATGAACGGCAGCCACGCGCCCTGCCGGGTCGCGCTCAGCAAGGTCATGGCGACCAGAACGAGTGCCGCCACCAGCAGTAACTCGGTACGGATCCGCCAGAGCCGGACGATCGGCCCCGAGCCGCCGGCCGCGGGCAGGTCCTCGTTGGCCGGGTACATCTGGTTCCGTGGGTTCCTCGACACTCAGGACACCTCCTCCGGCACTCGGCGACCGAGCTTGAGCTGGTCGAAGCGGGGGTCACGGTAGTGGCGGGCGCCGAAGCCGGCGCGCGTCACGGTCCAGCCCCTACGGCAGGCGAACTCGTCGGGTTCCAGGCAGATGTCCCGGTCGGCGCGAGCGATGAGATCCTGGATCCAGGACTTGATTCGACTGAGTCTCTTGGTACCTTGTGAGTACATAGAAGACCCCTTTCGCGGCATTATTCGAGGTGGCTTCTTTCGCCGGACTGCAGGCCGACGGCCGCTTTCGTCGCAGGGTGGCAGCCCTTTGACGCGACGAGCGGGGTCGGTCTCGGTCCGGCTCTCAGGTGCTCGAACGAGCGACGGTCGCGGTGGTTCTTCAGCTGAGTGAGAGATCCTTCCGGCAGGTGGCCTCCCTGGGGTAGTCGTTCAGATCCGGGACGGCGACGTTGCCGGTGTGGCGGCCCGAGTGGCCGCTCGCGATGATGGGCGGAAGGTCCGATATGAGGGGCCGCGTCATCATCCTTCGGCCTCCTCTTCCCCCGGTGCCTTCCTGGTGTCGATCGTCCCCCGCGGTCATCTGTGCTGCAATACCTTGCGGAAGAAAGATTCTGTTTTCTTAACATGTTGTTCATGCCCTTGCGGAGCATGTTTACATGCAACTTGCACGCAACTGCGTGCGCCCCGGAGCTCTGCTTGCTCCTAGGCTCTCCCCGTGTCAGCCTTCTGGCAAGCCCTGGTGCCACTACACGTGCAAGTTGCAGTGTAAGATTGGGTGAACGGCCCAAAACCGCGGGCTCGAAACGATCCCTTCCGGCTACACCTCCATTTCCGGCAAGGAGAGGTCGACGGTGCCATCGAAGCAGGGCAGTCCCACTGTCCGCAGGCTCAGGCTCGGCCAGGAGTTGCGCCTCCTGCGTGAGCGACGCAAGCTGACCGGAGCCAAGGCCGCCGGCGAGCTCGGCTGGTCGCCGAGCAAGATCAGCAGGATCGAGGCGGCCAAGACCATGCCGGTCGCCGACGACATCAAGGCGATGGCCACGCTCTATCGCATCGACAGTGACAAACTTGACGAACTCTTCGGCCTGTTGCGTGACGCGGACCAGCGCGGGTGGTGGGAAGATTACGAAGACACCCTGCCCGGGGAGTACACAAGATTCCTCGGGCTGGAGGCGGAGGCCACATTCCAGCGCAACTGGGAACCCCAGGTCGTGCCTGGCCTCCTGCAGACCGAGGACTATGCGCGGGAGGTCATCCTTGCGACCCGCGGCATCGCCCGGATCACCCACAGCGGCGTCCGCAGTCGTGTCGAGGCACGCCTCGATCGGCAGCGGCGTGTCCTGCACAGAGCCGATCCATCTCGGTTGACCGTGGTGCTGGACGAGTCGGCGCTCATGCGCCGCTTCGGCGAGCCCGCGGTGATGCGCGAGCAGATGGAGCATCTCCTGGAGGTCTCCCTCCTGCCGCACGTCAGCGTCCAGGTGTTGACTTTGGAGGCACTCCATCCGGTCAACACGGGTGCGTTCATCCATCTGAAGTTCGCGGCATTCGACGATGTTGTGTATCTGGAGCAGTTGTACACTGCTGACTTTGTCGAAGATCTCGAACGTGTAGCGGGATATGAGACCGCCTATGATCATATGCGGTCGGAAGCGCTGGACGAGGATGAATCACGCGTCCTTATCCAGCGTAAAGCAATGCTATGGCGACGTTGATTTAACATAGGCACGATAAGGGGCAATGGCGCCCCTTTACCCATTTGGGGAGAAAATGCAGATCGACACCACAGCGGCTTGGCAGAAGAGCAGCTTCTGCAATGGCGCAGCCACCTGCGTCGAGGTTGCCCCGCTGGCAAACGGCAGTGTCGCAGTGAGGGACGGCAAGGAGCAGGACGGCCCCGTGCTCGTGTTCACCCCGGAGGAGTGGGCCGCCTTCACCGCCGGGGTCCGTGAGGGCGAGTTCGACCTGACCGCGCTCACACCCAGCCTTTGACGAACGGCTCCGGCTGATCGCGTCAGCGAAAACACGGTCGTATCCGTACGGAAATCGATAAATATATAAAAACGGCCCGTGTTCCAGAAATATGGAACACGGGCCGTTTTTCCTGGCGTGGTCAGGCGAGGCCGAGGCCCTGGCTGACGCTGTGGCCGAGGTCCTTGTGGATGTTGGTCCAGTACTCCACGACCCGCTTCTTCATGTCGTCCGTCACCTCGGGGGCCGAGGCGTGGCCGACGATGTTGCTCACCATGTGGGCGCGGTCGGTGTCCGACAGCACGTTCTCCCACAGGGCGCGCGGCTGGGCGTAGTCGTCGTCCTCGGCGTGCCTGCCGGCCGCGGCGCGGATGAGGTCACCCGTGACGTGGTAGTGCTCACCCTCGTACAGCGACGGGTCGGCCGTGGGTCCGCCGAAGCTGTTGGGGGTGTAGATCGGGTCCTGCGGGTTGGTGTAGGCCATCGGGCCGTCGACGTTGTAGCTGTGGACGGGCGACTTCGGCTGGTTGATCGGCAGCTGCAGGTAATTGGGGCCGATGCGGTAGCGGTGGGCGTCCGGATAGGAGAACAGCCGGCCCTGGAGCATCTTGTCCGGGGACGGGCCGATGCCGGGCACCATGTTGGCCGGCTCGAAGCTCGACTGCTCGACCTCGGCGAAGTAGTTGACCGGGTTGCGGTTAAGGGTGAACCGGCCGATCGTGATCTCGGGGTAGTCGCTGTGCGGCCACACCTTGGTCAGGTCGAACGGGTTGAACCGGTAGTCCGCGGCGGCCTCGAACGGCATGACCTGCACGTTGACCGTCCAGGACGGGTGGTCGCCCTGCTTGATCGCGTTGAACAGGTCACGCGTGTGGTAGTCGGCGTCCGTGGCGGTCAGCGCGGCGGCCTCGGCGGCGGTGAAGTTCTGGATGCCCTGGTCGGTCTTGAAGTGGTACTTCACCCAGAACTTCTCGCCGGCGGCGTTGTACCACAGGAAGGTGTGGGAGCCGAAGCCGTGCATGTGCCGCCAGCTCGCGGGGGTGCCGCGGTCGGTCATCAGGAAGGAGACCTGGTGGGCGGACTCGGGCTGGAGCGTCCAGAAGTCCCACTGGTTGTTGTGGTCGTGCAGGTGGTTGTCGGCGCGTCGCTTCTGGGTGTGGATGAAGTCGGAGAACTTCTGCGGGTCGCGGATGAAGAAGATCGGCGTGTTGTTGCCGACGATGTCGTAGTTGCCCTCTTCGGTGTAGAACTTGATCGCGAAGCCACGCGGGTCGCGGGCCGTGTCGGCGCTGCCGAGCTCGCCCGCCACGGTGGAGAAGCGCACGAAGAGCGGGGTCTCCTTGCCCTTCTGGAACAGCCCGGCCTTGGTGAACTGGCTGACATCCTCGGTGATCCGCAGGATGCCGTGGGCGCCTCCGCCCTTGGCGTGCACGACGCGCTCGGGAACGCGCTCGCGGTTGAAATGCGCCATCTTCTGGATCAGGTAGTGATCCTGAAGGAGCAGGGGGCCGTTCGGGCCGACGGAGAGCGAGTGGTGGTCACTCGGGGCGGGAACGCCCGAATCGTCGGTGGTGATAGGCCTGTTGGTCATAGTCGCGATCCTCATCTTTGACAGCTCGGGCACACGCCCCAGAACGTGATGTCGGCTTCGTCCACGAGGTAGCCGGCGGACTCGACGGGATCGAGACAGGGGGCGACCCCTGTCACGCAGTCGACGTCCGTCACGGTGCCGCACCGCCTGCAGACGAGGTGGTGGTGGTTGTCGCCCACCCGGGCCTCGTAGCGGGCAGGGCTGCCCATCGGCTCGATCTTCCGGAGAAGACCGGCGCGGTGCATCGCATGCAGCGAGTCGTAGACGGCCTGCAGGGACACCTGGCCCACGCGCTCGCGCACGCCGCGGCAGACGGCGTCCACGTCGAGGTGGTCGCCGGCACGCACGGTCCGCATGATCGCCAGCCGTGCCGCGGTCACTCGCAGCCCGGCGTGACGCAGCAGGTCAGCGTCTCCCATGGACCCCAACCTAGGCCCTAAACCTGAATGCTTCAAGTTTGAGAACCACTCCAGTCTGTGTGTCGCCACTCCCGGCCAGCTGGGAGGACATAGGGGGACAGACACCAATCGGTCGCACATGGCATGCTCGGTCCCTGAAAGTGTGAATCGAGCTGAAATGGCGACCGATGAAACTCCCCCATGCCCTCGCGGTGATGGCTGTCGCCGCCTCCCTCATCGCCTGTTCAGCCACCGAATCCCCGGCACCCGAGCGTGAACGGCAGGCCGGCGCCGCCAAGGCCAGCCCCTCCACCTCCGCCACCCCCGAGCGGCGGCCGTACACGATCTCCTTCGGCGGGGACGTGCACTTCGAGGGGATGCTCCGCCCCAAGCTCGCCGACCCGCGCACGGCGCTCGGGCCGATCGCCGGCGTGCTGCGCAAGGCCGACCTGGCGATGGTGAACCTGGAGACCGCGATCACCACCGGCGGCACCCCCGCCCCCGGCAAGCAGTTCACCTTCCGGGCGCCCCCCACCGCGCTGACCGCCCTCAAGGCCGCCGGGGTGGACGTGGTGTCGATGGCCAACAACCACGGCATGGACTACATGCAGACCGGGCTGGCCGACTCCTTAGCCGCGGGCAAGAAGGCCAGGTTCCCCGTGGTGGGCATCGGCGCCGACGAGGCCCAGGCGTACAAGCCGTACAGGAAGACCGTCAACGGCAACCGGGTGGCGATCATCGGCGCGACCCAGGTGATGGACAGCGAGTTCATCCAGGCCTGGACGGCCACCCCCGACCAGGGCGGGCTGGCCTCGGCCAAGAACGAGGCGCGCCTCATCAAGGAGGTACGCCGGGCGCGCAAGAACTCCGACACCGTGATCGTGCACCTGCACTGGGGCACCGAACTGCAGAAGTGCCCGAACCAGGCCCAGCTCTCCCTCGCCCCCAAGCTGGTCAGGGCCGGCGCCGACGTGGTGGTCGGCGGGCACGCGCATATCCTGCTCGGCGGCGGGTACCTCGACAACGCCTACATCCATTACGGCCTCGGAAACTTCGTCTTCTACAACTCCAACCCGGCGACCACCGGGCGGACCGGGGTGCTGACGCTCACCATCAACGGCCGCAAGGTGCTCAAGGACACCTGGACGCCGGCGACCATCCAGGGCGGCCTGCCGGTGCCGATGACCGGCGCGGCGCGGACCCAGGCCGTCGCCGACTGGAAGGCGTTGCGCTCCTGCGCGGGGCTGTCCGCCCGCCGCGGCTGATCGTCCACAGGGAGGTGCGATGCGCTGGGTACGGTCCCCCGACGCGCGGTCCCCTGGCGTGCGGTCCGGTGACGTGTGGACAGGTGACGTGCGGCTGGCCGTGGTCGAGGAGGGCGACCCGGACGATCCCACCATCGTGCTCGTGCACGGCTATCCCGACACCCACCGCGTCTGGGACGAGGTGGCCGCACGCCTGCGCGACCGCTTCCACGTCGTCCGCTACGACGTGCGCGGCGCCGGCGCCTCCTCCGCGCCGCGCGGACGCGACCACTACCACCTGGACCGGCTGACCGCCGACCTGGCCGCCGTGCTGGAGGCCGTCGGCAAGCCCCGGGTCCACCTGGTCGGCCACGACTGGGGCGCGATACAGGGCTGGGACGCGGTGGCCAGGCCGGGCCTCCGCGAGCGGGTCGCCTCCTTCACCTGCTTCGGCGGCCCTGGACCGGGCCAGTTCGGCCACTTCCTGCGGCACGGCAGGCGGCGCGAGGTCGCCGCGCAGCTGGCCAGATCCTGGTACATCGGCGTCTTCCAGCTTCCGGTCCTGCCCGAGCTGGCCTGGCGCACGGTCCTCCCGTGGGTGTTCGAGCGGACGCTGCGGTTCGCCGAAGGGCTCGAACCGCGCCCCGGGCATCCGGCCGCCACGCTCCGCGAGGACGCCGCCCACGGCGTTCAGCTCTACCGCGCCAACACGCTCACCGGGCGGCCCGCCGCCGAGCCGTACGTCGACGTGCCCGTACAACTCGTCGAATGCCGGCGCGACCCGTTCGTCACCCCCGCGCTGCTGCGGTCGCAGGTGCGGGGGGTGACGCGGCTCTGGCACCGCAGGGCCGACGCCGGGCACTGGGCGCAGCGCGGCGCCCCGGACCTGATCGCCAGAATGATCGGCGAGTTCGCCGAGCACATCGAGGGTGGAGAGGCGGCGAGGAGCTTGCGCGGCGCGAAGGTCGCACAGGGCCGCAAGGCGTTCGCGGACAGGCTGGTGGTGGTCACCGGCGCGGGCAGCGGCATCGGCCGCGCCACCGCGCGCGCCTTCGCCGCGCACGGGGCGGAGGTGATCTGCGCCGACCTCGACGCCGAGGCGGCGCGGCGCGCCGCCGACGACATCGCCGAGGACCTGGGAGGTACGGCACACGCGGCGCACCTCGATGTCGCCGACGCCGCGCGGATGGAGGCGTTCGCGGGAGACGTCCGGTCCCGGTACGGAGTGCCGGACATCGTGGTGAACAACGCCGGGAACGTGGTCGCCGGAGGCTTCCTCGACCACACCCTGGAGGACTGGCACCGGGCCGTCGACGTGAACCTGTGGGGCGTGATCCACGGCTGCCGGCTCTTCGCCGCCCAGATGGTCGAGCGCGGCGAGGGCGGCCACATCGTGAACATCGCCTCCCTGGGCGCGTTCACCCCGTCGCGGGCCCTGCCCGCCTACTCGGTCGCCAAGGCGGGGGTGAAGATGCTCAGCGACTGCCTCAGGGCCGAACTCGCCGGCCACGGGATCGGGGTGAGCGCCATCTGCCCCGGCTTCGTGTCCACCTCCATCGCCCGCAACGCCACCTACGTGGGCACCGCCTCCCGCAAGCTGTCGGAGGAGGCCGTCCGGCGGCGCGGCTACCCGCCGGAGCGCGTCGCCGCGCACATCCTGCGAGCCGTGCACCGTAACGAGGCCGTCGTGCCGGTCAACCTCGAAGGGAAGATCGGCTACGCGCTGTCCAGGATCTCGCCCACGGTGGCGCGCGGCCTGGCCAGGTTGGCGGCCTTCCCGGGAAATCCGCGCATTCCCAGGTAACGATCGGGCCCATGGGGGGAAGATGGGCCTGTGTCCTCGCCGCAAGTTGAACAGATCTGTGCGCAGCCCAAACCGCTGCGGCGCCAGCCCACACAGCGCCGCAGCGCCCGTCGGGTCGAGCGGATGCTCGACGCCTGCGCCGAGCTCCTCGACGAGATCGGCTACGAATCGCTGTCCACCACGCGCATCGCGGGCCGAGCCGGCGTCGCGATCGGCTCGGTCTACCAGTTCTTCCCGGACAAACGTGCCATCACCCAGGAGCTGACCAGGCGCAACGTCGAGCAGTTCGTCTCCAGGGTCGGGCGCAGGTTCATGGAGGAGGACTACACGGGGTGGTGGGAGGCCGTCGACGCGATCATCGACGAGTACGTCGACATGCACCGCACCGTGCCGGGCTTCAAGAGCCTGCACTTCGGTGACGCCGTCGACCTCAACCTGCTCGACTCCGACTCCGACAACAACGCCGTGATCGCCGGACGGCTGCGCGGGCTGCTGCTCAGTGAGTACGGCCTGGCCGACAGCCATGAGCTGGACGTGGCGGTGCTGGTGGCCGTGGAGGCCGGGGACGCGGTGCTCAAGCTGGCCTTCCGCCACGACCCGGACGGCTCACCGGAGATCGTCGACGCGGCCAAGCAGCTCGTGCGCGGCTTCCTGGCCCGCCAGCTCAAGTCCTGGACCCCCCAGGCGAGTTAGCCGCCCCGAGTGGATCCGGCTCCGCCGGGCCGCCCCCGGTCGGCGTGCCGTCCGGCCCGGCGCTCGTCCGGTTCGAGCGCCGCGGCCGGAGGCTGCCGCTGAAGCTGCTTCGGCGGGCCGGGCGGGCGCAGGCAGCGGATCGGGATCGACACCGTCCGGACCCCTCTCGCCTCGCGGGCCTCCAGTCTCGCCTCCAGCGCGCGCAGGCTCCGCTCGGCCGACTCGATGGCCTCCAGGCGGGCGGAGACATAACCGGCGAGACCGGGAATGACGGCCGAGGCGACGACCGCGCAAGCCAGTGTGAAGGCCATCTGCTTGGACGATCCCATCCCAGCCCCTCTCGCCCGCCGCCGGTGAGCATCGGTTATATGCCCGGTGACGTGCGAAGATAAGCGGACGGTGAGCAGGCTTGGACAACGCGTTGCCATGCCGGCGCGGGATCGGCGATGTGGATTGACGGGGCAAAACCGCACCGCGCTCGGTAGTCTCCAGGTTGTGGCGCATGTGACCCGTGAGCACCTTGATCGCCTGCTTGAGCAGGCGCTGCTGGCCGACGACCACAGCTCGTTGGCCAGACGGCTGTACGACGTGGCGCTCGGCTACTCCACCGGCGACGTTTCCAGGGCATCGATCCTGGTTCAGGCCGCCGAGGAGTGGAGAGCCGCCGGGCAGCCCGCGCGGGCGCTGGAGTGTTTCCAGCGCGCGCTCGAAGACGGTGGAGACCCTGGCTTCGACCCGCGTGCCGGCATCGCCGACACGCTCTTCGAGCTCGACCGGCACGACGAGGCGAGGCAGGTCATCGAGACCATCCGCGCCGAGGGCGAGGTCTCGTCGGCGACCGCGCACAGCATCGCCGAGACCCTGGTCGCCTATGGAGACCTGCGCGCGGGGCACGAGTGGGTGACTCAGGCCGTGCTGTCGTGCGACAAGGACGACCCCGAGCACCTGGCCATGCTGCGCACCCGCTACCGCATCCGGGTCGACCTGGGGCTGCCCGAGGACGAGCTCGACGCGCTGATCTCGTGAGCGGCGCCGGGTGACACCGGGGTGACAGGGGTGCGGCCCTGTCACCCGCGGCTGACGCCTGCCGTGACGGCCTCAGTTCATGCCGAGGCCGGGCAGGAGGTCCGTGAGGCCGGTGAGGCCGCTCAGTGAGTCGTGCGCGTCCGGCAGCCGGCTGCCGTGGGTCAGCCCGTCGACCGTGGTGGGCACCTGCGGCAGGGTCCGGTCGATGAGGTCGTTCTTGATCTCGTTGACCGGCGCGGGCATGTCGAGCGGTGCCTCCATGCCGTCGCCGGCCACCTTGGCGGGATCGGGCAGGTTGCCGAGGGTCATTCCGACGGGCAGGTCGGACACGCCCGGGAACTCCGGCAGGCTTGGCAGGTCCGGGACGTCAGGGAGCTTGGCGAGACTCGGCAGGCCGCCGGGCCGGGCCGGAGCGCTCGACGTCAGCGCGGGCATGCCGGAAGTCGCGGCGATGCCCCCCAGATCCGTCAGGCCCATCGCGGATCGCGCGGAGGCGAGCCCGGTCAGGCCGAGGCGCTGGGCCATTCTCGCCGTGCCGGTGGTCAGCTCGTCGGTCTGCGAGGTGAGGAGCCGGCTGCCGCCGATCGAGCCGTCGTCCAGGCGGATCTTGCGGAGGTCGTCGCAGAGCGTCGCCGTCGTCCCGGCGCGCACGGTCGTCGGCTTGGTACGGCACTCGTCCGCCGCCACGGGGCCCGCCCCGAGCCAGGTGACCCCCGCGGTCAGAGTGACCATGGCAAGGATGCTTCGGATGCTCCGAGATGACACTTCACGTCCCCCTGATCGTTCTCGGTGATCTGACGAACGCTGAAGTTAGTCAGGGAGCCCACGCGCGTGAGGCGGCTTGTCCGAAGCCTGGAGCGAACCTTAAGGACCCGGCGCGGTGATGACCGGAGCGTGAAACGCCGACGCCCGGAGGCCGACCGGGCCTCCGGGCGCTCTTGGGATGGGCGGGATCAGCCCCGGCGGACCGTCAGCTCGTCGTCGCCGAGATCCACCAGGACCGTGTCGCCGTCGGCCACCGCGCCGGAGAGCACCGCCTTGGCCAGCTTGTCGCCGATGGCCGACTGGACCAGCCGTCGCAGCGGGCGCGCGCCGTACAGCGGGTCGTAGCCCGTCAGGGCCAGCCACTCGCGGGCGGCGGGCGTGACGTCCAGCGTCAGCCTGCGCTCGGACAGCCGCCGCGCGAGCCGGTCGACCTGCAGGTCGACGATCCTGGTCAGCTCCTCGGAGCCGAGGGCGTCGAACAGGATGACGTCGTCCAGCCGGTTGAGGAACTCCGGCTTGAACGCGCCCCTGACCGCGCTCATCACGGCCTCGCGCTTGGCCTCGCTCTCCAGCGTGGGATCGACGAGGAACTGCGAGCCCAGGTTGGAGGTGAGGATCAGGATCGTGTTGCGGAAGTCGACCGTGCGGCCCTGGCCGTCGGTGAGCCGCCCGTCGTCCAGCACCTGCAGCAGCACGTCGAAGACCTCAGGATGAGCCTTCTCCACCTCGTCCAGCAGCACCACGGTGTACGGGCGCCGCCTGACGGTCTCGGTGAGCTGGCCGCCCTCCTCGTAGCCGACGTAGCCGGGAGGCGCGCCGACGAGCCTGGCGACGCTGTGCTTCTCGGAGTACTCGCTCATGTCGATCCGGGTCATCGCCCGCTCGTCGTCGAACAGGAACTCCGCCAGCGCCTTGGCCAGCTCCGTCTTGCCGACTCCGGTGGGGCCCAGGAACAGGAACGAGCCCGTGGGCCTGTCGGGGTCGGCGATGCCCGCGCGGCTGCGCCGTACGGCGTCGGAGACGGCCTGTACGGCCTTGCGCTGGCCGATGAGGCGCTTGCCCAGCTCGTCCTCCATGCGCAGCAGCTTGGCCGTCTCCGCCTCCAGCAGGCGGCCCGCCGGGATGCCGGTCCAGGAGGAGATGACCTCGGCGATGTCGTCGGCGCCGACCTCCTCCTTCACCATGGCGTTCTCGTCCGGCGCGGCCTCGGAGGCGGCCTTGAGCGCCTGCTCCAGCCGGGGCACCTCGGCGTACATCAGCCGGGAGGCGTTCTCGAAGTCGCCGTCGCGCTGCGCCCGCTCGGCCGCGCCGCGCGCGTCGTCGAGCTGCTTCTTCAGCTCGCCGACCTTGTTGAGCCCGGACTTCTCGTGCTCCCAGCGGCCGACCAGGGCGTTGAGCTCCTCCTGACGGTCGGCCAGCTCCTGGCGCAGCCGTTCGAGCCGTTGCACGGAGGCCTCGTCGGTCTCCTTCGACAGCGCCAGCTCCTCCATCTTCATCCGGTCGACGTTGCGCTGGAGCTGGTCGATCTCCACCGGGCGGGAGTCGATCTCCATGCGCAGCCGCGAGGCGGCCTCGTCGACCAGGTCGATGGCCTTGTCCGGCAGGAAGCGGTTGGTGATGTAGCGGTCGGACAGGGCGGCGGCGGCCACCAGCGCGCCGTCGGAGATCTGCACCTGGTGGTGGCCCTCGTAGCGGCCCTTGAGCCCGCGCAGGATCGCGATCGTGTCCTCGACCGTGGGCTCGCCCACGTACACCTGCTGGAAGCGGCGCTCCAGCGCCGGGTCCTTCTCGATCCGCTCGCGGTACTCGTCGAGCGTGGTGGCGCCGATCATGCGCAGCTCGCCGCGGGCCAGCATCGGCTTGAGCATGTTGCCCGCGTCCATCGCGCCCTCGGCGGCCCCCGCGCCGACGACGGTGTGCAGCTCGTCGATGAACGTGACGACCTGCCCGTCGCTCTCCTTGATCTCCGAGAGCACGGCCTTGAGCCGCTCCTCGAACTCGCCCCGGTACTTGGCGCCCGCCACCATCGCGCCCAGGTCGAGCCCGATCAACCGTTTGTTGCGCAGCGACTCGGGCACGTCACCGGCCACGATCCGCTGGGCCAGGCCCTCCACGACGGCCGTCTTGCCGACGCCCGGCTCGCCGATCAGCACCGGGTTGTTCTTGGTCCGGCGGCTGAGCACCTGGACCACGCGGCGGATCTCGGAGTCACGGCCGATGACCGGGTCGAGCTGGCCGCTGCGGGCCTGCTCGGTCAGGTCGACGCCGTACTTCTGCAGCGCCTGGTAGGTGTCCTCGGGGGTCTCGCTGGTGACGCGGGCGTGGCCGCGTACCTTCTCGAAGGCGTCGAGCAGCGCCTGCGGGGTCGCGCCGTGCGACTTGAGCAGCTCGGAGATCGGGCCGCCGTCGGCGGCCAGGCCCACGAGCAGGTGCTCGGTGGAGACGTAGAGGTCCTCCAGCCGGTTGGCGTGCTGGGCGGCGGTGTTCATCACGGTCAGGAGGTGGCGGGAGCTCGACGGCGCGCTCACGGTCGAGCCCTGCGCCTTGGGCAGCGCGGCGAGCTGCTCCTCGGCCTTGGCCCGGAGCGTGCGCCAGTCGGCCCCGACCACTTCGAGCAGCGGGATGGCGGTGCCGCCCGTCTGGGAGAGCAGGGTCGTCAGCAGGTGTGCCGGAGCGATCTCCGGGTTGCCCTCCGCGGCGGCACGCCGCATGGCGCCCGAGAGCGCCTCCTGACTCTTCTGGGTGAGCTTGTAGTCCATCTTTCTAGGCCCCCGGTGGCAGCTCGTAGCGGATCAGCGCCCTGACCATCTGCATCTCGGCGCGCAGCCGGTGAACCTCCTCACGCAGCCGCAGCGCGTCGTTCTCCAGCTCCAGGATCCGCTTGATGCCGGCGAGGTTGATGCCCTCCTCCTGGGAGAGCCGCTGCACCTCGCGCAGCTGGATGATGTCGCGTGTCGAATAGAGGCGGCCGCGCCCCGCCGTGCGGCCGGGGCAGACCAGTCCGAGCCGGTCATACTGCCGCAACGTCTGCGGGTGGAGCCCCGACAACTGCGCGGCCACCGAGATCACGTAGACGGGAGTGTCATCTGACAGGTCGAAATAGTTGGCGTCCATCGGCTACTCGCTTCTGGCCCTCTGGATGAGATCAGCCCGCGGGTCCTCGGCCGCGGTGGCGGTGTTGAACTCGTTGAGGAGCTCGCGTGACTTGTCATCCAGGGTCTTCGGCACGACCACCTCGACCGTGGCGAGCAGGTCGCCCATGGTGCCGTCCTTGCGCGTGACTCCTCTGCCGCGCACCCGGAAGGTCCGCCCGTTGGGCGTGCCCGGGGGAATGCGCAGCGTGACCGGCATGCCCTTGAGGATCGGCACCTTGATCTCGGCGCCGAGAGCGGCCTCGGTGAACGTCACGGGCACGGTCACCGTCAGGTTGTCGCCCGTCCTGCCGAACACGGCGTGCGGCTTGACGTGCGTCTGGATGTAGAGGTCGCCGGCCGGACCGCCGTTCTCGCCCGGCGCGCCCTTGGCCTTGAGCTTGACCCGCTGGCCGTCGGCCACCCCCGCCGGGATGCGCGCCTGGATGGTGCGGGTGCTCTTGGCCCGGCCGCTGCCCTCGCACACGGGGCAGGGGTCGTCCACGAGCAGCCCGCGGCCCTTGCAGTCGCGGCAGGGCTCGGAGAAGGCGAAGTTGCCCAGGTTACGGCTGGCCGCCCCGGTGCCCTCGCAGGTCGGGCAGACCCGCGGGGTGGTGCCGGCCTTGGCGCCCGTCCCGCTGCAGGCGGTGCACGCCGCCGAGCTGGTCAGCCGCAGGGACACGGTGGCCCCCTCGACCGCCTCCCTGAACGACAGCGTCACCTCGGACTCGATGTCCTGCCCGCGGCGCGGCCTGGTCGTGGTGGAGGTGCGGGTCGTGCCGCCGCCACCACGGTTGAACAGTCCGCCGAACAGGTCGCTGAAGCGCTCCCCGGTGCCCTGCCCGCCCTGCTGCTGCCCGGCGGTGCCGCCGAACAGGTCCCCGAAGTCGAACGGGAAGCCGCCACCGCCAGGCGCCCGCTGGCCGCCCACCCCGGACCCGAACAGCGTGCGCGCCTCGTCGTACTCCTTGCGGCGCTTGCTGTCGGACAGGACGTCGTAGGCCTCGGAGACCTCCTTGAACTTGGTCTCCTTGGTCGCGTCACCCTGGTTGGTGTCGGGGTGGTACTGCCTGGCCAGCTTGCGGTAGGCCTTCTTGATCTCGTCGGCGGTGGCTGACTTGGGCACACCAAGGACGGCGTAGTAGTCCTTCTCCAGGTAGTCCTTGGTGCTCATCTACGGCCCTTCGTGCTCGTCAGTTTTCGTCTTCGTCGGACGCCGAAGGGGCGTCCCCCGGCTCTGCCACGGCGACCCGCGCCGGGCGCAGCACCCTGTCACCCATCCGGTAACCGGGCTGCAGCACCTCGATCGCGGTCGGCTCGGTCACATCCGGCGAGTAGCTGTGCATCAGCGCCTCGTGGATCACGGGGTCGAACGGGTCGCCCTTCTGGCCGAAGGGGTTGAGACCGAGCTTGGTGAGCGCCGCCTCCAGTGACTCTGCCACCTTCGCGAAGCCACCGGTGAGCTCGCCGTGATCGCGAGCCCTGCCGATGTCGTCGAGCACCGGGAGCAGCTCCGTGAGGGCGCCCGCGATGGCCTGCTCGCGGACGACGATCCGGTCACGCTCCACGCGCCTGCGGTAGTTGGTGTATTCGGCCTGGACACGCTGCAGGTCGGCGGTCCGCTCGGCGAGCTGCGCCGACAGCTCGCCGTCGGCCGGCGCGGGCGCCTCGGGCTCGACGGCGGGACCACCGTCGGCCTGCACCCGCGCCTCGCCCGTCTCCGGGTCGATCTTGCGGTTGTCGCGGATCACCGGCTCCTCGTGCCCGTTGTCACGCGGCGGCATCACTTGTCCTTCTTCGGCTGGTCTTCGTCGACGATCTCGGCCTCGACGACGTCGTCGTCCGCGGCCTTCTGCTCCTGGCCGGGCGTGGCGTCCTGGGGAGCGCCGTCACCGCCGGAGGCCTGCTGGCCCTGGGCGTAGATGGCCGAGCCCATCTTCTGGCTGACCGTGGCGAGCTTCTCCGCCGAGGTGCGGATCACGTCGGTGTCGGTGCCCTCAAGAGCCTTCTTCAGCTCGCTGAGCGCGTCGTTCACCTCGGTCTTGATGTCGCCGGGGACCTTGTCGTCGTTCTCGCGGAGGAACTTCTCCGTCTGGTACGCCAGGCCGTCGGCGTTGTTGCGGACCTCGGCCTCCTCGCGGCGCTTCTTGTCCTCCTCGGCGTAGGACTCGGCCTCGCGCATCATCCGCTCGATGTCGTCCTTCGGCAGCGCGGAGCCGCCGGTGATCGTCATCGTCTGCTCCTTGCCCGTGCCCAGGTCCTTGGCCGAGACGTTGACGATGCCGTTGGCGTCGATGTCGAAGGTGACCTCGATCTGCGGGATGCCGCGCGGCGCCGGGGCGATGCCGGTCAGCTCGAACGTGGCGAGCTTCTTGTTGTACGAAGCGATCTCGCGCTCGCCCTGGTAGACCTGGATCTGCACCGACGGCTGGTTGTCCTCGGCCGTGGTGAAGACCTCGGAGCGCTTGGTCGGGATCGTCGTGTTGCGCTCGATGATCTTGGTGAAGATGCCGCCCTTGGTCTCGATGCCCAGCGACAGCGGGGTCACGTCGAGCAGCAGGACGTCCTTGACCTCACCCTTGAGCACACCGGCCTGCAGGGCGGCGCCGATGGCGACGACCTCGTCCGGGTTGACGCCCTTGTTGGGCTCCTGGCCGCCGGTCAGCTCCTTGACGAGTTCGGAGACGGCGGGCATGCGGGTCGAGCCGCCGACCATCACGACGTGCGCGATGTCGGAGACCTTGATGCCGGCGTCCTTGATGACCTGGTTGAACGGGCCCTTGGCGCGCTCGAGCAGGTCGGCCGTCAGCCGCTGGAACTCCGCCCGGGTCAGCTTCTCGTCGAGGTGCAGCGGGCCCTCGGCGGAGGCCGTGATGTAGGGCAGGTTGATGTTGGTCTCGGACTGGCTGGACAGCTCGATCTTGGCCTTCTCCGACGCCTCACGCAGGCGCTGAAGGGCCATCTTGTCCTTGGCCAGGTCCACGCCGTGGGCGTTCTTGAACCGCTTGACCAGCTCGTCGACGACCCGCTGGTCCCAGTCGTCGCCACCGAGGTGGTTGTCGCCGCTGGTGGCCTTGACCTCCACGAAGCCGTGGCCGTCCTCCTGGCCGACGTCGAGCAGGGACACGTCGAAGGTGCCGCCGCCGAGGTCGAAGACCAGGATCGTCTGGTCCTTCTCCTTGTCGAGCCCGTAGGCCAGGGCCGCCGCGGTCGGCTCGTTGATGATGCGGAGCACGTTGAGGCCCGCGATCGTGCCGGCCTCCTTGGTGGCCTGCCGCTGGCTGTCGTTGAAGTAGGCCGGGACGGTGATCACGGCGTCGGTGATCTTCTCGCCCAGGTAGGCCTCGGCGTCCTGCTTGAGCTTCTGCAGCACGAAGGCGCTGATCTGCTGCGGCGAGAACTTCTTGCCGTCGATCTCCTGCGACCAGTTGGTGCCCATCTCGCGCTTGACCGAGCGGATCGTCCGGTCCACGTTGGTGACGGCCTGCCGCTTGGCGACCTCACCGACCAGGACCTCGCCGTTCTTCGCGAAGGCGACCACGGACGGCGTGGTCCGCGAGCCCTGCGCATTGGCGATGACGGTGGGCTCACCGCCCTCGAGGATGGAGACGACGGAGTTGGTCGTCCCAAGGTCGATACCTACCGCACGTGCCATGAGTACGTCCTTGTAGTCAAAGTTGAGTCGGTCAGACTCAACGTACGAATGCCTGCTGTCTTTGTCAAACGACTTGAGCCTATCCGACTCAACCCCTGAGATGGCGGAATAGTTCCCGCTGTCGTGACAAGCAGGCAGACGTGCTCAGGACTTGGCGCCGTCCACGATCTTGCGATCGCCGAGGGGGGACTTGAGCTTGACCGTGGTGGTCTTCTCCACCGCGATCATGATGCAGGAGAGGTCCTCCGCCTTGGGAGCGGCGCCCTCGTACAGGGTGATGGTGACCCGCTTGCCGGTCTCCTTGACCTTCACCCGGTCGAGCACCGTGCACGGCTCCACGCCCGACCACCAGACGAGCCGCACCTTGCGGCCCTTGGACACCGGCTTGGCGGAGGTCCAGCGGGCCTTACGGGTGTTGATCGCGTTGCCGACCGGCTTGACCTGCTTCGGGCCCTTGGTCGGCGGTGTGCTCGTCGGCACCTCGGTGCTGGACACCGGCGTGGCGGGCGTGGTGGAAGCGGCCTGCCGCACCGGGGTCGTCGTGCCGCAGCCAGCCGCGAGCACCAGGCATCCGGCCAGGAAAGTCGTCGTCGCTGTTCGCATACCCATACGACGAATGTGACAGCCGACCGGTTCAGTCGGCGAATCCCCGCGGCCGCGGGCATCGGTGAAGTTAGGGTGATGACGTGCTGCGTCAGGCTCTTCTCGCCATCTCCCGGAGCGATCGCGCCGAGCGCGTCGTGTCCACCTCGCCGCTGACCGCGGACGTGGTCAGGCGCTACGTCGCCGACGACGTCGGCCGGGTCGTCGACGAGCTGACCCGCAAGGGCCTGCTCGTCAGCGTCGACCACCTCGGCGAGGACGTCCACGACAGGACCCAGGCGGAGCGGGCCGTGCAGGCCTACCTGGCCCTGCTCGACCGCCTCCCCGAAGGCGCCGACGTGTCGGTCAAGCTGACCGCGCTCGGGCTGCGCCTGTCCGAGCAGCTCGCCCTCGACAATGCGGCCACCATCTGCGAGCACGCCGTGCCCAGGGGCATCACGCTGACCCTCGACGCCGAGGAGCACGACACCATCGCCGGGCTCCACTCCATCCACGCCACGCTCCGCAAGGAGCACCCGGACGTGGGCGTCGTGGTGCAGGCCTACCTGCGCGACTCGGTCGAGCGCTGCCACCGGCTGGACGGGGCCAGGGTGCGCCTGTGCAAGGGCGCCTACACGGCTCCCGGCGCGCACACCTCGGCGGCCGACATCGACCGCTCCTTCGCGCGCTGCCTGCGCGTGCTGATGGCCGGCACCGGCTACCCCATGGTCGCCACGCACGACCCCCGGCTGGTGCGCATCGCCGCCGCGCTGGCGGTGCTCGAAGAGCGCGACCAGTCCGGCTTCGAGTACCAGATGCTGTACGGCGTGCGTCCGGACGAGCAGGAGCGCCTGGCGGCCGAGGGCGCGAGGGTGCGCGTCTACGTGCCCTACGGTGCCGACTGGTATCCCTATCTGATGCGCCGCCTGGCCGAGCGCCCCGCCAACCTGGCCTTCTTCGCCCGGTCGCTGCTGACGCGCGGCTAGCCGCCGGTAGGCTGCGGCCAGCGTCGACCAGGTGAGAGGCAGAAGATGATCGCGATTCTGGGCACCGGCAAGATGGGCGAGGCCCTGCTGTCCGGGTTGCTGCGGGCGGGGTTCAAGCCGGGCGAGATCCTGGCCACCGTGCGCCGGCCGGAGCGCGCGGTGGCGCTCCGGGAGACCTACGGGGTCCGCACGGTGTCCAACATCGAGGCCGCCAAGTCCGCCGACACCCTGGTGCTGGCGGTCAAGCCGCAGGACATGGCGGCGCTGCTGGCCGAGATCGCCCCCTACGTGCCGGCCGACCGCCTGGTGATCTCCGCGGCGGCGGGCATCACCACGGCCTTCGTCGAGCAGCGCCTAGGCGTCGAGGCGCCCGTGGTCAGGGTGATGTCCAACACGCCCATCCGCTTCGACGAGGCGATGAGCTGCATCTCGGCCGGCTCCCACGCGGGGGAGGAGCACCTGCGGCGCACCGAGGGCCTGCTCGACCCCGTCGGCAAGGTGCTGCGCATCCCCGAGTCGCAGCAGGACGCTGCCACGGCGCTGTCGGGCAGCGGCCCCGCCTACTTCTTCTACCTGGTCGAGGCCATGGTGGACGCGGGCATCCTGCTCGGCATGCCGAGGGCCTCGGCGCTCGACATGGTCACCCAGTCGATCGTGGGCGCGGCGGTGATGCTGCGCGACTCGGGCGAGCATCCGGTGATCCTGCGCGAGGCCGTCACCTCCCCGGGAGGCACCACCATCGCGGCGATCGCCGAGCTGGAGCGGCACAGCGTCCGCGCCGCCTTCCTGGCCGCCATCGAGGCGGCCCGCGACCGTGGCCGCGAGCTCGCCTCCGGCTGAGACGCCGCGTTCGGGCGGGGTGACCGGGGCGACCGGAGCGGCCTCGGATCGAGGCCGGTGGACTACTCGCCGGGGGTGATCAGGGCGGCCTCGTAGGCCACGATCACGGCCTGTGCCCGGTCCCGGACGCCGATCTTGGCGAACAGGCTGGTCACATGGTTCTTGACGGTCGAGGCCGCGACGCCGAGCCGCTCGGCGATCTCGGTGTTGGACAGGCCGCGCGCGATCAGCACCAGGATCTCCCGCTCACGCTCGGTGAGCCGGGCCAGCGCGTCCCGGTGCGGCGGCGGGGTGACACGACGCCGCTCGGGAGCCCGTACGAACGTGCCGATCAGACCGGTGAGCAGGCGCGGCGCGACCGCGGCCTCGCCCCGGTGCACCACGCGCACGCCCTCCACCAGCTCCTCCGGCGAGACGTCCTTGGGCAGGAAGCCGCAGGCGCCCGCCCGCAGCGCCGCGACCACGTTCTCGTCCAGGTCGAACGTGCTCAGCGCGAGCACGCGCACGCCGGGGAGCTCGCCGGTGATCTGCTCGGTGGCGCGCACCCCGTCGACGCCGGGCATGTGCAGGTCCATCAGCACCACGTCGGGGTCGAGCCGTCTGCTCAGCCGCACCGCCTCCGCGCCGTCCGCCGCCTCGCCGACGACGGTCAGGTCCGGCTGCGCGTCGAGCATCAGCCTGAAACCCTTGCGAACCAGCTCGTGGTCGTCCACCAGCAGCACCGTGATCATTTCTTCTCCAGGGGGATGCGCGCGCACACGCGGAAGCCGCCCTGCGAGCGCGGGCCGGTCCATAAGTCCCCGCCGCACAGCGCCACCCGCTCGGCCATGCCGCTCAGGCCGAAGCCCGTGGACGCGGGCAGCTTGGCGGCGCCGTCGTCGACCACCTCGACCTCGATCGCCGTGGGGTCGTAGGTCAGCAGGACGCTGGCGCGGGCGCCGACCGTGTGCTTGCGGGTGTTGGTCAGGGCCTCCTGGACGATCCGGTAGACGGCGTGGTCCACGGCGGTGGGCAGGGTCACGGGCTCACCCGTCACGGTCAGGCTGGCGGGCAGTCCGGCGGTCCTGGCCTCGTCCACCAGCGCCGGCAGCCGGGCGGCGCCCACCCCGGTCGCGGCGTCGGCGGCGCTGCCCCCGTCGGCTCTGAGCACGTCCAGGAGCTGGCGCATCTCCGCCAGGGCCTGGCGGGCCGTCTCCTCCGCGCCCGTCAGCGCCTCACGGGTGACGTCCTGTCCCGGGGGCAGCGTGGCCCTGGCGCCGCCGACGAGGGCGTTGATGACGCTCAGGTGGTGGGCCACCACGTCGTGCAGTTCCCTGGCGATCCGCCGCCGCTCGGCCCGTACGGCGCTGTCGGCCATCTCGCGCTGCGCGCGCTCCCTCAGCTCGGCCCGCACCCGCACGAGCTGACCGAAGCCGACCGGGATGAGGGTCACGAACACGCCGGTCGGCCAGGACCCCGACGCCGGGGCGAACAGCGCGAGGCCGGTCGCGTAGAGGGCGCCGCCGAGCGTCGCGGCGATCAGCGCGGTGCGGCCCCGCGTGTAGCGGCCCACGCTGTAGAACGCGATCGTCGCGGCGAGGTTGCCGCTGCCGGTGAGGCCGGTCGCCAGGCCGGCGAGGTCGAGGAAGGTCACCGGACCGGCGGCGAGCAGCGGCCGGGTCCGCCGCACCAGCAGGGGGAGCATGGAGACGACGAGGAGCGCGGCGCCCATGGCGGCGTCGGGGTGCCCTTCCGACCAGGAGAGGACGGCGCCGATGGTCGCCGGCACGGTCACCACGATGACGAGCAGGGCGTCGAAGACCCGTGGGCGGCGGAAGAATCGCCATGCGGCCTGAAATGGACGCACGAAGCGCATGATCAGAGGCTACGCGATGTTTCCTCGCCGTTGCCGGGCGATCCGCCTGGACGGCGGCCGTTGACGCTGCGGTAACGTCACCTCAAGGCGAGGGAAACGGAGCAGGCATGAGCCAGTCGGCGCGGGTCATCTGGGACGACGCCCTCACCTCCTACGATTTCGGTCCCGCACATCCACTCGCCCCCGTCAGGGTCGAGCTGACGATGGCGCTGGCCAGGGATCTCGGCGTGCTCGACAAGATCGAGATGGGCGGTTGCGAGCTGGCCACGGACGACGAGCTGGCCCTGGTGCACGATCCCGCCTACATCGAGGCCGTCAAGCGCGTCTCGGCCTCCGGCCGGGCGGACCTGGCGGTGGGGCTCGGCACGACGGACAACCCGGCGTTCGCCGGGGTGCACGAGGCCTCCGCGCTGATCGCGGGCGCCTCGCTGGCCGCGGCCCGCGCGGTCTACGACGGCTCGGTGGAGCACGCGGTCAATGTCGCGGGCGGGCTGCACCACGCGATGCCCGGCTCGGCCAGCGGCTTCTGCGTCTACAACGACCCGGCGCTGGCCATCGCCTGGCTGCTGGAGCAGGGCGTGGAACGGATCGCCTACGTGGACGTGGACGTGCACCACGGCGACGGGGTGCAGGCGATGTTCTACGACGACCCCCGGGTGCTGACCATCAGCCTGCACGAGAGCCCGCTCACGCTGTTCCCCGGCACGGGCTCGGCCGGCGAGACGGGCGCCCAGGGCAGCGCGGTCAACGTGGCGCTGCCCGCGGGCTGCGGCGACCCCGGCTGGCTGCGGGCCTTCGACGCCGTCGTCCCGCCGCTGCTGCGCGAGTTCCGGCCGGACTTCCTGGTGACCCAGCACGGATGCGACAGCCACGCGCTGGACCCGCTCGCCCACCTGATGCTCAGCGTCGACGGCCAGCGGACCGCCTACGCGGCGCTGCACCGCCTGGCGCACGAGACGGCCGGCGGCCGCTGGATCGCGACCGGCGGTGGCGGCTACGAGCTCGTGCAGGTCGTGCCGCGGGTGTGGACCCACCTGATCGCCGAGTTGTCGGGCCACCCGCTCGACCCGGCCACCCCGACGAGCGAGAACTGGCGCCGGCTCGTACGGGAACGTACGGGGGAGGTGCCCCCGCTGACCATGACGGACGGTAGAAACCCGGAATTTCAGGATCTATCCCGTGGTTATGATCCAGCGGACCCCATCGACCGTGCGGTCATGGCGACCCGGCATGCGGTTTTCCCCCTGCACGGCCTCGACCCGATGCCCTAAGGACCCGAAAAGTGCTGAGCCGCGACGAACTCCGCGAGCATCTGATCCACAGCCGCATCGCCGGCGACGTCGCGACCGCGCGCGAGAACAACCTGGACCACTACAGCTCGCTGGCCAACCAGGACCCCTACTACATGCTGGGCCTGACCTTCGAGCAGCGGTGGACGTTCCGCGACGTGCTGGCGCTGATGGCCAAGGCCGCCGGCGTGGTCGCCGACCCCGGTCACCGCTGGGGCCAGGACACCATCGACCCCGACCGCACCATCGACGCGCTCGACGCCATGGCCGACCGGATCGCCGCCGCGCTGTCGGCGGAGCGGCCGCGGGTGCTGTTCGCCACCGGGCACCCCACCGGCCTGCTGGCCGTGCACCTGCCGCTCGCCAGGCTCGCGCTGGAGTGCGGGGCGAGCCTGCTGACGCCCGCCGAGGGCTGGGCCTACTCCGGGTCGGGTTTCGGCCGGCCGCGCCGGATCCGCTACCTGGGCGATGTGGCGATGCTCGACGAGAAGGGCGCGTTCGTGCACACGCATGACGCGGCCCCGATGGAGCACATGCTGGCCGAGCTCGGTGAGGCGCACCCGGACCTGGTTATCGCCGACCACGGGTGGGCAGGGGCCGCTGGAGAGGCGGGAGTGCCCACTGTGGCTTTCGCCGACAGTAACGACCCCGGGCTCTTCGTCGGAGAGGCCGAGGGCAAGATCGATGTGGTGGTGCCGCTTGACGACAATGTGCTACCGCGTTATTACACGCCGTTGACCGAGCGCTTGGTCACAAGAGTCACACGAGCCCTATGAGTTGAAATCGGTCATCCCGATACCGTCTTTTCGCGCCTGCATTCCAAGAGGCTCGCCGTCCCTTTGCCAACTTTTGATGAGGCCTGGGCGACTCTTATGGGTGACAGGTTGCACAGGTTCAGGGTTCAGGCGAGGGGCTCGATCCGGCGGCTGGCCAGGGAGTTTGCTGGTTCTGCTGACAGGCGACTCCGCGGACTGAGAAACTAGGGGGTTTGCGCACTCGGAGTCCCGACTTACGCTGACGGCAGTACACGTGCGTGAGCAATGGCACCAGTGGGGATAACCCGGAAACACGTGCGGAAGAGGCGTCCGATGGGTGCAGGCGAAAGACCTCTCAGCGAGGTGAAGTTCCTGACGGTGGCCGAAGTGGCCACGGTCATGCGAGTGTCGAAGATGACCGTTTACCGACTCGTGCACTCGGGCGAGTTGCCGGCCATCCGCGTCGGCCGCTCGTTCAGAGTGCCTGAACAGGCGGTGCACGACTATCTTCGCGAGGCCTACATCGAGGCAGGCTGAAACTGGAGTAGCGGCGCGCCGTGAGCACGCCGTGAATACCGTCGCGGGAGAGGCCCGGCCGACACTCGAGCGGCCGGGCTCTCACCCCGGGGGGCGATCCACCGCCGATCGCCGGTAGTCTGGCACCCGGTGTGCGCTCGCACACCGATTCAGACGTGTGATCAGTTACCTGGGGGTCCCGTGGGCTCTGTTATCAAGAAGCGCCGCAAGCGGATGGCCAAGAAGAAGCACCGCAAGCTGCTCAAGAAGACGCGCATCCAGCGGCGTAACAAGAAGTAGTCGACGCAGCTGCGAGGCGCTGATGACCCACACCGTGCTAGTCACCGGGGTCTCGCGCCACATCGGCGCACGGGTGGCGAGTGTTCTCGCGGCGGACCCGGACGTCAGCCGCGTCATCGGAGTGGACACCGTGCCGCCGCCCTCGCTGACCCGTGATGGCGGCGCCTCCCTGGGCCGGACGGAGTTCGTCCGGGTCGATCTGCGCAGCCCCGACATCGCCCAGGTGATCGCGGCCGCCGACATCGACACCGTGGTCCACATGAGCCTGGTGAGCGCCCCCTCCAGGGGCACCGGCCGGGCCGCCATGAAGGAGCACAACGTCATCGGCACCATGCAGTTGCTCGGTGCCTGCCAGCGCTCCGCGACCGTGCGGCGCGTGGTCGTCCGCTCGACCACGGCCGTCTACGGATCCTCTCCCAGGGATCCGGCGGTGTTCACCGAGGACCTGGAGCCGCACGACGGCCCCAGCCACGGCTACGCCAAGGACGCGGCCGAGGTCGAGGGCTACGTGCGCGGTTTCGCGCGCCGGCGTCCCGACGTCAGCGTGTCGCTGCTGCGCTTCGCCAACTTCATGGGGCCGGGCGTGGACTCGCCGCTGACCCGTTACTTCACCCAGCCGGTGCTGCCGACCGTGTTCGGCTTCGATCCGCGGCTGCAGTTCGTCCATGAGGACGACGCGGTCGAGGTGCTGCGCCGGATGGCGAAGGAAGATCACCCCGGCACGTTCAACGTGGCCGGGGCGGGCGTGTTGCTGCTGTCGCAGTGCGCCCGCAGGGCGGGGCGGCTGTCGCTGCCGCTGCTGTCCCCCGCGGTCCGGATGCTGGGCGCCGTGGTGCGCCGGACCGGGCTGGTCGACTACTCACCCGAGCAGCTGCGCCTGATGAGCCACGGCCGCGTGGTCGACTCCGGCGCCCTGGAGGCCGAGCTGGGCTGGAAGCCGAAGTTCGGCACGGGCGCGGCGTTCGACGACTTCCTGCGCTCGCGCGGGCTGCGCCCGTTCGGGGAAGAGCGCCGGTGAGTGGGGAAGAGCGCCGGTGAGCGGCCCCGACGAGCTGCTGGCCTTCCTGCGCAGGCGGGTCACCGGCGACTACGAAGTGGACGAGTTCGGCTACGACGCCGAGCTGACCGACAAGGTGCTGCTCGAACTGCTGCGGCCGCTCTATCACCGCTGGTTCAGGGCCGAGACGCTGGAGCTGGAGCACGTGCCCCCGGAAGGCGGCGCGCTCATCGTCGCCAATCACGCGGGCACCCTGCCGGTCGACGCGCTGATGCTGCAGGTGGCGCTGCACGACGAGGCGGACCGGGCGCTGCGACTGCTCGGCGCCGACCTGGTCTACCAGCTCCCGATGCTGAGCCACCTGTCACGCAAGACCGGGCACACGCTGGCCTGCCCTGAGGACGCCGACCGGCTGCTGCGCAAGGGCGAGCTGGTGGGGGTGTTCCCCGAAGGCTTCAAGGGCGTCGGCAAGCCCTTCTCCGAGCGCTACAAGCTGCAGCGGTTCGGCCGGGGCGGTTTCGTCGCCGCGGCCATCCGAGCCGGGGTGCCGATCGTGCCGACCGCCATCGTCGGCTCCGAGGAGATCTACCCCAAGATCGGCGACCTGCCGTCCCTGGCCCGGCTGCTCGGTCTGCCCTACCTGCCGATCACGCCGTTCTTCCCGCTGCTCGGGCCGCTGGGCCTGGTGCCGCTGCCGTCGAAGTGGCTGATCGAGTTCGGCGAGCCGATCAGGACCGACGACCACGATCCGTCCGCCGCCGACGATCCGATGCTGGTGTTCAACCTCACCGACCAGATCCGCGAGGTCATCCAGCGCATGCTCGACCAGCTCAGACTGCGGCGCGGGCACGCCTTCCCGCCCTTCCTCTAGCCCGCTGCAACCACCGCCGCCCGACCGGTGTTCTCCTCCCTGACAGCGCACACTGAAGGGGAAACATCATGGATCTGCAGCTTTCCGGCCGCGTCGCCCTGGTCACCGGCGCGTCCAAGGGCATCGGCCTGGCCATCGCCAGGACCCTCGCCGAGGAGGGCGCGCACGTCGTGGCCGTCTCCCGTACCTCTCCCGGTGAGCTGCCCGGCAAGGTGGTGCACGTACCGGCCGATCTGATGGACCCGCAGGCCCCGGCCAAAGTGGTGGCACGCGCGGTCGAGGAGTTCGGCGGGCTCGACATCCTCGTCAACAACGCCGGCGGTCCGCCGCCCGGGGTGTCCCTGCCCAGGGTGGGCTTCCTGGCCCCGGACGACGCTGAGTGGCAGAAGATGTTCGAGTTCAACCTGTTCTCCGCCGTACGGGCCATTCGCGCGGCCGTGCCGGTCATGCTGAGCCGTGGCGGCGGCTCGATCGTCAACATCTCCTCCACCATGGCCGTGCAGCCCGGCGCGATGAACGTCGACTACGGCGCCGCCAAGGCGGCCATGAACCACCTCGGCAAGTCCCTGTCGGAGGAGTACGGCCCGCAGGGCATCAGGATCAACACCGTCTCGCCCGGCCCGGTGCTCACCGACTGGTGGACCAAGAACGGCGGCGCGGCCGAGATCATCGGCGGTTTCGCCGGGGCCGACCGGGACAGCGTGATCGCTCAGGTGGCGCCCGAGATGATGCGCCTGGTCACCGGCCGCCTCGTGGACCCGCAGGAGGTCGCCGACGCGGTGGTGCTGCTCGCCTCGCCGCGCTCGGGCAGCACCACGGGTGCCGACTTCATGATCGACGGCGGCTCCCGCAAGGAGCTGTGACCGCCCGCGTGAACCACGATGGTGGGTTGTGGCAAGACATCTTCGACTGATTCCCCCACAGAAGGGCGGAGATGATCACGCAACCCGCCATCCAGGGCGCGGACGCTGAGCTCATCAGCGCCTCCTGGTCTCAGCCGGAGGCGTTCGCCGAGCTGTTCGACCGCTACTCCGCCATGCTCTACAGGTACGTCTCCAAACGGCTCGGCCCCGAGCCCGCCGAGGACCTCGTCGGTGAGACGTTCCTGGTCGCCTTCTCCCGCAGGAAGAGCTACGACCTCGGCTATCCCGACGCCAGGCCGTGGCTCTTCGGCATTCTCACCAAGCTCATCTCCCGGCACCACCGCACCGAGGCGGCCCGCTACAAGGCGCTGCGGCGCGCGCCGATCGACCTCGACGTGGAGTCGCCCGCCGACCGGGTGGCCGCGGGGGTGACCGCGCGGGCGGCCGGGCCCGCCCTCGCCGGCGCGCTGGCCGCGCTGCCCGCCAAGGACCGCGACGTTCTCCTGCTCATCGCCTGGGGCGATCTGACGTACGAAGAGGCCGCGCAGGCGCTCGGCATCCCGATCGGCACCGTGCGCTCCCGCCTCAACAGGGGCAGGCGGAAGGTACGCGCGGCGCTGGGCGACACCAATCCAATGCGGGGGCAGGAGTGATGATGGACGACGACCTGAGGATGCTCCGCGACTTCGGCGAGCGGCTGGAGCACGAGCCCCCGACGACGCTGGCGCGCCAGCGTGAGCGCGTGCTGCGGGCCGGGCCGCGCCGCAGGGGGTTCGGCTGGACGATGACGGCCCTGGTCGCCGTCGTGACCGCGGCGGTGGTCGCCGTGCCCACGCTGCTGATCGGCGGCTGGGACACCGTCCGCCCGCCGGCGGGCCAGCGCCCCGCCGAGGTGACCGGCGCGTTGAACGTGCTGCTGGTCGGCACCGACAACCGGGCGGGCTCGGCGCAGTTCGACCAGGGGACCCGCACCGACACGATGATCGTGCTGCACCTGCCGGCCGACCGGAAGAAGGTCACGGCCGTCAACATCCCCCGGGATTCGATCGTCAAGATCCCGCGGTGCGGCTCCCAGGCCGCCCGCACCGACATGATCAACTCCGCCTTCGACCGTGGCGGGCTGACCTGCGCGGTGAAGACCGTGGAAACGCTGACCGACGTACGGATCGACTACATGGTCGAGGTCGACTTCGCCGGGTTCAAGCGGCTCGTGGACGCGATCGGCGGGGTCGAGGTCACGCTGGCGCGGCCGGTGGACGACCCGAAGTCGAAGCTGAGGCTCCCAGCGGGCAAGAGTGTCCTCGACGGAGAGCAGGCGCTCGGCTACATGCGGCTGCGTGACTATGGCGACGGTTCGGACCTGCAGCGGATCAAGCGCCAGCAGAAACTCATCCAGGCGATGGCGAAGAAGGTCAGGCAGACCCTCGACGACCCGGCCGAGCTGCGCGCCTTCCTGACCATGGCGGCGAAGTCGGTCAAGACCGACGAGGCGCTGGACGTGGAGACCATGATCGGGCTCGCCACGAGCCTGGAGGGAGCTTCGGCGACCTTCCTCACGGTTCCCTGGCAGCCTCATCCCCAGGACCAGAACAGGATCCAGTGGAAACAGCCGGAGGCGGACCGCCTGTTCGACACCCTGAGGTGAACCGCCCCCGGTCAGCGGGTGGCCCGGGCGGCCGGGCCACTCCGGAGGCGGGCCGGGTCAGCGGGTGGAGCGGTAGAGCTTGCGCAGGGCGAGACCGGCGGCCACGCCGCCGGCCACCGCGCCCACGCCGGCCGCGATGGGCAGCGCGGTCAGCGTCGCCTTGCGGCCGGTGCGGAAGTCCTTGATCTCCCAGTCGTGCTTCCTGGCGTGCTCGCGCAGCTCGCTGTCGGGGTTGATGGCCACCGCGTGACCGGCCAGCGACAGCATGGGCAGATCGTTGGCCGAGTCGCTGTAGGCGGTGCACCGGGTCAGGTCGAGGCCCTCGCGGCGGGCCAGCGCCCGCACCGCCTCGGCCTTGGCCGGGCCGTGCAGCAGGTCGCCGACCAGGCGCCCGGTGTAGATGCCGTCCGTGGTCTCGGCCACGGTGCCGAGCGCCCCGGTCAGGCCCAGCCGCTGGGCGATCACTCGCGCCAGCTCCACCGGCGTGGCGGTGACCAGCCAGACCCGCTGGCCCTGGTCCAGGTGGCTCTGCGCGAGCGCCCTGGTGCCGCCCCAGATGCGGTCGGCCATGACCTCGTCGTAGATCTCCTCGCCGAGCCGTACGACGTCGTCGACCTTGGCGCCCGCCACGAACGCCAGCGCGGTCTCGCGGGCGACGGCGATGTGCTCGGGATTCTCGTTGCCGCGCAGCCGGAACACCGCCTGCCCGATGGCGAACTTGAACAGGTCGGTGGTGTTGAACATGCCCCGCGTCGACAGGCCCCTGGCGAAGTGGTAGATCGACGCGCCGCGCATCATCGTGTTGTCGACGTCGAAGAAGGCCGCGGCCTGGAGGTCGGGCTCGGTCGGGGGCGCGACGACAGCGGCTGCCGCTGCGACCTCACCGGCGATCTCCGCCTCGGACTGCTGCCGTCGTCGAATTAGCCGCCACATGGGCTTCAGCCTACCTAGCTCGGAGCGGCGAGCCCGTCGATGTAGTCCAGGTAGCCGACGGCCTGGTCCTCTTCCACACCGTCGAGCTGCTCGAGCATCGGCTCCACCATGTTGCGCTGGTCCTCGGCGAAACGGTCGATCTTCGGTGAGCGCGGCTCGGCGCGTCGCAGCCTGGTGATGCCGGCGCGGGTCGACTGCTCCATGTCCTTGAGCGTCCTGCGGACCAGCGGCCCGGCGCTGGAGGAGCCGAGGAGCTGGGCGACCTCCTCCGCCCGGGTCTTGGCCGAGACGAGCTCGCGCTCGCCGCGCACGACGTCGTCGGTGCTGAGCCGGACCAGGGTGCTCTCCGCCGCGCGCTTGAGCGGGTAGAGGGTGTCGCCGGGCACCGCGTGGTAGGTGGCGAACGCTGCCAGCAGCATGGCGGCCACCAGGCCGATCGGGGCGATCGGGGCGGACAGGGACCGCTTGGGCCGGGGCCGCCGGTGGGTGCGCCGGACCGGCCGTACCGGCTCCTCGCCGGGCTGGGCGGAGGTGAGCCGCTCGCGCAGGCGCGCGCGGAAGGCCGCGTCCGGGCCCCCACCGCGGGACAGCGCTCCCAGCTCTGTGAGGTGACCGAGCACGCGCTCCTGTGCCCTGCGCGCCCTACCCATGACCGCTCCCTGACGCCCCCGCGAATCGTTGCTGTGGTGACACCTGCCTAACGACGTCGCGCGCCGCGAGGTTACGCAAGGTCGTGTTTGAGAGCTCTGGCCAATGTACGGATCGCGCGGAACTGCAGTGCTTTGATCGCTCCACTCTTCTTTCCCATGATGAGCGCGGTTTCCGCGAGCGACAGCCCGTGCAGGAAGCGCAGGACCACGCACTCCTGCTGCTCGGGGTTGAGATCCCGGACGGCGCGGAGCACCCGGTCGTTGATGATGGCCGTCACCACGGCGTTCTCCGGGATGTGCGCTCCTTCGAGGGGAACGTCGATCACTTCTCCGGTGGAGACCTCCAGGCGATAGCGGCCGGATTTGAAATGGTCGGTGACCAGGTTCCTGGCGATGGTCACGAGCCAGGCGCCGAAGTCACGGCCCTGCCACGTGAAGTCGGCGATTCGGCGCAGTGCGCGCAGGAAGGTCTCGCTGGTGAGATCCTCGGCGAGCGGATGGGAGCCGACCCGAAAGTAGATGTAGCGATAGACGAGATCCACATAGCGGTCATAGAGCGTGCCAAAGGCATCCGTGTCCCCGGTCTTCGCGTGGAGGACCAGGGTGCGCAGGTCGTCGGTGACGTCCGCACGCACGGCAAGCTCGGTCGTCCGGGCAGAGCCAGCCGTTGCTGGCGTGAGCAGCCCGGAGAACGGCCACGAGTCAGGCATCCGGTATCCCTAGGGCTAAGGGGTGCGCCGTGCTCGAACACTCTAGAAATCAACCGGAAATTCCACAATCCGCATCCTCCTTGCATGTCTCCGCGTAATCGGCAGATACGGTGTGGACCGACCCTTTCCCTCTTCGGCTACCGGCTGGGAGGCATAGTCCGGCAGCATTGGAGTCACCATGGAGATCCTCGTTGCTGTCATAGCGTTCGCCGGTGCGCTCCTTGCTGCGATCGCCTCCGTCGCGCTGGTCCGCCGGCTGCGTGAGGAGCCCGAGGGCTGGCTGATCGCCTGGACCATCGCCGGACCCGCACTGTGCCTGTCTCTGGCGATGATCGGCCTGGGCTACCTCGTCGGGTTCGGGGTCCTCACCTTCAAGGTGCTGCAGATCACCGCGTCGATGCTGGCGCCGCTCTGGCTGGCCATCGGGCTGATCCAGCTGCTCGCGGACAAGGTGCCGCCGAAGTTCCTGGCCTGGCTGTTCGGCATCGGCTACACGATCGTCGCCCTGGTGATCATGGTGGTGGACCCGCTCATCAGCGAGGAGATGGGCAAGTCGGTGCCCTCGGCCGCCGAGCACTGGGCGGTCATCCCCGCCTACCTGCTCACCGGCCTGCACGTCATCGCCGCGCTCATCATGCTGGGCACCATGGTGGTCGCGGCCCTCAGGTGGCGCGGCGGCGACGAGTACGACACCGACAACCTGCACGCGGTCCTGGTCATCGCCCCGTCAGGGCTGGCGCTCATGGGCGCCATGCAGTTCACGGTGCCCGCCTTCTTCACCGTCATGCTGCTCATCGCCGCAGCCGCGGCCATCTGGTACACCGTGCTGCGCCCGCTCGCGCCGTACGAAGACGACGACGAGGACGACGACGATTTCGTCGACCAGCACGAGAAGCGGCCCGTCGGTGGCCGGCGCGAGCAGCGGCCGGTGGGCCCCCGGCCGCAGGAGCAGCCGCCGCCGGGTCACCGCCCGGTGCCCGAGCCCGTCCCGATGGCCGCCACCGAGCCGCCGCGCCAGCGCAGGTCCGGCCTGGGCGACCTGGTGGCCGAGTATCGTGCCAACGACCAGGAGGTCGACTACGCCGCCCGGATGTCGCCGCCGCCGCCGGACGCGGGCCCGTCGACCGGCTACATCATGAACGGCCGGCACGGCGGCCCCGCGCCGCAGCCCGAGCCGCGCGACCACGCGATGCCCGGCACCGGCGCCACCTATCCGGGCGCCGAGCTGTTCGCCCCCCGGATGCCGCAGACTGGCCCCCATCCCGTGGTGCCGCCCGCCCCGCAGACCGGGCCGCAGCAGCAGACCTCGGGCAGGCCCTCGCCGAACATCTACGGCATGCTGACCGTCTTCACGCTCATCGACGGCTCGGGCGCCGCCTTCGACCAGCTGGCCGACGCGACCGTCGAGGCGGTCAGGCGCGGCGAGCCCGACACGCTGATCTACGCCTGCCACGCGGTCAAGTCCGCACCGCTGCAGCGCATCGTCTACGAGCTCTACCGGGACGAGGTCGCCTACCGCGACCACCAGCGCCAGCCGCACATCGAGCGGTTCATCAACGAGCGTCAGGTCATGGTGCTGGCCACCAACATCATCGAGCTCAACGTGAACGCCGCCAAGGTCGTGCCCCTGCCGATGGCGATGTTCTAAGCGGTCAGGGCCTCTCGCAGGCGTTCTTCCGAGACCCGCCAGAAGTCGTGCTGAACACCGTCGATCAGGGTGACCGGGATCATCTCCCAGTAGCGCTCCCGCAGCTCGTCGGAGGAGTTGATGTCGACTTCCTCCCACGGCACGCCCAGCTCACCGGCGACCCGGGAAATGATCTCGCGCGCGTCCTCACACAGGTGGCAGCCGGGCTTTCCAAGCAGCGTGATGCGGTGCATGACGTCCACCGTAGCGTCCGAGGAACGGTGACTTTGTGCATCGGTTCACAAAAGGATTAACCTGAAAGACGGTTCCATCCCCAGTCACGCGGTCCAAGGCCGCCCGTTCCCCTGGAGCTCCGGCAAGTGAAGAGCCCGTCCCAGCCTCGTGACCGAGGCATACCCGAAGCGACGGTCGCACGGCTCCCGTTGTACCTTCGGGCGCTGCACGGGATGGCAGAGCGTGGCACCGCGACCGTCAGCTCCGAGGATCTCGCCGCGGCCGCCGGGGTCAATTCCGCCAAGCTGCGCAAGGATCTGTCACACCTCGGCTCCTACGGCACCCGAGGCGTCGGCTACGAGGTCGAATACCTCGTCTACCAGATCTCCCGAGAGCTGGGCCTGACCCAAGACTGGGCCGTCGCCATCGTCGGCGTCGGAAACCTGGGCCGCGCGCTCGCCAACTACGGCGGCTTCGTCTCCCGGGGATTTCGCATCGCGGCCGTGTTCGACGCCGACCCCGAAGTCGTGGGCGACGACATAGCGGGGTTGAATGTTGAGCACATCGATGAACTGGAGACCGTGATCAAGCGGCGTGGGGTCTCGATCGTGGTGCTGGCGACGCCGGCGGTGGCGGCGCAGGAAGTATGCGATCGTGTGGTGGCCGCCGGGGTGACCAGCATTCTCAATTTCGCCCCGGTCGTTCTCACTGTTCCGGACGGCGTCGATGTCCGTAAGGTCGACCTATCCATCGAACTGCAGATCCTCGCGTTCCACGAGCAACGCAAAGCTGGGGGGCCACTCATGGCAGTGGACAGTCAATGAGTGTTCTGGCAATCGGACTCAGCCACCGGACCGCGCCGGTGGCCCTGCTCGAACGCGTCTCGGTGAGCGGCGAAGCGCTCGTGAAGCTGCTGTACGACGTGCAGCAGGACCCGTGCGTGGCGGAGGCCTTCGTGGTCTCGACCTGTAACCGGGTCGAGGTCTACGTCGCCGTGGACCGCTTCCACGCGGCCGTCACGGCCGTCACCGGCCTGCTCAGCCTCCACTCGGGCGTGCCCGTCGACGAGCTCACTCCACACCTGTACGTGCACTACGAGGAGCAGGCCGTCGAGCACCTGTTCTCGATGGTGTGCGGCCTGGAGTCCATGGTCGTGGGCGAGGGCCAGATCCTCGGCCAGACCCGCCAGGCGCTCAAGCTGGCACAGAAGCACGGCACCGTCGGCGCCACCCTGAACGAGCTGGTCCAGCAGGCGCTGCGGATCGGCAAGCGGGCCCACACCGAGACCGGCATCGACCAGGCCGGAGCCTCGCTGGTCAGCGCGGGCCTCGCGCTCGCCGGCGAGCTGGCCGGGCGGCGCGCCCTGGTGATCGGCGCGGGCTCCATGAGCTCGCTGGCCGCCACCACGCTGGCGCGCGCGGGCGTCACGGACATCGTGATCGCCAACCGCACGTACGAGCGCGGCGCGCGGCTGGCCGGCACGGTCGGCGGCAGGGCGGTGGAGTTCTCCGCCGTCGCCCGTGAGCTGGCGGCGGCCGACATCGTCATCACCTGCACCGGCGCGGGCCGCCATCTGATCAGCGCCGACATGGTGTCGCGGGAGACCTTCCTGCTCGACCTGGCGCTGCCGCACGACATCGACCCGGCGGTGCGCGCCGTCCCCGGCGTCACACTGGTGGACCTGGAAACCATCCGTGAGTCCGGAATCGGCTCACGCGAGGGTGACGCGGTAAGGTCCGTGCGCAAGATAGTCGCGCAGGAGCTCGCCGCCTACCTGGAGTCGGAGCGGGCCGCCAAGGTCACCCCGACCGTGGTGGCACTGCGCAGCAAGGCGGCGGGCGTGGTCGAGTCCGAGCTCGGCCGCCTGATGATGCGCATGCCCGATCTCGACGGCAAGCTCAGGGACGAGGTGACCCTCACCGTGCAGAGAGTCGTCGACAAGCTGCTCCACGAGCCCACCGTGCGTGTCAAGCAGCTCGCCACCTCGCCAGGAGGCGATCATTATGCCGAGGCGCTGCGCGAGCTGTTCGACCTGGATCCGAAGACGCCCGAGGCCGTGAGGGAGGTGGAGCTGTGACTCCACGGACGGAAAGCGCGCTGCGGCTCGGCACGAGACGCAGCCTGATGGCGACCACGCAGTCGCAGATGGTCGCCGACGCCTACACCGAGCGGACCGGCCGGCCGATCGAGCTGGTCGGCGTCACCACCTTCGGCGACGTGACCAAGGCGCACCTGGCCCAGCTCGGCGGCACCGGCGTGTTCGTCAGCGCGCTGCGCGACAAGCTGATCGAGGGCGAGATCGACTTCGCCGTGCACTCGCTCAAGGACCTGCCGACCAAGGCCGACCCGCGCATCGCGCTGGCCGCCCTGCCCGCCCGGCACGACCACCGCGACGCGCTGGTCGGCCCGGTCAAGTTCGCGGACCTGCCCGCCGGCGCCCGCGTCGGCACCGGCTCGCCGCGCAGGGTCGCCATGCTGCGCGCGCTGCGGCCGGATCTGGAGTACGTGCCGATCCGCGGCAACGCCGACACCCGGATCGGCAAGGTCACCTCCGGCGAGCTGCACGCCGTGGTGCTCGCCTCAGCGGGCCTGACCAGGATCGGCAGGGACGCGGAGATCGCCCAGATCTTCGAGATCGAGGAGCTGCTGCCCGCGCCCGGTCAGGGCGCGCTCGCCGTCGAGTGCCTGTCCGACCGCGCCGACCTCGTCGACTTCCTCGGCGTGCTCGACGACCCGCGGACCCGCTCCGCGGTGGCGGCCGAGCGTGCCGTCCTGGCCGCACTCGAAGCCGGTTGCTCGGCTCCCGTGGGTGCGTTCGCCCTCGATGACGGGCACACTCTGAACCTGACCGCCGCAGTCGTCGCCGTCGACGGCACGCGAGCGGTACGCAAGTCCGCCGCCGGCACTCCTTCGGAGGCTGAAGACCTGGGACGCCAGCTCGCGACCCAGATGCTTCGCGAAGGGGCCGACAAATTGATGGGGGAGCATTCCCATTGAGCTCCGATAGTCCAACCTCCGCTTTCGTCGCTTTCGTAGGCGCGGGGCCAGGAGATCCGAACCTCCTCACGCTCCGCGGTGCCGAGCTGCTCTCCAAGGCCGACGTGGTCGTGCTCGGGGACGAGTCGCACGGCCCGTTGCTACGACACTGCCGCGAGGGTGTGCACGTCGTCTCCGACGGCGACTACCTCAAGCACGCCAAGGCCGGGCAGTTCGTCGTGCGCCTGTGCGAGGGCGACCCGATGCTGTTCTCCTCGATCGTCGAGGAGGTCGCGGCCTGCGCCGCGGCGGAGGTGGACTTCGAGGTCGTGCCCGGCGTCCCGCCCGCGACCGCCGTGCTCACCTACGCGGGCATCCCGCCCGCGGCCTCGGTGCCCGAGTTCAGGGTCGTCGACGCCGCCCAGGAGCAGGACTGGTCCTCACACGCCGCCTGCCCCGGCACGCTCGTCATCTACAACGGCGTCGCCGAGGCCGTGGCGATCGGCAAGGCGCTGATCTCCGGCGGCAAGCCCGACAGCACCCCGGTGGCGGTCAGCAGCGGCGGCACCACGACCGAGCAGTACACCGTGGTCTCCACGCTCGGCAGGCTGCAGGCCGACCTCAAGCACGCCGGATTCACCGAGCCCGCGCTGATCGTCGTGGGCGAGGCGGTCGGCCTGCGCGACAAGCTGTCCTGGTTCGAGACCAAGCCGCTGTTCGGCTGGCGGGTGCTGGTGCCACGCACCAAGGAGCAGTCCAAGAGCCTGTCGGAGCAACTCATGTCGTACGGCGCGGTGCCGGAGGAGGTGCCGACCATCTCGGTCGAGCCGCCCCGCACCCCGCAGCAGATGGACCGCGCCATCAAGGGCCTGGTCACCGGCCGCTACGAGTGGGTGGCCTTCACCAGCGCCAACGCGGTCAAGGCGGTGCGCGAGAAGTTCGAGGAGTACGGCCTCGACGCGCGCGCCTTCGCCGGGCTCAAGGTGGCCGCCGTGGGCGACGCCACCGCGCGGGCGCTGGTCGACTTCGGCGTCAAGCCCGACCTGCTGCCCTCGGGCGAGCAGTCGTCGGAGGGGCTGGTGGCCGAGTGGCCGCCGTACGACTCGATGCTCGACCCGATCAACCGGGTGCTGCTGCCGCGCGCCGACATCTCCACAGACACGCTGGTGGCCGGGCTGACCGAGCTCGGCTGGGAGTGCGACGACGTCACGGCCTACCGGACCGTGCGGGCCGCGCCGCCGCCCGCGCCGATCCGGGAGGCGATCAAGGGCGGCGGGTTCGACGCGGTCCTGTTCACCTCGTCCTCGACCGTGCGCAACCTCGTGGGCATCGCGGGCAAGCCGCACAACGTCACCGTGATCGCCGTCATCGGCCCGCAGACGGCCAAGACCGCCGAGGAGTTCGGGCTGCGCGTCGACGTCATGGCCGACAAGGCGTCCGCGTCGGCCCTGGCGGCCGCGCTGGCGGCCTACGGCGCCGAACAGCGCCAGGCGGCCGTCCTCGCCGGTGACACCCCGCGCAGGCCGTCCCAGAACCGCAGGGGAGCCAGGAGGAGAGCGAAGTGAGTGCCGAGTTCCCCGTCGCCCGCCCCCGCAGGCTGCGCCGCACCTCGGCGCTGCGCAGGATGGTGGCCGGCACCAGGCTGCACGCCGCGGACCTGATCCTGCCCATGTTCGTCAAGGAAGGCATCGGCGAGCCGCACCCGGTCGCCTCCATGCCGGGCGTCGTCCAGCACACGCGCGACTCGCTGCGCAAGGCCGCCCGAGAGGCGGCGGAGGCCGGGGTGGGCGGGCTGATCCTGTTCGGCATCCCGGCGGTGAAGGACGCGCGCGGCTCGGCGGGCGACGACCCCGACGGCATCCTCCAGGTGGCGCTGCGCGACGTGCGCGCCGAGGTCGGCGACGCCGTCGTGGTCATGGCCGACACCTGCCTCGACGAGTTCACCGACAACGGGCACTGCGGCATCCTGACCGAGTCGGGCGACGTCGACAACGACCGCACGCTGGAGCGCTACGCCTCGATCGCGGTCGCGCAGGCCATCGCCGGCTCCCAGATGATCGCGCCCAGCGGGATGATGGACGGCCAGGTGGGCGCGATCCGGGCGGCGCTGGACGCCGCCGGCTTCGCGGACCTGCCGATCCTCGCCTACTCCGCCAAGTACGCCTCCGCCTTCTACGGGCCGTTCCGGGACGCCGCCGAGTGCGCGCCGCAGTTCGGCGACCGCAGCACCCACCAGCAGGACCCGGCGGGCCCGCTGGAGGAGGCGCTGCGTGAGGTGCGACTGGACCTGGCCGAGGGCGCCGACGCCGTCATGGTCAAGCCCGCGCTGGCCTACCTCGACATCATCAGGCGCTTCCGCGACGAGGTGGACGTGCCCGTCGCCGCCTACCAGGTGAGCGGCGAGTACGCGATGATCGAGGCCGCCGCCGCCAACGGCTGGGTCGACCGCGACCGGATGATCATGGAGTCGCTGGTGTCGATCAAGCGCGCCGGCGCCGACCTGATCCTCACCTACTGGGCCACCGAGGTGGCGCGCCGCCTCTAACCAAGGGGTTTGCCGTCAACTCGTGAGGCGTGTGCGTTAGAGTGGCATGAGAAGTGCTGGTGTGTCCCGCGTGTGCGTACGGCCCGGAGCCGGGACCGCTTCACGCACAGACTTGACGGGAGACACCATATGGTGGGGGTACCTCTAGCTCGGCGTTCCAAAAAGCGGTCACGAGCGACGCGAATCGACTCCGTGCTGGGTTATGCCGCCCTCGGGTGGCCGTGTGTGCCCGGCGCCTCCCCGCTGCGACGCGGCTCCCGCGCGTGCTCCTGTGACCGCGTGGGCTGTCCCGACCCGGGCGCGCATCCGATCTCGCCCGCCTGGCACATCCAGGCCACGACGGACGCCACCCAGCTCACGCGCTGGTGGCAGCGCGACCCCGAGGCCAACGTCATCTTGCCCACCGGACGCGTGTTCGACGTCTTCGACGTCCCCCTGCCCACCGGCCTGTCCGCCCTCACGCGGATCGACAACGCCGGAGCTGACTCGGGCCCGGTCGCCGCCAACGGTGACCGGGTCCTTTTCTATGTGGCCACCCGGGGCAACCCCGAGGACGAGGACGAGTGGTGGTCCTGTCAGCTCGACTGCGACCCGGCCACCATCGAGGACACCCCGGGACTGCGCTGGCACTGCCGCGACAGCTACGTCCTCGCGCCGCCGTCCACGCTCCCCACCGGCCAGCCGGTCTCCTGGCTCCGCCCCCCGGACGGCCGCCCGCTGCCGGACCCGCTACGCGTCCTGGAGTGGCTCGCCGACTAGCTCAGAACAGGACTGGCTCAGAACAGCCGGATGTCCCGTTGCGCCACCTCGGGCATGATCTTCGCCACGGTGGCGAAGTCGTCGTCGACGTGCAGGACTGTGAGTCCATGGTGCACGGCTGTGGCGCACACCAGTAGATCGATCACTCCGGCTAGGCGGTGCTGACCGTGCTGGGTCAGTCTGTACTGGGCGGTCTCCACCCATCGCCACGCGCTCTTGGGGACGGGAGCGGCCTGGCAGAGGGCGTCGAGCTCCGAGGCCAGGTCGTCCCTGTGTGCCGGACCAGTGGCCGAGTAGAGGAACTCCGTCCTCGTGGGCTCGCACAGCCGCAGCGGTTGCGTGGTGATGCGATCGCCCCATGCCTCGATCACCTCGGGATCGCGCACGAGGTGCCACAACGCGGAGGTGGCGATGAGATACGAGGTCACGTCATGGGCTTCTTCCAGGCTGCTCTGGCGGCGTCCCGGGCCGCCGATGCCGGGAGCGCCTGGGGCGGGTTCTAATCTGGTCGGGTGAGCCGTACACAGAACTCCGAGGACCTGTTCGCCCGCGCCTGCGCCGTCGTGCCGGGCGGCGTCAACTCGCCGGTTCGCGCGTTCGGCGCCGTCGGGGGGACGCCGCGCTTCATGGTCTCGGGTCAGGGGCCCTACATCACCGACGCCGACGGCAACCGTTACGTCGACCTGGTCTGCTCCTGGGGGCCGATGATCCTGGGGCACCGGCATCCCGCCGTCGTGGAGGCCGTGTCGAAGGCGGTGGCGCACGGGTTCTCCTACGGCACCGCCACGCCGGGCGAGGTGGCGCTGGCCGAGGCGATCGTGGCCCGGGTCGCGCCGGTGGAGAAGGTCCGGCTGGTCAGCTCCGGCACCGAGGCGACGATGAGCGCCGTGCGGCTGGCCCGTGGGTTCACCGGGCGCTCCAAGGTGGTCAAGTTCGCCGGCTGCTACCACGGCCATGTCGACGCGCTGCTCGCCTCCGCCGGGTCGGGGGTGGCGACGTTCGGGCTGCCGGACACGCCCGGGGTGACCGGGGCGTCGGCCGCCGACACGATCGTGCTGCCGTACAACTCGATCGAGGCCGTCGAGGCGGCGTTCGCGTCCGCCGAGATCGCCTGCGTGATCACCGAGGCCTGTCCGGCCAACATGGGGATCGTGCCGCCGCTCGACGGGTTCAACGCCCGCCTGCGGGAGCTCTGCACCGCCAACGGCGCGCTGCTGATCGTCGACGAGGTCCTCACCGGCTTCCGCGTCTCACACTCCGGCTGGTACGGCCTGGACCCGGTGGAGCCGGACCTGGTGACGTTCGGCAAGGTCATGGGCGGGGGGCTGCCGGCGGCGGCGTTCGGGGGCCGGGCGGACGTCATGGCCCACCTCGCGCCGGAGGGGCCGGTCTACCAGGCGGGCACCCTGTCGGGTAACCCGCTGGCCTGCGCGGCGGGCCTGGCCACGCTGCACGCCCTGGACGCGGAGGCGTACACGAAGATCAACGCGGCGGCGTCGACGGTCGCGACGGCGGCGGCGCACGCGCTGGAGGCGGCGGGAGTGCCGCACCGGCTGCAGACGGCGGGCAACCTGTTCTCGATCTTCTTCACCGACCGTCCGGTGACGAACTTCGCCGAGGCCCGGACGCAGAGCACGGCGGCCTACCAGGCGTTCTTCCACGCGATGCTGGACCGGGGCGTCTACTTGCCGCCGTCCGCCTACGAGGCGTGGTTCCTGTCGGCCTCCCACGACGACGAGGCGCTCAGCCGCGTCGCCGACGCACTGCCGGCCGCGGCGAAGGCCGCGGCGGCGGCCCTCTAACCGGCGCCACCGGGCAGCCGCGGCCGGAGCACGCCGGGCTCGGCGTGGTCCCACAGAGCGGACAGCGGAGTAAAGAAGATGCGGTCGCCGGAGGGCAGGTTCGTGTCGCCGAGGTGCAGCACCTAACCGGCACGGAACCTGTCACCGAGGGCGTCCCTCAGCCGGCGAAGGTGTCTCGCGTCCTCGGGTTCGGGCGTCGAAGACGCCTTCACTTCTATGCCGATGATGCTCCCGTCCCGGCGTTCGAGGATGAAGTCCACCTCCCGCTTGTCTCTGTCGCGGTAGTGCCGCACCGCGACGTGCCGGCGGGCGAAGGCAGACAGCTTGAGCAACTCCGCGAAGACGAACGTTTCGAGCAGCCCGCCAAGTGCGGGATGTCCTGGCGCCAGCAGAGGCTCAGCGTCGACGTCGAGCAGATGCGCGGCGAGGCCGCTGTCGGTCACGTAGGTCTTGGGCGCATGCGTGACCCGCGCGGAGAAGTTGTCGGACCACACCGGTGCGGGAGGCGACCAGGAAGACCGTTTCCAGATAGGCGGGGTAGGAGCGGACGGTCGTCGCATCCAGCCCGAGGCTGTTGGAGAGGTGCGAGAGGACCAATGCTCCTCACCTGGGGTCAAGGCTTCTCAGCGCCATCTTCCCAGATTCGCGAGCCGAGTTTCCCGGATCTGCGAGCAGACTTTTCCCGATTCTGCGAGCGATGTTTTCCTGTTTTCGCGAGCGGGGTCATCCTGCAAGGTGTGCCTCAGTGGGCGAGGGCGGGCTTCAGGGCGCGGGGGCGGGTGCCCGCGTACAGGACGCCGGTCACGATGAGGGCGGCGGCGAGGAGCTGGAGCCAGGAGACGGCCTCGCCGGTGACCAGGGCGGCCGAGGACATGCCGAAGACGGGGACCAGCAGAGTGTAGGGCGCCACGGTCGAGGCGTCGTAGCGGCGCAGCAGGAAGCCCCAGACGCCGAAGCCGCCGAGGGTGGAGACGAAGGCGACGTAGGCCAGGGAGAGCCAGCCGGCGGCGGGGGCGGCCAGGTCGGGGACGCCCTCCACCAGGAGGGAGAGCAGCAGCAGCGGGGGCGCGGACAGGGCGCTGACCCAGACCATGAAGCGCAGCGAGTCCGGCGGGGCGGCCTTGCGCTGGGCCACGTTGCCGAGGCCCCAGGCGGCCGCCGCGGCCACGCAGAGGGCGAACGCGCCCACCGGGCCTGACATGCCGAAGTCGAAGGCGACGAGGGCCAGGCCGCCGAAGGCGACGGCCAGGCCGGCGACGCGTCGGGCGGTGAGCCGCTCGCCGAGCAGCGTCACCGCGAACAGGATGGTGAACAGGACCTGCATCTGCAGGACCAGGGAGGTCAGCCCGGCCGGCATCCCGGCTCGCATGCCGACGAGCAGCAGGCCGAACTGGCCGACTCCGATGGTGGCCGCCACCGCGACGACCCAGCGCCACGGCACCCCCGGCCGCCCGACCAGGAGCAGGGCGGGGAAGGCCGCCAGGGCGAACCGCAACGACGCGTACAGCAGGGGTGGGAAGTGCTCCAGGCCCACCTGCATGACGACGAAGTTGACGCCCCAGACGGCGGCGAGGCCGATGGCGAGGGCCAGGTGGCCCGGCCTCACGCGGTGGCGGGCTTGCGGGAGCGGCTGCGCTGGTTGCGGGCCTGCTCGGCGAGGCTCTGGAGGTAGGAGACGGACTCGGTACGGTTCTTCTTCGCCTTAATGATTCTCATGCATATATGTTCCAACGCTACAGAGTTCACCACAAGCGAGACTTTCTACGCTTAACCCTTTAGGCTGGCTTACATGTTGGACTTGAACCGCCTCAAGGCCCTTCACGCCGTCCACGTGTACGGCTCGGTCGGCGCCGCGGCGGACGCGCTCATGGTCACCCCGTCGGCCGTGTCACAGCAGCTCGCCAAGCTGGAGCGGGAGACCGGGGCCCGGCTCATCGAGCGCAACGGGCGCGGCGTAAGGCTGACGGACGCGGCCGGACTGCTCGCCGAGCACGCCGAGCGGATCCTGGCACTGGTCGAGACCGCCGAGGCGGACTTCGAGGCGCTGCGCGGCGAGGTCGTCGGCCGGCTCAACGTGGGCGCGTTCCCCACGGCGGCCCGCGGGCTGATGCCCCCGGCGCTGACCGAGCTCAGGCAGCGCCACCCCGACCTGTGGATGCAGCTGTACGAGCGCGAGCCGGAGCGGATGCTGCGCGAGGTGGCCAGGGGCGAGCTCGACCTGGTGGTGGTGCAGGACTGGCTCAACAGGCCGATGGCCATCCCCGACGGACTGTCCAGGAAGACGCTGATCGACGACATCGCCGACGTGGCCGTGCCCCTCGACCATCCCCTGGCCGGCAACAAGGAGATCGAGCTGTCCGCCCTGCGCGACGAGCGGTGGATCGCCTCCTCGCCCGGCACCATCTGCCACGACTGGCTGGTCTTCACGCTGCGCGCCGCGCAGATCGAGCCCGAGATCGCCTACATGGCCGACGAGTACCCCACCCATCTGGCCCTGGTCGCGGCCGGGCTCGGCTGCTCGATCGTGCCCCGGCTCGGCCGCGACCCGGTGCCGGACAACGTCCGCCTCATCCCGCTGCGGCCCAGGCAGACCCGCCGCATCTACGCCCTGTGGCGCACCGACGCGGCCCGGCGGCCCGCCATCAGGGCCACCGTCGAGGCGCTGGTGCGGGCCAGCGCCACACAGGAGAACGCGTGGGCGAGCGAGCCGGAGCTGACCGTCGGCTGAGCGCGATCAGCTGAGCGCGATCGCGACGATCCCGAAGAGGATCACGCCGGCCGCCACCAGCCGGTGCCGCAGCCCGTGCTCGGCGAGCAGGCTGCCGCCCAGCACGACGGCGATCAGTACGCTGATCTCGCGGGCCGGCGCCACCACGCTGACCGGCGCCATCGTGAAGGCGATCAGCACCAGCAGGTAGGACACGAAGGTCAGCACCGCGGCTCCGAGCACCCCGGCGCGGTGCTCCCGCCAGACCGGCAGGATCAGCGCCCTGCGCCGCCCGCCGAGCACCGCCGGGGCGAGCGCCAGCGCCCGCCCCACCTCGCCCAGATAGTTGAGCATGAGCGGCGCCACCGCGAACACGCTCACCACCCGCGAGTCCCACACCGTGTAGCCCGCGATGAACAACCCGGTCGCCAGCCCGAACGCCAGCCCCTTCAGATCGCCCCGGCCGCTCCCGCCGCTCATCAGGAACACGCCCACCCCCACCAGGACGATCCCCGCGACGCCCACAGCGGTGGGACGCTCGCCCAGGAACAGCACGGCGACCAGGCTCGCCAGCATCGGCCCGGTGCCCCGCGCGACGGGGTAGACGATGGACAGGTCGCCCTTGCCGTAGCCGCGCTGCAGCAGCACGAAGTAGCCCAGATGCAGCGCCGTGCTGCCGCTGATCACCGCCAGGTCGCCCCACGACACCGCGGGCCTGGCGATCAGCAGGAACCCGGCGAACAGCGGGCTCCAGATCACCGCCGCCACGGCGGCCACGAGCCAGATGAAGACGAGGCTGTCCGCCTGGGCGGCCTTCTTGCTCAGCAGGTTCCAGGTGGCGTGCGCGATGGCGGCGACGAGGACGAGGACCAGCGCCCTGGGGTCCAAGCGGGCGGCTCCTTCCGATCGCCCCGACTCTACTCACGGGTGATCAGGCCTGGCGGGCAAGGGGAGGGAACCGGCTAAGCTGAGGCCCACCATGGCTGAAACCACCGTCGTTCACCTTTTGCGTCACGGTGAGGTGCACAATCCCAGTGGCATCCTCTACGGTCGGCTGCCCGGCTACAACCTGTCGGAGAACGGGCAGTTGATGGCCAAGACCGTCGCCAAGGCCTTGGCCGGACGTGACATCAAGGCCGTCTACAGCTCGCCGCTGGAGCGCGCCCAGCAGACCGCGACCCCGGTCGCGGCCACCCTCGGCCTCGACATCATCACCGACGAGCGGCTGGTCGAGGCGGGCAACCTGCTGGAGGGGCGGACGGTCGGGAAGGGCCTGCGGATCCTGCGCAGCCCACGCAACTACCGCTACTTCTGGAATCCGCTGCGCCCCTCCTGGGGGGAGCCGTACCCCGTGATCGTGGCGCGGATGCGCTCGATGATCGAGGACGCCCGGGAGGCGGTACGCGGCCACGAGGCGGTGCTCGTCAGCCACCAGCTGCCGATCTGGGCGATCCGGATAACGGCGGAGGGCCGGCGCAGGCTCTGGCACGACCCGCGGCGCAGGCAGTGCGCGCTGGCCAGCCTCACCACGCTCACCTTCGACGGCGACCGGCTCGTCAGCGTCGGCTACAGCGAGCCGGCCGGATCGCTGCAGAGGGGCCCCAGCGTCCCGGGCGCCTGACACCGCCGGTAGAGTTGCAAGCTCTACCGGCTGTAGTACAAGGAGATCTTCCTCCGTGCGCGCGAAGTCAATCTCCGTGTCAGTCTCCATCGCCCTGCTGGCTCTGCTGGCCGCCGGATGCGCGGGAAGCCAGAGCGGCCAGCCCACGGCGGGCGACACCCGGTTCGTCGCGGGCGACGGCAAGATGCAGGTGTTCGAGGCGGCCGACCGTCAGCCCGCGCCCGCGATCGAAGGGCCCACCCTCGACGGCGGCACCGCCTCGCTGGCCGCGCACAAGGGCAAGGTCGTCGTGATCAACTTCTGGGCGTCCTGGTGCGGGCCCTGCCGGGCCGAGGCGCCGGTGCTCAAGGAGGTCGCGGCCAAGACCAAGGGCGCCGGGGTGGAGTTCATCGGCGTCGACTTCAAGGACCGCAAGGCCGACGCGCTGGCGTTCGAGCGCACCGAGCAGAGCGGCTATCCGAGCATCTTCGACCAGCCCGGCAAGGTCGCGCTGGCCTTCCAGGGCACGGTGCCGCCCGCCGCCATCCCGTCCACGCTGATCATCGACGAGCAGGGCAGGATCGCCGCCAGGGCGCTCGGCGCGGTCAAGTACACCGACCTGATGAACACGGTGACCAAGGTGCGCGATGAGTGACCGCGATGAATGACATCGTCGCCTCCGGCTCGCTGCTGCTGGCCGTGCCGATCGCGGTGCTGGCCGGGCTCGTGTCGTTCCTGTCCCCGTGCGTGCTGCCGCTGGTGCCGGGCTATCTGTCGTACGTGACCGGGATGAGCGCCGACCCCAAGCGGGGGCGGCTGGTGCTCGGCACGTCGCTGTTCGTGGCCGGGTTCGGGGCGGTGTTCGTGGCCACCGGCGCGCTGTTCGGCGGGCTCGGCAGGCTCCTGCTGGTCAACGCCGACCTCATCACGCGCGTGCTCGGCGTGCTCACGATCCTGCTCGGGTTGGCCTTCCTCGGCGTGATCCCCGGGCTGATGCGTGACGTGCGCATCCACCGGATGCCCGCCGCGGGGCTGGCCGGCGCGCCGCTGCTCGGCGTGGTGTTCGGGCTGGGCTGGACGCCGTGCATCGGCCCCACCCTGGCCGTGGTGCTCGGCCTCGGGCTGAACGAGGGCAGCGCCTCGCGGGGCGCGCTGCTCGCCGTCGCCTACGCGCTCGGGCTCGGGCTGCCGTTCGTGGCCGCCGCCTTCGCCTACAGCAGGGCGCTGCGCACCTTCAGCGCCATCCGCAAGCACTCGCGGCTGATCACCAGGATCGGCGGCGTCATGATGGTGGCTGTCGGGCTGGCGCTGGTGACCGGCCTCTGGGGGGAAATGATCGCGACCATGCAGGGCCTGATCGGCGCCTTCAGGCCGGTGATCTGATGAGCGTCGACGAGCTGGAGCGGGAGCAGTCGCCCAACCGGGTGGGCATGGGTCTCACCGGCTGGCTGCGCTGGGGCTGGCGCACGCTCACCTCGATGAAGACGGCGCTGATCCTGCTGTTCCTGTTCGCGCTGGCGAGCGTGCCCGGCTCCCTGCTGCCGCAGCGCGGCGTCGAGCCGGGCAAGGTGGCGACCCTCTACCAGGAGAGCCCGGCGCTGGCCGGGTGGTACGACCGCTTCCAGCTCTTCGACGTCTTCACCTCCGTCTGGTTCGCGGCGATCTACCTGCTGCTGTTCACCTCGCTGATCGGCTGCGTCCTCCCGCGCACCGCCACCTACGTCCGCGAGCTGCGCCGCAGGCCGCCCGCCGCGCCGCGCAACCTCTCCCGCCTGCCCCACTCCGCCGCCTTCGCGGGCGAGCTGACCGTCGAGGAGTCCGCCCGGCGGCTGCGCAAGCTGCGCTTCCGCGTGGACACGGGCGACGGCTGGGTGTCCGCCGAGAAGGGCTATCTGCGCGAGACCGGCAACCTGCTCTTCCACATCTCACTGCTCGGCCTGCTGGTCGCCGTCGGTTTCGGATCCTTGTACGGCTACCGCGGCAACGTGCTGGTGGCCGAGGGCGACGGGTTCGCCAACACCGTGGCCGCCTACGACCGGTTCATCCCCGGCCAGCAGGTGTCGGCGGAGTCGCTGGAGCCGTTCAGCTTCGAGCTGACCGACTTCAGGGCCACCTACCAGGTCGGGGGTGACAAGGAGGGGCAGGAGCTCGACTACTCCGGCTTCCTGAAGGTCACCGACTCGCCGGGGGCGGCCGCCCGCGACTACGAGCTCAAGGTCAACGAGCCGCTGGAGGTCGACGGCACGCAGACCTACCTCCTCGGCCACGGTTACGCCCCCGTCTTCAAAGTGACCGACGGCAAGGGGCAGGTCGCCTTCGAGGGGCCGGTGCCGTGCCTGATCGAGGACAAGCCGTCGCTCACCTCGGGCTGCGTGGTCAAGGTCCCCGACGCGCGGCCGTCGCAGCTCGGGTTCCTGCTCAGGTTCCTGCCCACCAGCGTGCCGCTGACCGACGGCACCTTCGCCTCGGCGTTCCCCGGCGCGCTCCAGCCTGAGGTGCAGGTCCTGGGGGCGTTCACCGGCGACCTCGGGGTGCGCTCCGGGCAGCCGCAGTCGGTTTACGAGCTCGCCCCGCCCGAGGTGATGAAGAAGCTCAAGCCGCTGGTCATGGGCACCGCGGTGCCCGAGCCGCTCGCGGTCGGGGAGTCGCTCGACCTGCCCGAGGGCGCGGGCAAGCTGGAGTTCGTCGCGGTCAAGGAGTGGATGACGCTCCAGATCGCCTACGATCCCGGCCGGGTCCCCGCCCTGGTGGCGGCCGCCCTGGCCACCGTCTCCATCGTGCTGTCGCTGATGATCCGCCGCCGCAGGGTATGGGTGCGGGTCAAGGACGGCACGGTCGAGGTGGGCGGGCTGACTCGCACCGAAGGGTCGGCGGCGGGCTTCTCGGAGGAGTTCGACGACATCGTGAAGGTTCTACAAGCAGGAGACAAGGATGACCGCTGAAGGACTCGCCGAACTGAGTGACCTGTTCGTGGTCGCAGCAGTCCTGCTCTACCTGTTCTCCATGGTCGGTTTCGCGGTGGAGCTCGCCTTCGGCCGGGCCCGGCCCGACCGGGCGTCCGCGCGTGAGCGGGCCAAGGCTCCCGCGGCCGTGGGGGCCGGGGGATCCGGCACACCGGACGAGATCCAGGTGGACGAGGCGGACGCGGGCGCCGAGGTGGCCGGGACCGGCGACAGGCCGGACCGGTCGCATGGGCCGGACGGGGCGGACTGGTTGGATGGGCAGAACGGGCCGGACTGGTCGGTCAAGGCCGGGCTGGTGGCCCTGGGGCTCGCCTGGCTCGGCTGGGCGGCCAACCTCGGCGCCATCGCCACCCGCGGCCTGGCCGCCGACCGGTGGCCGTGGGGCAACATGTACGAGTTCGTGGTGGGCATCTGCTTCGCCGCGGTGACCGCCTTCCTGGCCACCCAGTTCCGGCGGAACGTGCGCTTCCTCGGCGCCTTCGTCATGGTCACCGCCGCCCTGTGCCTCGGCCTGGCGGTGAAGGTGCTCTACACCTCGGCGGGGCCCGTGGTGCCCGCGCTCGACTCCTACTGGATCGCCATCCACGTCACCGCCGCGATCCTGGCCAGCGGCCTGTTCATCATGGCCGGGGTGGCGGGCATCCTCTACCTCGTCCGCAAGGAGGGCCCGTCCCGGCTGCCGTCCAAGGCGGAGCTGGAGAAGGTGGCCAACCGCGCGATCGTCCTGGCCTTCCCGGTGTGGACCTTCGCTGTCATCGCGGGCGCGCTGTGGGCCGACCGGGCCTGGGGCCGCTACTGGGGCTGGGACCCCAAGGAGGTCTGGTCCTTCATCACCTGGGTGGGCTACGCGGCCTACCTGCACGCCCGCGTCACGGCCGGCTGGCGTGGCCAGCGCGCCACGATCGTGCAGCTGGTGGCCTTCGCCTGCCTGCTGTTCAACCTGTTCGGCGTGAACATCTTCATCTCGGGCCTGCACAGCTACGCGGACGTGTGATCGCCGGAATGCCGTACGGCGCGGCTGGTGGAGGCGTGCCGAGGTAGTGATGGGGCGTCGCCCGGGGGGTGAGGGCGGCGCTCTCGTGTGGTTTCTCTCGCCGTTATTTCTCTTCGCCGCGCATGCGGCGCTCAAGCTCGCGGAGGAAATCGGGGTCGTCGTCCGGCCCCTTGGGGGCGGGTTCGCCTTCGGCCCGCGGGGTCACGGACCAGGTCTCGCGCGCGACTCTCGGACGGCCGCGCATCATCCAGAACAGGCCGCCGATCAGAGGGAGCGCGACGACGATGATCAACCAAACGGCTTTTGGTGAGTGCCTGACCTCTTCCTCGGGGGTCGTAGCGACGTCGAACAGTGAAAACAGCCAGAAGGCCAGCAGAGCCAGGCCGACAAGGACACCTGCCATGCCCGAACTGTAAGCCATCCTCAGCGTGATCGTGCCACCTTGATGTCCCATTCCGGGTGACTAGGGAAGATCGGCGTCGTACGGTGGAACACGATTCGGCGCAGTCTGCCCCGGCTGGGCCGCGCATCCAGGCGGCCTCGGTATCCGGTGTGGTGAGCGTCATGGGGTGGTGAGAGGTGCGATGGCTTTCTCCAACGACAAAGGACGTCATCGGCGGGGACGCTGGTGGCGGCGCGGCTCGTACCTCTTCTCGCGTCGCACCGAGGCGCCCGAGGCGGAGCGGTCGATCTGGACGAACGACGGCGGGCGGGCGCGTGAGCGCGGCCGGCGCCTGTCCGGCCGGCGAGGTGCCGGCGTGCGTGACCTGAGCCTGGCGGGTGGAGAGGAGCCGATGGACCGCGATCGTCGTCTGAGCGGGCGTGAGGAGCCCAGTGGCCGAGAACGCCGCGGCCTGATGGGCGGCTACGGATTCCGCGACCGGGACCGGGCGCGCGAGGAGCCCGAGCAGGCGTGGCCGCCCGGCGGTCAGGTCGGTCAGGTCGGTCAGGATGGTCAGGGCCGTCAGCGGTGGGAGGGCGGTGAGCGCCGCTGGTATCAGGGCGAGCGCCTGTCCGCCGCCGTGGTGGAGCGTCCTCGTTACACCTGGCAGGACTTCGAGCTCGACGACGCCTTACCCAGGGCGCAGCCGAACCGTCCCGACGCGCCTCCGCAGGGCGACGGGCTGCGCCACTGCGGAAAACTGGAGGCGATCCTGCACCGGCAGTGGGACGCCAGGAGAGGCCGGCCGTCGATGGACGTCGTGCGGGCCGTGGAGAGCCTGGCCAGGCTGCCTGACCGGATCAAGGAAAGGCTCGTCAACGGGCTCGAAGGCATCTATGTGGGTCCCGGCGGGGTGCCGGACCTGGACGACATGGGTTATCTGCGGGGCGCGCCCCTGCCGTCGGGCCGGGCGACGTGGGACATCTGCGCGGGGGCCTACGGAGATCGCAAGATCGTGGTGGGGGACCGGCCCTCACCGACACCGGACGTGATGATGCACGAGGTGGGGCACGCCATCGACGACATCGACGCGGCGCTGGGCGTCTGGGTGTCGGACACGCCGGAGTTCGTGGCGCTCTTCGAGGAGCTCACCCCGCTCCTGGCGTCGTCCTTCCATCGCCAGGGCGGCGGGCTGGGGCGCAAGGAGTTCTTCGCCGACGCCTTCGCCGCCATCGCCTCGCGTCAGCGGCCGGCCCTGGTGGACATGCTCGGCGGCAACACGCGGATGGCGCTCGACGTGATGCTGTTCTTCAACCGGCGCTACGGAATCTAGGTGATCGGCAATGTACGTCATCCGCCTCGCTGACGGGACCCTGCGCGTGCCGCAGAGCCTGACCAGCGAAGACGGGCGCCTGATCGGGAACGCGTACGTCGAGGTCGAGCCGGGCGATCCCGAGTACGACCGGTGGTTGCAGGAGTCGCTGACCGAGGAGGAGGCGGCCGAGCGCCGTCGCCGCTGGGCTGAGGAGAACGACGAGCTGGAGCGGGAGTTCCTGGCGTTCAAGGCCGACCAGGAAGGCGCGTGAGCGAGGGGGCGCTGTGAACTGGCCAGGCGCCAGCCACGATCGGTGGTTGACGCCTTTCCCGTGCTCGCCGTACGGATGGTGCGGTTGGCACGCGGACAGAGGTCCCGTCTCGGTGACCCTGCGTACAGGATCACCGACTTGGACGGTACGTCAAACGCGCGGGGACTCGCCTGTTGGCCTGTCGGCCGTAAGAACATCCTCACCACGGAGGAGGGCGTGCACTTCCGATTCACGGAAGCGCCGGTGCCCTCCGGGGGTGCGGATACTGCTGATGCGGCCTGCCGCGGCCCAGCGCGTAACCGTTTTTGGGTCTACCCGGAAGAGGGCGGCAACCTCTCCAGGGGTCAGCAGACGCTCGCTGCTACTCTCCACCAATCTCTCCCCCTCGCATCCCGCTTCCTGCCAGCGGGCGGACAGGTAACTAGTGTGTCGAGCGAAGCCTGATTTATCCGTGGTTTTCTACAAAGATCACGGGTTGTTATCAGCTGACTGCCCGATTGTTATATCATAGAGCCTCTTTGGGGCTCTCGTGGGTGTTTCTTTACGAAACATCCTTACTGGGAACAGTAGCAGCGCTCGCGCCCGATGCGAAGAGCGACCGGATGCCCCGGGCGAGTAATCTCGACCTGTGCGTCCTGTTCTCGTTTACACCATGTCGCGGATCGGCCTGTTTCTCGTAACTCTGGGTGTGCTGTGGCTGCTCGGTGTCGCTAACCCACTGTGGCTGATCATTTTGTCCTTCGTGATCAGCGGAGTCGCCAGCTACGTCCTGCTGTCCAAACAGCGCGATGCCATGAGCGCGCGCATCAGCGACAAGATCGACCACCCGAAGCCGCAGGGCGACTAGGGCAGAGGGAACATGCCAATCCGGGCATGGTACTCCCGTCCGAGTCGGGTTGTGTCGCTACCGACTAGTAGTCCGCCGCGGTGCGCCAGAAAGGCCTTCACGCCGATCCCGCGCTCCCGGCCGGGATTCCAACTCAGCGCCTTTCCGGTGCGTGGATGAATGGCGCCGATGCCCTCACGCGGCACCGCTCCGGGGCCGGGCGAGTCGCGGCCCCTCGGGTTGTTCAGCCACCGCTGGTGGCCGCCCACGTAGACCGCGCTGCCCGTCACCGACACCGTGTACAGAGAGTCGCCGCCCGTCCAGTTGACCCAGGTCGGTTTGATCCGCTGCCCGCTCGCATAGGTCTCGAACCTGGCCGCGGTGTCGCACATGCCGCTCAGGGGCCCGCCCGTGGTGACGACCACGAAATAACGCCCGTCGGGCGAGAAGTCCAGGCCGCGCACGTAGGAAGGAAAGGTGTCCTTGCACTTTTTCAGGTACGCCTCGCTGCGCCAGTTCGCGAGCTTGGCCGTGGCGCCGCTGATGTCGATCAGCCCGAGCTGCGGCCTGGACCGCCCGTCGAGGGTGGTGAAACTGCCGTCGACCAGGAGCCGGTTGGCCGTGGCCGCGATCGCGTGCACCCGCACGTTCCCGGTCAGCGGTTCGCCCGGCGTGATCGTGAAGCGGGGGTCGGCGGCGCCTGTCGTGGCGTTCAGGCCGGCCAGCCCGACGCGCGGCCGGGTGAAGTCGCCGCCGGCGTAGAGGTCGGAGTCGCGGCGGGCCAGCGTGGTGACCGAGCCGCCGGAGATCTCCGGCGCGAACGAGCGCACGGGCTGTCCCGTGGCCACGCTGAGGCGCGCCAGCGACCGGATCCGGGTGTTGTCGATGGAGCGGAAGTCGCCGCCGACGTAGACGGTGCCGGACTCGCCCGCGACCAGGCTGTGCACCGGGCCGCGCACGCTCGGCGCGAAGTCAGGCAGCACCCGGCCGGTGGCCAGGTCGTAGGCGAACAGGTTGGCGCGTGAATAGCTGGTGGTCCTGGTCGAGTCGGCGACGGCGGTGAACGAGCCGCCGACCACGACGGTGCCGCCGACCAGCGCGATGGCGTTCACGATGCCGTCGAGCACATGAGGGGTGCTGTCGACCGGGTCGGCCGAGACCACGCGGGTGTGCGCGGTGGGGGCCGCTGCGATGATCGCCGCAAGGGCGACTCGGGCAAGCATTCGCCAATTTTTAGCAGACGGAAAGTAGCGGTGCTGCTACTTTCCGTCGATTGTCAGGATAGCCATAGTCTTGAGGTATGACGCGCGCTCAGTTGGACAAGCAGCCGGACGAGGTCGCCGCGATGTTCGATCGCACCGCCCGGCGTTACGATCTCGTCAACGATCTGATCTCCTTCGGGCAGGTCCGGCTGTGGCGTAAGGCCGTGGCCGCCGCCGTCGACGCGGGGCCCGGCGAGATCGTCCTCGACCTCGGTGCCGGCACCGGCACCTCCACCGACTCGTTCACCACCTTGGGCGCCAGGGCGATCGCCTCCGACTTCTCGCTCGGCATGCTGCGCACGGGGGTGCGGCGGCACGGCGGCAACGCGCTGACCGGTGCGGGGGTGCCGTTCGTCGCGGGTGACGCGATGCGGCTGCCGTTCACCGACGACGCCTTCGACGCGGTGACCATCTCGGTGGCGCTGCGCAACGTGCACGACACCGAGCAGGCGCTGCGCGAGATGCTCAGGGTGACCAAGCCCGGCGGGCGGCTGGTGATCCTGGAGTTCTCCCATGTGACGGTCGACGCCTTCGATCTGGTCTACCGCGAATACGTGATGCGGATGCTGCCGAAGGTGGCCGGGATGTTCGGCTCCAACGACGACTCCTACGAGTATCTGGCCGAGTCGATCAGGGACTGGCCGGACCAGGCGACGCTGGCCGGCGTCATCCAGCGGGCCGGCTGGGAGCGGGTCGCCTGGCGCAACATGAGCTTGGGGATTGTGGCGATGCACCGGGGGTTCAAGCCGCCGCTCTCGAAAGGGTGAGGGCTGACGTGATCTACTAGCGCCTGACGGCCCCCCGGCTGCCACTTTGTGCACGAAAAGGGTTAGACTTCGGGCCGAACAGTTTGTGAAGGGGTTCACAAAGGAACGAAGGCGAACCCACCCCGTGCCTTCGAGTGTGTAGGACAGGACAGGACAGTCCAGTGACCGTGCCAGCAGCCATTCAGGCTGACGCCGACGTCATCGTCGTCGGCGCCGGTCCCGCCGGTTCCGCCACGGCCTTCTACCTCGCACAGGCCGGGCTCGACGTGCTGCTTCTGGAGAAGACCCGGTTCCCCAGGGAAAAGGTGTGCGGCGACGGCCTCACCCCGCGCGCGGTCAAGCAGCTGATGAACATGGGCGTCGACATCGACGCCCCCGGCTGGGTCCGTAACAAGGGCCTGCGGGTCGTCGGCGGCGGCCTCCGCTTCGAGCTCGACTGGCCTCAGCTGGAGCGCTTCCCCGACTTCGGGCTCGTACGCACCCGCAAGGACTTCGACGAGATCGTCGCCGCGACGGCGGTGAAGGCCGGGGCGCGCCTCAAGGAGGGCGTCACCGTCACCGGCCCGATCCTCGACGACCGCAGCGGCCACATCGTGGGGGTGACCACCAAGGACGGCGCCACCTACCGCAGCCGCCTGGTGGTGGCCGCCGACGGCAACAGCACCCGGCTGGCGCTCGGCATGGGCCTGCACAAGCGCGAGGACCGCCCGATGGGCGTGGCGGTGCGCACCTACTTCGAGAGCCCGCGCCACGACGACGACTACCTTGAGACCTGGCTGGAGCTGTGGGACGACGAGACCTTGCTGCCCGGCTACGGGTGGGTGTTCGGCGTCGGCGACGGCACCGCCAACGTCGGGCTCGGCCTGCTCAACACCAGTGCCTACTTCAAGAACATCGACTACCGCGATCTGCTGATGCGCTGGTGCCGGTCGATGCCCGCCGAGTGGGGCTTCACCGAGGAGAACATGACGGCGCCCATCCGCGGCGCCGCGCTCCCGATGGCCTTCAACCGGCAGCCGCACTACACGCGCGGCCTTCTGCTCGCCGGCGACTCCGGCGGATCGATCAACCCCTTCAACGGCGAAGGCATCGCCTACGCCCTGGAGACCGGCGAGATCGCCGCCGAGGTCGTCGCCAAGGCCCTCAAGGGCACCACCCCCGCGCAGCGGGAGCGGATCCTGCGAACCTACCCGCAGACCCTGAAGGACGCCTACGGCGGATATTTCACGCTGGGCAGGTTGTTCGTGGAGGCAATCGGGAAGCCGGGTGTGATGAGCTTCGGCACCAGGCATGGGTTGCCCCATCCGAGGCTGATGCGCTTCGCGCTCAAACTCCTTGGTAATCTCACCGACCGGCGAGGCGATGCGTCGGACAAGATCATTAACGCACTCTCGAAGGTCGCGCCACGAGCATGAATCCCAGACTCACCCGGCAAACACATAGATCAGGCTGCGCGCCCGCGCGCGTGGCGACTCCAGAGGAGGTGTAGCGATGGACCTTTACGTGCCCATCCTGGTGCTCGCCGTTCTCGCGGGGGGCTTCGCGATCTTCTCGGTCGCCATCGCTCCCTTCACCGGTCCCAAGCGCTGGAACCGCGCCAAGCTCGACGCCTACGAATGCGGCATCGAGCCGACGCCCCAGCCAGTCGGTGGCGGACGGTTCCCGCTCAAATACATGATCACCGCGATGCTCTTCATCGTGTTCGACATCGAGATCATCTTCCTTTACCCGTGGGCGGTCTCCTTCGCCCCGCTCACCAACGACGCGGGCAGCGTGATCTCCTCGGGCCTCGGGGTGTTCGCGCTCGTCGAGATGCTGCTGTTCATCGTCACCGTGCTCGTCGCCTACGCCTACGTGTGGCGCCGCAAGGGTCTGGACTGGGACTGAAAATGGGACTTGAAGAGAAACTCCCCAGCGGGTTCATCCTCAGCACGGTCGAGCAGGCCGCAGGATGGGCGCGCAAGAACTCCGTATGGCCGGCCACGTTCGGGCTCGCCTGTTGCGCCATCGAGTTGATGGCCACCGGTGGCCCGCACTACGACCTGGCGCGCTTCGGCATGGAGCGCGCTTCGGCGTCTCCTCGCCAGGCCGACCTCATGATCGTCGCCGGTCGCGTGTCGCAGAAGATGGCTCCCGTCCTGCGGCAGATCTACGACCAGATGGCCGAGCCCAAGTGGGTCATCGCCATGGGCGTGTGCGCCTCCAGCGGCGGCATGTTCAACAACTACGCCATCGTGCAGGGCGTCGACCACGTCGTGCCGGTCGACATCTACCTGCCCGGCTGCCCGCCGCGGCCGGAGATGCTGATCGACGCGATCGTCAAGCTGCACGACAAGATCCAGAACACGAAGTTCGGCGCGCACCGCGCCAAGCAGGTCGAGGAGCTCGAACTGCAGGCGCTGCGCACGCTGCCGCTGATCGACCAAGGGGCCGCCAAGTGACCTCCCCCGACAACCTCCCCGGGAGCCCGGACAGCGGGGAGACCCCCGAGGTTCCGGTTCCCGCGGTGCCCGAGGCGCCTGTCGCCAGGCGCGGCATGTTCGGGGCCCAGGACAGCGGCGACACCTCCGGCTACGGCGGCCTGGTCGTCCGCCGGGCGCCGCAGCTGTCCACCCCGCGCCCGTACGGAAGCTACTTCGACGAGATCGTGGACGGCCTCGGCCTCGACGACGCCATCGAGCGCGTGGTCGTCGACCGCGGCGAGCTCACCCTGCACGTCAAGCGGGAGCGGCTGGTCGAGGTCTGCCAGAAGCTGCGCGACGACCCGGCGCTGCGCTTCGAGCTCTCGCTCGGCGTCTCCGCCGTCCACTACCCGCACCTGGCGGGCGAGGAACTGCACTCGGTCATCCACCTGTGCTCCATCACCAACAACCGTCGCGTGCGCGTCGAGACGAGCTGTCCGGACGCCGATCCGCACGTCCCGTCCACCGTCGGCGTCTACCCGGGCCACGACTGGCACGAGCGTGAGGCGTACGACTTCTTCGGGATCGTCTACGACGGCCACCCCGGCCTGACCCGGATCATGATGCCGGACGACTGGGACGGCCACCCGCAGCGCAAGGACTACCCACTGGGCGGCATCCCGGTCGAGTACCGCGGCGCGAAGATCCCCGCACCGGACCAAAGGAGGTCCTACTCGTGAGCACCGCATACGACGAGGCGACCGAGGGCAAGGTCTATTCGGTCAACGGCGCGGACTGGGACGAGGTCGTCAGCGGGGTCCGCGACTCCGAGGACGAGCGCCTGGTCGTCAACATGGGCCCGCAGCACCCGTCCACGCACGGCGTGCTGAGGCTGGTCCTGACCCTCGACGGTGAGACGGTCACCGAGGCGCGCGGCGTCATCGGCTACCTGCACACCGGCATCGAGAAGAACATGGAGTACCGGACGTGGACCCAGGGGACCACGTTCGTCACTCGGATGGACTACCTGTCGCCGATCTTCAACGAGACGGCCTACTGCCTCGGCGTCGAGAAGCTGCTCGGCATCGAGGACCGGATCCCGGACCGCGCGCAGGCCATCCGGGTGATGATGATGGAGCTCAACCGGATCTCCTCGCACCTGGTCGCGATGGGCACCTTCGGCATGGAGCTGGGCGCGACCACGCCGTTCCTGTTCGGCTACCGCGACCGCGAGCTGATCATGGATCTGTTCGAGTACATCACCGGTCTGCGCATGAACCACGCCTACGTGCGGCCGGGCGGCGTGAGCGTCGACCTGCCCGCGGGCGCGGTCGACAAGGTCGGTGAGTTCCTCAAGGAGATGCCCAAGCGGATCAAGGACATCCGCAAGCTGCTCGACGAGAACCCCGTCTTCGTGGGCCGCACCAAGGATGTCGCCTACCTCGACCTGACCGGCTGCATGGCGCTCGGCATCACCGGGCCCATCCTGCGGTCCGCGGGTCTGCCGTGGGACCTGCGCAAGTCGCAGCCCTACTGCGGCTACGAGACCTACGAATTCGACGTGGCCACCGAGCGCGGATGCGACGTCTACTCGCGCTACCTGGTGCGCATGCGGGAGATGGAAGAGTCCCTCAAGATCGTCGAGCAGGCCCTGGACCGCATCGCCGGTCCGCTCAAGGGCGACCCGGTGATGATCGAGGACAAGAAGATCGGCTGGCCCGCGCAGCTCGCGCTCGGCCCTGACGGCTTCGGCAACTCTCCCGACCACATCGCGCACATCATGGGCAGCTCCATGGAGGCCCTCATCCACCACTTCAAGCTGGTGACCGAGGGCTTCCGGGTGCCGGCCGGTCAGGTCTACGTGCCGATCGAGTCGCCCAAGGGCGAGCTCGGCGCGCACATCGTCAGCGACGGGGGCACCCGGCCCTACCGCTTCCACTTCCGCGAGCCGTCGTTCAACAACCTGCAGGCCTTCCCCGCCATGGCGGAGGGCGGCCAGGTCGCCGACGTGATCGCCGCGGTGGCATCTATCGACCCCGTCATGGGAGGTGTGGATCGGTGACGTATTCACCGGAAGTCCGGGAGCGTCTCGAACGGGACGCCAAGGAGATCATCGGCCGTTACCCGAAGACGCGGTCGGCGCTCCTGCCGCTGCTGCACCTGGTGCAGTCCGAGGACGGCTACGTCTCCGACGACGGACACGAGTTCTGCGCGCAGCTGCTCGGCCTGAGCAAGGCCGAGGTCGTCGGCGTGTCGACCTTCTACACCATGTACAAGCGCAGGCCCGCCGGGGAGTATCACGTCGGTGTCTGCATCAACGCGCTCTGCGCCGTCATGGGCGGCGACGAGATCTGGGAGCAGCTCTCGGAGCACGTCGGGGTCGGCCACGAGGAGACCACCTCCGACGGCAAGGTCTCGCTGGAGCGCCTGGAGTGCAACGCGGCCTGCGACTTCGCCCCGGTCATGATGGTCAACTGGGAGTTCTTCGACAACCAGACGCCCGAGTCGGCCAAGCAGCTCGTCGACGACCTGCGTGACGGCAAGGACGTGCGGCCCACCCGCGGCCCGAAGAAGCTGTGCTCGTTCAAGGACGCCTCGCGCGTCCTGGCCGGGCTGCCCGACGAGCTGGCGGGCGACGGCCCCTCGGCGGCCGGGCCCTCGCTTGAGGGCCTCAAGGTCGCCAAGGCCAATGGATGGAAGGCCCCCGAGGCATGACGACTACCCTTACCCCGGTCCTGACCGCCAACTGGGACCAGGCCAACTCTTTCACCCTCGACGGCTACGGGCCGTACGACGCGGCCAAGAAGGCGCTGGGCATGGAGCCCGACGCCGTCATCCAGGCCGTCAAGGACTCCGGCCTGCGCGGCCGCGGCGGCGCGGGCTTCCCGACGGGCATGAAGTGGGGGTTCATCCCCCAGGGCGACGGCAAGCCGCACTATCTCGTGGTCAACGCCGACGAGTCGGAGCCTGGCACCTGCAAGGACATCCCGCTCATGATGGCCAACCCGCACGCGCTGATCGAGGGCGTCATCATCACGGCCTTCGCGATCCGGGCCAACCACGCCTTCATCTACGTGCGCGGCGAGGTGCTGCACGTCATCCGGCGGCTGCACGCGGCCGTGCGTGAGGCGTACGACAAGGGCTATCTCGGCACCGACGTCTTCGGCTCCGGCTACGACCTGGAGCTCGTCGTGCACAGCGGCGCCGGCGCCTATATCTGTGGCGAGGAGACGGCGCTGCTCGACTCGCTGGAGGGCTTCAGAGGTCAACCGCGTCTCAAGCCTCCGTTTCCGGCCGTGGCGGGGCTTTACGCCTCACCTACTGTTGTGAACAACGTGGAATCTGTGGCCAGTGTTCCCGCCATCATCGCCAACGGGGCCGACTGGTTCGCGGGGATGGGGACGGAGAAGTCCAAGGGCTTCGGCATCTTCTCCCTGAGCGGCCACGTCACCAGGCCCGGCCAGTACGAAGCGCCGCTGGGGATCACGCTGCGCGAGCTGCTCGACATGGCGGGCGGGATCCGCGCGGGCCACCAGATCAAGTTCTGGACCCCCGGCGGCTCGTCCACGCCGATCTTCACCGACGAGCACCTCGACGTGCCGCTCGACTTCGAGGCGGTGGGCGCCAAGGGCTCCATGCTCGGCACCCGCGCGCTGCAGATCTTCGACGAGACCACCTGCGTGGTCCGCACGGTGCTGCGCTGGACCGAGTTTTACGCCCACGAGTCGTGCGGCAAGTGCACGCCGTGCCGCGAGGGCACCTTCTGGCTCAAGCAGGTGCTCAAGCGCCTGGAGGCCGGTCAGGGCTCCGAGGAGGACCTGTCCACGATCACCGACATCGCGGACAACATCCTCGGGCGCTCGTTCTGCGCGCTCGGCGACGGGGCGACCAGCCCCATCCACTCCTCGGTGAAGTACTTCCGCGAGGAATACCTCAAGCACTTCGAGGTCGGCGGCTGCCCGTTCGACGCGAAGAAGTCCACTGTGTGGGGTGACCGGTGACCGCAACCGCTGTAGAGACCAACCTGGTGACCCTGACGATCGACGGATTCCAGATCAGCGTCCCCAAGGGCACGCTGATCATCAGGGCGGCCGAGCTGCTCGGCATCCAGATCCCCAGGTTCTGTGACCACCCGCTGCTCGACCCGGCGGCCAACTGCCGCCAGTGCCTGGTCGACATCCCCGACGCGGGCAACGGCCGCGGCTTCCCCAAGCCGCAGCCGTCGTGCGCGATCGAGGTCGCCGAGGGCATGGTCGTGCAGACCCAGCTCACCTCGCCGGTCGCCGAGAAGGCGCAGCGCGCGGCGATGGAGTTCCTGCTGATCAACCACCCGCTGGACTGCCCGGTCTGCGACAAGGGCGGCGAGTGCCCCCTGCAGAACCAGGCCATGTCCAACGGCCAGGGCGAGTCCCGGTTCCAGGAGCAGAAGCGCACCTTCCCCAAGCCGCTGCCCCTGTCCACGCAGGTGCTGCTCGACCGCGAGCGCTGCGTGCAGTGCGCGCGCTGCATCCGCTTCTCCGACCAGATCGCCGGCGACCCGTTCATCGAGTTCTTCGAGCGCGGCGCCAAGGAGCAGATCGGGGTCGCCGACGGCGAGCCGTTCCAGTCCTACTTCTCCGGCAACACGGTGCAGATCTGCCCGGTGGGCGCGCTGACCGGCGCCGCCTACCGGTTCCGGGCCCGCCCGTTCGACCTGGTCTCCACGCCGAGCGCGTGCGAGCACTGCGCGTCGGGCTGCTCGCAGCGCACCGACCACCGCCGTGGCCGGGTCACCCGCCGGCTGGCGGGCAACGACCCGCAGGTCAACGAGGAGTGGAACTGCGACAAGGGCCGCTGGGCGTTCACCTACGCCACGCAGCCCGACCGGCTCAAGACGCCGCTGGTCCGCAACGCCGACGGCGTGCTGGAGCCCGCCTCCTGGCCGGAGGCGCTCAGCGTCGCCGCCCAGGGCCTGGCCGCCGCCCGCGGCAGGGCCGGCGTGCTGGTCGGCGGCCGGGTCACGGTCGAGGACGCCTACTCCTACGCCAAGTTCGCCAGGCTCGCCCTGGGGAGCAACGACATCGACTTCCGGGCCAGGCCGCACTCCGCCGAGGAGGCCGCCTTCCTGGCCCACGAGGTCGCGGGCAAGGGCATCGAGATCTCCTACGCCGACCTGGAGAGCGCGCCGGCGGTGCTGCTCGTCGGGTTCGAGCCCGAGGAGGAGTCGCCCATCGTCTTCCTGCGCCTGCGCAAGGCGTGGCTGAAGCGAGGGCTCAAGGTCACCGCGATCGCCCCGTTCGCCACGCCGGGCGTGGCGAAGATGGGCGCCACGCTCATCCGCACCGCGCCGGGCGGCGAGGCCGACGCGATCGGCGAGCTGGTCGGCACGCTGGCCGAGGGCACGATCGTGCTCGCGGGCGAGCGGCTGGCCACCGTCCCCGGCGCGCTGTCCGCCCTGGCGCGGCTGAGCGCCGCCTCGGGCGCCAGGACGGCCTGGATCCCGCGCCGCGCCGGTGAGCGCGGCGCCCTGGAGGCCGGCGCGCTGCCCAACCTGCTGCCGATCGGCCGCCCGGTCGACGACGAGAGCGCCAGGGCGGAGGTCGCCAGGGTGTGGAACGTGGCCTCGCTGCCCGCCACGCCGGGCCGCGACACCACGGGCATGCTCGCCGCCGCCCTCGACGGCGAGCTCGACGCGCTGGTCGTGGCCGGGGTCGACCCGTACGACCTGGCCGACCCCGCCGCCGCGCTGGCCGCGCTGGAGAACACCCCGTTCATCGTCAGCCTGGAGACCCGCGCGAGCGCCGTCACCGACCGGGCCGACGTGGTCCTGCCGGTGGCCACCGTGCAGGAGAAGGGCGGCACGTTCGTCAACTGGGAAGGCAGGGGCCGCTCGTTCGAGGCGCCGATCAGGGTGCCCGGCCTGCAGAGCGACCTGGCCGTGATCGGCAACCTGGCCGACCGGATGGACGTCCACCTGGGTCTGCCCGACGCCAAGGCCGCCCGGCGCGAGCTGTCGGCCATGGGCTCCTGGCGCGGCACCCGCGTCGCGGCGCCGAGCACCGGCGTCCGCACCCGGCCCGCGCCCGCCGCCGGTGAGGCGCTGCTGGCCACCTGGCACCTGCTCCTCGACGACGGCCGCCTGCAGGACGGCGAGCCGTACCTCGCGGGCACCGCCCGCGCCGCCGAGGCGCTGGTCTCGGCGGCCACCGCGACGGAGATCGGCGTCGTGGACGGCGACAAGCTCGTCGTCGGCGGCACCGGGCCCCAGGCTGTCACGCTGCCCGTCCGCATCGCCGACCTGCCGGACCGGGTGGTCTGGGTGCCGTCGAACTCGGGCGGCTGCTCGGTCACGCGCGATCTCGGCGCCGTGTCGGGCGACATCGTCACGATCGGGAGCGCCTCATGAAAATCGTTCTCGCGGCCGACCTTGCCGACTTCGGCAAGGATCCACTCTGGATCACCATCATCAAGGCCGTGATGCTGTTCGTCTTCCTGATGCTGGGCGTGCTGTTCGGCGTCTGGTTCGAGCGCAAGCTCATCTCCAGGATGCAGAACCGCTACGGACCGAACCGGGCCGGCAAGTTCGGCCTCCTGCAGTCCGTGGCCGACGGCATCAAGATGGGCCTGAAGGAGGACCTGTTCCCGAACACCGTGGACAAGGTCCTCTACCTGCTGGCCCCGATCATCATGGTGGTGCCGGCCTTCCTGGCCTTCTCCATCGTCCCGTTCGGGCCGGTGGTGAACCTGTTCGGCGTGCAGACGCCGCTGCAGCTCGTGGACCTGCCGGTGGCCGTGCTGTTCATGCTGGCCATGGGCGCCGTCTCGGTCTACGGCGTGGTGCTCGCCGGCTGGTCCTCGCGCTCGCCGTACGCGCTGCTCGGCGGTCTGCGGTCGGCGGCGCAGGTGGTCTCGTACGAGATCGCGATGGGCCTGTCGTTCGTGGCCGTCTTCCTGTTCGCCGGGACGCTGTCCACGTCGGAGATCGTCGAGGCGCAGGAGGCGACCTGGTTCGCGGTGCTGCTGCTGCCGTCGTTCCTGGTCTACGTGGTCTGCATGTTCGGCGAGGCCGCGCGCATCCCGTTCGACCTGCCCGAGGGTGAGGGCGAGCTGGTCGGCGGCTTCCAGACGGAATACTCCTCGTCGCTGAAGTTCGCCGTCATCATGATGGCCGAGTACATCCACACCTTCACCGCCAGCGGCATCGCCGTCACGCTGTTCCTCGGCGGCTGGCGGGCGCCCTTCCCGATCTCGATGTGGGAGGGGGCGAACGTCGGTTATTGGCCGGTGCTCTGGTTCTTCATCAAGTTCGTGCTGACGTTCTGCTTCATCGTCTGGGTGCGCGCGTCTCTGCCGCGGGTCCGCTACGACCAGCTGATGTCGCTGGGCTGGAAGGTCCTGATCCCGGTCAACCTGGCGTGGATCCTGCTGGTCGCCGCCGTACGCAACGTCCTGTTCGTCAACAACGGGACCTTCGAGGGCGATCTGTACGTCTCCGCCGGTCTCGGTGTGATCATCGTCATCGGCGCGCTGGCCATCTGGATGCGGTTCGACACGGTGAACCAGCGCCGTAAGGAAGCCAGGAAGGCGGAGGTCGAAGCCGAGTTCGAGGAGCTGTCCAACGAGCCGACGGCAGGCGGCTTCCCTGTGCCGCCGCTCGATCTGCCGCACTACCACGGGGTGCAGCACAAGGAGATTCCCAGTGGGACTAACTGATTGGCTGAACCCCGTCAAGGGCTTCGGGGTCACCTTCCATACGATGTTCAAGAAGCCCGTCACGACCAACTATCCGGAGGAGAAGAGGCCGACGGCCCCTCGCTTCCACGGACGGCACCAGCTCAACCGCTGGCCCGACGGGTTGGAGAAGTGCATCGGGTGCGAGCTGTGCGCCTGGGCGTGCCCGGCCGACGCCATCTACGTGGAGGGCGCGGACAACAGCGAGGACGAGCGCTTCTCCCCGGGGGAGCGCTACGGACGCACGTACCAGATCAACTATCTGCGGTGCATCCTGTGCGGTCTGTGCATCGAGGCCTGTCCGACCCGCGCGCTCACCATGACCAACGAGTACGAGCTCGCCGACAGCAATCGCGAGAGCCTCATCTTCACCAAGGAGATGCTGCTCGCCCCGCTGACCCAGGGGATGGAGCAGCCTCCGCACCCCATGCGACTCGGCGAGACCGAAGAGGACTACTACCGGCTGGGACGGACCAATGGGTGAGACCATCACTTTCTGGGTGCTCGCCGTCATATCCGTCGGTGCGGCGCTCGGCATGGTCTTCAACCGGAAGGCCGTCTACTCGGCGCTGATGCTCGGGACCGTGATGCTCTGCCTCGCGGTCCTCTACGCCGTGCAGGAAGCGCCCTTCCTGGCCGCCGTGCAGATCATCGTCTACACCGGCGCCGTCATGATGCTCTTCCTGTTCGTGCTCATGCTGGTCGGCGTCGACTCCTCCGACTCGCTGGTCGAGACGCTCCGGGGACAGCGGTTCTGGGCGATCATCGCCGGGCTCGGCTTCGCGGCGCTGATCGTGCTGGCCGTCGGCAACGCGGTCTTCTCCACCCAGGCGGGCCTGGCGGCGGCCACGGCGCAGGGCGGCTACATCCGCTCCATCGCGCTGCTGCTGTTCACCAAGTACGTCTTCGCGTTCGAGATCACCTCGGCGCTGCTCATCACCGCCGCGCTCGGCGCGATGGTGCTGGCGCACCGGGAGCGCACCGAGAAGAAGGCCACGCAGAAGGACCAGTCCCGCGCCAGGTTCGCAGGCGACAGGCCGTCGCCGCTGCCCGGGCCCGGCACCTACGCCCGCAACAACGCCATCGACATGCCGGCGTTGCTGCCGGACGGCTCGGTCGCCGAATCCTCGGTCAACCGCTACATCGCGCGGTACGACGTGGAGCAGGGGCTCCTCCCTGAGGATCCCAAGTTCGCCGAGGCCATCAAGCACAGGGCCGAGGAGGAGTCCAAGTGACCACGCAATACCTCATCCTGTCCGGCCTGCTGTTCGCGATCGGCGCGATCGGCGTGCTGACCAGGCGCAACGCGATCGTGGTGTTCATGTGCGTCGAGCTCATGCTCAACGCCTGCAACCTCGCCTTCGTCACCTTCGCCAGGCAGGTGGGCAACCTCGAAGGTCAGATCATCGCGTTCTTCGTGATGGTGGTGGCCGCGGCCGAGGTCGTGGTGGGCCTGGCAATCATCGTGACGATCTTCCGAACCCGCAGGTCAGCGTCGGTCGACGACGTCAACCTGCTGAAGTACTAAGAGGTGACTGGTGGAATCTCCTGCTGAGATCATCCAGCACACCGCTGGTGGCGCGATCGGGTTGTCCTGGCTGATGATCGTGCTCCCGTTGCTGGGGGCGCTCATCCTGCTGGTGCTCAACCGCCGCTCCGACCGGTGGGGCCATCTGCTGGGCGTGGCCATGTCCCTCGCCTCGTTCGTCGTGGCGGTGCTGGCGTTCGTCGAGCTGCTCGGACTCGGGGAGGCTCAGCGCCGTCAGGCCGTGCACCTGTACGAGTTCATCCCGGGCATGGTGGACATGAGCCTGCTGATCGACCCGTTGTCGATCAGCTTCGCCCTGTTGATCACTGGTGTCGGATCGCTGATCCACATCTACTCGATCGGCTACATGTCGCACGACCCCGACCGGCGCAGGTTCTTCGCCTACCTGAACCTGTTCGTCGCCGCGATGCTCCTGCTGGTGCTGTCCGACAACTACGTCGGGCTGTTCATCGGCTGGGAGGGCGTCGGCCTGGCCTCCTACCTGCTGATCGGCTTCTGGCAGTTCAAGCCGTCGGCCGCCGTCGCCGCCAAGAAGGCGTTCGTCGTCAACCGCGTCGGCGACCTCGGCCTGCTGGTCGGCATGTTCATCATCTGGACCTCGTTCAGCACGCTGAACTTCAGCGAGCTCACCCCGAAGGTGCTGGAGCAGTCGGGGGTCTCCACGGGGACCATCACCGCCATCGGCCTGCTGCTGCTCCTCGGCGCCTGCGGCAAGTCGGCCCAGGTGCCGCTGCAGTCCTGGCTGCTGGACGCGATGGAGGGCCCGACCCCGGTCTCCGCCCTCATCCACGCCGCGACCATGGTCACCGCCGGCGTCTACCTGGTGGTCCGCTCCGGCCTGTTCTTCGAGGCCTCCAGCGTCGCCTCGCTGGTCGTCACCATCGTCGGCGTCGTCACGCTGCTCGCCGGTGCGATCATCGGTTGTGCCAAGGACGACATCAAGAAGGGCCTGGCCGGCTCGACGATGTCGCAGATCGGCTACATGATGCTCGGCGCGGGCCTCGGCCCGGCGGGTTACGCCTTCGCCATCGCGCACCTCATCGCGCACGGCTTCTTCAAGGCCGACATGTTCCTCGGCGCCGGCTCGGTCATGCACGGCATGAACGACGAGGTGGACATGCGCAAGTACGGCGGTCTCCGTAAGTACATGCCGATCACCTTCGCCACGTTCATCGTCGGCTACCTGGCCATCATCGGCTTCCCGTTCCTGTCCGGTTTCTACACCAAGGACGGGATCATCGAGACGGCCATGGAGCACGGCGCCTGGATGGGCTGGCTGGCCGTCCTCGGCGCGGGCATCACCGGCTTCTACATGTCGCGCATGATCTTCATGACGTTCTTCGGCGAGAAGCGCTGGGAGAAGGACGCCCACCCGCACGAGTCGCCCTCGGTGATGACGGTGCCGCTGATCCTGCTCTCCATCGGCTCGATCGTCCTCGGCTACTTCCTCATCATGGACAACCGGCTGATGGACTTCCTGGCTCCCGCCGTGGGCCTGCCGGAGCACCGTCCGGAGTTCCACGTCTTCAGCACCACCACTGTGGGCCTGTCCACGCTGGCGCTGGTCGCGGTGGGCACCGCCTACGCCTGGTTCAAGTACGGCCGCTCCCCGGTGCCCGCCGTGCAGCCGCGCGGTTCGTTCCTCACCACGTTCGCCCGGCGTGACCTGTACGGCGACGCGATCAACGAGTCGCTGCTCATGCGGCCCGGCCAGTGGCTGACCCGCTTCGCCGTCTACTTCGACAACCGTGGCATCGACGGGCTGGTCAACGGCCTGGCCGCGGGCATCGGCGGGAGCTCAGGGCGCCTGCGACGGCTCCAGACGGGCTTCGCACGAACGTACGCGCTGTCCATCCTGATCGGTGCCGCCCTGGTGACCGGCGCCCTGCTCCTCGTTGGGAACATCTGATGTCGGCACTCTGGCTCCCGATCATCATGGCGGTGCCCGTGCTGGGCGCCATCGTGGTGGCCCTGCTCCCCAAGGGCAGCGACAAGCTGGCCAAGCAGGTCACGCTGGCGGTCTCGCTGGTGGTCCTGGCGCTCACGCTGGTGATGGCGTTCCAGTTCCCCGGCGCCGCCGGTGACCGGTTCAAGTTCGAGGCGGTCTACGACTGGATCCCGTCCTTCGGGGTGCACTTCGGCGTCGGCGTCGACGGTGTGGCGCTGGTGCTGATCGCGCTGTCGGCGGTGCTGGTGCCGATCGTGGTGCTCGCCTCCTGGCACGACGCCGACGGCGTCAAGGCCGCCGACGGCACCGTGGTCGCGCCCAAGCGGTCGGTGAAGACGTACTTCTCGCTCCTGCTGGTGCTGGAAGCGATGATGATCGGCGTCTTCGCGGCGACCGACGTCTTCCTGTTCTACGTCTTCTTCGAAGCCATGCTGATCCCGATGTACTTCATGATCGGGTCGTACGGCGGCGCCCAGCGGTCCTACGCGGCCGTCAAGTTCCTGCTGTACTCCCTGTTCGGCGGCCTGCTCATGCTGGTCGCGGTCATCGGGCTGTACCTCATCGCCGACAAGCAGACGTTCATGTTCCCCGAGCTCATCGGGGCCATCCAGGACCCGGCCACGCAGAAGTGGCTGTTCGCCGGCTTCTTCATCGCCTTCGCCATCAAGGCGCCGCTCTGGCCGGTGCACACCTGGCTGCCCGACGCGGCCGCGCAGGCTCCGGCGGGCGCCGCCGTGCTGCTCGTGGGCGTGCTCGACAAGGTCGGCACGTTCGGCATGCTCCGCTTCTGCCTGGAGCTGTTCCCCGACGCGGCCAAGGCGTTCACGATGCCGATCGTGGTGCTCGCGGTCATCAGCATCATCTACGGCGCGATCGTGGCCATCGGGCAGACCGACATGAAGCGCCTGATCGCCTACACGTCGATCTCGCACTTCGGCTTCATCGTGATGGGCGTGTTCGCCATGTCGCAGGTCTCCCAGGCCGGCGCGACGCTGTACATGGTCAACCACGGCTTCGCCACCGGCGCGCTGTTCCTGGCCGCCGGGTTCCTCATCGCCAGGCGGGGCTCGCCGCACATCGCCGACTACGGGGGCGTCCAGAAGGTCGCCCCGATGCTCGCCGGCTTCTTCCTGATCGCCGGCCTGGCCGGGCTGTCGCTGCCGGGGCTGTCGACGTTCGTCAGCGAATTCATGGTGATGATCGGCGCCTACTCCAGCACGGCCTCCGGGTCGGGCGCGTTCGTGGCGGCGGCGATCGTCTCCGCGGTGGCCGTCATCCTCGCGGCCGTCTACATCCTGTGGATGGTGCAGCGGACCCTGAACGGGCCCACGAGCGAGCCGGTGAAGGCGTTCAAGGACCTCAACGCACGCGAGATCTGGGTGATGGCGCCGCTGATCGCCCTGATCATCGGCTTCGGGTTCTACCCCAAGCCGCTGCTCGACGTGATCAACCCAGCGGTCACCAGCACGCTGACCAACGTGGAAGTGGACAATCCGGCTATCGCTGAGAAGGGAGCCGGTCAGTGAACAACACCATCGTGGCGCCGACGATCGAGTACGGCACGCTGGCGCCGCTACTGCTCATCTTCGGCGCCGCCATCGTCGGCGTGCTGGTGGAGGCGTTCGCGCCCCGCTATCTGCGCAAGTCGATGCAGGTGCCCATCACCCTGCTCAGCATCGCGGGCGCGTTCGCCCTCGTCATCCTGCAGGTCGTCTCCGGCGACGTGCCGACCACGCCGGTCGCCATGGGCGCCCTCGCGGTCGACGGGCCGTCCCTGTTCATCTGGGGCGTCATCCTCGTCCTGTCGTTCGTCTGTGTGCTGCTGATCAACGACGAGGGTCACTTCGTCGCCTCGGCCGCCGCGGTGCCCGGCAGCGCCGACGAGGAGGAGGCCGAGCGCGCCGGCAGTGCGCACACCGAGGTCTACCCCCTCGCGCTGTTCGCGATCGGCGGCATGCTGCTCTTCCCGGCCGCCAACGACCTGCTGACGATGTTCGTCGGTCTTGAGGTCATGTCGCTGCCGCTGTACCTGCTGTGCGGCCTGGCCCGCCGTCGCCGCCTGCTGTCGCAGGAGGCGTCGATGAAGTACTTCCTGCTGGGCGCGTTCTCCTCGGCGTTCTTCCTGTACGGCACCGCGATGATCTACGGCTACGCCGGCACGGTCTCCTTCGCCGGGATCAACCAGGCCATGGCGACGGGCGCGCTGCTCGACCCGCTGCTGCTGCTCGGGTTCTCGCTGCTCGGCGTCGGCCTGCTGTTCAAGCTCGGCGCCGCGCCGTTCCAGGCTTGGAAGCCGGACGTCTACCAGGGAGCGCCGACGCCCATCACCGCCCTCATGGCCTCCGGCACGCTGGTCGCGGCCGTGGGCGCCCTGCTGCGGGTCTTCTGGGCCGGCCTGGGCGGCCTGGACTGGAACTGGCGTCCGGTCATCTGGGTCATCGCCGCGCTCACCATGATCGTCGGTTCGATCCTGGCGATCACCCAGACCGACATCAAGCGGATGCTCGCCTACTCCTCCATCGCGCACGCCGGCTTCCTGCTGGTGGGCGTGGTCGCCACGTCCAGCACGGCAGCGGGCAACGCCATCTCCATGCAGGCGATCCTGTTCTACCTGCTGGTCTACGGCCTGGCCACGGTCGGCGCGTTCGCGGTGGTCACGCTGGTGCGCGACCCGGGCGGCGAGGCGAACCACCTGTCCCGCTGGGCCGGGCTGGGCAAGCGCTCGCCGATGCTGGCGGGAGTCTTCGCCTTCTTCCTGCTGGCCTTCGCCGGAATCCCGCTGACCAGCGGTTTCTTCGGAAAGTACGCCGTGTTCACGGCGGCGCTGGCCAGCGGCAGGGAAGCCGGCGACTCGCTCGGCAACTGGATGACCGGGCTGGTCGTGGTGGGCGTCGTCGCCTCGGCGATCGCGGCGTTCTTCTACGTCCGGGTCATCGTGCTGATGTTCTTCAACGAGCCGGCGGCGGACGGGCCGTCGATCGCGATCCCCAGTGCGGGGACCGTGGCGGTCATCGCGATCGCCATGCTGGTTACGGTAGGGGTCGGGGTGTTCCCGGAGCCCGTGCTCCAGCTCGCCCACAACGCCGCTGCCAGCCTTTTCGTCAGATAAGGGGATTAATATGTCCGCGCCTCCCGTGGTTGACCTTCCCATCGAGGATGAGCGGTTGGCGCAGGATGTGGCCAACGGACTGGCCGCCGTCGAGAAGCTGCTGCGAACCTCGGTGGAGAGCGAGGACGCCTTCGTCACGGAGGCGTCCAAGCACCTCATCCAGGCCGGCGGCAAGCGCTTCCGCACGCTGATGGTGCTGCTGGCCGCCCAGTTCGGCGACCCCTCGGCGCCGGGCGTGGTGCCCGGCGCCGTGGTGATCGAGCTGACCCACCTCGGCTCCCTTTACCACGACGACGTCATGGACGAGGCCCCGGTGCGCCGGGGCTCCCCGTCGGCCAACGCCCGGTGGGACAACACCGTCGCCATCCTCACCGGCGACTACCTGTTCGCCCAGGCGTCCGACCTGCTGGCCGACCTCGGCCCCGAGCTGATCCGGATCCAGGCGCAGACGTTCTCCCGCCTGGTGCAGGGGCAGATCCGCGAGACCGTCGGCCCGCGCGCCGACGAGGACCCGGTGACCCACTACATCAGCGTGCTGGCCGACAAGACCGGCTCGCTGATCGCCGCCTCCGGCCGCTTCGGCGCGCTGCTGTCCGGCGCCCCCGCCGAGGTCGAGGAGCGGCTCAGCAGGGCCTGCGAGGCGATCGGCGTGGCCTGGCAGCTCGGCGACGACCTGCTGGACGTGGCCTCCACGTCCACGGAGTCGGGCAAGACGCCGGGCACCGACCTGCGCGAGGGCGTCAGAACCCTGCCGGTCCTCTACGCGCTGGCCGACGACCCGGCCTCCAGGCTGTCGGAGCTGCTGTCGGGCCCGGTGGCGGAGGCGGACGTCGAAGAGGCGCTGACCCTGCTGCGGGCGCACCCGGCGATGGCCAGGGCCCAGGCCGACCTGAACGACTGGGTGAACCGGGCACGGGACGACATCTCCAGCCTGCCCGACATCCCGGCCAGAGGCGCCTTCCTGTCGCTATGTGACTACGTGGTCGAGCGGTCGGGCTGACCTGGCCATCCGTGCGGCACGCGCCGTACGGAAGCTGTCGTACGTGAAGATCGCCAGCGCGAGCCACACCAGCGAGAACCCGATCCACCGGCTCGGCGGCATGGTCTCCCTGGCGATCAGCACCCCGCACAGGAACTGCAGGACGGGCGCGATGTACTGCATCAGCCCGATCGTGCTCAGCGGCACCCGGTTGGCGGCGGCCGTGAAGCACATCAGCGGCACCGCCGTGATCACACCCCCGCCGACCAGCAGCAGGGCGTGCCCCACGCCCGCGGTCCCGAACGTCGCCTGGCCCGCCTGCTGCAGGAACACCACGTAGCCCAGCGCCGGCAGCAACAGCACCAGCGTCTCCACGGTCAAGCTCTCACCGGCGCCCACGTTCGCGTGCTTCTTGATCAGTCCGTAGCCCCCGAAGCTGACGGCCAGCACCAGCGCCATGTACGGCGGCCGCTCGTAGTTGGCGGTCAGCACCAGCACGGCCAGCACCCCGAACCCCACGGCCACCCACTGCAGCCGCCGCAGCCGCTCACGCAGCAGCACGACCCCGAACACCACGCTCACCAGCGGGGTGATGAAATAGCCGAGCGCGGCCTCCACGACGTGACCGGTGTTGACCGCGTAGATGTAGGTCCCCCAGTTCACCGTGATGACCATGGCGGCCAGGGTCAGCAGCCCGAGCTTCCCGGGTTGCGTCACCAGCTCCTTGATCCACGACCAGTGCCGCCGTACGGCCAACATGGCGACCACGGCCACCAGCGACCACACGATCCGATGGGCCAGGATCTCCACGGCTCCCGTCGGCTTGAGCAGCGGCCAGTAGAGCGGGAACAATCCCCACATGATGTAGGCGGCCACTCCGTACAGAACACCGCGTCGCGCGTCAGGCATGAACCCCATATTCGGGCATTACCATCCTTCACTACAAATGCGAGCATCTGTACGGGACTATGTAGGAACCGTAAAGCGTTGGCGCGTCTGTACAGTGGAAGAGCCCGTGGAGGTGGCGCGATGGGTTGGCTGTTCGGCAACAAGACATCGATGGTCAGTCGCGGGGACGCCCTGCCGGGGCGCGCCGAGACCATGCCCGTCCCGGCGCGACACGCCGTCCTCGACGCCCCTCTCGCCCCGCCCTACCCCGACGGCCTCGAGGTGGCGGACTTCGGCCTGGGGTGCTTCTGGGGCGCCGAGCGCAAGTTCTGGCAGACCCCCGGCGTGGTCACGACCGCCGCCGGCTACCAGGGCGGCTACACACCCAACCCCACGTACGAGGAGGTGTGCAGCGGACGCACCGGGCACACCGAGGTGGTCCGGGTCGTCTTCGACCCCGCCGAGATCTCGTACGAGGAGCTGCTCAAGGTCTTCTGGGAGGCCCACGACCCCACCCAGGGCATGCGCCAGGGCAACGACGTGGGGACGCAGTACCGGTCCGCGATCTACCACCACTCGCCGGAGCAGCGGAAGGCGGCGGAGACGTCGCGGGACGCGTACGAGAAGGTGCTCAAGGCGGCCGGATACGGAGAGATCACCACTGAGGTGGCTTCAGCGGGTCCGTTCTACTTCGCCGAGGATTACCACCAGCAGTACCTTTTCAAGGAGCCGAACGGCTACTGCGGCATCGGTGGCACCGGGGTCTCCTGCCCGGTCGGTATCGCGCCCGCCGGAGAGTGAACAAGGCGGTCTTCGACGAGGTCTCGGTCCTCTGGGCCGAGCACCTCGGTCAGCCGTTCCCCGGTATGGGGGAGGCTTTCGCGGACTTCGTGCTGGCCGACGCCTATATGGCGGGCATCGTTACCTCCTACGTCGGCTCTCAGCGGGGTGAGATCGACGCCGAGCAGAGGCGCATCCTTAGCTCGTGCGCCCGTGATCTGCGCAGGGTGCTGAGGCGCGTCCGTGGCCGCGAGGCTCGCCGCTTTGTGGCCCGGTCCGTCGCGATCGCGGACTTGATCCTTGGCCGGGTGACGGTGGCCGATCGTCACGATCAGTAGCTGTCCGCTGCGGGTTTCGGCATCGGCTGATGCTTTACACCGTGCCCCGGTCTCGTACGGCCGTGGCCAGGGTGCGGGGACGGTCTGATCGCCGAATCTCGGACTCCAGGTGTCTGTACAGCTCATCCAGGCTCGCTCCGCAGCGGACGTTCGAGAACCCGCTATGACGAGGGACCAGGACGGTGCGGATCGCGTACCACCCACCCCGGCGGCGTCGAGGATGATCCAGCCGGGGAAGGCCCTCGCAGAGCAGCCCGACGGCGAAGGTGTCGGAGATACCGTTGGCCCACTTGTTGATCGTGTTGAAGGTCGCTGGGGCAACGATCACGGCGTCTGCTGGTGGCAACCCCTTCGGCTCGCTGGGCATCCGGTGGGTGCTGCGAACCTGATCACCCGTCAGGCGCTCCAGCTCGGGAACGTTCACGAACCGCTCGCCCATCGGGGTCGTCACGGCGTGGACCGTCCAGCCTGCGTTCTGGGCCAGGCGGACGAGGTTGTGGAGGTCAGCCGCCGCAGGTGCGGCGCACGCGACGACGTAGAGGATGCCGTTGGCGGGTTCCATACGGCGTGATCCTAACCAGCCTCCTATGCGGCCTCCAGGGATGGGACAAGCGGTCGAGCTGAACGCGAAGCCCCAGCTTCCAGCCAGTGGGATGACCGGAAAGGCCGCTACGACGATGACATCCTGGTCAATCCGCATGCGTACGGAGAATCGGCGTCAGCCAATCCGATCTTTCACTTCCGTCGTCTCGACGCCGGGGCCATTGCCGGGCACTACATGTCATCGTTCGAGCGCGTCCAAGCCGGAGTTGCTCCGTGGTCGGGTGCGGAGATCTGAAAGGCAGCTCATGGGGCGAGTGGAGTATTGGAACGACCCGGACGCGCCGAAGGCGAACAGCTTGGTACCGGCCTGTGGGACGGTCACGGTGGATGACGCGGGGCGCATTCTGATGCAGTGCCGACGCGACACCGGTCAGTGGGCTCTGCCCATGGGCAAGATGGAGATCGGGGAGACACCGTCGCAGTGCGCAGTACGGGAGACCGAGGAGGAGACCGGCGTTCGTGTGGAGCCGGTGGGGATCCTGGGCATCTACTCGGACCCTGGCCACATCGTGGCCTATACGGACGGCGAGATCCGGCAGGAGTACGAGGTGATGCTGATCGCCCGTCCGGTCGGTGGTCGGCCAGGAGCCAACGACGAGGCTAGCGATGTCCGATGGGTGGACCCGAGCGATCTTCACTTGCTGGACATTCATCCCACGCAATGGCGGCAGATCAACGACTACCTAGAGCGCGCCTACCCGCATGTCGATTGACCTGGAACGGGTGCACGCGCAGCTCGTGTATCTCCGCTCCAGCCACTAGTCAGCAGGTCAGAAGGCAGATCACCCGCTGGCATGTGGAGGGGCGGAGGCTGGCCCCTCTGGTGTAGAGAGCCCGGCCACGTCCAAGGTCGGGTTCTTTTGCGCTGGCAGGGCGGGATGGATCAGTTGTGCTCCAAGGCCTGTACGAGATCAGCGGCAAGGAGGGATGTTCGGGAAAAACCTTACCTCCGTCGCGTACGGAGTGCTGGTATTTCCCGAACAACACGCTACGGCCTGGCCGTTGTGCGGTGTTCCTCTGTGCGTTGGTGGAGTTGTCGCCAGGGGCGAAGCGCTACCACCAGCAAGCGTCGTCTTTACGGCGCCGGCGATCGACGACCTACGGCGCATCGGCCGGCCGCGGTGCCCAAGGTTCTTCAGAAGATTTTTCTCCTGCTTGAGAATCCGGAGGCCGGTTATTTGTGAAGCGGGGAACCGACTTCTGTATCGCGGTGCTCTCAGAGAGCGTCAGTAGTAATCGTGGAGTCGGCCGTTCTGGCAGCGCTGGCCGGGGAACGGGCCGGCCGGACTCCACCTCGGCGGGGTGCTCCAGCCCTCGGGGACAGTCCTCCATTCCATGTGCCCGTTCAGGAAGGTGCAGTCGGCGAAGGCCGCCTGTGCAGGGCCGACGGTGAATAGGGCTCCGGTGGCGACTGTCGCGAGGGCCGAGGCCAGTGCCGTTCGACGGAAGATGCTCTTCACGGGACGACTCCCTTGTGCGGGGGATCACCATCCGGCAATCCTTCGTTACTTAGAGTAGCCATACGTAAGCATAAAGTAAACGGAAGTGGTGTGGCTCCTGGTCGACCCGCCAGAGATCTCTCGTCACTGAGAGCTGACGCAACCCTGTGCCTTCCCGGATCATCCGATGATGTTTCGAGATAAGGCGTGTATCGCGGATACTGCGCGGGGCCGGAGTATCCGCGATCAACCGCCTACGACAGGAGGGAGTCGTAGGCGGTTGAGCGCTGCTGGCCGGACATGAAGGACAGGAACTGCCTGACGAAAGCGCTGCGTGAGTAGGTGCCGGCGCTGCCGGTCAGATCACGGTGGAAGGCCGTGCGGAACAACTTCTGGTATTCCTGTGCGTCGATCAGCTGGTCGTCGTCGACATCGGTGACGTCGAACAGCACTCCGGCGATCTTGATCAGTCCGGAGCTGGGCAGCGAGGGAGCTGACGCGGCGTACTCCTGGCGGGTGACCCGTCCGTCGCCGTCGGCGTCGAGGTTGGTCTGCAACTCCCGCCACCAGGCGGCGTAGGCGTTGTACAGCCGCTCCTCGTTCTGTTCGTCCAGGTCGAGCCGGGTGGCGATCTCTCTTGCCATGGCCGCCAGGTCAGGCCAGGCGAGATGGCCGTCGCCGGTCTGGTCCAGGACCTCGGCGAAGAACCGGTCAGCCGAGAGCGAGGTCTGGCCGACCTCGTCGGGAGCCGGGGTGATGAGCCGGAACATGGCCGCGGCCTGGCCCGCTTTGCGCCAAATGCTCTCCCACGGTCCAGCACCACCGGAGTGGTCGGGATCCAGCAGGCGCATGAACGAGCCGGCGTTCATCCAGCTGTCCGGCAGCAGGCGGGTGGACAATCCGCTGGCCAGGTAGGCCCCGTGCATGAGCGTCCGCGCCCCTGGGAGGTCAGGCAGGGCGAAACGCCGGCAGAGGTTCTCCGGAAGCGACGCGATGGTGATCGCGGCGGCCGCCGGGCCCGCCACGGCCCGGCCCACGGCCCACACCGCGGGATGGCCGCGCAGCAGGGGTGGCGCGGGCACGTTGGCGAAGAGCCGATAGAGGATGACGCGCACCGCCTCGGTGCTCTCCAGGCGATGGTGGATCATGTGATCGTAGTAGGGCCAGAACTCCTGCAACGTCGCGGGAAGCCGGTCGCTGTCGCCTTCGAGCAGGGCCAGAATCGTCCGGAACTCGGTGTAGAGCTGTTCCATCGCGGGCCCGTCGAGTGCCTCGCCGGTCAGCCGGTACATCGTCACCGCCGATTCGAACAGGGTCGCCACCACCCAGGCGCGTGCTTCGGCGTCCATCGCGTCGTAGTGGCGGCCCTGGGGGTCGGTGCCCGCGATGCGGGCGTGCAGGCGGTTGAGGCGAGCCGTCTCGCGGCCGCGAACGTGCTGGTCCGGGTCGAGTATGCGCTGCGTGCTCACCAGGGTGTTGCGCAGCCGCCGCCACGGGTGCGTCACGAACGTCGAGTTTCCGATCAACGCCGCGCCGATCTGCGGGTGCGCGGCTTCCAGCACCGTGGCACGGGTCACCGCGAGGGCCCACCGTGGCTCGTTGACGAGGCCGCGCAAGATCGAGTCCGGCCCGAAGACATCGGCGGTCTCCTCCGCGGTGGTGTGGGTCATCGAGGCTCATCTCCCGTGATGGTGGTTGACTGGCGGACGCCGCCGAACCGGCGCTGGCGCCATCGGTAGGCGTCAAGGCATTCCCAGAGGTGGGTCGCACGGAAGTCGGGCCATAACACCTGGGGGAAGACCCATTCCGCGTAAGCCACTTGCCAGAGCATGAAGTTGGAGATTCGTTGCTCTCCGGAGGTGCGGATGACCAGGTCCACATCCGGTGTGTCCGGGTAGGGGAGGTGCCGGGCGAAGGTGGCCTCGGTGATCTGCTCGGCGGGGACGGCGGCGCGGATCAGTGAACGAGTGGCTTCCACGATGTCGCGGCGTCCCCCGTGATCGAAGGCGACCGTGAGCGTCATTTGCCGGTTTTCGCTGGTGAGCGCCATCAGATCGGTGATGTCCTGAACCAAGGGTGGCGGGATCCGCGGATCGGACATGCCCAGGAACCTGCACCGGACGCCCCGCGCGTACAACGCAGGCGCATGCTTGCGGATGGCCCGGCGCACGAGCCTCATCAGGATGTCGATCTCGCCCGCCGGCCTCCGCCAGTTCTCGGTGGAGAAGGCGTACAGGCTCAACCATGTGATGCCGGCCGAGTGCGCCGCGTCGATGATGTCAATGACGGAGGCCTCTGCCGCCTCGTGGCCTGCGGTGCGCGGTAGCGATCGCTGCGCGGCCCACCGCCCGTTCCCATCCATCACGCAAGCCACGTGACGCGGCAGTCCGTTGACGATTCTCATAGCTGAAAGTAACTATATCATTACTCAAAGTACTGTCGAGCGTGCTGCGTCAAGGGGACGGCGGGATGGCGCCGTGGGCAAGGCCCTGCCGGCCGCGCACGCGTGGCACCAAGGGTGCCGGAGTGAGCGGCCCCGGTCGGCATGACCTCCGAAGCCTTCGCGACTGCTCGGAGGCCCCTCTTGTCTGCCTGGACCTACGCCCGGTCAGTCCCGGACTGGTCGTCGAAGTACGGCTTCATCGCCGGGTAGTAGTCGTCGAAGTCCGGTGTGGGGGAGCCCTCGCGTGCGGCCACGAGCATGTCCAGGTAGTACTCCCAGCCGGGGCCGACCTCGCCGATGCCGTCCTCGGTGGTCAGGTGGTGCACGAACCGCAGCTCGGTCGAGCCGTCCGATTCGGACAGCAGCAGCTCCACCCGCCAGGACCCGGACTCGTCGGTCATCGACAGGGCCAGCCGCCGTGGGGGGTCGCATGCGTCGATGCGCAGGTCGCACCACGGCGTCTGCTCCTCGAACGCCAGCTGCACCTTGACCGTCCGGCCGGGCGCGGCGTCGCCCTCCCAGGGGCCGAACCAACGGGCCGTGCGGTCGGATTCGGTGAGACTGGCCCACACGTCCTCGGCGGACGCGCGGAAGCTGCGGGTGAGAACGAGGTCGGCTCCGGTGCCGGTACGGAACAGCCGGCCGGTGGGCATGGGGCTCATGCGGTGTTCTCCTTTTCCTGGCCGCTCGTGCCGTGGTCACGGCGTTCGCGGCGGGTCCGGTAGATCTCTGTCTCCAGGGCGTCGAAGTGGTGCTCCCACCCGGAGGGACGGTTGAGGAGGGCGATCCATTCGGTGAGTTCGGTGAGCCGCTCGGCGTGGAGCACGTAGAACCGCTGCCTGCCCACCAGCTCGACCTGGACCAGCTCGCTGTCCCTGAGGACGCGAAGGTGGCGGCTCACGGCGGGCCGGGTGATCGCGAAGCGTTCGGCGATCTCTCCGGCGGAGAGCCGCTGGTCGCGCAGCATCATCAGGATCGCCCGCCGCACAGGATCCGCGATCGCCCCCGCTACCTTGTCCACCCAGAAAGCGTAACCTGTTGGTTACGCGTTAAGCAATCCCCTAGGTGCTCGCCGACACTCTGCCCAACGGCCGGCTTCATGTGCTGGAGGGCGCCGGTCACCATCCATGGCGAGAACAGCCGGACGCGCTTCGGGAGGTCCTGCGGGGCTTGCGTCAGCAGTAGCCGCACAAAGTGCCCCATGGGTGCTGCGGGATCGGTGGGACGGGTGTCGCCTGGCCCGGTCTGCGGTCTCACAGTGGTCCGACCGGACCGCACCAGCGCGCTGCTTCTGCCGGAAAGCCGTGAATGGCGTCCTGAGGTGAAGTGCTGCCACCAACGGTATTCGTTCGATTAGTCGAACGGGTGGGTGGCATCTTCGCCGCGAAGGGTCTCGGTTTCCGGATCATATCCATCGTTGTTCTCCGTGGGTACGTAACGTATGTTGCGGCTGTGTGCCGTCGATAGTCAGGGAGAAGTCGTGTCCGAACTCGTGGCGCCCCAGCTTGTCGTCAACAGCCGGATGATCTACTTCGGCTGGGTTCCGGCCGACCCTGAAGCCGTCGCGGCCCTGGTGCCTGATGGTCTGAAGCCCATGGCCAACCGCCAGGTCTTCATGAACCAGTACGTCGTCGACCAGCCTGAGCAGACCTCGGGCTTCGGCGCGTACTCGCTCACCTACATCGGGCCGGACCTGGAGGACGCCTACGCTCCCGACGGTGTGACCCCCGGCCGCTGGTGGACGCACTACTTCAACTCCAGTGTGGTGGTCCGCGAGTACGCGGCCGCCCGGGGTGCGCCCGCGACCGCGGGCCGTACCACGATCGAGGTCAGTGGCGGGGAGCTGGTCGCGACGACGGAGTCGGACGGGGTGCCGGTGATCCGCACGACCGCGCGGGTCGGTGACACCGGTACGGCGGTCAACCGTGGCCAGTTGCGCTACATCACGGAGGCCGGCGGGCAGAGGCTCAGTGGGATCTATCCGTTCGTGGCGGAACCGGTCGACCCGTTCGAGATCGTGTCACTGGAGTTTCTGGAGCCGAGCCACCCCGTCCATGCTCTCCGCCCCGCCGAGCCGCTGCAGATCGTGTGGGGCTTCTACTCGCCCCGGTCATCCTTTGCCTATCCCGGCGGGGAATCGGCAATGGTCTGACGCCCGTCACCGGATAGAAGTAAAACTTTCTCCGGCCAGGGCAAATTATCAAATGTGACCCATCCGGAATAAGGTGCTGGATCTGTGGATAGGAGGACATGAAGTGCCTGTCCAGAGGAGGGGTCATGACCGCTATCCAGCAGCAGGGCCGTGACGAGGCCACGTCTAACGGGAAAGAGCCCAAGCGGATCGACATGCCGATGCTCGGCATCGAGGTCCGCCGGCGCCAGGTCGAGATGCCCCACGTGTCGATGCCGCATGTCCCGATGCCGCACATCAGCAAGCAGGAAGTCGGACACTACGTCGACGTCGCCCGGACGATTCTCCCGCCACCCGAACGCGTCGCCTACTACGGAGCGCTCGGCGCGATGGCGATCTTCGGGGCCATCGAGTGGCCGGTCGCCGCCGCCATCGGCGTGGGCATGGCCATCACGCAGCGAGGGCGGCCGGGGCAGGCCAAGCCCGACGGGGAGGGCGAGAGGCCCGCACAGGCACAGCAGCAGGCCCAGACCCAGGCCCAGAAGCAGACCCAGAGGCAGACCCAGAGGCCGAAGAAGCGCGACGCGCCCGACGTACAGCGGGCGGTGGCCGAGGCTGTGAGCAAGCGCAAGAGCACCCCGCAGAGCAAGTGAGCAGCGACATCGCCATAGACGGGAGAACATGAGGACGTATGGCGCTGTTGGGCATGCTCTCCACTGACGCGCTGCTTGACATGCTTCCGCAACCGGTGCGGAGCGTCCTCCCGCGTTCCCGCCGGGTACGGCCATGCCCAGGGGGCGTACGGATCGAGCTGAGGAGCATCGGCGGGCCCGGCACCGAGGGGCCCGCTCGCGTTCTGGAAGAGCGGCTGCGCGCGGCCGGCGCGCCGCGCGCGGAGGTGAACGGGGCGCTCAGCAGCGTGTTCGCAGGCTGCGACGAGACGACGGACGTCGCCAAGCTCGTGGCCATCGTGGAGGAGTGCGACGCCGACGACCGGCCGCCCGACCCGGCTCGCGTTCTCGACGGCGTGGAGCAGCAGGCCAGGGCCGCGATCAGCCTCGGTCTGCACCTCGCCGGTGCCGGGCTGGCCGCGACCGGCCGGCTGTTCCGCCTGCCCGCGCTGCCTGCCGCCGTGCCCAGTTTCGTCGCGCTGGCCGAACACACCCCGCGGGTGCGTACGGAGCTGGAGCAGCGCATCGGCAAACCCGCCGTGGACGCGGTGCTGATGACGTCCAGGATCGTCTCGCAGACGCTGAGCATGCGGCCCGCGTCGCTCCTGATCGACTCCGTCGCCGCGGCCGCACGCTACGTCGAGGCCCGCGCCGGGCGGCAGGTGTGGGAGCGGCGCGAGGAGGAGTTCGCGGCAGCGCCGGGGGCGTACCGGCACATCGCCGCATCGGCGGCGGCGCGGCCGGTCCCGCTGCCGCGCGGGCCCGTGGAGCGGTACGCCGACGCGGCCGGCGCGGCGTCGCTGGCCGCGCACGGAGTGACCTCGATCATCAGCCGGAGCCACCGGCGCGGGCTGTCCGTGCTGATCAGCGGCACCCCCAAGGCGGCGAGCCTCGGCAGGGACGCTTTCACCAGTGCCGTCGGGCGTGGTCTGGCCGGGCGCGGCACGATGGTGCTCGACCATGAGGCCCTGCGCCGCATGGACCGTATCGACACTGTCGTCCTGGACGCCGCCGTGCTCACCACGGGCGCGTGGACGATCGACGGCGTGCTGCCGCTCGCCCCCGACGTGGATTCGGACGACCTGCATGCCCGGCTGTACACGCTGCTCGACCTCACCGACCCCGGCGCTGAGCGCGACCGCGACGGGTTCCGCGCGCGACCGCACACGGAGATGCCCGAGCAGTGGCGGGAGCATGGCGTACGCGCGGTCGAGGTGGCACGGGACGGCACTCCGATCGCCCTGGTCGGCCTGGTCCGCGAGTTGCATCCTGCCGCCGAGGCCCTGGTCACGGCCCCGAAGGGGACGTGCGAGGTGGTCCTGGCCGGTGGGGAGCCGGGCCTTGCCCGGCGGCTGGGTCTGGAACGTTCCATCGACGGCGGGGCCAGGCTCGCCGCGTCGGTGCGGGGTCTGCAGTCCGAGGGGCGTGGTGTGGCGGTGGTGTCGCGGCGCGGGCGGGGTGGGCTGCGCCAGGCCGACCTGGGGATCGGCCTGCTCGACGGTGTGCGGCGGGTCCCGTGGGACGCCGATGTGATCGCCGAGCTGGACGGCGTGCACCTGCTCCTCCGCTACCTGGCCTCGGCCAGGAAGGCGAGCGTGCGAGCGGTGTACCTGGCCGCCGCCGGCTCGGTCGCCGGCGTCGGGCTGGCGCTCCTCGGCCCGGCCACGACCGCGATCGCGCGTGCGAACCTGGTGCGCGACTGCACCTCGCTGGCCTCCTTCGGGGCCGGGCAGTGGACGGCCAGGGGCGTCGGGCGGGAGGCCCCGCCGATCCGCGCCGACCACACGCCCTGGCACGCCATGGCGGTCCGCGACGTCGTGGAACGGCTCCGCACGTCGCCCCACGGACTGACCGAGGCGGAGGCCGAACGCCGCAGAACCGTCCGCCCGGCGGCCAAGGGGCCGCAGTCCCTGGTCGGTGCGTCGGTGGAGGAGCTCGTCAACCCGATGACCCCCCTCCTGGCCACGGGGGCGGGCCTGTCGGCCGCGTTCGGCTCGGTGCTCGACGCGCTGCTGATCGGCGGCGTGGCCGTGACGGGTGCGCTGCTCGGCGGTGCCCAGCGGCGGGGCGCCGACCACGCGCTGCACCGTCTCACCGAGAGAACCGCCGTCCGGGTACGGCTCCGCCGCCCCTCCGGCCTCGTGCCGGGCGACGCCGACGCCCTGGTGCCCGGGGACGTGATCGAGCTCAGGGCCGGCGACGCCGTACCGGCCGACGGGAGGTTGATCAAGGCGGCCGGGCTGGAGATGGACGAGGCGCCCCTCACCGGCGAGTCCCAGCTCGTCGGCAAGACCGCCGCGCCGACCGCGGCGCCCGCCATCGCGGATCGGGCGTCGATGGTCTATGAGGGGACGACCGTCGCGGCAGGGCACGGGCTGGCCGTGGTCGTGGCCACGGGCGAGGCGACCGTGGCGGGCAGGACCGCCAAGCTGAGCCAGGAACAGCCGCCGCCGAGCGGGGTGGAGCTGCGGCTGCGCGCCCTGGGCCGCAAGATCCTGCCGACCGCGCTGGGCTCCGGCGTGGTTCTGCTGCTGGTCGAGCTGATCCGCGGCGCGCCGCTGGCCCAGGCGCTCGCCCCGGCGGTGAGCATGATGGTGGCGGCGGTGCCGGAAGGGCTACCGTTCGTCGCCACCGTGGCCGAGCTCGCCTCGGCCAAGCGCCTGTCCACCCGCAACACGCTGGTACGCAATCCGTCCACGATCGAGGCCCTGGGCCGGGTGGACGTGCTCTGCTTCGACAAGACGGGAACCCTCACGGAGGGCCACATCAGCCTGCGCATGGTCTCGGACGGCCGGGTCGAGCAGACCGTGGAGGAGGCCGCACCCGAGCTGAGGGCTATCGTGGGCGCGGCGCTGCGCGCCGGACCCAGGTTCGACGGCGGGCGGGCCATTCCGCACCCCACGGACCGCGCGGTCGTGGCAGGCGCCGAGCGGCTCGGCATCACCCCGGAGGACGGGCTCCGTACGTGGCAGCGCGTGGACGAGCTGCCCTTCGAGCCGGCTCGCGGCTACCACGCCGTACTGGGCCGGTCGGAGTCGGGACAGCTGCTGAGCGTGAAGGGCGCGCCCGAGATCGTGATCTCCCGGTCCACCAGCATGGTGGTGGACGGACAGAACGTTCCGCTGGACGAGCGCATCAGGCGGGAGCTGGAGCAGGGGATGGAACGGCTGGCGCTGCAGGGCTACCGTGTGCTCGCCGTCGCCGAGCGGCCCGCTTCCAGCCGTGCCGACCTTGACGAGTCGCGCATCGAGAACCTGCGCTTCCTCGGGTTCCTCGGCATGGCCGACCCGGTGCGCCCGACGGCCAAGCGCAGCGTGGAGCAACTCACGCGGGCCGGCGTACGGGTCGTCATGCTCACCGGCGATCACCCCAGCACGGCGGAGGCCATCGCGGCGGAGATCGGGGCGCTGAACGGGCTGCGCGTGATGACCGGCCCCGAACTCGAGGCGCTCGACGACGACGCCCTGACGGAGGCGCTGACCGAGGTGGCGGTGTTCGCCCGGGTCACGCCCGAGCACAAGGCGCGGATCGTCACCAGCTTCCGAGAGGCGGGCAAGGTCGTGGCCGTCACCGGGGACGGCGCCAATGACGTGCCCGCGATCCGGCTCGCCGACGTGGGCATCGCCCTCGGAACGAACGCCGCCCCCGCCACCAGGGCCGCCGCCGACATCGTCATGGCAGACGACCGCATCGAGACGATCATCGACGCGATCATCGAGGGCCGGGGCATGTGGGCCTCCGTACGCGACGCGCTGGGCATCCTGCTCGGCGGCAACATCGGAGAGATCGCCTTCACGCTCGGATCCAGCTTCCTGACCGGCCGGAGTGCGCTGAACACCCGCCAGCTCCTGCTGGTCAACCTGCTCACCGACATGCTGCCCGCCATGGCGGTGGCCATCCGGCCGCCCAGCGCGTCCAGTCCCGAGCGCCTGCTGTCCGAGGGGCCGGAGGCCTCGCTGGGCGCCGCCCTGACGCGGGACATCTACCTGCGCGCCGTCGTCACCGCGGCCGCCGCCACCGCGGCATGGTCGCTGGCCCGGGTGAGCGGCACCCGGGGGCGGGCGGATACGGTCGGTCTCATCGGCCTGGTGGTGGCGCAGTTGCTGCAGACGCTGGCGCTGGGCGGGCGTGACCGGATGGTGGTGCTCGCCGTGGTGTCGTCGCTGGCCGCGCTGGTCGTGATCATCTCGGTGCCGGGGCTCAGTCAGCTCTTCGGCTGCCGCCCGACCGGCCTCATCGGCTGGGGGATCGGCCTGGGCTGCGCCGCGGCCGCGACCATGGTGAGCGTGCTGATCGAACAGCGGGCCATCAGGGAGTAGTCATCGACCGTTCACCGAACTGCCAGACCAACCGATACCACCTTGACACCTTTATAGCGAAATATGCTCGTAAATGCCCACATGACCGTTAGGTAGAGAGTTGTCTGAGTTCTTCGCCTCCCTGCTTGCCAAGGCCGCCTTCATGCTGCTCGAAGCGCTGATCATGCGCTTCGTCCAGAGCCTCGCAGCCTCGATCTTCCGTCCTGCGGGGGTGCGGTTCGCCTAGGTGCCTCCAGGCGATCAGCGGGTCGCCGTTCCCCCGGTGTAGCGGCGGGGGAGGATCATGAGCGGGTTGTCGTCGAGGATCACGTCGGGTGGGCCGTACCGGGCGGCGACCTCCCGGATCTCCGGGGTGTCGAGGAGCAGCAGGCGGCCGTCCTCGACGAACGGTTCGCCGTCGACGTGGATGGTGGGCCGGTCGATCTGGCAGTCGCAGTGCGCGAAGCCGGGGCTGGTGGCGATCGGGGCGCCGTCGCTCAGGGCGTCGAGGCCGCAGTAGAAGGCTCCGGCGTGCTTCTCGCGCTCGAACTGGGTGCCGCCGGAGAGCCGGGTCTTGGGGTTGAGGCCGATCAGGGCGTGCCGGAGGTAGTAGCCGTCGGGTGAGGCGCGGCGGAGGTGCTCGGCGGCGATCCCGCCCTCGATCTTCCGCACCAGGTTCTCCTCAAGAGTGATGCGCAGGGGCTGTTCCGGCACGCCTGTAAAGGTGGAGTCCTCGATGACCAGGACGCCTTCGGTGGCGGTCGGATGGAAGTTGGCGCCGCCGTACGGGAAGGGCTGCCAGTCGCCGGGGCCCAGGGGGCCCTCGTCGAGGGTGAAGGTGAAGCGCGACAGGGTCAGGTCGGTGCCCAGGGCGGAGGTCACGCGAATGCTCTGGGCCGTGTTGAGACTGGTCAGGGCCCGATGCTTGATGGCGTAGTAGACCTCGTTGGGGAAGCGGGCGCCGGTGAGCATGGCGCTGGCCGTCGCCGCCATGTGCAGCGAGGCGAAGCGCAGGGGCAGGGCTCTGATCTGGTCGAAGAAGAGGGGCGCCGTGTGCACCTCGCCCCACCAGGTGGCGCTGATCACGACGTCGGCCTCCCGTACGGCGGCCGTCTCGATCTGGTGGGTCACGTCCTTGTCCCACCCCCCTGGGCTGAACGGCGCCACGGACAGCACATGCACGTCGGCGTCGCGGTAGGCCGCCGCCGCGGCGATGGCCTGCACGACGACGGGGTCGGCCGTGTGCTCGACCAGCAGCAGCACCCGCTCGCCGGCCGTCACCTGGGCGTGGTGCATCAGGTTGCGCGCGCCGGGCATCAGCTCGACGATCGAGTACGGGGTCGCGCCCGGCATGGAGGCGTAGCTGAAGGGCGCCGCGGCGTAGGGATTGACGGTCATCGAGCTTCCCATCCGTTGCGAGTACGTTCCTCTGCGTAATAGTACAATTACCGCGAGTAACTATGGTGGGGGGCGCGCATGGATACCCAGCTGAGCCTGGCCAGGACGAACCTGGCACTGGCCACGTTGTTCTTCGGGGTGTTCGTGCTGGGCTGCGCCGAACTGCTCGTGGTCGGCGTGCTGAACCTGATCGCCACGGATCTCCGGGTCTCCGTCGCCGCGGCCGGCACGCTGGTGACCGCCTACGCGCTGGGGATGGCGATCGGTGGGCCGATCCTGACCGCGCTGACGATCAGGCTGGACAAGCGGGCCGTGCTGGTGGGCACGCTCATCCTGTTCGCCCTGGCCAACCTGGTCCTGCTGCTGGTCCCCGACCTTGGGCTGTTCGTCGCCGCACGTGTCCTGGCAGGCGCGGTGCAGGGGCTGTTCATCGCCGTCGGGTTCGTGACGGGCATGGCGCTGGTCCCGCCGGAGCGCGCGAGCCGGGCGATCTCGGTGATCATCTCCGGGATCTCGGTGTCGGCCGCGCTGGGCGTACCGCTGGGCACGCTGGTCGGGCAGACGGTGGGGTGGCGCGGCTCGTTCACCGGGATCATCCTGCTCAGCGTGGTCGCGTTGATCGCCACGGTGGCGCTGGTGCCGTCCGTGCCGCGCACCACCGGCGGCGTCGCGGGCCAGGCCAGGTACGCCTTCGCCCCACGCGTGCTTGCCGTGCTGGCACTGAACTTCCTGGTCTTCGCGGCGGTCTACTCGGCGCTGACCTACATCGTGCCGTTCCTGGAGGGTGTCACGGGCATCTCCGGTGCGCTGATCAGCGTGTTCCTGCTCGCCTACGGCCTGGCCAACGCGATGGGCGCGTTCGGCGGCGGCCGGTTCGCCGACCGGAACGCCGCCCGTACCCTCATCACGGCGACGGTCGGCGCCGCGGCCTGTCTGCTGGCGCTCCACCTCGTCGGCGCGGTCGCGCTGCTCGTCGCGCTGGTGATGTCGGCCTTGGGGTTGTTCGTCGGCGGCATGGTGCCCTCGCTGCAGGTCCGCGTGGTGAGCCTGGCCGGTCCGGGTGGCGCGCTGGCGTCCGCGCTGCCCGGTTCCGCGATCAACGTGGGCATCGCGGCCGGCTCGGTCGCCGGTGGCGTGGCGATCAGCGGCTCCGGCGCCTCGGCCCCGTTGATCACCGGTCTGGTCATCGCCGTGATCGCCATCCCCGTCGCCTGGGCCACCGGCTTCCTCAAGCCGCCGGCGGTCCAGGCAGCGGCGGAGCTCACTCCTGACGCCGTATGACACCGGGTTTGCACGCTTGTGAGAGATCTTCGTAGGGTGAGGCACCCCCGATGATCGGAGTCTCGATGCGTGATCCGGAATCAACGCCCGCAGATCAGTGGTCCGAGTGGGAAACTGAGCCGAAACTCCCCGGATACTGGCCGGGACTCGGAAACGAGCAGCGGCGAGACGGGGTCGAGATCGACCGCAAGGGCGTGAAAGCCGTTTCGGGCAGGCTCATCGAGCTGTCCGTCGACGCCGACGTGGACATGGCGTTCAAGAAACTGCCGAACAGCATCCCGAACCTCCACTGGCGCCTGCCGCAAGATCTCGGCGCCCTTCTCCAGGGCGCCGGCAATGTGGCGCGCCTGCTCTGGAACGACCTGCACGCCGAGATCGGTATGGCCGGACTCCTGATCGAACGAGCCTGCGCCAGATATGATCTCGCAGACACCCCCCAGCTCGGCGACATCCCCCTTACCCGGTTCGCGCAGCGGATCCCCGGGACTGACGGCAAGGGGCTCCTGGGCTACGGAGGCAGGCCGAGCAAGCTCTACCCCAACGGTAGTCATGTGCTCGAACTGCCTGAAATCGATTACGGCGTCGGCGACATGACCGCGGCGAAGGCGGTGCAGGACTTCAGCCACTCCACCTTCTGGCTCTATGGAGATGTTCCGACGTACTTCGATGAGATGGCCGGCTCCCTGGTCGAACGGGCGAACACGTTACCGCGCCGGGCGCAGGACCTGCGCGACTCTCCCTGGCACGGCGAGGCCGCCGACCTGGCCCAGGGCGCACTGCGGCAGATCTACGCGAACGTGACCGCCCTGGCCGCCACCGCCGGCAGTCTGAATGCCGCGGCCAGGAGGTTCACGGAGGTCACCTCCTGGTGCTCCGCCAACTTCGAGCAAGTGGTGGACCCGCATCGTGGCGACTGGGATGAGTTGTGGGATTTCGGCGGCTCGGCGGACAGCCGGACCCGGAGCTTCCTCGCGGAGGCGAACAACGAGTTCCTCGACGTCTATCGCTTGCTGCCCAAGCGCATCAAGCAGGACCTGCCGGGCCTGCTCGTGACCGACCAAATGGCCACTGACCTGCGCGCGGACGTCGAGCGCATGCATAACGTCCCCCACGAGCTCGCCGAGAGCAGCATGGCGTGGCTGGCCGCCGGCACACCGCTCCTCGCGGCCTACGAGCAGGCGGAGAAGGAGTACGGGTAGGGGTCCGCGGCCCTGGGCATCTCGCTGGGCGTCCTGTCCGAATCAACGTGGGATCGCCACGCTGATCGCCGCTTAACAAGAAAGATCTCCGTATGGGTAGGCGTGGCCGATGATCGGAGTCTCGATGCCCGAGCTGCCCGCCCCCGGTTGACCAGTCCTGACCCGGCTCAGCGCTCTGGAGAGCCGGGCGCGGGACCTGCGCGACGCCCCATGGTCTGGCGAGGCCGCCGACAAGGCGCAGACCGCGCTGCGGCAGATCTACGGGAACGCGACGGCCCTGGCCGCCCTCGCCGGCAATACGCACACCGTGTCCGCAAGGTTCGCCGAGATCATCGACTGGACCCGCGCTCTGCCGGCCTGCTCGTGACCGACGAGAACCTCACCGAGCTCCGCAAACAGGTCCCCTATGGGGAGATCACACCCCGGTGGCAGGCGGACGGGGGTCGGCTGGAGAAGCAGTCGACCGTCCAGGCCTACGAAAAGGCCGAGAAGGCGTATGGCTAAAGGGCTTGAGCCGAGCTGAACATACGGCCCTGAAGGCGCCCAGGCCGGTCCCGGGCGCCATCGTGAGCGACCGGCACCTCCAGGGCGATGGCGTGGGCGCCGTCGGCGTCGACGAGGTGCTCCTCCACAGTGGGGCCGTCGACGGTCAGCCGGTGGCGGCTCAGCCAGCCGAACAGATCCTGTCCGGCGCGGACGATCCCCACCGAGGGCGGGACGATGGCCCGTACGACGTTTCGGGCTTGCAGCCTGAGCTGCTCACCGGCGCGCTCGGTGGTCACGGCGGCGGCGAATCGGCCCGTCGGCGGGCCGTACAGCCAGGTCAGCAGTGTGGCCGGCGGCGTCGCGCAGAGGCCGGCCAGCTCGGCGGCGTGCGCTACGCGCAGGCGGCGGACGCGCAGGTGGCGCGGGCCCACGGTGGCCTGCTGCGGCAGGATCGACATCGGCGTGGCGAGGTGGTCCTGGGCGTGCGCGGCGGTCGCGGCCAGCGTGGCGATGTCGCGTTCGAGGCCGGCCACGACCTCGGCCAGCGCCTGCCGTACCTGGGTCTCGGGGGCGTCCAGCAGATCGGCGATCTGACGCAGCGGCAGGCCGAGGCGTTGCAGGCCGCGGATGCGCTCAAGCCTGGACAGTTCGGTCACGCCGTACCATCGGTAGCCGCTTTCCCCGTCGACCGCGGCGGGAACGAGCAGGCCGATCTTGTCGTAGTGGCGCAGCGTACGTTCGGACACGCCCACCATGCGCGCCAGTTGCCCGATCCGCCACATGGCATCCCCTCGTGTTGACCTTGCCGCCGCGTCAGGGTTCTACCGTCACCGCCATGACCGATCCTCGTAGCCGGCTCATCGGCGTACTGTTGCTGACCTCGTTGGTAGCCATGATGACCGGTGCGGTCATCGTGGTGCCATCGGGGTTGACCCTGAATCCGTCCGACCCCGCCGCCACACTCGCCGCCGTGGGCGAGCAGGCCGGCCTGCATCTGACCGAGCTCGCCTTCGACGTGCTGGGCTGGCTGGCGCTGACCACCGCCGGGCTGGCCATGACCACCCGCCCGGCCGGGCCGGCCGGGCGGGTGGCGGGCGGTCCGATGGTGGGTGGGCCGGTGGCGGGTGGCCTGCTGGCCGCGGCCGGGCTGGCGGGCCTGCTGCACGATGCCGGGAATCTGGCGCTGACCCAACTGGCCGCCGTCCCCGCCGCCGCCTCGGCGGCCCTGGCGGTCATGCTCACCGCCAAGTGGCTGGTCAACCTGGCGGGGCTGCTGTGGGTGGCCGCCACCGTCGCCGCCGCGTCCGGCGTTCCGATGCCTGCCCGCCTCCGTGTCGCCGGCCTGGTCGCGGCCCTTTCCGGGCTGGCCGCGGTCGTGCTCCCGTGGACGACCGGAACCGCCGGCCCGACGGTGGCGCTGGAGCAGCTCGGATACGTCCTCCACCTGCCGATCATGCTGTGGTACGGCGTTCTGGGCCTGCGGTTTATGCGGCTTAGACTGAGCCCGTGACACCCGATCCCGAGCGAGGCACGCCGTTGCGCGCGGATGCCGCGCGTAACCGTGCGCGGGTGTTGCGGATCGCCCGCGAGCAGCTGGACGCCGGTGACGACTCGCTCATGCTCAACTCCATCGCCCGGCTCGCCGGGGTGGGCGTCGGGACCGTGTACCGGCATTTCCCCAATCGGCACGCGCTGCTGGAAGCGCTGCTGGTGGAGCGCTTCCAGCAGTTGATCGGCGAAGCGCAGGCCGCGGCGGCCGAGGAGGACGCTGTTACGAGCCTGCATCGGCTGCTGCGGCTCACGCTCCAGCGGATGCTGAACGATTCCGGGTTCGCCGCGGTGTTCGAATCCGACAGCGATGCCGACGGGCGGATGTCGGCGATGAAGGGCGAGCTGGAGCTCGCCCTCACGCACCTGCTCGACCGCGCCCGCGAGGCGGGGGCGATTCGGCCTGGTCTCGGAGCCGACGATGTCCGCCGGCTGATCTGCGGCATCGGGCATGCGGTTCGCATCGGCGATGACCAGGCCAAGTACGCCGAGATCTACCTCGCCGTACTCCTTGAGGGCCTGCGCCCGCCGCGCTGACGTCCACCAACCGGATAGCCATCCGGTTGTGCTACCGTGCCCAAAGGCAATCGGATAGCTATCCGGTTATGGCTGACCGGCGAAGGGTGGGGTCATGGACAAGCGGGTTGTGGTGACGGCGGGGACCGGGGGGATCGGCCTGGAGACGGCGATCGGGCTGGCGGCCCTCGGTCACGCGGTGACGGTGGTGGGCCGGAACGCCGAGCGTGGTGCCCGCGCGGTCGAGCGGATCGACGCGGTGGCGACGGGCCCGAAGTCGAGGTTCGTCGCGGCCGACCTGGCCTCGCTGGATGCCGTACGAGCTCTCGCCGCTCACCTCACCGGGCCCTGGCACGTCCTGGTGAACAACGTCGGCGCGATGTTCACGGAGCGGCAGCGAACGGTGGACGGCATCGAGGCGTCGTTCGCCGTCAACCACCTCTCCCCGTATCTTCTGACCGAGTTACTGCTGGACCAGCTCCGGGCAGGAGGGCCGAGCCGGATCGTCAACGTCACCTCAGGCTCCGTCGTGACCGCCAAACGCTCCTTCGACGCGGTGGAGCCACCGGGCGGCTACTACGCCTTCCACTGGTACGGCCGGGCGAAGCTCGCCAACCTCGCCTACACCCTGGACCTGGCCGAACGCCTGAGAGACACCGGCATCGCCGTCTTCGCGGCCGACCCCGGCGGCGCAGCCACGGACATGACCGACGGCACCATGCGATCGCCCAAGATCGTCTCGCCCGGGTTGCGGTTGCTCTGGCCACTGGTCCGGCGGCGCTTCGACCGCGCCACCTCCGTCTCCCCGGCCGTGGCCGCCCGGCCCTCGCTCCTCGCGGCGGCCGACGCCTCACTGAACGGCCAGACCGGCCTGGTCATCGGCCCCCAGGCCCGTCCCATCGCCCCCTTCCGCCCCGCCACCGACCCCCACATGACCCAGGCCGTCCTCCGCCTCAGCCGCGAGCTGGCCCCACTCGCCCCTCCGGGCAAGGTGATGGCATGAAATCGCAGTAAAGCGCTCTCGAGATAACGATTGCCTGGGGCTGGCTTGAGGAGGTCGCGCTGTACGCATGCATCGTGCGATTATCGCACTATGAGGGATCCTGCAGAGTGGGCGGATATAGGCGAGCGTGTACGCGAATGTCGTCTAGCAGCTGACATGTCGCAGGAGCAGCTTGCGTCAGCCCTGAATCTCGATCGAACAATGATCGCCAAGATCGAGCGGGGTGTTCGTCGAGTCGATGCGCTCGAACTGGCCAAGCTGTCATCAGTGCTCGATGTTCCGCTACGTTACTTCCTCGATACGCCACCGCTGGTCGTGTCCCGTCGGACGGACCTGGCCGACGACACGGTCACGGATGCGACTCGACAGTCCTACCGCTTGGAAATCGCCCTGTCCACGTGGGTGGCCGACATTCGGCAGCTCATGGAGATCGGACAGTTCTCCCCTCCTGCGATCGAGCGAGGTCCAGAAGCGATTCAGGATGCGCCGAGCGCCCGTCGTGCGGCCCTTTGGGTCAGAGATCGGCTCAGTCTGGGATTGGATCCCATCGATTCACTCATGAGTGTGTGCGAACGATTGGGTCAGCTCGTTGCGGTGGTCGAGACGCCTGGTGAAGGCGCTTCATTGATCGAGGGCGACCTCGCTGTCGCGGTTGTCAGCAGGCAGGGTGATCCTGGTCGCCGCCGCGCGACTGCGGCTCATGAGTTGGGGCATCTGATCGTCGGTGACGAGTACTCCACTGATATAGGCGTGCATGCCTCTCGGGATGAGAGGGAGGCGACCATCGACGCCTTCGCAGTGGAGCTCCTTCTCCCCACCGAAGTGGTCCGAAATGCCGCTTCGCCGGGCGGGGCCGTAAAACGAGAGGACCTGGTGGCTCTGGCCGCACGTTTCAGAACGTCTTGGTCTCTGACCATGCGGCAAGCCGTCACAGCGGAAGTCATCGACAGGGGCATCGCTAAAGAAATGCGCCGGCGGAACCCGACCCGCGCGGAGTTGATGGAAGCGGTGGGATGGGCGCCGCAACCTGATCTGGAAACGGTTCGAGTCCCTCCGAGCTATGCGCATGCGGTGATGGAATCCTACAAGAAGGCATTTATCACCGGGTCGCGAGCTGTCGAGCTCATGCGCGGTCAGGTAACGGCAGCCGATCTGCCCTTGCGCGACGATGCGGATCTTGAGCCTTGACCAGCGCTGGACAGGCCCCCGTCCTGGTATTCGACGCGATGTGCCTCAATCATTTCGCCCGTGCGGAGCGCCTTGACGTGCTGCGCGACTTGCTGGCAGGTGACACCTGTCTGACGACTCACGTGGTGCGCGAGGAGATACGCGAAGGGGTGCGGGCGTATCCGATCCTTCAGGCCGTGCTGGACACGGATTGGCTGCAGTTGGCAAGGCTGGACACGCTCGAAGAGATCAGATGCTTCACCAAGTGGGTGAGGCGTATCGGATCTTCGGAGCGTAATCTCGGGGAAGCCAGCGTGTTTTCGGCAGCTGAACTGTCTCGCGGGATCGCCATTACCGATGATCGCGAGGCTGTGGAGGTAGGCAGGGCGAATGGGCTGGAGGTGCACGGAACTCTGTGGATTCTCGCTCGAGCGTGCGAGGACGGTAAACTCAATGAAGTTGCCGCCGGCAATATTGTTGATTCCCTGAGGGCGACGGGGATGCGTTTGCCGTGTTCCGGCTCCACTTTCGGACTCTATGTCCGGCGGAATGTCGGCCCGTAATTGATACGCGCGGCGTGTCGATGCGCAGCGGGAGCGAAGACGACAGCGTCATCACCATGGGGCTGTGGCTCTGGCCCTCGCCACCCCGGGAGGCCTTCGAACTCGGCGTGGAATGGCCTGCAGGCGGGATCGAGCTGAGCATCGTCACCCTGGACGGCGCGATCATCGGCTCCGCCGCCCAGTGGTCGGTTCCGTACTGGCCGGATTCCCCGAAGAGCGAGTAGTCCTTCACCAGGCACGGGTGCTCAGGGAAGAGACCGACACGGGTGATCGCCCGAAGCGGCGCGTCATCCACGCAGGTCAGCCGGCTTCGCGTACTGCCTTGGCGATCTCGTCGGGGGTGAGGCGGCGGGAGCCGACGTAATAGAGCACGGCTCCCGTCGGCAGCTCGGTCTGCCAGCTGGGATTGACCAGCAGCTTGTCGCCGGTGCGCGCGGCGAGCATGGTGGCGCCGTACCTTCTGCCGAGCGTCATCTGGCAGCGGTCGACCCGCACCTGGCCCAGGGAGTCCGGCAAGCGCACCGAATAGGTGTCGGCGCCGTTGTGCGTCATCAGGTGGGTGTAGATCTCGGTGATGCCGGGGTCCTTCAGCTCCTCGGTGATCATGTGCGGGCTGTGCCACTGGACGCAGCGTACGGACTCGTTGACGTAGCGCAGTTGGCGGATCTTGGCGATGTCGCGGAGCGCGACGACGAGATGGGCGCCGTCGGCGACGTGGTCGGCGGTGAGCGTGACCGTCAGGGCCTCGTTGTCGTCGCGGGCGTCGACCAGCACGCTGAACGCCCGCTGCACGCCGGCCCGGCGGAGGACGCCGTCGTCGGTCAGGTCGCCGCGTACGAAGGTGACATCGCGGTCGGGCATCGGGTGGGTCGGCACGTCGTCGAAGGCGCACAGGACGATGCCGGTCGAACCGTCGGCGATCAGTTCGTCCACCATCTGCTCGGTTCGTCCCGGCGTGTAGCCGAGCAGCACGATGTGGCCGGAGTTCTCCGCTGTGATGGCGCCCTGCATGCGTCGTCCCTTCGCTCGTTCCAGTGCTGTCGCCAGCCGGGCGAACACCGTGGTCAACGTCGCGATGCCGCCGATGATGACGTAGGTGCCGACGGCGTGGCCCGCGGCCGTCTCCGGGTACAGGTCGCCGTATCCGACGGTGGCGGCGGTCACCACGAAATACCACCAGTAGTTGGCCGGCTCGACGATCGCGCTGTCGGCGGGCTCCGCGAGGGCCATCAGGGGCCAGCTGGTTAGGAACACCAGACTGAAGACGAGAACCGGCGTCCACCACGTTCCCAGCGCCGCGATCCGGGTCAGCATGCGAGCCAGTAAGAGCAGCATGCTTCCTCCAGTTTCACCCGCTTCAGTGCGGCCACTCTAACCGGACGAATCCATCGAAGCAGCCCCTGATCGGGTCTATCCGGGCGGTGGCACGAGGGCTCAGATCGTGACGACGACCTTGCCTGAGGCGTGCCCTTCCTCCTGGTATCTGAGCGCTTCCGGGATCTCCTCGAAGGAGTAGGTGCGGTCGATGACCGGGGTGACCTTGCCGGTTTCGATGAGTTCGGTCAGTGTCATCAGGTTTCGCTTGTTCTCGGTGCAGCCGATCACGTCGGCCATGGTCATCGTCTGCGAGACGAACGGCGACAGCATGACCGCGGCCATCGTGTGACCGGCGGGCTGGACCCAGCGTCCGGCCTTTCCGCCGATGACGACATAGGTGCCCTTACGGGTCAGAACCTGGCGGCAGGCGAGGGCCGAGTGGCTGCCGGCGATGTCCAGTACGAGGTCGTAGCGCTGCCCGAGCTGGGTGAAGTCCTGCTTGGTGTAGTCGATGACCTCGTCCGCGCCGATCGAGCGGACCAGGCCGACGTTGCGGCTGCCGCAGACGCCGGTGACCGTGGCTCCGAACGCCTTGGCGAGTTGCACGGCGAACGTGCCCACGCCCCCAGAAGCGCCGTCGACGAGCACCCGCGTGCCCGGCTGGACCCGGTCCTTCAGGGCCACGAGGGCGGTGTTGGCCGCCACCGGCACGGCCGCTGCCTGCTCGAAGGTCAGGTTCTTGGGTTTCGGGGCCAGTTCGGCGGCCTTGACGCAGGCGTACTGGGCGAAGCCGTTCCCCTTGGACATCGCGTACACCTCGTCGCCGGGACCGAACTCGGTCACGTCTGCGCCGACCGCCTCGACCTGGCCGGCGAGGTCGCCGCCCAGGATGTCGATCTTCGGCCTGCGCGGACCGAGAGGGCCGCCCATCAGCCGCGCGATGTACGGCTGGCCTCTCATGAGATGCCAGTCGAACGGCTGGACGGAGGTGGCACGCACCCGGACCAGTACCTCGTCGGGGGCGGGGACGGGCCGGTCGAGGTCGGTGAGCTTCAGGACGTCGGGTGAGCCGTACGAGCGCAGGACGAACGCCTTCATTGCATCTCCTCAAAGGCGGGAAGGGAACAGTGCGATCAGCGTAAAAGTCCTGAAAAAAGGGGTCATCAGCCAAAAGTACGCCTGATTGGCGGACGATCGACCGGCTCAGCGGGGACCGTTCCGCTGATGGAAACCATCCCTCCAGTCGTCACGCTCAGGGGCATGACAGACAAGATGGCGACGGAACGCCGCAAGACGCAGTGGCGGGTGCCCGCCGCGCTGATCGGGCTCGCCTTCGTGCCCGTGCTCGCCGGCGGCATCCGCCTGACCGAGCTGACCGGCGGCGCGGAGATCACGCCGGACAACGCCCGGTTCTTCGCGGCGCCCGTGCCGGTGGTGCTGCACATCATCACCGTGACCGTCTACAGCGTCCTGGGGGCGTTCCAGTTCGTGCCCAGGCTGCGCCGGAAGCGCGGCTGGCATCGCGTCGCCGGGCGGGTGCTGGTCCCCTGCGGGCTCATCGCGGCGCTGACCGGGCTTTGGATGAGCGTGTTCTACGCCCTGCCGGCGATGGACGGCCCGCTCGTGGCCGCCTCCCGGCTCGTGTTCGGCACGGCCATGGTGGTCGCCATCGTGCTCGGCTTCGCCGCGATCCGGCGGCGGGACTTCGCCCGGCACCGCGCCTGGATGATCCGCGGTTACGCGATCGGCATGGGCGCGGGCACCCAGGCCTTCACCCATGTGCCCCTGTTCGCGCTGGACGGCACACCTGGCGAGCTGCCCAGAGCGGTGGCCATGGCCGCCGGCTGGGTGATCAACCTCGCCGTGGCCGAATGGATCATTCGGCGGAGTTCTTGACCCGGTTGGTCTCGTACGCCCACATGGCGATCTCGACGCGGTTGCGGGCGCCGAGCTTGGCCATCAGGCTGGCGATGTGGGACTTGACCGTGCTGAGCGAGATGTGCAGCTCGTCGGCGATCTCGCCGTTGGTGCGCCCGCGCGCCACGGTCGCCAGGATCTGCTCCTCGCGGTCGGTGAGCGCCTCGATGGGCCGCGCGGGCGGTGACGCGGGGCCGGTGCGGGCGAAGGCCCCGAGCAGGCGGGCGGTGATGCTCGGGGCGATGAGCGCGTCGCCGTTGGCGGCGGCGTGGACCGCTTCGGACAGTTGCCGGGCGCCGGCGTTCTTGAGCAGGAAGCCCCGGGCGCCGGCCCGCAGCGCGGCGTAGACGTATTCGTCGAGGTCGAACGTGGTGATGACGACGACGGCGAGCGGGTCCGCGACGCCCGGTCCGGCGAGGGAACGAGTGGCGGCGATGCCGTCGAGACCGGGCATCCGGATGTCGAACAAGCACACGTCCGGCCGCAGCCGCCGCGCCAGCTCGACGGCCCGCCGCCCGTCGGCCGCCTGGCCGACGACCTCGATGTCCGGCTGGGCGTCCAGGATCATCGCCAGTCCGGTGCGGACGATCTCCTGGTCGTCGGCGACGAGCACCCGGACGCTCACGTCGCCGCCCCCGCGCGGGGGAGCACGGCGGTCACGGTCCAGCCGCGGTTGGGGCCGGGACCGGCCACGCAGGTGCCGCCGAGCAGGTCGGCGCGTTCGATCATGCCGATGAGGCCGTAACCGGGCGGCTGGCGGACGAGAATGCTCTCGCCGTCGTCGCTCACCCGCAGGTGCACCGAGGTGTCGTCGGCGGCGACGCGGACCTCGATGCGGGTGGCGTGCCGCGCGTGCCGCCGGGCGTTGGTGATCGACTCCTGGGCGAGGCGGTAGATCGCGGCCCCCACCGACGGCGGGAGGTCGCCGAGAGCGCCGGATATCTCCACATGGACGGCGGGGCCGGACGGACCGTGGCTCGCGAGCTGTTCGAGGTCCGTGATGCCGCGGCCGGGCTCCAGGTCCGCCGGCTGGTCCTGGCGCAGGACGCGGACCATGGCGCGCATCTCGTCCAGGGCGCGGGCCGCCTCCGCCTCGATCACGTGCAGCGCGTCGGTCGCGGCGTCCGGCCGCGAGGCCGAGGTCGCCAGGCCCGCCTGGGCCCTGATCGCCATGGCCGAGATGTGGTGGGCGACGGTATCGTGCAGGTCGCGGGCCAGTTGCTCGCGTTCGAGCAGCTTGACCTGATCGAGCTCGCGCAACCGCGCCCTGGCCCGGAAGCGCAGGGCCACCCCCAGGGCGATGGCCGCGGACATGACGGCGAACGCGCCGATCAGGTCGGGGGCGGCGAGCTGCCTGAAGAGGATCGACAGGAGGACCGAGCCGAGCGCGATCGCCAGCCCGATCACCGCCTCACGCCCGGCCCCCCACCGGAACAGCGCGTACACGAAGATCAACATGTACGCCATCGTGTACGTCTCGCCGGAGGCGCCGGCGGTGAGCAGCGTGGCCAGGTTGCCGACGGTGAAAATGATCACAATCACCAGCAGTGGCCTGGTGCGGCGCCAGAGCAACAGGGGCGCCAGCCCGATGGTGACCGTCACCGAGACGGCCCGCCACGGAAGATCCGGCCGCAGGGCTCCTTCGAGCGCAGCTAGCGCGACGAGCACCCCGACAAGCACCCAGTCGCGCCACACCCGCGCGGGCGGGTCGGGGGGACGGGGCTCGTTCCACACGGAGCGGATGAGCCTGTGCACCCCCTCATCGTACGAGAGCCCGCCCGCACTCCGAAGCCCGCGACGCAAGCCGTGGAGCGGCGTGCCCGTCCCGGTTAGGCTGGGTGTCATGGTCGCTGGTGGCACCATGGCCGGGGTTCGCCGATGGTGAGCGGCGACGTCCCGCGCTGGGATCGCGCCCGGCCCGCCGTCCCCTACCTGTTCTTCCTGCTGCCCGCCGGCTTCGCCCTGCTCCGGGAGTGGCGGCTGGAGCTGCTGGTCCTGGCGGTGCTCGCCATGGCCTGGCACTGGTTCATGGTGGGCCGGCAGCCTGGCTGGGGCGAGCGGCCGTGGGCACTGGCCGGTTACTTCGTGGTGCTGCTCGTCCTCGTCGGGGCGCTGGTCAGGATCGACGGGGTGTTCTCGGTGACCGGGGTGGGGGCGTTCATCCAGGCTTTCACCGTGCTGCCCGGTCGGTGGGCGTACGCGGGGGTTGCGGCGACGGCCGCGGTGCTCGTGGTGGTGCCCGAGGGGCGGTCACCCGCGCAGATGGTCTTCTCGTTCCTCGTCGCGACGCTGGTCGCCGCCACGGCCGGGCTCTCGATCCGTGCCATCTCCCAGCAGAACGACCAGCGCAAGGTGATGATCGAGCAGCTCAGGCGGACCGGCGCCGAGCTGTCCGCGCTCGCGGCGGAGAACGCGGACCTGCAGGCCCAGCTGCTGACGCGGGCCCGCGAGGCCGGCGTGCTGGGGGAGCGGCAGCGGATGGCGAGGGAGATCCACGACACCGTCGCGCAGGGGCTGACCGGCATCATCACCCAGCTCGAAGCCATCGACGGCGCGGTCGACGACCCCGTGCTCGGCTCGCGGCTGGCCGCGATGCGCGCGCTGGCCGGGGACAGTTTGAACGAGGCCCGCCGATCGATGCAGGCGTTACGCCCGGCTCCGCTGGAGGAGGCGCAGCTGCCCACCGCCCTGGCGGGCGTCGCGGCGACATGGTCGCGGGCCACCGGCACGCCCGCCGGCTTCTCCGTGACCGGCGACCCCCGGCCGCTGCACCTGGCGGTGGAGAGCACGCTGCTGCGCACGGCGCAGGAGGCGCTGGCCAACGTCGCCAAGCACGCCGGCGCCTCCCGCGTCGGCCTCACGTTGTCGTACATGGAGGATGTCGTGGTTCTTGACGTACGCGATGACGGCTCCGGGTTCGTCCCCGAGGAGACCGGGCCCTCCGACGTCGGTGGCTTCGGGCTCGTCGCGATGCGCCAGCGCGTCACCCGGCTGGCCGGCGACCTGGTGATCGAGGCCGGGCCGGGCCAGGGCACCGCGATCTCCGCCAGCATTCCGGCCATCCCGGCCGATCCGTCCTCCACCGCGACGGGGTGAGCCGTGCCCATCCGCATGATCATTGTCGACGACCACCCCGTGGTACGGGACGGGCTGCGCGGGATCTTCACCGGCGACGACGCCTTCGAGGTCGTCGGCGAGGCGGCCGACGGGCCGGAGGCGCTGGTCGTGGCCCTGCGGACCGCGCCCGACGTGGTGCTCATGGACCTCCGGATGCCGAAGATGAGCGGCGCGGAGGTCATCCGCCGGCTCCGCGAGCAGACGCCCGGCATCCACATCCTGGTGCTGACCACGTTCGACGACGACGCCGACGTGCTGCCCGCGATCGACCAGGGCGCCACCGGCTACCTCCTCAAGGACACCCCGCGCGCCGACCTGCGCCGCGCCGTGCAGGCGGCCGCCCGTGGCGAGACGGTGCTGTCCCCGTCCGTGACCGGCGTGCTGACGCAGCGGTCGCGGGAGCCCGAACGGCGGACGCTGAGCCGCCGGGAGCTCGAAGTCCTCGCGCTCATCGCCCGGGGCGCGACCAACCGTGAGGTGGCCGCGAAGCTGTTCATCACCGAGGCGACGGTGAAGACGCACCTGCTGCACCTGTTCGGCAAACTCGGCGTGAAGGACCGGGCGGCCGCGGTCGCGGCGGCGTACGACACCGGTTTGCTCAAGCCGGGCGCGGATAGTTGATCCCGGCCTGAGATCGATGGTTCATTTCGTGCTCATTCGCGAGACATGGGAAGGTCACGGGCCTTCGTGACACTGCGCCTCATGCGCACGACGACTTTCGCCCGCCTCACCACCGCCGGCCTGGTGCTTTCCGCACTCTTCACGGCCACCCCCGCCGCCGGTTCGGCCGAGACCCGGGGGATCGAGCTGTCCTTCCTCGGCCGATACTCCGCCGGCTCCGTCGGCACCAGCGCCGCCGAGATCCCGGCCTACGACCCCGCCACCCGCCGGGTGTTCGTCGTCAACGCGCAGGCGGGCACGGTCGACGTCCTCGACCTGCGCGACCCGCGCCGGCCGCGCAAGGTCACCACCCTGGCCACGCCGGGCGCCAACAGCGTCGCCGTGCACGGCCGGATGCTCGCCGTCGCGCAGCAGGCCGAGGCCAAGACCGAGCCCGGCAGCGTCGCCTTCTTCGACACGCGCACCGGCAGGAAGCTCCGCCAGGTCACGGTGGGTGTGCTGCCCGACATGCTGACCTTCACCCCGGACGGCCGGCAGGTCGTCGTCGCCAACGAGGGTGAGCCCTCCTCCTACTGCGATGACCAGGTGAACGACCCCGAGGGCTCGGTCAGCATCGTCGACGTACGGCGCGGCACCGTACGGACCGCCGACTTCCGGGCGTGGAACGGCCGGGAGGACGAGCTCCGCGCCAAGGGTGTGCGGATCAGCGGCCCGAAGGCGAGCGCGGCCCAGGACCTGGAGCCGGAGTACGTCACCGTCGAGGGCGACACGGCGTGGGTGACCCTCCAGGAGAACAACGCGCTGGCGGTCGTCGACCTGCGCAGGGGGACGGTCCGTGACATCGCGGCGCTCGGGCTGAAGGACCACGCGGCGGCTGGGAACGGGCTGGACGCCTCCGACAAGGACGACAAGATCGACATCCGGCCCCACCCGGTCAAGGGCATGTACCTGCCGGACGCGATCGCCGACTTCAGCTCCCGTGGCCGGACCTACCTGGTGACCGCCAACGAGGGGGACACGCGCGACTGGGACTGCTACACCGACGAGGTGCGGGTCAAGGACCTGAAGCTGTCCTCCTCCGCCTTCCCGGACGCGGCCGAGCTCCAGAAGGACACCGAGCTGGGCCGGCTCACCGTCGCGGCCGACTCGCCCAAGGACGCGGACGGCGCGCACACCGCGCTGCACGTCTTCGGCACCCGCTCGCTGTCGATCCGGTCGGCCTCCGGCGAGCTGGTCTGGGACTCCGGTGACGAGCTGGAGCGGCTGATCGCCCGCGAGCTGCCCGAGCACTTCAACACCGACAACGAGGAGGACGACTTCGACTCCCGCAGCGACAACAAGGGGCCGGAGCCCGAGGGCGTCACCGTCGGCACGATCAAGGGCCGTACCTACGCCTTCGTGGGCCTGGAGCGCGTCGGCGGCGTCGTCGCCTACGACGTGACCGACCCGCGCCGGCCCCGCCTGGCCGACTACGTCAACACCCGGGACGGCGACCTCGGCCCCGAGGGGCTGGCCTTCGTCCCCGCGCACGACAGCCCGACCAGGCGCCCGCTGCTCGTCGTCGGCAACGAGGTGAGCGGCACCACCAGCACGTACGAGATCCGCTGACGCCGAACCCGACCACGTGAGGTAGGGCCAGCGGTACCCCTGCTGTTCAGGCTGCGGGATCGATCACGGCCGGGGCTGGACGCGATGCTTATCAGCGTCAGAGCAACGCACCGGTAAAGACCCCAGTCAGGGAGTGGTCCCCATGTCCAAGCTCGTCGAAGTCCCCGCCCGCACCCTCAGGCGTGGCGTCCTGGCCGCCGCCGCGGTCGCCGCCATGACCGGCCTGGTCATGGCAGGCCTACCGGCCACGGCGTCGGCGGCCACCGACCCGGTGCAGACGAGCCTGGACCAGCTGGTCGGCAAGCACAGGTTCCCCGGCGTCATGGCCTCGGTGCGTGACGCCGACGGGAACGTCACCGACTACGTCGCCGGTGTCGCCAAGCTGAAGACGAAGAAGGACGTGCCGGTCGACGGCTACGGCCGCATCGGCAGCGCCGGCAAGATGTTCACCGCGGTGGTGCTGCTCCAGCTCGCCGGGGAGGGCAAGCTGAAGCTGGACGCGCCGATCGAGAAGTACCTGCCCGAGCTGGTGCGCGGCAAGGGCATCGACGGCCGTGAGATCACCACCCGCCAGCTGCTGCAGCACACCTCCGGCCTGCCCAACTACACCGACCTCATCCCGGACTACGTGAAGATCCGGCACACCACCTTCGAGCCGCGCGAGCTGGTCGACCTGGCCCTGGCGAAGAAGGCGTCCTTCGCGCCCGGCAAGAAGTGGGCGTACAGCAACACCGGCTACATCCTGGCCGGGATGGTCGCGGAGAAGGTCACCGGGCGGTCGATCTCCGAGCTGGTCGAGGAGCGGGTCATCGACAAGCTCGGCCTGAAGGAGACCTACTGGCCCGGCAAGGGCGTCGAGACCCTGCGCGACCCCCACCCCCGCGGCTACCTCGCCGTCGCGCCGAAGAAGCCGCTGCTGGACTACACCAAGATGGACCCGTCCTGGGGTGGCGCGGCCGGACAGCTCATCGCCACCCCCAGCGACGTCAACCGCTTCCTCGTCGCCCTGCAGGACGGCCGGCTGCTCGAGCCGAAGCAGTTCAAGGAGATGACCACGACGGTCAAGACCACCTTCCCGCCCAGGTGGAACTGGCGGTACGGGCTGGGCGTGATCAAGATGAAGCTCAGCTGCGGCGTCACCGCGATCGGCCACGGCGGCGACATCCACGGCTACGAGACCCGCGACGCCGTCACCTCCGACGGCCGCGCCGCCACGGTCATCGTGACCTCCCTGCCGCAGAGCGAGGCCGCCGGCGACGCGGTGATCGCCGCGGTGGACCGCGCCCTGTGCGCCGGCAGGTAGCGCCACCTCCTCCGCGGACGTGAGCCCACCGCGGGCGCACGTCCGCGGACGTCGTGCCGCCCCTTTCCGGAGGCACGGCCCGCACCCTTTCTGGAGGTACGGCCCGCGTTCTTTCTGGGGGGTACGGCTCGCGCTTTTTCTGGAGGTACGGCCCGCGCCCGGGGCGAGCTGGGCCGTTCAGGCGGTGGCGTAGTGGGCGAGGGCGGGTTCGAGGAGGTCGAAGGCCTGGGTGGCCTCGCCGGCGATGGCGCGGGCGATCTCGTCGTTCGACCGGCCCGCGAGGGTGAGGTCCTGGATGCGCTGGAACAGCACGCGGTGGACGGTGCCCAGCAGTCCGGCGGCGATGTGGACGGTGATGTCATCGGGTGCGGTGCCGGTGGCGGCGGCCAGGGCCTGGGCGAGGCGGTGCTCGCGCTGGTCGTGCAGGCCGCGCAGGCAGGCGGTCAGGGTGGGGCTGTCGGCGATCATGCGGGCGAACTCCCGGCCGGAGAACCCGGCGACCGGGTCCTGGGCGGCCACGGAGTCCTGGAAGGCCCGATGCAGGGCGGCCAGGGCCGACTCGCCGGGGCGGCGGGCGGCGACGGTGTCGGCCAGGGCGGCGGTGAACTCCTCCTGGTGGTCCAGGGCCAGGTCTTCCTTGCGGGCGAAGTAGTTGGTGACGGTCTTCTTGGCGATGCGCGCGGCGGCGGCGATCTCGGCGATGGTGGTCCGCTCGAAGCCCTGGGCGATGAACAGCCGGGTGGCGTGGTCGGAGATGAGCTGCCGGGTCTCCTGTTTCTTGGATTCGCGCAAGCCGGGGGGCTGCGCGGGCGGTGTCGTGTCGGTAGCCATGAGGCAATCTTATCCTCATCCTATTTTTATGTTGACACTCTTGCGCCTACTGGGCTAACTTTACGTCCGTAGCAAGTTTGCGACCGCAGGAAGAAAGAAGAGCGTATGTCCGAACTCCACCGCGTCTCGGTCTTCGTCCCCACGATCGACTTCGGCGGGACCCTGGCCGGGCGGGACGGCCGCGACCTCGCGCCGCGCCGCACTCCCGCCCTCCGCCACCTGGCCGCCGACCGCCCCGTGCGCCGGCCCGAGCCTCGCGTCGTCCGCAACATCCCCCGCCGCCGCAGCTACTGACCCCCTAGTTTGGAGCCCTTCTTGCAGATCACCGCGTCCACCGTCTCGCTCACCGTCGACGACGTCACCGCTTCCCAGGCGTTCCTCACCACCCACCTGGACTACACCGTCCAGGCCGCGGCCGACGGCTTCGCCTCCCTCACCCGCGCCGACGCGGTGGCCATCGTCCTGCTCGCCCGCGGCATCGAGGTCCTGCCATCCGAACAGCGCGACCAGCACGCCACCGGCCTGATCCTGGCCTTCACCCTCGCCGACGGCCTCCAGGACCAGGAAAAGCGGCTACGCGAGGCCGGAGTCGAGATCACCATGCCGCTGCGCGAGGAGCCCTGGGGTGAGCGCCTGTTCCAGATCACCGACCCCAACGGCGTGATCATCCAGTTCGTCGAGTGGACCGCTCCTGCCCACACTGAATCGTGATCGGTACGGGAGTGTCAGAAGAGGGTGAGGGGCTCGATGGGCTGGGGTTCCGGTAGCGGGTCGAGCTCGGGGAGGCGGGAGCGGACGTCGTCGTGGAACCGGCGGGCGAGCGTCAGGGCGTCGGCGTTGTCCGGGGTGTGGATGAAGACGGTGGGGGAGCGGCCTTCGCGGAGCCAGCCGGTGACCGTGTCGAGCCAGGGCCGCCAGCCCTCGATGGTGCGGGTGGTCGCGTCCCGGCCCAGGTAGCGGACGATCGGGCGGTCGGTGAGGGCCGAGGAGCGGCGGGCGACGCGGGGCTTCTTCGTCCACGCGTCCCGCTCGGCGTCGCTGGTCGGCGGGCTCTGGAAGAAGGCCGTGGTGTCGAACGGGACCCACTCGGCGTCGGCGCCGGCCAGGACTCCTTCGAGCAACCGGGCCGAGCGCGGGTCGTCGAAGAAGGCGCGGTGGCGGACCTCGACGGCGTATCTGTAGGCGCCGGGCAGCCGGCGGAGGAAACCGGCCAGGGTGCCGAGATCCGTCGGGGCGAAGGAGCCGGGCAGCTGGATCCAGAGGGCGTGGGCGCGGGGGCCGAGTGGCTCGATCGCCTCCAGGAAGGCCCGGAGCGGGTCGTCGACGCCGGTGAGGCGGCGGTCGTGGGTGATGGGCTTGGGCAGCTTGACCACGAAGCGGAAGTCGGGGGAGGTCTGCGCCGCCCAGGTCTCCACCGTGCTCCTCGCCGGGGTGGCGTAGAAGGTGGTGTTGCCTTCGACCGCGTTGCACCAGGTCGCGTAGGACCGCAGGCGCTCGCCGGGCGGGAGCGGGTGAGGCAGGAAGCGGCCCTGCCATGACGCGTGAGTCCACATCGCGCATCCCACGTGAAGCCGCATGGCCTCGACGCTACCGGAGGACGGTCAGTCCTCGTCCGCGGGCAGCGCGAACAGGCGGATGTGAACGGGCCGCGCGCCCGGGGTGACGTCGTCGCCACGCGGGCTGTACTTGAGCAGCAGTGCGATGTAGGCCTCGAAGAACTCCTCGAACTCCTCCTTCGTCATCCGCCCCATGCCACGCGACGCCTTGGCCCAGTCGGGATCGCGGTGGTAGGCCTCGGGGAAGCGCTCGAACAGCGCGCGGTCCTCCTCCATGCCGATCCGCTGGAACTCGGCCAGCACCGGCCGGTCCTCCGGGGCGAGCTGGCCGGCCGTCGGCAGGCGCAGGTCCCGTGGCCCCGGGGCCACCCGCCACCAGCGCTCCCTGCCGGTGGAGCGCTCGGGGATCTCCTCGATGAAGCCGTTCTTCTCAAGCTGGCGCAGATGGTAGCTGGTGGTGCCGGTCTTGGCGCCGAGCAACTCGCCGAGCGTCGTGGAGGTCGCGGGGCCGTGCACGTTGAGGTGGCGGAGCATCAGCCGCCGCAGGGGATGGGCCAGGGCCTTGAGTCTCGCCGGGTCGAGCTGGGACGGCTCCTCATCCTTCATGACGAGCAGCCTAGTCCTCCCGAGTGATTTCTGCAGACGTTCCTATGCAGAGACTTCTCTGCAGACTAGTGTCGGCAATATGAGACGCATGCTCGCCGCACTGGCCATCGCCCTGGCATTACTCGCCGCCCCAGCCGTTGCGCTGCCTCCTGGCTCCCCAGTCGCCGCCGCGCCACCTTCCGGTGTTCCCGCCGACCTGACCGCCGAGGAGGTGAGCTTCGCCGGCGGCGACGGGCTCGTCCTGCACGGGACGGTCCTGTCCCCCGCCGACGCGCGGCCCGCACGTCCGGGCATGGTCCTCGTGCACGGCGCCGGCGCCGGCACCCCCAGGACCAAGCTGATGGTCGAGGCCGTCGAGTTCGCCCGCAGGGGCATGTCCGTCCTGGTCCACGACAAGCGATCCGAGGGCTACTCGCTCTTCCAGCGCTCGTACGCGCAACTCGCCGACGACGCGCTCGGCGCCGTGGCCACGCTCCGCCGGCAGCAGGGCGTCGACCCGGCCAAGGTCGGCATCTGGGGACTGAGCGAAGGCGGCTGGGTGGCCCCGATCGCGGCCTCCCGCACCGCCGACATCGCCTTCGTGGTCCTCGTCGGCGCCAACAGCCTGCCACCGCTGCGGCAGCAGGTCTGGGCGGTGGCGGCCGGCCTGCGCAAGGCGGGGGTGTCGGGCTCGCTCGTGGACCGGGCCGAGCACAACTTCTACCGGATGATCGCCGACGGCGGCATGTTCCCCGAGCCCTACTACGACCCCGAGCCGGCCCTGACCGCCGTTCGTCAGCCGTTGCTCGGCATCTGGGGAACCCACGACCTGCTGACCCCGCCCCGGGAGAGCCCGCCGCTGTTCGCCAAGGCCCTGGACAAGGGCGGCAACCAGCACTACACCTTCCGCTTCTTCGCGGACGCCGACCACGCCGCCCACCGGACCCCCGACGGCGGCGTCACCCGGCTGCCGGAGCTCGCCCCCGGCTACGCCGACCTGGTCGGTACCTGGGTGCACGACGTCACGGCGGGCGATCCGCCCACGGCCAGGACCTCGGGCCCGGCCCCGGTCCAGGCGTCGCTCTCCCGGCCGGTCGATCCGCCGGCCTGGTGGGAATCGGCGACCATGCAGCTCGCGGCGTTGGTGCTGTTCCTGGTGGCCTTCGGGGGCTATCCGGTGGTCGCGCTGGTGAGACGCCTGCGCGGCACGTCCCGCGCCCCCGCCGCCAGGGCCGCGCGACTGCTCAGCGCCGCCGGGCTCGCGACGGTGCTGGGCGGGTTCGCGTACCTCTTCTACGTCATCAGAACCGGCGGCAAGCTGGCCTATCCCGGTCCGATGCTGCTGGACCGGCCGCTGATCTGGCTGGCCCTGCAGGGGCTGGCGGTGGCCGCCGTGGTCGCCGCCGTGCTCACCGCGCGGGCCTGGCGGCGCGCGTCGCCGCCGGCAGGAGAGAGAGTACGGCTCGGCGTCCTGCTCGCGGGCGGGGCCGTGTTCGTACCGTGGGCCCTTTACTGGGGGTTGCTGCTGCCGTGAGAGCGGTCGAACCAGCGGCCGGCGCTCGGCAGGAGCAACAGGATGATGACGATCGACGGCAGGGACAGGACGGCCCGCATGAACGTCCGGGCGGTGAGCCCCGGGTCCGTCGCCTCGACGATCAGCTCCGTGGTGATCACGAACACTTCGAACCCCGCGACCGCCCAGCGGACCCAATGCCTCCGGCCGCCCAGGTGCCGCATCAGCCAGCCCTGCGCCGCCAGGGTCGCGGCCAGGAGCAGCACGAGCCCTAAGGCCGGAAGGCTGCCCGACGTGATCACGCCGGACAGCGCGAATGTGAGCCCCACCAGGGCGAAGACGAACTGGAGCGCCATCACGAACGTGACCGCGCGCACCAGGACGGGCATCCGCGCGATCCCTTCGGCCACCATGCGTTGATCATAGGCGCGAAATGTCAGGCGGGTTTGGTACACAGAGGGCATGGGAGTGAGCGTCGAAGAGTTCCTTGAGCTGCTGGACAGTCTGCCCGAGGTGCAGGTGAGCGACGGCGGGAGCTGGGTCGGGCTCAAGGTGCGCGACAAGGGCTTCGGCTACCTGTGGGAGGAGACCGAGACCGTCGGGCTCAAAGCGACCATCGAGGAGCAGCTGGCGCTGGTGGCCGAGAGGCCTGAGGTGTTCGAGATCCAGTTCACCGCCGGCCGGTTCGGCTGGGTGGTCGTCCATCTCGATCGGATCGAGATGGACGAGCTGTTCGAGCTGACAGCGGAGGCGTGGTGCCTGACCGCCCCCAAGCCCCTTGTCACCGCATTCGAGGAGGCCCATAAAATCGGTCAGTAATGAGATATGTACGACTACGTGCGTGGCGTGACGAGGACGCCCCCGTGGTGTTGCGGGCCTTCAGCTCGCCCGACATGAGCAGGCAGGCCGCCTGGCCGATCGTCACGCTGAAGGACGCGGTCGGCTGGATCGCCAGCTGGGCGGAGGTGGGCCACGCGTTCGCCGTCACCCTCGGCGACCAGGTCGTCGGCAATGTCGCGGTGACCGACATCGACGCGCACGAGAACGGCTGGGTCTCCTACTGGACGGTGCCCGAGGCCCGGGGGCGCGGCATCGCCGTGGCGGCGACCGACGAGCTGGTCCGGTGGGCCTTCGGCGAGCGCGGCCTCTACCGGCTGGAGCTGGGCCACCGCATCGACAACGCGGCCTCGTGCCGGGTGGCCACCAAGGCGGGCTTCCGGCCGGAGGGCGTCGAGCGCGGCAGGCTGCACTACGACGGCGTCCGCTACGACGTCGAGCGCCACGCCCGCCTGGCCACCGACTGACCGCAGATCACGCTGGACGGGCCGCGACAGACCGGCTGATCACGTCCGGCGGGCCACCGGTTGGTCCGCCGGTCCAGCCTTTCCAGGATGCCCGCCTTTCGACCGGCTGGTCCGCTGATCTACCCTTTGCGGGTGGACGGCGAGAGCGCGGCCGCGGCCGCGCTGCTGGCGGCGCTGAGCCGGGCGACGGGGATTCTCGCCGAGTTACGCCATCCTTTCGCGCGCAGCCGGCACTTCTCCTACTTCTTCCCGCCCGCCGGGGCGCGCACCGGCACCGCGTTCGTGCTGCCGGACGGCCGGGAGCTGAGCTTCGAGGTCTCCATCGCCGTCTCCGGCGACGCCTTCCACATCGACGGGTCGGTCACGGTCGAGGGTGAGGTGCTGCTGGAGCTGCCCCGCCGTCGCACGTCCGGCGTCCACGAGGGCCTGGCGGTCCTGGAGGAGTACGCGGCCGAGGTGGCTCAGCCCGCCGGTCGGCTGCTGGACCAGCTACTGGACGAAATTGTCTAGTTGTCAGACAATGGATGGATGAGGAACGGACCTCTCGCTGTCGTGGCCGCCGCCGTCCTGTGGGGCACGGCCGGCACCGCTGGGCTGCTCGTCTCCGCCGACCCCGTCGCGCTGGCGGCGGCCAGGCTCGTCATCGGCGGCGCCGCGCTGGCGCTGTTCGCGGGAGCGGGGATCGGCCGGGTGCTCCGCCCCGGCCTGGTGCTCGCCTCGGTCGCGGTCGCGGCGTACCAGCTGTGCTTCTTCGCCGCCGTGGCCCGCACCGGCGTGGCCATCGGCACCGTCGTCGCGATCGGCAGCGGCCCGGTCTTCACCGGGCTGCTCTCCTGGTCGATGCACCGGCAGCGGCCGAGCGCCCGGTGGGCGCTGGCGACCTCGGCGGCCGTGGCGGGCTGCGCGGCGCTGATCGCCGGCGGCGGCGCTCAGGCGGGCGGGCAGGTGGTGTCCGGGGTGCTGTTCGCCCTGCTCGGCGGGCTGCTCTACGCCTTCTACGCGGTCAGTGCCGCGCGGGCGATCTCGGGTGGCGCACCGTCCGGCGCGGTGATGGGCGTGCTGTTCGGCGGGGCCGCCGTCATCATGCTGCCGGTCCTGCTCTGGCAGGGAGTGGGCTGGCTCGGCGAGCCGCGCGGCCTGCTCGCCGCCCTCTACCTCGGCTTCGCCGCCACCGCCCTGTCCTATGTCCTGTACGGCAGGGGCCTGCGGTCCACGCCGGTGGCCACGGCCGCGACGCTGGCGCTGGCCGAGCCGGCGGTGGCCGCGCTGCTGGGCCTGGTGGTGCTCGGTGAGCGGCTGGCTCCTCTCTCGATCGCGGGCCTGGCCCTGCTGGCCGTGAGCCTGGTGGTCGTGGCGCTGCCGGAGCGCGGAGCCGGGCGGGCCGCCGTACAAGAAGTGGCATCGGCCGCGGGGCGTTAGAGTCACAGCCGTGACGGTGCCGATCAAACCCCTGTCCGCCGTCGGCGCGCTGGCCGACGCGTTGCGCCGCAGGGTGCTCTCCGGTGAGATCGAGCCCGGCACGCCGCTGCCCGAGCAGGAGATCGCCGCGGCGTACGGCGTGGCCAGGCCGACCGTCCGCGAGGCGCTGGCCCGGCTGGTGCACGAGGGGCTGCTCAGGCGCGAGCGCAACCGCAGCGCCTACGTCCCCGAGGTGACCCTCGCCGACCTCGACGACCTCATGTTCGTACGCAGGCCGCTGGAGGATCTGATGGCCCGGGCGGTGGCGGGGCGGCGGGTGCCGGAGGCGGAGGCGGCGCTGGCGCGGATGGACGCGCTGGGCGTGGAGGCGCCGTGGTCGGAGTCGGTGGCCGAGCACATGGCGCTGCACCAGGCGCTGATCGAAGCGGTGGGCAGCCCCCGGCTCGAACGGCTCTACGGCTCGCTGGCCGCCGAGACCCGGCTGGGGCTGGTCCGGCTGCGCCGGGTCTACGAGGACCGGGACGTGCTGGTGCACGAGCACCGGGAGCTGCTGGACGCCATCGCCAACGGCCCGGAGCAGGCGGCGCGGGCGGCCGTGGCAGCCCACCTCGGCCACTCGTGGGGCGAAGATCCACCCCCGTGAGGGCGAAGATCCACTCCCGTAAGGGGAAAGATCCCTTGTCTCGTCATCTGCTCCTGTGTGCGCGAACCCTTGCGGTACAACCCCACTACTCGCAAGAATCGCGGCCATGCACGGCAACCCGATGCCGGACTCCTACGTGTACGTCACGGAAGAGGGCGTGACCCGTCACTACGCGGACGGGAGCGTCGAGGCGCTCGCGTGGGAGGACGTCGTCGAGGTCCGGGTCGTGACCGAGGCCGAGGCCGACGTTCTGTTCATCCTGCTGGACCGGGACGGCGAGGGGTGCGTGGTGCCGCGTTCGGCCACCGACGCGACCTTCCTGGCGCGATTGCGCTATTTGCCGGATTTCGATCTGGACCGTTTGACGGTGGCGGCCGACTCGGCGCACGACGGCGTGGTGGTCGTATGGCGAAGCCCGGATCCCCCGTCCGCCCTGCCGGATCTGGAGTATGACTAGCCGGCAACGTATGCCGCAATCTGCCGAAATATCGCGGTAAACGGCTCGATTTCCGCGAAGAACACATCACTTTTGGATCGTTCCGTCAAGCCCTGAAAAGCGCTGATCTCGTCCGATTGTGGACAGGAAGCGAATGTTCCCCATCATAAGACTGATCTTTACTCTTTAGTGGGGGGCCGCCGCCCTTGGTTGTGCATGGGTTGTTGTCAACCTGTGCGACCCGAAGAACGTCATGTTAAAGCCGTGCACGGATTTAACAGGGTGGTGCTATGAGGGTGGAGTCCGCTGTCGTGCTCCTTGAGGCCGTGCCGCGCAGCGCGTCGAGCATCTGGACGCGTGCGTACCTGCGACTTCTGCTGGGTGGTGACACGGCCTGCGTGCTGCTCGCCTGCGTTTGCGTGCTCGGTGTCCGGCTGATGTACGGGGTGTACATCCCGTCGGCCGAGTTTCTGCTGGGGCTGGGTCTGGTGCTCGTCTGGCCGCTCGCGCTCATGCTCGGCGGCGCCTATCACCAGCGGGCCAATGGTGAGGGCACGGAGGAGTTCAAGGCGGTCTTCAACGGCGGGGTGAGCCTGATGGCCGCCGTCGCCATCGGCGCCTATGCCACGCAGACCGTGATCGCGCGCAGCTTCGTGATGGCGATGCTGCCCCTGGCGCTCCTCGCCACGCTGTTCTTCCGCTACAAGATGCGTAAACGCCTGCATCGCAGGAGAGCCGCCGGCGAGTACCTGCGTCAGGTGATCGCGGTCGGGCACCGGGAGTCGATTCTCGACCTGGTGATGCAGTTCCGCCGCCAGCCGTACCACGGGATGCGGGTGGTGGGAGCCTGCCTGCCGCCGGACCGGATGGACGCCGACCTGGACGGGATCGAGGTCATGGGCACCTTCAACGACGTCGCGGACGTGGTGGAGCGGACCCGCGCGGACGCCGTGGCCGTGCTGGCCTGCCCGGAGCTCGACGGGGCGGCGCTGCGCCGGCTCGCCTGGAGCCTGGAGACGGATCGGACCGACCTGTTCGTGGCCCCTGCCCTGATGGACGTGGCGGGCCCGCGCATCAGCATCCGCCCGGTGGCCGGGATGCCTCTGCTGCACGTCGAGCACCCCGAGTTCAACGGCGTCCGGCAGTTCGTCAAGACCGTGTTCGACCGGCTGGTGGCCGGTGCGGCGCTGCTCGTGCTGGCGCTGCCGTTGCTGGCGATCGTGGTGCTGATCCGGCTGACCAGCTCGGGGCCCGCGCTGTTCCACCAGACGCGCATCGGCAGGGACGGCCGGCCGTTCCGGCTGGTGAAGTTCCGCACCATGGTGGTGGACGCCGAGCGGCTCAAGGGGGCGCTGGCCGAGTCGAACGAGTTCGACGGCGTGCTGTTCAAGATGCGGAACGATCCACGGATCACCCGCGTGGGCGCCTTCCTGCGCCGCTACTCGCTGGACGAGCTGCCCCAGCTGCTCAACGTCGTCCGGGGTGAGATGTCGCTGGTCGGCCCCCGGCCGCCGCTGCCGGAAGAGGTCGCCCAGTACCGCACCGACGTGCGCCGCCGCCTGGTCGTCAAGCCGGGGATGACCGGGCTCTGGCAGGTGAGCGGCCGCTCAGACCTCACCTGGGACGAGTCGGTCCGCCTCGACCTGCGGTACGTGGAGAACTGGTCGCTCATCCTGGACCTGCAGATCCTCTGGAAGACCTGGTCCGTCGTGACCCGTGGAGAAGGGGCTTACTGACGGTGAAAGCACTCGTGCTCGCCGGGGGATCGGGCACACGGCTACGACCCATCACGCACACCTCGGCCAAGCAGCTCGTCCCCGTCGCGAACAAGCCGGTGCTCTTCTACGGCCTGGAGTCCATCGCGGCCGCCGGGATCCGGGAGGTGGGCCTGGTGGTGGGGGACACGCAGGCCGAGATCGAGGCGGCGGTCGGCGACGGCTCGGCGTTCGGGCTGGAGGTGACCTACCTGCGCCAGCAGGCGCCGCTCGGGCTGGCGCACGGCGTGCTGATCGCCCGCGACTACCTCGGGGACGAGGACTTCGTCATGTACCTGGGGGACAACTTCGTCGTGGGCGGCATCGGCGACATCGTGGCGCGCTTCGCACGGGAGCGGCCCGCCGCGCAGATCATGCTCACCCGGGTCGGCGACCCCCGGCAGTTCGGGGTCGCCGAGCTCGACGGGCGGGGCCGGGTCATCGGCCTGGAGGAGAAGCCGGCCCGGCCCAAGAGCGATCTGGCGCTGGTCGGCGTCTACCTGTTCAGCCCGGCCGTGCACGCGGCGGTGGCCGAGCTCAAGCCGTCGTGGCGGGGCGAGCTGGAGATCACCGACGCCCTGCAGTGGCTGCTGGAGGCGGGCCTGCGCGTGGAATCCTCGGTGATCACCGGCTACTGGAAGGACACCGGCAACGTGACCGACATGCTGGAGGTCAACCGGATGGTGCTGGAGCGGTTGGACCCGGGCATGTCCGGGCAGGTGGACGAGGCGAGTGAGCTGATCGGGCGGGTCCTGGTGGAGCCGGGCGCCGTGGTCGAGCGCTCGCGCCTGGTCGGCCCGGCGATCATCGGCGCGGGAGCGGTCATCCGCGACAGCTACATCGGCCCGTACACCTCGATCGGCGCGGACTGCGCCATCACGGGCAGCGAGATCGAATACTCGATCGTGCTGCCCAGGGCCTCCATCGCGGGGGTCGGCCGGATCGAGTCGTCGCTCATCGGCCACGACGTCGAGGTGACTCCGGCGCCCAACACTCCAAGAGCCCACCGTCTCGTGCTGGGCGATCACAGCAAGGTGCAAATCAGCTCATGACGACGATTCTGGTCACTGGCGGCGCGGGCTTCATCGGCTCGCATTTCGTGCACGCAATGCGGGACGCGCAGGTGACGGTGCTCGACAAGCTCACTTACGCCGGCAACCGGGCCAACCTCGACGGGGTGCCGCACACGTTCGTGCACGGCGACATCTGCGACGCTGACCTGCTGCGCGAGGTGGTGCCCGGACACGACCTGGTGGTCAACTTCGCGGCCGAGTCGCACGTGGACCGGTCGATCGACGGGGCGGCGGAGTTCGTCCGCACGAACGTCCTGGGCACCCAGACGCTGCTGCAGGCCTGCCTCGACGCCGGGGTGCCCAAGGTCGTCCAGGTGTCGACCGACGAGGTGTACGGCTCGATCGACTCCGGCTCCTGGGACGAGTCCGCCCCGCTCCGGCCGCGCTCGCCGTACGCGGCGGCCAAGGCCGGCGGGGATCTGATCGCGCGCTCGTACGCGATCACCTACGGCCTGGACGTGTCGATCACCCGGTGCGGCAACAACTACGGCCCCCGGCAGTATCCCGAGAAGATCATCCCGCTGTTCGTCACGCGGCTGCTGCGGGGCGAGAAGGTGCCGCTGTACGGCGACGGCGGCAACGTGCGCGACTGGATCCACGTCGAGGACCACTGCGCGGGCATCCGGCTGGTGGCCGCGCAGGGCCTGCCGGGTGACGTCTACCACATCGCCGGCACCGCGGAGCTGACGAACAGTGAGCTGACCGGACGCCTGCTGGAGGCGTGCGGCCGGGGCTGGGACCTGGTGGAGCAGGTGGCGGACCGCAAGGGCCACGACCGCCGCTACTCCCTGGACGACGGCCGGTTGCGCGCGCTCGGCTACCGCCCGCGCATCGGCTTCGAGCAGGGGCTGAAGGAGACCGTCCGGTGGTACGCGGATCACCCTGACTGGTGGGCCGGCCTATGAGGTGGCTGATCACCGGCGGCGGCATGCTGGCCGCCGACGTGCTGGTCAAGGCGGCGCTGACCGGGGAGCCCGTGCTCGCGCTCGGCAGGCCCGAGCTGGACCTGTGCGACGTCCGGGCGGTGCGCGACGCCGTCGCCGACCACCGGCCCCAGGTGGTGATCAACTGTGCCGCCTGGACTGCGGTGGACGCGGCGGAGACCCGCGAGGACGAGGCGCTGGAGATCAACGGTCACGCGGTCGGCACGCTGGCGCGGGTGTGCCGGCGGGCGGGCGCGCGCCTGCTGCACCTGTCCACCGACTACGTCTTCGACGGCGAGAGCGGCCGGCCGTACCACGAGGATTCGCCGACCGGGCCGGTCAACGCCTACGGCCGGACCAAGCTCGCCGGGGAGCGCGTGGCCCTGGAGCACGGCCACTACGTGGTCCGCACCGCCTGGCTGTACGGCGCGGGCGGGCCGAACTTCGTCCGCACCATGATCGAGCTGGCCGGCACCCGCCCCACCGTGGACGTGGTGGACGACCAGCGCGGCCAGCCCACGTGGTCCGCGGATCTGGCCGGTTTCCTGGTCAGGCTGGCGCGCTCGGACCTGCCGCCGGGGATTTATCACGGCACCAGCGCGGGGGAGACCACCTGGCACGGGCTGGCCACCGAGGTCTTCAGGCTGCTCGGCGCCGATCCCGGCCGGGTGCGCCCGGTGCCCGGCACGGCCTTCCCGCGCCCCGCGCGGCGGCCCGCCAGCGGCGTGCTGGCCTGCACCCGGTGCGCGCCGATCCGGCACTGGCGGGAGGCGCTGCACGCCGCCTGGCCGACGGTGAGCGGGCCTGTGACGGGCGGGTCAGCGGTGAGCGGGCCAGTTACGGGCGGGCCTGTGACGGGCGGGAAGGCGGGACGTCAGTGCAGCGTCGCGTAGAACCGCCGGCACGCGTCGTAGTCCGGGAGCAGCCCGGCGGCGAGCGCGGCCTGGACCGTGGGCGCCGTGGCGTCCTTGTCCGACAGCACCGGCTCGACGTCCCCCGGCCAGGCGATGCCCAGATCCGGGTCGAGCGGGTGCACCCCGTGCTCACGGGCCGGGCTGTAGGGCCGCGAGCACAGGTAGACGACCGTGGCCCGCTCGCTGAGCGCCATGAACGCGTGCCCGAGCCCCTCGGCGATCAGGACGGCCCGATGCTCCCGGTCGTCCAGCCGCACCGCCTCCCACCGGCCGAACGTGGGCGAGCCGGCGCGCAGGTCCACGACCACGTCCATGACGCTGCCGTACACGCACATGACGTACTTGGCCTGGCCGGGCGGGACGTCGGCGTAGTGCACGCCGCGCAGCACCCCCCGCACCGAGACCGAGCTGTTGACCTGCGCGAGATCGAACCCGTGGGGCAGGTCGGCGGCCCTGAAGGCCTCGTGGAACGCGCCACGTGGGTCGGTGTGGACGCGTGGTGTGTGACACCAGGCGCCCTCGATGCCGAGGGGATCCATGCCGCGCACAGTAACGACAGAGCCTGCCGGAACGAAATATCAACTTGTCTGGAGTGTGTGAATGACGACCTGCCGGCTGTGCGGCTCGGGCGACCTGGCCTCGGTGGTGGACCTGGGGGCCACGCCGCCCTGCGAGCGTTTCCTCACCGCCGACCGGCTCGACGAGCCGGAGGTCGCCTACCCGCTGCACCTTCGCGTGTGCACCTCGTGCTGGCTGGCACAACTCCCGCCGCTGATCACCCCTGAGGACACGTTCACCGACTACGCCTACTTCTCCTCCTACTCCACCTCCTGGGTGGAGCACGCGCGGGCGTTCGTGGCCGGGCTGCGGCTGAAGCCGGACGCGTTCGTGGTAGAGGTGGCCAGCAACGACGGCTACCTGCTGCGTCACGTCGTCGAGCGGGGCGTGCGGTGCCTGGGGATCGAGCCGTCGGTGAACGTGGGCGAGGCGGCCAGGCGGAGCGGGGTGCCCACGCTGACGGCCTTCCTCACCCCGGAGACGGCCCGTGCGGTGGCGGCGGAGCACGGCAGGGCGGACCACGTGGTGGCCAACAACGTCTACGCGCACATCCCGGACGTGGCCGGCTTCACCGAAGGGCTGCGCGCGCTGGTGGCCGACGACGGGTGGGTCACCATCGAGGTGCAGCACCTGCTCACGCTGATCGAGCAGAACCAGTACGACACCATCTACCACGAGCACTTCCAGTACTACACGGTCGCCTCGGCGCAGCGGGCGCTGGCCGCCGGCGGGCTGACCCTGGTGGACGTCGAGCTGCTGCCGACCCATGGCGGCTCGATCCGGCTGTGGGCCAGGCCGTCGGGCACGCCGACCCAGCGGGTGAGCGACGTGCTGGCCCTGGAGAAGGCGGCCGGGCTGCACGAGATCTCCGGCTACGTCGACTTCGCGGCCCGGGTCGCCACGGTCAGGCGGGACCTGCTCGGCTTCCTGATCAGGGCGGCCGAGGAAGGCCGCACGGTGGTCGGCTACGGGGCGCCCGGCAAGGGCAACACGCTGCTCAACCACTGCGGCATCCGGCCCGACCTGCTCCCGTACACGGTGGACCGCAACCCGTACAAGCACGGCAGATTCACCCCCGGCGCCCGCATCCCGGTCCTGGAGCCGGAGCGGATCGCCGCCGACCGGCCCGACTACGTCCTCGTCCTGCCCTGGAACCTGCGGGACGAGCTGGTCGGGCAGCTCTCCTACGTCCACGAGTGGGGCGGCCGGCTGGTCTTCCCCATCCCTTACCTGGAGGTCGTGTGAAGGTCGTCCTCTTCTGCGGCGGCTACGGCACCCGGATGCGCAGCGGCGCTCCCGGAGACGTGCCGAAGCCCATGCAGCTCGTCGGCCCGAGGCCGCTGATCTGGCATGTCATGCGCTACTACGCGCACTTCGGGCACAAGGAGTTCGTGCTCTGCCTCGGCTACGGGGCGCACCAGATCAAGGACTTCTTCCTCAGGTACGAGGAGACCGCGTCCAACGACTTCGTGCTGCGGGGCGGCCAGGTGGAGTTGCTGGCCAACGACATCTCCGACTGGACGATCTCGTTCGTGCACACCGGCATCGAGTCGTCGATCGGCGAGCGGCTGCGCCGCGTGCGCGACCACCTCGACGGCGACGAGCTCTTCCTGGCCAACTACGCCGACGTGCTCAGCGACGCGCCCCTGCCGGACATGATCGACAGGCTGGCCGGGGCGGACGCGGGCGGCTCCCTGATGGTGGTCCCGCCGCCCGGCACCTTCCACTGCGTCGAGGTGGCGGACGGCGGCCTGGTCGGGCAGATCACCGCGGTCACCGAGATGCCGTTATGGGTGAACGGCGGCTACTTCGTGCTCCGCCAGGAGATCTTCGACCACATCCCCGAAGGCGGCGACCTGCTCGTGGACGGCTGCAAGGAGCTCGCCAAGCGCGGCCGGCTGCTCGCCTATCCCTACCGCGGCTACTGGCGGCCCACCGACACCGTCAACCAGCGGGTGGAGCTGGACCGCGCCTACGCGCGCGGTGAGCGGCCGTGGGCGCTGTGGGAGCGGGCGGCATGATGATCGACCTGCTGCCCAGCGGGCTGAGCAGGATCGCCGCCGTGGCCGCGCACTGCGACGACCTGGCGATCGGCGCCGGCGGCACCCTGCTGACCCTCTGCACGGCCCACCCCGGCATCCGGGTGGACGCCCTGGTGCTGTCGGGCGCGGGGTCGGAGCGCGAGGCGGAGGAGCGGGCCGCGCTGGCCGCCTTCTGCCCCGGCGCCGACCTGCGCGTCACCGTGGGCAAGATGCCCGACGGGCGGCTGCCCGCGCACTGGGACCTGGCCAAGCAGGCGGTGGAGGACCTGCGCCTGCGCTGTGTGCCCGATCTGATCCTGGCACCGCACGCCGGTGACGCCCACCAGGACCACCGGGGGCTCGCCGAGCTGGTGCCCACGGTCTTCCGCGACCATCTCACGCTGGGCTACGAGATCGCCAAGTGGGACGGCGACTTCGGCCGCCCCAACGCCTACCAGCCGCTCGACGTGGCCTTCGCCGAGCGCAAGGTCGCCCTGCTGTGGGAGCACTACCCCTCGCAGCGACGGCGTCCCTGGTTCGACCGGGAGGCGTTCCTCGGGCTCGCCCGGATCCGCGGCATCGAGTGCCAGGCGCGCTATGCCGAGGCGTTCTACGCCCGCAAGTTCATCATCGATCTGACTGGAGGCTGATCGACATGCGCGTTCTCCTCACCGGGCACCAGGGTTACCTGGGCTCCGTGATGGCGCCGGTGCTGGCCGGGGCCGGACATGAGGTGATCGGCCTGGACAGCGGGTTGTTCGCCGACTGTGTGCTCGGGCCGGCGCCGGACGACCCGCCGGGGCATCGGGTGGACCTGCGCGACGTGCCGGCGTCCATGCTGGAGGGGGTCGACGCGGTGGTCCATCTGGCCGCGCTGTCGAACGACCCGCTGGGCGCGCTGGCCCCCGACCTGACGTACGACATCAACCACCACGCCTCGGTCAGACTGGCGCGACTCGCCCGTGAGGCGGGCGTGCGCCGGTTTCTGTACGCCTCCACCTGCTCGGTGTACGGCGCTTCCGGGGGTGAGGAGCTGCTCGGCGAGGACGCCCCGTTACGGCCGGTGACCCCGTACGCCGTGTCCAAGGTGCGGGTGGAGGACGATGTGGCCGAGCTGGCCGACGACGACTTCTCCCCGGTGTTCCTGCGCAACGCCACCGCGTTCGGGTTCTCGCCGCGGCTGCGGGCCGACATCGTGCTGAACAACCTGGTCGGCCACGCCCACCTGACCGGCCAGGTGCGGGTGCTGTCGGACGGCACGCCCTGGCGGCCGCTGGTGCACGCGGTCGACATCGCCGACGCCTTCGCCGCCACGCTGGCCGCGCCGCGCGAGGCCGTGCACGCCAGGGCGTTCAACGTCGGCTGGGAGCAGAACAACCTGACGGTCGCCGAGATCGCCGCGCACGTCGTGGAGGCGGTGCCCGGCTCCGAGGTGGTGATCACCGGTGAGACCGGGGCGGATCCGCGCTCGTACAAAGTGGACTTCTCCCGCATCAGGGCCGCGCTGCCGGGCTTCCACGCCCGGTGGACGGTGAAGGCGGGGGCCGTCGAGCTGGCCGAGGCCTACCGCGAGTACAGGCTGGGCGCGCGCGACTTCGAGCGGCGGTTCACCAGGCTGGCGTGGCTGGGCGACCGGCGGGCGGCCGGCACGGTCTCGGCGGAGCTGCGGACGTGACAGGGGAGGAGATGCACGCCCTGGTGGAGCGGCTCTACCCGCTGTGCCGCTCGATCACCGGCGACGGCGTGCGGCGCACGCTGGAGATCGTCGGCGAGCGGCTGCCGCTGGACGTCCACGAGGTGCCGACGGGCACGCAGGTGCTGGACTGGACCGTGCCGAAGGAGTGGAACATCCGCGACGCCTACGTCAAGGACCCCTCGGGGGCCAGGGTCGTGGACTTCCGGCGCTCCAACCTGCACGTCGTGGGCTACAGCGTGCCGGTGTCGGCCACGATGACGCTCGACGAGCTGCGCCCGCACCTGCACACACTGCCCGACCAGCCCGATCTGGTGCCCTACCGGACCAGCTACTACGCCGAGACCTGGGGGTTCTGCCTCAGCCGGCAGGTGCTCGACGGGCTCGGCGCGGGCCCCTACGAGGTGGTGATCGACTCCACGCTCGCCGACGGGCACCTGACGTACGCCGAGCACGTGGTGCGCGGGCGGACCGACGAGGAGGTGCTCATCTCCTGTCATGTGTGCCATCCGTCGCTGGCCAACGACAACCTCGCCGGGATCGCCGTGGCCACCGCCCTCGCGGCTCGCCTGGAGTCGCGCCGGGAATCAACACGCCTGACCTACCGGTTCCTGTTCGCGCCCGGCACGATCGGGGCCATCACCTGGCTGGCGCGCAACCGCGAACGCACCGGCCGGATCGTGGCCGGGCTCACGCTCGCCTGCGCCGGGGACCCGGGCGCCCTCACCTACAAGCGCAGCAGGCGCGGCGACGCGCGCATCGACCGGGTGATGGCGCACGTCCTCGCCGACCGGCCGCACACGATCGTGGACTTCTCGCCGTACGGCTACGACGAGCGGCAGTTCTGCTCGCCCGGCTTCGACCTGCCGGTGGGCAGCCTGACCAGGACCCCGTACGCGGGCTACCCGGAGTATCACACCTCCGGCGACGACCCGGGCTTCGTCACCCCGCAGGCGCTGGCCGGCACGCTGGAGGCTCTGTGGGAGGCGGTGACCGTGCTGGAGCGCGACGGCCGCTACCAGAACCTCAGTCCTTACGGCGAGCCGCAGCTCGGCAGACGTGGCCTGTACGGCTCTCTCGGCGGACGCAGTGACACCGAGCAGGCCCAGCTGGCGATGTTGTGGGTGCTGAACCAGTCCGACGGTGATCACAGCCTGCTCGACGTCGCCGAACGGTCGGGGCTGCCCTTCGGCGCGGTGGCCGAGGCGGCCGCCGCGCTGGAGGGCGCGGGGCTGCTCAAGCGGGTGGGGAGTGTGGATGAACCTGCGGGTCGGTGACCTGGTCGAGGTGCGCGGCGAGGAGGAGATCCTGGCCACGCTGGACGAGCGGGGAGAGCTGGAGAGCCTGCCGTTCATGCCGGAGATGCTGCGCTTCTGCGGACAGCGGATGACCGTGCACAAGGTGGCGCACAAGCTCTGCGACACGATCAGCCGCAGCGGCATGCGGCGCATGGAACGGGCCGTCCACCTGACCGGGGCACGCTGCGACGGCGGCGCGCACGGCGGCTGCCAGACCGCCTGCTCGCTGTACTGGAAGGAGGCGTGGCTCAAGCGGGTGGAGCCGGACACCCCCGTGCGGGCCTCCGAGCCGGAGCCCAGGCTGCTGCCGCTGCTGCAGGTCAACACCCGCAGCGGCACGGACACCTACTCCTGCCAGGCCACCGAGCTGCTCAGGGCCGCCCCTGCCTGCCTGCCGTTCCGCGACGTCCGGCAGTACGTCACCGACGTGCGCACCGGGAACGCCGGGGCGCTCCAGGTGGCGCGCACGTTCCTGGTCGGGCTGTTCAACCGCTTCCAGGGCCTGAGCAAGAAGATCCTGCCGCGCCGGCTGTGGTTCAGGAAGGGGCTGCGCTGGGGCTTCGTCGAAGGCCGGGCCGGGCGCGTCACGCCCACCGCCGAGCTCGGCCTGCGGCCCGGCGAGCTGGTCCGGATCAGGTCCAGGGACGAGATCCTCGACACGCTCAACGACGACCTGCTCAACCGGGGGCTCGGCTTCGAGGAGGAGATGGCCCGCTACTGCGGCCGGACGGCCCGGGTGCGGGCCCGGGTCGAGCGCTGCCTGGATGAGAAGACCGGCCGGCTGCTCAGCATGAAGAGCCCCTGCATCATCCTCGACGACCTGGTCTGCGAGGGCGTCTACAACGCCAACTGCCCCCGCGAGTTCGTGCCGTTCTGGCGGGAGATCTGGCTGGAGCGGGTGGAGTGAGCGAGACCGGCGAGATCCAGCGCAAGGCCGGCCGGGGCCTGCGCTGGAGCCTGGTCGGCAACCTGGTGATGAAGGCGGGCTCGTTCGCGATGAGCCTGGTTCTGGCCAGGCTGCTGGTGCCGGAGGAGTTCGGCGTCTTCGCGATCGCTCTCGCCGTGAGCCAGTTCGTCATCCACATCAACGACGCCGGGGTGATCGCCTCGACCGTGCAGTGGCGCGGAAAGCTGGAGGAGGTGGCCCCGACGGCCACGGTGGTGGCCATCGCGTCCAGCGTCACCCTCTACGCGATCTTCTGGGTGATCGCGCCGTTCTACGCGAGCATGGCCGGCAGCGAGGACGCCACCTGGGTGATCCGCATCCTGATGGCCACCAACGTGATCTACGGCCTGACCGCCGTGCGCAGCGCCGCGCTGATGCGCAGGTTCGAGCAGGACAAGCTGGCCTGGGCCAACCTCGCCGGCTTCGTGGCCAACGCCTCGGTCTCCATCACCCTGGCCGCGACCGGGGCCGGAGCGTACAGCTTCGCCTGGGGGCAGCTCAGCGGGGCCGCGCTCACCGGCGTGCTGGTGGTCGCGCTCGCCAAGGTGCGGCTCACGGCCGGCTTCGACCGGGTGCTCGCCGCCCGGCTGCTCCGCTTCGGGCTGCCGCTCTGCGTCGGCCTCGGCGTCGAGGGGCTGCTGCTCAACGTCGACATCGTGCTCGTCGGCGACGCGCTCGGGCCCGCCCAGCTCGGCCTCTACCTGCTCGCCTTCAACATCGCGAGCTGGGTGCCCGGCATCGTCGGCACCGCCATCCGCTATGTGGCGCTGCCCAGCTTCGCCCGGCTGGCCGAGGAGGGACCCGCCGCCGTCGAGTCGGGCGTGCGGCGCGCGGTCCCGCTGCTGGGCGTCATCGTGCTGCCGATCGCGGTGCTCATGGGCACGCTCGCGCCCGCGCTGGTGGGATTCCTGTACGAGCCGCACTGGCTGCCGGCGGCCCAGGTGCTGCGGTTCCTGGCCGTGGTGATGGCCGTGCGGATGCTGAACATCCTGGTCACCGACATCCTGGCCGGGCTCGGCCACACGAGGGCGACGATGTGGGTGAACCTGTGCTGGGCGGTCGCGCTGGTCCCCGCCCTCCTCATCGGGGCCCGCCAGGGCGGCATCCAGGGGGCGGCCATCGCGCACGCCGTGATCGCGCTGCTGCTGGCGCTGCCGATGCTGAGCCTCGCACTGCACCGGGCCGGCGTGTCACCCCGGCTGTTCGCGGCCGGGCTGGCCAGACCGGCCCTGGGCGCCGCCGTCGCGGGAGTGACCATGGCGGCCCTGTCCACGCTGGTCGACGGGCCGTTCGTCCGGCTGTGCGTCGCCGGCGGCGCGGGGCTGCTGGTCTTCGCGCTCGTCGCCGTGCCGCGTGCCGTCCTCATGCAACTGCTGCGTCAAGGGAGAGCCCATGCCCGACCCTGAACTCGTCTCGGTGGCCCTGCCGGTGCGCGACGGCGCGGAGCGGCTGGAAGGGGTGATCCGGTCCGTCCTGGCCCAGGACCACCCCCACCTGGAGCTGGTCATCTCCGACAACGCCTCCACCGACCGCACCGAGGAGCTCTGCCGCGACCTGGCGGCGGGCGACCCGAGGATCGTCTACCACCGGCACCCGGAGAACATCGGGCTGCTGGGCAACTTCAGGCACGCGGCGCAGATCTCGCGCGGCGCCTACGTTCGCTGGATCGGCGACGACGACCGGCTCGACCCCGCCTGCGTCTCCCGTGCCATGGCCGAGTTCGCCAGGGACGAGCGGCTCGTCCTCGTCACCACCGGGGTCGCCTACACCGGGCCCGACGGGGTGGCCAGAAGCGCCGCCTACGACGGCAGCGGGCTGGACTCGGACGATCCGGTGACCCGCTTCGCCGAGATGCTCAGACTGCTCAACGAGAGCCACCTGACGATCGACCCGCTCTACGGGCTGCTGCGGCGCGGGCCCGCGACCGGGATCCCCCGGCGCAACATGCTGCGCGAGGACGAGGTGTTCGCGGCCAAGCTCGCGCTCGCCGGGCCGTGGGCGCACGTGCCGGAGGTGCTCGCGCACCGCAACTGGCGGCTGGAGCGCATCTCCGGCGTGGCCCGGCGGCTCGGCGTGCCGTCCTGGCAGTCGCGTCTGGCCAACACCCTGCAGTGCCGCGAGCTGCTGACCTGGGTGCGGAACGCCGAGCTCACCGACGACCAGCGCCGCCGGGCGCGGGCGGCGGTCCTGAAGATGTACGCCAGACGACAGCGGCGGACCGTGGCGCACCGGAGCCGCAAGCTCCTGGCCCTGGCCCGCCTGGTGTAACAGGAAAGATGATCAGTGCGATTACCACTCAGTACCGGTGCCACGCCGTGCCGGGAAGAACCTGACGGGGGCGGAGAATAGTGGGCTTCTGGAGGACCGTCCTCGGTCTGGCCAGGAAGAAGTTCGTCGGGCCGCCCGTCGTGGTGGCGGCGATCGTGCTCGCCTTGGCCGGCTTCTTCCTGGTGCCGAGCCGGTACGTGTCCACGGCGTCCATGGTGCTCACCGTGCCCGCGTCCGGCGGGACGCTGGAGACCGAGCCCCGGCAGCGGGTGGGCCTGACCAACCCGCTGCTGCAGTTCAACGACGCGCTGCGGACCACGGCGGGCATCCTCATCCTGGCCACGAACACGCCCGAGGTCGCCGCCGAGATCGGGGTGACCGAGGACGGCCCCACCGCGCTGACCATCAACGACGGCCGCACCAACCCGGACCTGCTCGGCATCAGCACCAACGGGCCGTTCGTCTACATCGAGGTGGAGAGCACCTCGCCGCAGCTGGTCAGGGAGACGATGCGGAAGGCGCAGCTGCGCGTCAAGCTGGAGCTGGCCAGGCGGCAGGTGGCGCTGGACGCCCCGATCAGCACGCACATCGGCGTCCTCGACGTGATGCCCGCCTCGATCCCCAAGCCGCTCATCCAGGACCGGCTGGTGGCCGGGGTGGTGGGCGGCCTGCTCGGTGTGGTCGCCGGGCTGACCGCCGCCTACGCCGTCCTACGCCTGCGTGCCTCCCACACCGCGCCGGCCGAGGCCGCGGGCATCCCTTCGGCGCAGACGGAAACCCCGGTGCCCCCGGTCTTCCCGCTGACCGTGGCCGAGCTGGAGGCCGGGCAGGACGGTGAGAACGGTGCAAACGGTGAGAACGGGTCGGCTCGGGCGGCCGTGGACGACACCGGCCCGATCGAGGTCGTCGTGCCGCGCGACGATCAGCCCGACTCGACCACCTGAGCGCACCGCCGGATGGCCGCCAGCCTGGCGTCCATCGGCGTGTGCGACTTGGCCGAGATCATCATGCCGACCGCGTCCCGTGGGAGCCGGCCGGCGAAGGCCACGGCCGTCGGCTCGTCCCACGGCTCGTGGTTGTAGCTCAGGTGGCAGATCGTGGTGTTGACCGGCGGCGACGCCTTCAGCACCTCGTCGACGAACACCCCGTAGAGGATGAACTCCGAGATGTGCAGCCGCGCGTTGAAGGCGTCCATCCAGTCGCGCCCGGTGACCTCGCTGATCCGCCGCCGCATGGCCAGCACGACCGCGGGGTCCCAGAAGGTCAGCGCCGTCACGTAGTCGGGCAGCGGAGGCGGCGGCGCGGGCGGCAGCCCGAGCAGCTCCCGGGCGACCTGGTGCCACCGGACGTGCCGCCCCATGTCAGCGGTGACGCCGTCGTCCACCCGGTGCAGGCTGAGCCGTCCGTCCACGGTGAAGGACGCCGCGCTCGTGGGCCGTACCAGCACCGCGTCGGAGTCCACGATGAGCATGGTGTCGGCGTCGACCAGGTCCGCAGCGGCGATCTTGACGGTCTGCTGGAAGACCCAGCCGCGCAGGGGCGGCCACGGGCGGCGGTAGTCGACGTGCACATCGGTGCCCGGCACGCGGACGTACCTGCTGGGCAGCAGCTTCGAGCGGTCCCACACCCGGCAGCGCGGCCCCTGGTAGCGGGCGAACAGCTCCAGGTCGGCCGGCGACACGAAGACGTGGTGGACGGTGTCCGGCGAGGTGTGCTCCAGCACGGAACGATGCAGCAGCGCGAACAGCTCCGCGTCCTGCGCGTAGGTGGGAGTGACCACGGCCAGTTCGCTCATGTATCTCCAGACGCAGCCCTAGATAACCCCATATCGCGCTATTGGGGATGGTGTTACAGCGTTTGTGTAACGCTCCATGGGGGTTCTCGCGACATGTAGAGGGGCGGCACTCGTAGGGGGGCGCGTGGATTTCTGGGGGACGATCCTCGTCCTGGTCCGGCGGTGGTACGTCGCGTTGCCGGCCTTCGTGCTGGCCGTCGGCGGCGCGTACCTCGCCTACAGCACGATCCCCACGACCTACACCACCACCGCCGTCCTCCTGCTGACCGCGCCCACCAGCGGCGGCGTCGTCCCGGCGCAGCCCGACCAGCCCGTCGCCCGGGTCAACCCACTGCTGAACTTCGACCACGGGCTCGACGTGGCCGCCTCGATGCTGATCAGCGCCATGAGCACGCCGGACATGGTCGCCGAGATGGGCGCCGCCGAGGGCGACACCAAGTATGCGGTCACCAACGGCACCAACAACCTGGAGTCGCTGGCGACCGGCCCGCTGGTGTTCGTCGAGGGGGAGAGCCGCACCCCGGAGGCGGCCACGGCCATCACGCTGAAGGTCATGGAGCGGGTTGAGCGGGAGCTGGACCTGCGCCAGCGGCAGGTGCAGGCGCCGCGCGAGACGTACATCACGATGAGTGCGGCCGTGCCGCCGACCACGCCGGTGGCGCAGCAGGGCAGAAAGCTGCGCTCCGCGGCCGCCGCGCTCGGCCTGGGCGTCATCGCCGCGCTGTGCGCCTCCTTCGCCGCCGAGAGCCTGCCCCACCCGGTACGACCCCGCCTGACCCGCCGCCGCCCGCCACCCGAGCCGGAGGCCGAGGAGCTCGTCGCCGCCGAGAAGGCGGAGGCGTAGCCGGTGGCCGCCCGGTCGCCCGCTGGGGGGCGGGCCGACGGTGCGACGGTGGCGGCGGTGTTCGCGGTGGCGTTGCTGGTCGTGCCCGCTCGGCTGGTGCTGAAGCTCCTGCCGCTCTCCCTCACCCCTGCGAACGTGGTGAGTCTGGCCGCGGCCCTGCTGTGGCTGTGCGCGCAGCTCACCCTCACCCTGGGCGCCGCCAAGGGCGCCAACCCGGTGCGCACCGCGCTGTTCGCCTACTTCACCGCCATGGTCGCCACCTTCGGCTTCGCCACCTGGGGCTACCTGGACTCCGACGAGCTCAACCTGACCGACCACGCCTTCGTGCTCGTGGTGGCGTCCGTGGGCATCGCGCTCACCGTCTGCGACGGGGCTCGTGGGCACCGGCGGCTGGACTTCCTGCTCAAGACGCTGGTGGTCGGCGGGGCGGTCCTGGCGGTGATCGGCGCGCTGCAGTTCCTGTTCTCGGTGGACCTGACCAGGTTCCTGGAACTGCCGATCCTGCGCTACACCAGCGAGGGCGACTCGTTCGTGCTGGAACGGGCCGACCTGCGCCGGGTGGCCGCCACCACCGGCCATCCGATCGAGTTCGGCGTGACCTGCGCGATGCTGCTCCCGCTGGCCGTGCATCACGCCACCAAGGCGCGGCTGCGCGGCGAGCCCGCGCTGCGCTGGTGGGCGTGCACGCTGCTGATCGGGCTCGGGCTGATGTTCTCGGTGTCGCGGTCGGCGATGCTGAGCCTGCTCGCCGTCGGCGTGGTGCTGCTGGCAGGCTGGTCCGGCCGTCAGCGGATGCAGGCGCTGCTGGTGGCCGCCGGGTTCCTGGTGCTCGTCAGGCTGACCGTGCCGGGGCTGCTCGGCACCATCGCCGGGCTGTTCACGAACCTGTCCAACGACGAGAGCATCCAGTACAGGACCCACGACTACGCCGTCGCCGCGCAGGAGATCGGCAGGCACTTCTGGCTCGGCCGGGGACTCGGCACCTGGTACGCGCCCAAGCACCAGATCTTCGACAACCAGTACATCCTGTCGATGGTGGAGACCGGGCTGATCGGCACGCTGGCCTACGCCGCGCTGTTCGTGGTCGCCTTCTACGCGGCGCTCAGGGCCAGGCACCTGACCGCCGATCCGGGCACCCGCGACCTGGGGCTGACCCTCGCGGCCTGCCTGCTCGTGCCGCTGGTCGGGTCGTTCACCTTCGACCTGCTGTCGTTCGCGACGGTGACCGGTCTGTCGTTCCTGCTGATCGGGGCGGCCGGCGCGCTGCTCCGCGCCGTACAGGCCGATCAGCTCTCGCCCTCGCAGCGCAGCGGGCCGACGATCGAGGTGACCCGATAGTCCGCGTCGATGGTGACCAGCTCGTTGCCCGCCCAGTCGGTACGGCCGCACTCGGAGTCCACGGGCCCGTAGACCCACGACTTGTCGACCAGCTTGTTGCCGCGCACCACCTGCTTGCCGCCCGCGTTGCGCACCTGGATGCTGAAGGTGCCGCCCATGACCAGGTTGTCGGTGACGACGACGTCGCGCGACTTCTCGTCGACGAGGAAGATCGGCGCGGTGATGTGCTCGGCCTCGCGCTGGTCGACGGTGTTGTGCTCGAAGAGCAGCCCGGTGCCGCCGTTGTAGGCCTGGATGCCGTCGGAGTGGTCGCCGGGGTTGGAGCAGAGCTTGACGAAGGAGTCGCGGATCCGCACGTCGTCGCCGGAGACGCGGAAGCCGTCGCTGTGGCCCTGGACCAGCACCCTGGTCGCGGTGTACTTGTCGTGGCCGATCGCGGGCAGCGGGCCGCAGGTCCCGGCGGCGCCGACGGTGCTGTCCTCGATGGAGAAGCGGAAGGACTTGTCGCCGTCGGCGTTGGTGATGTGGCCGTCGATCACGCTGTTCCTGATGGTGACGTCGTCGGCGTGGACGAGCAGGGGGCCGGCGATGTGCACGCCGTCGAGCACGGCGCCGCGCTCTCGGACCCGGTAGGCGACGTCCTCGGTGTTGAGCTTGAGCGGGGTCAGTCTCCGCCCGCGTGGCGCGCCCGTACAGGCGGGTGTGGGGTGGTCGGGGCAGAAGCTGCCGTCGGCCCGCACGATCTTCGGCGGGGGCGTCGGGGCGTCGGTCGGCGGGGTGGGGGCCGCCTGGCAGGCGGCCGTGAGCAACAGCGCGCTCACGGTCACGACGAGACGCATCACCGCCACCTCTCAGCCACCGAGCCGAGGCAGGAGCTCGGCCCACGAGCCCGCCGCCAGGTCGCGGTCGCTGATCCCGGTGGGCGGCAGGGGCCACGCTACCTTCAGATCCGGATCGTCGTAGCGGACGGCGAGATCCTCGGCGGGGTCGTGCTCGCGGTCGATGCGGTAGCAGGTGTCGGCCGGCTCGGTGAGCGCCTGAAAGCCGTGCAGCAGCCCAGGAGGCACGTAGAGGGTCACGAACGCCTCGTCGTCCAGGCGCACCGCCATCCGCCTCCCGAACGTCGCAGAGCCCGGCCTGGCGTCCACCAGCACGTCGTAGATCGCGCCCCTGGCACAGCGCACCAGCTTCGCCTCGCCCCGCCCGCCGCGCCCGTGCAGGCCCCGGATGGTGCCGCGGCGCGACCTGGACTGGCTGTCCTGGATGAACGACTCCGGCGACAGTCCCGCACCGGCGGCCACGGTGGCGTCGAACGTCCGGGTGAACAGGCCGCGCTGGTCGCGGTGCGGCGTGGGGGCGAACAGCAGCACGCCCTCGATCTCCCCTCGCTCCACTCTCATGAGTCGTCCCTTCTGGCGGTGTGATGAAGCCCAGGATCAGTGTCGTCATCCCGGCGCACAACGAGGAAGCGGTCATCGCGCGCGGCCTGGACGCGCTGCTGGCCGGGACGTCGCCCGGCGAGTTCGACGTCGTGGTGGTCGCCAACGGCTGCTCCGACCGCACCGCGAGCGCCGCGGCCCGGCCGGGGGTGCGGGTGCTGGAGACCTCGCGGTCCGGCAAGGTCAACGCGCTGCGCCTGGGCGACGCCGCCTGCCGCGCCTTCCCGCGCGTCTACCTCGACGCGGACGTGCGGCTGGACGCCGCCTCGGTGCGGGCGCTGGCGGAGGCGGCGGCCCGGCCGGGGGTGCTCGCCTGCGCGCCGGTGCCCGAATGGGACCTGACAGGGACGGGGCCGCTGGTCAGGCGGGTGCACCGGGTGCACGACCGGCTGATCGCACCGGCGCGCGTCCTGGCGGGCGTGGGCGCGTACGTGCTCACCGAGCGGGGGCACCAGCGGGCCTTCCCGCTGCCGGACGTGATCTCCGACGACGGCTGGGTGGACGGCTGCTTCGCTGCGGGAGAGCGGGTCGCGGTGCCGCAGGCCCGCACGGTGGTCCGCCCGGCCCGCACCGTCCGCGCGCACCTGGCCAGGCGGGTCCGGGTGCGGCAGGGCAACCGGCAGCTCGCCGAGCTGGGCAGGCCCGCCCGCACGCTGCGCGCGGGGGCGCTGCGCGAGCTGCTCGCCCGCCGCACGGTGAGCCCGCTCGACGCCGCCTGCTACGTGGCCGTCCTGGCCGCCGACCGCGTGCTCACCCGCCTGCGCGGCGACCGCTCCCGATGGGGTACGGACACCGGCAGCCGTCACCGCGATTCCACGGCCGCGTCGTAGGCCCGCAGCAGGGCGGCCTTCGAATGCTCCCAGGACAGCGGCCCGGCCACCCGCTGCCTGCCCAGCTCGCCCATCCGCAGGCGCTCGGCCGGGTCGTCCAGCAGCCGGGCGATCAGCTTGGCGAACTCCGACTCGTCGTTGGCCGGCGCGTACAGGGCGGCCTCGCCCGCAGACACCCGCGCCTCGCGCAGCTCGAAGGAGACGATCGGCTTGGCCATCGCCATGTACTCCATGACCTTGTTCATCGTGGAGACGTCGTTGAGCGGGTTCAGCGGATCGGGGGAGAGGCACACGTCGGCCGTCGACAGGTAGCGCATCAGGTCCTCGTCGGGGATCCTGCCGGTGAACTCGACGTCGTCGCCCAGGCCCAGCTCGCGCGAGAGCGCCACCATCGCGTCGAAGGTGTCGCCGCCGCCGACGAACACCGCGTGCCAGTCGGCCCGCCCGTGCTCGTCCCGCAGCCGCGCCAGGCTGCGCAGCGCGTAGTCGACGCCGTCCTGCGGCCCCATCACGCCCAGATAGCACAGCAGGTACGGCTTGCCGCGCCGCAGCGACTCCTCCGGCGGCACCTGGTGGAAGCGTTCCACCACCGGGGCGCTGCGGACCACGAAGACCTCCTCGGGACGCTTGCCGCCGCGCGACAGCGCGACCTGCCGGTAGCTCTCGTTGGTGGCGATCACCACGTGCGCCGCCCGGTACGTCCACCTTTCCAGCCGGCACACGGCCCGGTAGAGCCGGTCACGGCCCCGGTCGAAGCGTGACAGGTAGAGCTCGGGCACCAGGTCGTGCTGGTCGAAGACGAACCGGGTGCCGCCGCGCCGCATGGCCAGCGCGAGCAGGAAGAACAGGTCGGGCGGGTTGCAGCCGTGCACCACGTCGAACCGGCCGGACCGGGCCGTCAGCCGCCTGGCCAGCCGGAAGGTGTGCCACAGCGCCGAGCCGTACTCGCGCAGGTAGCCGGCGGGGCCGCCGGTGGCGGCGCGCAGCGGGTAGCGGTGGATGTGCACGCCGTCGATCACCGCCTCCGGCTCGGTGTCCTGCTTGGCGCCCTGGGGGCAGATGACGTGCACCTCCCAGCCGGCCTCGCGCAGGGCGGTGCTCTCCTGCCAGACGCGCCGGTCGAGCGGGACGGAGAGGTTCTCGACGAGGATGAGCGCTCTACCAGCCAATGCCCACGTAGTCCCTTCTGTCGCGGTGCGTCGCGGCGCCCGGCATGCGCACGAGATCGACGATCACCTTTCCGCCGACGCCGTCAGGGCCGCTCAGGCCCTCCAGCGCCGCCAGTACGGCTGGGTCGGTGCAGCCGACCACGCACACCTCCGCGTGGCCGAGCACCTCCTCGACGGAGTCGCCGAGGAGGTCTTCCAGGTGGGGCAGCCGTTCGGCGATGTAAGCGCGGTTGGCCCCCATCAGCCGGGACAGGGACACGTTGGCGTCGTAGATGCGCAGGTCGTAGCCCTTGCCGAGGAGCCGTTCGGCGAGCTCCACCATCGGGCTCTCGCGCAGGTCGTCGGTGCCCGGCTTGAACGACAGGCCGAACAGCCCGACCTTGCGCCTGCCCGGCGCGGTGACCAGGTCGAAGGCGCGCTGCAGGTGCGCCTCGTTGGCCGGCAGGACGTGCGAGAGCAGCGGGACGGACACGTCGGCCATCCGGGCGGCGTACACCAGCCCGCGCAGGTCCTTGGGCAGGCAGGAGCCGCCGAAGGCGAAGCCGGGACGCAGGTAGGCGGGGCTGATGTTGAGCTTGCGGTCGGCCAGGAACACGTCCATGACCCGGTGCGAGTCGAGTCCCAGCGCCTGGCAGACGGCGCCCAGCTCATTGGCGAAGCCAATCTTCACCGCATGAAACGCGTTGTCCGCATATTTCGTCATTTCGGCTACGGGGATCGGCACCCTGAACACCTCGCCCGGCAGCCCCTCGTAGAGCGCGGCCACCACGTCGCCGCTGGCCTCGTCCGACTGGCCGATCACCGTCTTGGGCGGCGCGAAGAAGTCCCGCACGCTGCTGCCCTCGCGCAGGAACTCCGGGTTCACCGCCACCCCGAAGTCCACCCCGGCCCGCAGCCCGGAGGACCGCTCCAGGATCGGCACGAGCAGCTCGGCGCAGGTGCCGGGGAGCATGGTGCTGCGGAAGACCACGACGTGCCCGGCACGCAGGGACGCGCCGATCTGCTCGGCGACGCGTTCCAGATAGGTCGTCGACAGGCTGCCGTTCGGGGCCGACGGCGTGCCGACGCAGACGAGTGAGATCGCGCTCCAGGCGACCGCCTCGGCCGCCTCCGTGGTGGCCCGCAGGCTCCCGTCGCGCACCGCCTGCTCGACCAGCTCGCCGATCCGCTCCTCGACGATGGGCGCCCGGCCGGCGTTGATCATGTCTGCCTTGACCGGGTTGACGTCGACGCCCACCACTTCGTGCCCCATCGAGGCGAGACAGGCCGCCGAGACGCATCCCACGTAGCCGAGCCCGAAGACGCTGATCCGCATAGCTGCCCTCCGCCGTGGACCGTGGGGCAGCGATCTTCCCCCGCCTCCAAGGGATATGTCGGGCATATCTATTGGAACGTTACGGCCGTGTCCGAGTCCGGACAGCTCGTACGGCCGCTCGCGCGTGGACCAGCGCCGAAGCGGCGGCGCGGCGTACCGGATTCCTCGTCACCAGCCCCTGGCCCACCTGCGTCTGGCCGGTCCTGGCCCGCCGCTTGTACTCGTCCTCGCCCCTGCCCAGGTCGATCCGGGAGATCCCGAGAGCCGGGGCCGCCCCCACCAGCTCCCGCAGCAGGATCCACCCGGGGGACAGCCTGGCGAACTCCGGGTCGTACACGGGGAACCACCAGTGCAGCACCCCGCCCGCGCGCAGCCCGAAATGCGCGGCCAGCAGCCTCGGCCCGGCGTGCAGCGTCGACAGCACCCCGCCGAACGACCCGTCGCGGGTGCGCAGCAGGCTCTCCAGCAGCCGCGCCCGGCCGGGCTCCGCGAAGTAGTCGCGGGCGCCGGTAGCCGCGTACTGCGCCCGCTTCAACGCGATCACCCGCGCGAGCGCCTCGCCGTCGGCCGAGTCCGCCTCGAAGCGGACGGGGCCGTGCTCGCGCTCGGCCTTGGCCGCCCTGCGCCGGGCCTGGCCCATGTTGTCCTTGCCGCTCTTGGAGGCCCGGCCCAGGTAGCCCGTCAGGCCACCGGTGACGTCCAGGTACGGCGACGGCCTGCTGGTGATCACCCACGGCTCGAAACCGGGTGCCTGGTCCACCAGGTGGTCGAACGCGTACCCGGTCGCGCCGCCCCGCAGCAGGTCGAGCGGCCGGAAGGCGGCGCCCGCCGCGAGCACGGGCCCCTGGAAGTCGGCCGCCGGCCAGCCGACGGGCCGCAGCAACCGCCCCTCGCGATGGTGCGGCAGCAACGCGGCGATCCCGCCGCGCCCGCCTGTGCCGCCGGCGCCGCCGCGCCCGCCGTCTCCCGCGCCGCCGCCCGTGGCAGTGCTCGCGGCGACGGCCACCTGTACGGCGTGTCCTGTGGCGTGCACGGCCGCCGCGAAGCCCGGATGGAAGTACGGGCTGTCCAGGGCCGGGTTGGCGGCCCGCAGCGCATGCCAGGCGTCCAGCTCCGCCCCGCCCAGGTCACCGAACGACACGATCCGCATCCCGACCGCGCCGGGTGTCATCGGGGGAGCGCCGTCATCCGGCGGGACGGCCGGAGGAGCGCCGTCACCGAAGCGCGCGAGGTGGGCCGGCCGGCCAGCGCCCGGACCGCCTCGCCCGCGAGCACGGCCAGGTAGTAGGCCGCCCCCGCGACGGGCCCGTGCCGCCGCCGGTAGAGCCGTACCTTGTTGACGACCAGTAGCGCGGCCAGCACCGGGTTCACCCCGGAGTCGCCGCCGATGTGCTCGATCACCGACGCGGGTTCGTACCAGGTGCTCCAGCCGAGGTCGGCGGCGCGCAGGCAGAAGTCCGTCTCCTCGCTGTACAGCAGGAACGACTCGTCCCACGCCCCCACCTCGCGTACGACCCGCGACGAGATCAGCAGGGCCGCTCCGGTCGCCCAGGCGTACGCCCCGGCCCGGGCGTACGCGCGCGGGTCGGTCACCAGCTCGCCCAGCGTGCCGAGCCGCCCGGCCCGGTCTCCGCCGAGCACCGCCTCGGCCACCGCCCGGCCCACGGTCGGCGCCCGGCGCAGCGACGGCTGCAGTGAGCCGTCCGGGTTGACCATGTGCGGCACCGCGATTCCCCGGCCGGGCTCGTCCAGGCAGGCGAGCAGGGGCGCGACGGCTCCCGGGCGCAGCCGGCAGTCCGGGTTGAGCACGTACACGGCGGCCACGTCGTCGAGGTCGAGCGCCGCGAGCCCGGCGTTGATCGCCGCCGCGTAGCCGGCGTTCCTGCCCAGCTGGACCACCTTGACCGGCAGGTCGGCCCGGTCGGCGATGGCGGTGGAGCCGTCCTTGGACGCGTTGTCGGCCACCACCACGTCGGTCAGCTCGACCCCGGCCGCGCCCGCCGCCAGCGAGGCCAGGCAGCCTTCGAGCACGTCCGCGCTGTTGTAGGTGACGATCACCACGGCGATCCTGGGGAGCATCAGCGCACCCGCTTGTACAGGCGCATGGCCAGCTTGGCGGCCCGGCGTGGCAGCGACGGCCCGCCCGCCAGGATGCGGGTGGTCCAGCCGCTGTCGAGGTCGCGTTTCAGGCTGGTGCGCGGCTGGAGCCAGGCGTCCGGCCGGGCTCTGCCGCCGTCGCTGGTGTAGGCGCGGGTCACGCCCGCCCGCCGCAGCCGGCTCAGCACCCGCCTGTCGTAGGAGCCGAACGGGATGGCGACCCGCGACACCGGCTCGCCGGTGAGCTGGCCGAGCAGGTGGTGGGCGGCGGAGAGCTCCTCGGCGGCCTGCCCGGCGTCCAGCGTGCGCCAGTCGCGGTGCGCCCAGCCGTGCGAGCCGATCCGCATCCCGGCGCGCAGCAGCTCGCGGACGCCGGTGGAGTCCAGCCGGCCCGGCTCGCCGAGCAGCCCGGCCAGCACGAAGAACTCCGCCCGCAGCCCGCGCTCCACCAGCCGGGGCAGCGCGATCTCCACGTCGGAGGCGTTGCCGTCGTCGAAGGTGATCCGCACGTCCGGCCGCCCGGCCACCGCGTCCACCACCCGCTCGAACTGGGCCACGCTCACCCAGGTCTCCTCCTCGCCCGGGTCGAGCTCGCGGGCCGGCTCACCGATGCCGTGCACGGTCAGGTTGGTCACCGCACGCATCCCGCCCCCTGATCAGAAAGCCGCCAGGAGTGATATCGGTGTCCGAGATGGACCGTTACAGGCCACCACGGCCCGGCCGGCCGCCAGTAGCGCCGCTCTCCCTCTACCGTCGGTGCGAGGCTATGGTCACCTACCTTGCGGGGTTCGGGCTTGATCCAGATGTCGTCATGAATGTCAACCATGCATTCATGGCGTTGCCAGGAGATCTCAACCGCCTGCGGAATTCGCTCCCGCACGGACGCTGAGAGGCCGTGTCCATATCCTCCTTACAAGCGTCTGATCGCCGTGACTTGGGCAGGCGCTTGTCGGGTCTCTTGGACACCTGCCAGAAGAGCCTTTCAAAGAGCTTTTGGGGAACCCCCTCGGGTCGGTCGCCGCAATGCGTGCCTGGCGGCCCGCTGGACTCGACATAGGCCCGGAAAGACCGAAGAGCTGGAAAGACCCGCCTCCGGCGGGGGCTCAGCCCGAATCCACCGGCCAGAGTTTCGACGCGAGTGCTGTGAAATGAGATGAGTGCCCTTCGAGCTGGGAGGATGGAAGCTCTCGACGCTGCCGGCCGCCCGGTCCGAACGGGCGGGTCCGGAGCGTTTGGCCGGCGGGATGGACAAGCTGGTGGACGGCATTCGTGCGCCGTCCACGCTGGGCTCCGCCAAGGCGCGCGTGGCGACCTTCTCCTGCCCTGAGACAGCCCCTCCACCTGCGGAATCTGACCTCGTGGAGGAATTGGGGCAGAAACTGATTATCTGGAATCACGCCGCGGATTCAGGAGCAGGTCCTCGCAGCCAGGTGCACCCACGCGCATTCATATGATCTTCAGATCGTTCTCACCGGTGAATAGCCGAGGCTGACACCTCCCCAGCGCGGAAGGTCTTGGCTAGCATCATTGCTGTGCCGTTACGGATTCTTCCCATTGCGCCCGCGAACGACCTGGCCAGTCGGCGCATCTCGGGAGCCGCACGGCTGCGGGAGGCCCCCGGTCGGGTGCCGATCGTGCAGTTCATCGTGAACAATCGCATCTATCTTGGGGTCGGCGCGATTGCGGTCATGTGGGCGATGCCGCCGTGGTTCGGGGCAGAAGTCGCCTGGACGGCCATGCTGCCGGTCTTGATGGCCGGTCTCGGCGTTTATCAGTTCAACCGGGTTTTCGATTTCGTCGAAGACCAGATCAACGACCCTGGCGCATACGCGCAAGCCTACCGATCCAGGACCGCTCTTCGCGCGTTGGCTGTGGCGGCGATGGTCACGAGCCTCCTGCTCTCGATGGCTTTTCAGGGTTATGCGGCGACGGCATTGCTGGCGGTGATGCTGCTTTCCGGCGTCCTCTACTCGGCCCCGTTTCTCACTCGCCGGCGTCTCAAACAGGTGGCGGGGGTGAAGAATGTCATCCCATCGCTCGTCTGGCCGGTCGCCACGCTGGTCCATCCGACGGGTGTGCTCACCCTTGAGTCCATGCTCGCGGTCGGTTTGATCGCCTGCAGCGTCTTCACCATCGAGGTGGCCTGGGATGTGCGGGACAGGCGCGGCGACCGGATCGCCGGGATCGACTCTTTCGCCGCCATCCTGGGTCCGACCAAGGCGCTCGTGATTCCTCTCGCGACGAGTCTGACCTACGCGCTCTTTGTCGCGCTGCTGGTTCTTTTGGGCCGGCTGCCCGCGATCTGGCTGTTCCCGGGCATGCTCCCCGCCCTCTCGGTGGGCATCGCCCTGCTCTGGAAAGATTCGCTGGCCGCCAGCCGTGGCCTGTCGCATGTGCTGGTTCTGATCAACGTGCTGGCGCTGGTACCGCTGGGCATAGCTGGACGATGGGGGGTGTAGCGGACGTGGTCTCTAGCGTCAATCCGGACGAAGTCGAGCTGCGCAAGAAGCTGCTCGAAATCAACGTCTGGGCCATGCTCCTGGTGATCGCCCTGGTCCTGGAGCGAGCGTCGGACACCCTGGTATCAGTCGCGGCCGTGGCGGACAAGGTGGACACCAAGGTGTGGGCCGCCGTGTTCATCATGGGCATGGTCTTCGGCGTGCTGCTGGGGACGACGGTCGGGATCCTCGCTCTGCACGTGCGGTTCCAGGCTCCGTACGGCTACGCCCATGTGATCCTGGACAATATCTTCGTCACGGTCCCGCTCTACATCGCGATCCGGTTCAGCGCGGCTGCGATTCTCCGGACCACCGGCACGCCGGTGACCCTCGACGAGGACCTGTTCCGCCTGGGTGCGGCGATGATCGCCCTTGCCCTCGGCTTTCTCTTCGTCCGCGATCTGATCGTGTTACCCAAGATCACTGATCAGCTGTCGGCGCCTCCGCTCATCGCCGTCACCGCGCTCCACTTCATGGGCGCGATGCTCTTCGTGCTGCTGGCCGTCGTTCCGGGTTTCGTGTTGTACGTTGCTGCGCTCGGCTCCGTGGGCCTCGGCTTCTTCTTCGCCGGGATGGCCGCGATCCCGACCCTCTCCCGTCGTTTCAAACCCGCTCCTTCGCCGCCATAAGCAAAGGGTGCGCAAAACGAGCAGGCCACGCCGACGCCGGGGGGTCCGTTTTCTACGGGCGGCCGGCGTACCAGGCGATGGTCTGCCGGAGTCCGGCCTCCAGGCTCGTGGCGGGCCGCCAGCCGAGCACCCGCTCGGCCGGCCCGGGGTCGGAGCGCTGTGTACGGTCGAGCGGGCGGGCAGCCACCGCCCCGAACCTCGGCCGCACCGTGCGGCCGGCCAGTGGGCCGTTCGCCGCCGTGCGGTCAACCGAACGGCCCCGAGGGTCCTCCCCAGGGCCGACCGTCATCGTGCGGGCGACCGCTGTGTCGTTCACCAGGGTGGCGAGGAGTTCGACGGTGTCGCGGATGGACACCGGCTCCGCGGTGCCGATGTCGAGCACCTGACCGGCCGCCGCGCCGTCCGCGCCGGCCAGGACGAACGCGTCCACCACGTCCTCGACGTACACCCAGGTCACCATCCTGGACCCGGAGGTCAGCTCCGGCTCCTGCCCGCGCAGCAGCGACGACGTCACGTACGGGACCAGCTTGGTGGTGTCGGGCTGGCCGGGGCCGTACACCATCGCCACCCGCAGCACCGACACGGGGACCTGCCACAGCGCGTGGAACATCCGGGCGTAGCCGGTGGCGGCGGCCTTCGCGGCGGCGTACGGGGAGCTCGGGGCGAGGCCGTCACGCGGCTCCTCGACCGACCCGGCGAGCACCACGCTGCGCACCGGCGTGCCGGTCACGGCGGTCAGCAGGTTCACGGCGGCGGTGAGGTTGCCCGCGAACGTCGGCGCGACCGTGGCCGGCTCGCGGACGCCGGTGACCTCACTGGCCAGGTGGAGGACCACCTCGGGGGAGACCCGCGCAACCAGGTCGGTGGTCGCGGCCGCGTCGCTCAGGTCGGCCACGTGCCACTGCACGTCGTGCCGCTGTCCGCCGGGCCGCTGCTCGTCGTGCCGCTCTTCGCCGGGTCCGGCGGCGGGTGGGCGGCGGCTGACCGCGTGCACCTGCGCGCCGAGCGAGGACAGTCGTGCGACCAGGTGGCCGCCGATGAACCCGGTGGCCCCCGTGACCAGCACCCGCGTGTCGTGCCAGGCGGACATCTGCCCTCCAGCTAGTCGTGTCGTTCGGGGCCTGGGATCGGGTCCCCGGTGTCGTGCCACACGTTGCCCGCGTCGTCGGCCAGTTTGGCCTGGGTGCTCAGCAGGATCGGGCAGTCGTAGGCGGAGGCGCGGCCGAAGCGGTTGCCGGTGACGCGCTGGCCGGTCAGCGGGCGGCCGAGCGGCGTGTGGTCGATGTTGACGACGCAGCCGCCGCCGTCGAGGTAGTTGTCCTCGACGTGCAACTCGTCCGCCGACGACTGGACGGCCGCGTTCGGGTCCTCGGTGGTGGACAGGTCGATGGTGTTGTGCACCAGCCGCACGCCGCTCTGGTCGGCGAAGGCCTGCACGCCGTCGTTGTGCGTGGGGCCGCCGCCCTGGTCGGGGTCGGCGGCGAACCAGCTCAGGTCGTGGATGTAGGAGTCGCGCAGCAGCGTGCCGGTGTGGGCCTTGACGCCGTCGACCGTGCCGGTGAACTCCGAGCGGTAGATCGTCGTGGACGCGGCCCAGATGCCGTCGACGGACGGCGACGGGTGCGCCGGACGGAACTCGGAGTCCTCGATCACCGTGTCGCGGCCGTGTTCGGTGTCGAGCAGCGGGCGTACCCGGTCGGCCACGCCGCCACGGAAGAAGCAGTTCCTGAAGGTGACGCCGCGTCCGGTCACCTCGACGAAGCCGCGGAAGTCCTGGCCCTCGACGATCTCACCGTCCGTGGCGAAGGTCCGGTCGCCGGTCACCACGGTGAGCCGGGTGCCGGGGCGCACGCCCGTGGAGCCGGCGTCCGGGAAACCGGGCGGGACCGTGGTGGTGGGACCGGGCTCGGGGACCGGGGCCGGGAGCGCCGTGCGCGCGGGCTCGCCGGTCGCCTGCGCGATCGTCACGGCCAGCACCAGGGCGACGATCGCGGCCACGACGTACAGCCACGTCTTCGCCACCCCGGCATCGTCCCCTGAGAACCGGCCGGCGCGCCAGTGGCCCGGCCCGAGGACGCCGTCACCCCAAGGCGGCGGCGCCCACAGGCGCCAGGACAGGCGTCAGCCGATGCGCCAGGTGTCGCCACCCATGAGCAGGTCGCTGAGGTCGCCTCGGCCCTGCTGGGCCACGGCCTCCTCAAGCTGCTCGGCCATCAGCACGTCGTAGGCCGGGCGGTCCACCTGGCGGAAGATGCCGATCGGCACGTGCTGGAAGGCCGGCTCGTCCAGCCGCGACAGCGCGAAGGCCACCGACGGGTCCGGACGGTGAGCGTCGTGCACGAGGATGCGGTCCTCGCTCACCTCCGCCCTCGGGACGACCTCGATGCCGCCGTCGGCGGCCCTGACGACCGCCTTGGACGCCGACACGATCGGCTGCCCGTGCTCCAGCCGGAGCATGATGTCGTCGCGGACCTCCGGGTCCTTCATCGGCTCGAAGGCGTTGTCGTTGAAGATGTTGCAGTTCTGGTAGATCTCCACCAGCGAGGTGCCGCGGTGGGCGGTGGCCTCGCGCAGCACCGACTGCAGGTGCTTGCGGTCGGAGTCGATGGTCCTGGCGACGAACGACGCCTCGGCGCCCAGAGCCAGCGAGATCGGGTTGAACGGCTTGTCCAGCGAGCCCATCGGGGTCGACTTGGTGATCTTGCCGACCTCGGAGGTGGGAGAGTACTGGCCCTTGGTCAGGCCGTAGATCCTGTTGTTGAACAGCAGGATGTTGAGGTTGACGTTGCGGCGCAGCGCGTGGATCAGGTGGTTGCCGCCGATCGACAGCGCGTCGCCGTCACCCGTGATCACCCACACGCTCAGGTCGGGCCGGGAGGCGGCCAGGCCGGTCGCGATGGCCGGCGCGCGGCCGTGGATGGAGTGGAAGCCGTAGGTGTCGAGGTAGTACGGGAACCGGGAGGAGCAGCCGATGCCGGAGACGAACACGATGTTCTCGCGCCGCAGCCCGAGCTCCGGCAGGAAGCTCTGCACCGCGGCGAGGATCGCGTAGTCGCCGCAGCCGGGGCACCAGCGGACCTCCTGGTCGGACTTGAAGTCCTTCAGGGTCTGCTTGGCGTCCGCCTTGGGGATGAGGGCCAGGCCCTTACCGTTGATGTGCTCACTCACTGTCGATCACGTCCTGAATGACTCCGGCCAGCTCCTCGGCCTTGAACGGGAGCCCGCGCACGCGGTTGTAGCTGATGATGTCGACGAGGAAGCGGGCGCGCAGCAGCATGGAGAGCTGGCCGAGGTTGATCTCGGGCAGCAGCACCTTGTCGTAGCGCTTGAGCACTTCGCCGGTGTTGGCGGGCAGCGGGTTGAGGTGGCGCAGGTGTGCCTGGGCGACCCTGCCGCCGTCCTTCCTGATCCGCCGCACGGCGGCGGCGATCGGGCCGTACGTCGAGCCCCAGCCGAGGACGAGCACCTTCGTGTCGTCGTCGAGGTCGTCGACCTCCAGGTCGGGCACGTCGATGCCGGCGATCTTGGCCGCGCGCGAGCGGACCATCAGGTCGTGGTTGTCCGGGTCGTAGGAGATGTTGCCGGTGCCGTCGGCCTTCTCGATGCCGCCGATGCGGTGTTCGAGGCCGGCGGTGCCGGGGATGGCCCAGGGGCGGGCGAGGGTCTCGGGGTCCCGCTTGAACGGCAGGAACTCGCCGTCGTCGCCGTTCGGCGCCGTGGTGAACTCCTGCGAGATGTCCGGCAGGTCGGCGACCTCGGGCAGGCGCCACGGCTCCGAGCCGTTGGCCAGGTAACCGTCCGACAGCAGCATGACCGGGGTGCGGTACTTCACCGCGATCCTGGCCGCCTCGATGGCCGCGTCGAAACAGTCGCTCGGCGACATCGGCGCCACGACCGGCACCGGCGACTCGCCGTTGCGGCCGTACAGGGCCATCAGCAGGTCGGTCTGCTCGGTCTTGGTCGGCATGCCGGTGCTGGGCCCGGCACGCTGCACGTCCACGATGATCAGCGGCAGCTCGGTGGTGACGGCCAGGCCGACGGTCTCGGCCTTCAGCGCGACGCCGGGGCCCGAGGTGGTGGTGACGCCGAGCGCCCCGCCGAACGCCGCGCCGAGCGCCGCCCCGACACCCGCGATCTCGTCCTCCGCCTGGAAGGTGCGGATGCCGAACTCCTTGTGCCGGGACAGCTCGTGCAGGATGTCGCTGGCCGGGGTGATCGGGTAGGAGCCCAGGAACAGCGGCAGCTTGGACTGCACGGAGGCGGCGATCAGACCGTAGGCCAGCGCCTGGTTGCCGGAGATGTTGCGATAGACGCCAGGGGCGAGCTTGGCGGGCTTGACCTCGTAGGAGACAGAGAAGGACTCGGTGGTCTCGCCGAAGTTCCAGCCGGCCTGGAAGGCCGCGATGTTGGCCTTGGCGATCTCGGGCTTCTTGGCGAACTTCTGCTCGAGGAACTTGATCGTGTGCTCGGTCGGCCGGTGGTAGAGCCACGAGAGCAGGCCGAGGGAGAACATGTTCTTGGAGCGCTCGGCGTCCTTCTTGGACAGGTCGAAGCCTTCGAGCGCCTTGACCGTCAGCGAGGTCAGCGGCACCGCGTGCAGCCGCCACTCGGCCAGCGAGCCGTCCTCCAGCGGGTTGGCGGTGTAGCCGACCTTCTGCAGGTTGCGCTTGGTGAACTCGTCGGTGTTGGCGATGATATCGGCGCCGCGCGGCAGGTCGCCGATGTTGGCCTTGAGCGCCGCCGGGTTCATGGCCACGAGCACGTTGGGCGCGTCGCCGGGCGTGAGGATGTCGTGGTCGGCGAAGTGGAGCTGGAAGCTCGACACGCCCGGCAGGGTCCCTGCGGGAGCGCGGATCTCGGCGGGGAAGTTGGGCAGCGTCGACAGGTCGTTGCCGAACTCGGCGGTGCCGGCCGTGAACCGGTCGCCAGTGAGCTGCATGCCGTCGCCGGAATCCCCGGCGAATCGGATGATCACGCGATCGAGTTGCTGAACCTGCTTGGTCACGCCTCGGTCCTCCTCGACGCGCCGGGGCGCGGTGCTTCTGGCGCGTTCTCTGTTTCCATGCTAGATCCTCGAAAGGTCACGCGTTTGCAAGCTGGTCAAAGCGGGTAAACGCGGCGGGAAAGTCAGGGTGAAGTGGGAGAACGACGACACAGCCCTGACGCCAGTCTGCAGAGGTCCACATGCAGGCGTGCGAAGAGGACGGTTCGGGTCACGAGCGCCAACTATACGTCCCCCTGTCACATGACCTACGTCAGGGGCTCCTTGCGTACGGGTTTGTTCCCTGACGTGTAGAGCCGTCCGGCCCGCATGTTCGTGCCGTACAACTCCGGAACGGTGACGAACGTGTAACCCTTCCCGCGCAGCCTTTCGAGCATGTCCGGAATCGCGTCAACGGTCGCGCGGTTCACGTCGTGCATGAGCACGATCGCCCCCGGATGCGCCTGCTCCACCGCCCGGTCGGCGATCGAGCGGGCCCGGGGGTCGCGCTGGTCCTGGGTGTCGACGTCCCAGCCCACCAGGCACACCCCCAGCTCGCGGGCGACGTTCCGCACATCCAGGCTGACCGCTCCGTACGGCGGGCGGACGAGTGTGGGCGTCTGGCCGATCGCGGCGGCCACCACGCCTTCGGTGCTGCCCAGCGAGTCGGCGATCTTGCTGGACGGCAGCGTGGACAGGTCGCGGTGCGCCCAGCCGTGGTTGCCGACCAGGTGGCCCTCCGCGCTCATCCGCCGCAGCAGCTCGGGCCGGGCAGCGGCGCTGCTGCCCACCGGGAAGAACGTCGCCCGCGCGCCGTACCGGCGCAGCGTGTCGAGCAGTTCGGCGGTGTACGGCCCCGGGCCGTCGTCGAAGGTCAGCGCGACGCACTTGGTCTTCCCGCAGTTCACGGTGCCCGCGCCGGTGCTGGCGGCCGCGGGGACGGGCTGCGGCACGGTCGGCGGCCGTTTGACCGAGACCCGCTGCGCGGCCATGCGGACGGACTGCTGCGCGCGCCGTCCCGTCTCCGACAGCAGCGGCTCGACCTGGTCCGCCGGCACGGCCACGGCCAGTCGCCCGAGCGAGCACGGCCCGAGCTGGCAGTCGTCGAACTCCACCACCAGGTCGCCCGAGCCGTTGAAGGCCATCGAGTCGAACCGGTACGGGTCCGGTTTGACCTGCTCCCTGTCGATCTCCGGCCCGCGTGCCCTGAGCGCCTGCCTGACCAGGCGGGCGACCTCCTGCAGGGCGCTCCGGCCGGACAGCAGCCCGACAGAGTCGGTGGCCCGGCCGCTGAGCCGGTCGTACCAGAAGGTCCGGTTGCTGTTGCCCCAGTCGGCGCCCCGGAACTCGCCGGTGCGCAGCCGTACGCCGAGCACGTCGCCCACGGCGGTGAGCTGCCACTCCACGTTCAGCTCCGCGCCGTCCATGTTCCTGGACGACTCGCGGAAGTCGGCGAGCTGCCGCCGGGCCTGTTCGCGCAGCTTGTCGTTGAGGCGGGGGGCGTCGGGCAGCTCCGGGTAGCCGATGTACACGTGCCCGCCCGCCGACTCGCCGTCGGTGAGCGCCATGGGGGACAGCCCGGCGACGGTGGCGGGGTCGACGAACTCGATCCTCGTCGGGTCGGCGGGGACCAGGTTGTCGTGCTCCGGGGAGGCGGCCGCGAGCCCGCATCCCGTCGAGGAGCAGGCCAGCAGCACGAGTCCTCCGAAGATTCGGAGTTTAGGCATAGATGTCACCATATGTGGCGTATGGGGCGGTTTGCCTTGATTTGGGGGTATAGGGCGTTAGGCTTGAGCGAGTTACCATGCGTTGCATGGACGGCTACTACGGGTCCTATCTGCTGGTCGCGGCGCTGCTCGCAATCGGCGTCGCCATCGTGGCCGGGGCCATGACGGCCAACCGGCTGCTCAGACCGGACCGGCCCACCGCCGAGAAGCTGACCACCTACGAGTGCGGCGTCGACCCGGTGGGCGACGGCTGGGCCCAGTCGCAGGTCCGCTACTACGTCTTCACCTACCTTTACGTCATCTTCGCCGTCGACGCGGTCTTCCTCTTCCCGTGGGCCACCGTCTTCGACGCGCCCGGCTACGGAGTGACGACGCTGGTGGAGATGTTCGTCTTCCTCGGCTTCATCGCCCTCGGCATCCTGTACGCCTGGCGCAAGCGCGTGCTGAGCTGGACGTAGCCCTCGCCGGACATCCGCGTAAGAATGGCTATATGGCAGCGACGGATCTTCCGATGCCCACCGTGGGGCCGCTCTCCCGGCTGGCGCCCAAGCCGATGCGGTTCGTCCTCAACTGGGGGCGGCGATACTCCCTGTGGGTGTTCAACTTCGGCCTCGCCTGCTGCGCGATCGAGTTCATCGCGACCTCGATGAGCAGGCACGACTTCATCCGCTTCGGTGTGATCCCGTTCGCCAACGGCCCCCGCCAGGCCGACTTGATGATCGTCTCCGGCACGGTCACCGACAAGATGGCCCCCGCCGTCAAACGGCTCTACGAGCAGATGCCCGACCCCAAGTACGTCATCTCCTTCGGCGCCTGCTCCAACTCCGGCGGCCCCTACTGGGACTCCTACTGCGTGACCAACGGCGTCGACCAGATCGTCCCCGTCGACATCTACGTGCCCGGCTGCCCGCCCAGGCCCGAGGGCCTGCTCTACGGGATCATGAAGCTGCAGGAGAAGATCGCCGCCGAGAAGCTCGGCGACCGTTACGGGGAGGGCGTGTGACCGGCTTCGACCGGCTGGGGGAGCGGGCCGAGGTCACCGACACCTTCGGCGACACCGTCGTGGACGTCGCCCCCGCCGACTGGATCGAGCTGCTCACCATCGCCCGCGACGAGCTGGGCCACACCTTCTTCGACTGGCTGACCGGCGTGGACGAGCCCCCGGACACCTTCACCGTCGTGGCCCACGTCTACAACCCCGAGACCCGCGAGCGCCTGCTGCTGCGCACCCGGGTGCCGCATGACGACCCGCGCCTGCCCTCCGCCGTGGACGTCTACCGGGGGGCCAACTGGCACGAGCGGGAGACGTACGAGATGTTCGGGGTGATCTTCGAGGGCCACCCCAACCTGGTGCCGTTGCTGCTGCCCGACGGGTTCGAGGGGCATCCGCTGCGCAAGGACTTCATCCTGGCCGCCCGCGTGGCCAAGCCGTGGCCCGGCGCCAAGGAGCCCGGCGAGTCCGGTCACGGGGCGCCGAGCCGCCGCAAGACGTCGCCGCCCGGCGTGCCGGCGGACTGGGGAGCGCCTGATGCTTGACGTGGTGCTTGACGTGGTGCTGCGGTTCGCCGTCATCCTGGTCATCTTCCTGGTGCTGCCGCTGATCGTCGGGCAGACCGAGCACAAGGTCATGGCGCACATGCAGTCGCGCCTCGGGCCGATGTACGCCGGCGGCTTCCACGGGTGGGCCCAGCTCATCGCCGACGGGGTGAAGTTCATGCAGAAGGAGGACATCATCCCGGCCGCCGCCGACCGGCGCATCTTCATGCTCGCCCCCGGCGTGGCGCTCGTGCCCTACCTGGTCGTGCTGATCGCGCTGCCCGTCGACGACGGTTTCGTCGGCGTCGACCTGGAGCTCGGCCTGTTCTTCGTGCTCGCCGTGATGGGCATCGGCGTGCTCGGCGCGATCATGGCCGGGTGGGCGTCGGCCAACAAGTACTCCGTCCTCGGCGGCATGCGGGCCGCCGCCCAGCTCGTGTCGTACGAGCTGCCGCTGGTGCTGGCGGCCTCCTCGGTCGCGATGGCCGCCGGCACGCTGTCGCTGCCCGGCATCGTCGAGGCGTGGCAGTGGTGGTGGCTGCCCTGGCAGGCGATCGGCGGCGTGGTCTTCTTCATGGCCGGGCTGGCGGAGCTGCGCCGGCCGCCCTTCGACATGCCGATCGCCGAGTCCGAGATCATCATGGGCCCGATGACCGAGTACACCGGCATGCGGTTCGCCCTGTTCATGCTCGCCGAGTACGCCGGGATCGTCGTCCTGTCCTTCCTGACCACCGTGCTGTTCCTCGGCGGCTGGCACGGGCCGCTGCTGCCCGGCTGGCTGTGGACGCTGGTCAAGGTGTTCCTGCTGGCCTTCGTGGTCATCTGGCTGCGGGTCAGCTATCCGCGCCTGCGCGAGGACCAGCTCCAGAAGCTCGCCTGGGCCGGCCTGGTGCCGCTGGCCCTCGTCCAGCTCGCGCTCACCGGCGTCGTCAAAGTTCTGACCTGAAACTTCGCGCCCGCCCCGTTCGTCATAGGGGACAGGGGGTCCCATGGGGATGTGATCATGTGGACATTCAGTTGGTTCCGCACGGAGGCGCCGTCGAGGGCGGCCCGTGCCCGAGCACTGTCCTGTCGTGGGACGGCCAGGCGCTGACCGCCACCGCCATTAGTGAGTCGGTGCGGGTGACGCCCGCCTCCCTCTACCACTACGCCTACGACTCGGGCGGTGCGCCGGTGACCGGCCTGGCCGTGCTCGACGCCGACGGCCTGGTCATGCTCGACCTGCCCGGCGACTGGGATTCCCAGGAGCTGCACGACTTCGCCGAGCAGGCGGGGATCCCGGTCGCGGACGGCAGAGGCGATCCGCAAGCCCCCGCACTGCTCGCCGGCCGCGCGCCCGGCTGGCGCCGCCTGCACGGCCTCACCCCGCCGCGAGCGTCCCGCTGGCGCACGCCGCTGATCTACGGCGTCGGGCTGGCCGGGCTGGCGCTGATGGCGTACCTCATCTCGGTGGGGGCGTGGGCCGCCTGGCGAGGGCTGGCGCTGGCCGGCAGGCTGCTGATCGACGTCGTCGAGGTCAAGTGGCTGGTGGTCGCCTTCAGCCCGCTGCTGCTTGCCATCCGCCCGCTCCAGGCCCGCCTGCGCAGGTTCAGGGCCCGTAAGGGCGCGATCGCCGGACCGCCCGGCGGCCCGAACCTGTCGATCACCTCGGCCGGCGGGCTGCGCATCGACCAGGGCATGGAGCGCCTGGCCGACATCCAGGCGGCCGGTCTGCTCCTCTACCAGTACGAGGACCTGGCCGGCCTGTTCGTGATGAACGGCGCGAACGAGCCGCTGCACCACATCCCCGGCCCGTGGTCGCCGGACGACCTGCACCGCTTCGCCGAGCGCAACGGGCTCAAGCTGGCCGTGCACCGGATCAGCCGGGAGGAGTACCTCGATCTGGTCAGGGCGTGCCGGCACGCGTCCCCGTGACCAGGTTGGGCCAGGTCAGGAACACCACGCAGGACACCACCGCCCACGCCGCCAGCACCAGGAACGGCAGCGGATGCTGATGGCCGCCGAAGTAGACGGCCGTGTGCTGGGCGTTGACCGACGCGCCCGGCGGCAGCCATCGCCCGATCGCCCCGAACGGCGAGGGCAGCAGCGGCCACGACACCGCCCCGCCGGACGACGGGTTGCCGATCAGCACCATCACCCCCCACGTCGGCACCAGCGCCCAACGCCCGATGAGGGTGTTGAACATGGTGAAGACCATCCCTGACGTGAACATGGTCAACACCAGGATCAGCCATGACTCCACGAACGGCAGATCCAGCGCGCCGAGCAGCCAGTCGACCACCGCCGCGATGGCGAACCCGCCCAGCAGCGAGTAGGCGACGGTGAAGCCGATCCGCTGCCAGGGGCGTAGCTCTGCGGCGTGCACGCTGAGCTGGGCCGCGCCGAGAAAGCCGATGATCACCGCCGCGAGCGAGATGTAGAACAGCGCCAGCCCGCGCGGATCGCCGTGCTGCAGCGGCTTGAGATCCCGCACGGTCACCGGCACCCCGATGCGCGCCCCCACCTTCGGCCCGGCCTCCGAGAGCAGCTCGGCCACCGAGGCGCCCGCCGCGCCGGACACGTTCAGCCGCGCCCGATGCCGCTCCACCTGGATGACGCCGAACACCTGCTGCTCCTCGACCGCTTCGACCGCCGCCTCGTAGGTGGGGAAGTTCCGCAGCTCAAGCGCCGTCTTCAGCGCGCCTTCCATGCCCGACACGAACGCCGCCCGCTTCACCGGCCCCTCGGTGCCCACGACCGCCAAGGGGATCTGATGCGGCGTCGGGTTCGCCATCGCGTAGGTGTAGGAGCCCGCGAACGTCCCCGCCCCGGCGGCGAGGATGAACACCAGCACGGTCGCCGGCAGGAACGGCGAGTTCCTGAACGCCGACCACAGCTCACGCGGGTTCCGGGGTGTCAGTGTGGACATCGATCACCGTGGTCCCGTAGCGCGGTTCCGAATATCTGACGCATACCCGGCAGCATCCGGACGGGACGCGGCCGACCGTCAAGGAAGCGTCAAGCGACCGGCTCAGGCTTACGCCCATCCGCGACGGATCGCGCGCCCCACACTCCAGGCCCAGGCGGCGAGCACGATGACGCCGCCACCGGAGCCACAGCAGCGCCCTGTCGGTCAAAGCCCGTCCAGCCCGAGCCGGCATACCGGCCTTCGGGCGGTGATGCGGTCCACGTCGCCGCGCTCAGCCGGCGGCAGCGGCGCGCCCACCGACTCCCGGAGCGCGCCCGCCTCGCCGAGCAGCCGCGCCGCCTCCTCGTGCGCGCCCTCCAGCGCCGCCACCCCCGCCAGCCCTTCCAGTGCCAGCGCCACGGCCCTCGGGTCCCCTATTTCGCGGGCCACGGCCAGTCCTTCCTGATGCAGAGCCCGCGCCGCCCCGGCGTCACCCCGCTGCTCGGCGACGAAGCCGAGCTCTGCCAGCAGCAGCGCAGCGCCGTAGAACGGCAGCCCGTAGTCGGCCTTCAGCCTGCGGTTCCACGCCAGCGACTCGCTGAAGTACGCCCACGCGGCATCGAGATCGCCCGCCCGCCTCGCGACCAGCCCCAGCCCCACCCGGGCGAACTCCTCGGTGAACCGGTTCGACTGCTCCACCGCCAGCCGCATCCCCCGCTCATGGAACTCCCTGGCCCGGACGAGATCCCCGGTCAGCAGCGCGACCCGCCCCAGACTGGACAGCCGGTAGGACACGTCGGTCCACAGCCGGAGGTCCTCCGCGATGCGCAACCCCTCCCGGTGCAGGCGACCGGCCGTGTCGTAGTCCCCGGCGATCTCCGCCAGATAGCCCAGCATGTCCGACACCTGAAGCTGCCCCCAGCGGTCGCCCAGCTCCTCGAAGAGCTCTCGCGCCGCCGTCCCGGCCCGCCGGAGCAGCTCGAAGTCCCCCTGGAAGACGGCCTGCTTGGCCCGCGCGGCCAGCGCCGCCGCCTCCCCCCACCGGTCGCCGTCCGCCCGGAAGTCCGCCAGCGCCTGGTCGATGATCTCCACCGCGGTGGCGACGTTCCCGAAGTTCAGGTGAGCGAGCGCGAGGAACGGCCGCGCCCTCGGGTCAGCGGACCCCAACCCCTTCAGCGCGGTACGGCTACGCGCCAGCGGGTCGGCACCCTCGCCGATCAGCAGGCCGAACCCCGCCTCCCACGCCGCCGCCCTGGCCCGCCCCGCCGCCCCCTCAGCCGTCTCCTTCGCCGTTTCCGTACCGGCCAGTGCCCTGCCGAGCCAGCGAAGCGCCTCTCTGTGCCTGCCGCGTACGTACCAGTACCAGGTCAGTGCGTTGACCAGCCGCAGGTTCGGCGCTTCGAGCACCGCGCGCAGGTTCGGCATCTCGTCGTCCAGCCGCTGGAGCCACCGGCGCTGCCCGTGCCCGTACAGCTGAGGCGCGGCCCGCTCGGCCAGCTCCACGTAGTACGCGTCCCGCCGCGCCCAGGCCGGATCGTCGGCGTCGAGCCGCTCCAGGCAGTAGGCGGCGACGGACTCCAGCAGCCGATACCGCGTCTCCCCGGACGCCTGCCGCTCAGCCACCACCATCGATCTGTCCACGAGCTGCGCCACCACATCAGCGACATCCGGTGTGGACACCGCCTCCGCCGCCTCCAGCAGGCACCCGCCGGGGTGCACGGCCAGCTGGCACAGAGTGCGCCGTTGAGGCTCGTCGAGCTGCTCCCAGCTCCAGTCGATCATCGCCCGCAGCGTCCGCTGCCGCGCCGGCAACCCGCGCCCCGTGGCCGACAGCAGCCGGAACCGGTCGTCCAGCCGCTCGGCCAGCACCTGTACGCCCAGCGCCCGCACCCGGGTCGCGGCCAGCTCCAACGCCAGCGGCAGGCCGTCCAGCCGCCGGCAGATCGCCGCCACCGACGCGGCGTTCCCCGCCTCCAGCTCGAACCCCGGCGCCGCCGCGGCCGCCCGCGCCACGAACAACCGCACCGCCGCCGACTCCCGCAGCCGCGCCAGGTCCGCCCCGTCAGGAGGCAGGTCGAGCGGCGTGACCGCCTGCACCACCTCACCGGGCACCGCCAGCGCCTCCCGGCTGGTGGCCAGCACCCGCAGCCCCGGCGCCCCGCGCAACAGCACTGCCACCAGCTCGGCCACGGGCTCCACCAGGTGCTCACAGTTGTCCAGCACCAGCAGCACCCGCTGCCCCCGCAACGCCCCGGCGAGCCGGCTCACCAGCTCATCCCCCCGAGACCCCTGGCCTCCTGTCTCCTGGACACGGACCCCCTGGGCAGGAGCCTCCTCGTCGCGCAGGCCCAGCTCGGCCGCCACCACCTCGGCCACCGTGGTCAGCCCGCCGCCGCCCCCGGCCAGCTCGACCAGCCACACCCCGTCGGCGGCCGCACCGAGCGGCTGCGCCGCGACCGCGATCGCCAGCCGGGTCTTGCCGACCCCGCCGGGGCCCACGAGGGTGACCAGCCGTTCGGCGCCGAGCAGGTCGTGGACGTGCCGCACCGCCTCCTCCCGGCCCACCAGGTCCGTCAGCGGGACGGGCAGGTTCGTCCGGGGACGTGCTGCCGAGGTCTCGGGCGGGGGGACGGAGGCCAGCGCGGGATCGTGCGTCAGGATCGCCTGGTGCAACGCCGACAGCTCGGTGCCGGGATCCAACCCCAGTTCCTCGGCCAGCAGCCGCCGTAGCTCGGCGTACCCCTCCAGAGCCTCGCTCTGGCGGCCCGCCCGATACAGGGCGCGCAGGTGCGCGGCCCGCAGCCGCTCGCGCAGCGGATGCTCCCTCACCAGCCCGGCCAGCTCGTCGGCGAGCAGGCTGTGCTCGCCCAGCTCCAGCCGCGCCTCCGCCTGCTCCTCCAGCGCCGTCAGCCGCTGCTCGTCCAGCCGTACGGCCGCGATCCGGGCGAACTCCTCATCCCGGAAGTCGGCGTACGCGGGCCCCCGCCACAGCGCCAGCGCGTCCGCCAGCAGGTCCGCCCTGGCCCGAGCCTCGCCCGTCGCCCTGGCCCGGGTCAGCAGCTCGGCGAAGCGCAGCGCGTCCACCGAGCCGGCCGCCAGCGTGTAGCCGGCCGGCTGGTAGGCGACGAGCTCGCGCCCTCCGGGCTCCGCCCGCTCCAGAGCGCGCCGGAGCTGAGACACCTTCGTCTGCAGCGTGTTGCCGGGGTTGCCCGGCAGGCGCTCGCCCCAGAGGTCGTCGGCCAGCCGGTCCGGCGGCACCGGACGTCCTTCGTGGATCAGCAGGTCGGCGAGGAGCGCGCGAACCTTCACCTCCGGCACGCGCACGGGCCGTCCGTCGGCCGTCCACACCGCCAGCGGGCCCAGCACTCCGAATTCCACCAGGTCAAGGTAGTCCCCCGCGATCCTGCGGCACTACCCGGGCACCCGCCCTCAGCGAACCCCCAGTAGGTCGTGCGCGGCGTCTCGCACAGTGGAGCCAGGGCGACCGGTTCGTCCGCCGTAATCGCTGACCTTGGAGAATGATCATGCTTGCTGAGCAGCTCACCAGCCGGGAGATCCACCTGGCCGCCCGACCCTCGGGCGAGCCCGCCCCGGCCGATTTCACCCTGGCCCGCACCGTGCTCCCCGACCTGGCCGACGGCCAGATCCTGGTGCGCAACACCTGGATGTCGGTGGACCCGTACATGCGCGGCCGGATGAACGACGCCGAGTCGTACATCCCCCCGTTCCAGCTCGGCGCTCCCCTGGAAGGCTCGGCGGTCGGCGAGGTCGTGGCCTCCCGTGCCGACTCCGTCCCCGTGGGCGCGACGGTCGTGCACTTCCTCGGCTGGCGTGAGTACGCGATCGTGGACGCCGCCTCGGCGACGATCGCCGACACCGCGCTCGCCCCGGCGCAGGCGTACCTCGGCGCGCTGGGCACGACCGGCTTGACCGCCTACGCCGCACTCACCGAGGTCGCTCCCGTGCGGGATGGGGACGTGGTGTTCGTGTCGGCCGCGGCGGGCGCGGTCGGGAGCGTCGCCGGCCAGCTCGCCCGCAAGCTGGGCGCCGCCCGCGTGATCGGCTCGGCGGGCGGGCCGGAGAAGGCGGGCAAACTGGTGTCCGCGTTCGGCTATGACGCCGCGATCGACTATCGGGCCGGTTCGGTGGCGGGGCAGCTCGCCGAGGCGGCGCCGGACGGCGTGGACGTGTACCTGGACAGCGTGGGCGGCGACCACCTCGTGGCCGCCCTCGGCGCGCTGCGCGCCGGCGGCCGGATCGCGCTGGTGGGGGCGATCAGCGCGGTCAACGCCACCGAGCCCGTCCCGGGCCCGCACAACCTGTTCCAGCTCGCGTACAAGGACGCGACGATGCGCGGCATGCTGATCAACTCCTACTTCCACCTGTTCCCGGAGTGGGTAGGGAAGGCGGCGGGCTGGCTGGCCGACGGCTCGCTCCGTACGGAGTCGACCGTGGTGGAGGGGCTGGAGCAGGCGCCGGACGCCTTCCTGCGGATGATGCGGGGTGGCAACATCGGCAAGATGCTCGTCAGGCTCTAATGTGTTGCGCGGCCTGCCACCGTGGTGTTGAGGTGGGCGGGTGAATCGTGAAGCGGTGCTGGAGACGTTCGACCGTCAGCTTCGGCGGGAGGTCCGGCCTGACGGCGCCGGCGACCGGGTCGAGCGGGTGGCCGGGGTGGTGCGGCACCTCGCTGCGGCCGGCGACGGCGGGGTTGGCGACGGCGGGGTTGGCGACGGGACTGGTGACGGCGGGGTTGGCGACGGCGGGACTGGTGACGGCGGGACCGGTGATGGCGGGGTTGGCGGCGGCGGGGTTGGCGGCGGCTGGTCCGGCATCGTCTGGTCCGGCCTCGACGACGCCACGGCGGACGCGGCGATCGCCGCGCAGGTGCGCTACTTCACTGATCTCGGCCGCGAGTTCGAATGGAAGCTGTACGCTCACGACCGGCCGGCCGACCTCGCCGACCGGCTGGCGGCGGCCGGTTTCGTGCCCGAGCCGGCGGAGACGCTCATGGTCGCCCAGGTGGCCGACCTGCCGACCGGCGTCGACTTCCCCGAACCCGTTCACCTGCGCCCGGTGTCCACCCCTGCGGACGTGGACCTCATGAGGGACGTCCACGACCAGGCGTTCGGCACCGACTTCAGCGCTCTGCGAGCGAGCATGCTCACCCGGCTCGCCGCCGGCAGGCTCGTCGCCGTCCTCGCCATGGCCGGCGACCTCCCGGTCAGCGCCGCCCGGATGGAACTCCACGCGGGCACCGAGTTCGCCAGCCTCTGGAGCGGCGGCACCGTACCGGCCTGGCGCGGCAAGGGCATCTACCGGGCCCTGGTCGCCTACCGCACCCGCATCGCGGCCGAGCGCGGCTACCGCTACCTCCAGGTGGACGCCTCCGACGACAGCCGCCCCATCCTGCAGCGCCTCGGCTTCCACCCACTGACCACGACAATCCCGTACGTGTACCGCCCCTGACGAGGATCACGGTCGCCAGGAGACCCGCTGTACCGCCCCTGACCAGGGTCACGGTCACCCAAAGACCCGCTGCGCTAGCGCTGGCCTCAATGACGCTGCTCACCGCCAAGGCGGACCTGCACGCCGCCGACCGCCGATAACGCCGGGCCGACCGCAGCGCCGCGCCGACCGCAGCGCCCCGCCGACCGTCACGCCGCGCCGGCTACGGTGCAGCGCCGTTACGCCGCGCGAGCCGCAGGGCCGCGCGAGCCGCAGGGCCGCGCGAGCCGTAGAACCGTAACGCCGCGCCCGCTTCTATTCCGCACATATGTGAGTTCTTCGGCTCAGCCGTGCATCCGCTTGCCCAAGGCGGCCTCGTAGGCGCGCATCGTCCGTACGATCGTGGCGCGTTCCGCCGGCGTGAGGTCGCCCAGGACCTCGTTCCACGCCAGCGCGCTGCCCGCCAGCCACTCGCCGATCGGCTCGACGTACTGCGGTGCGATCGCGACGACCCGCCGTCGTCGATCGGCATCGTCCTCCTCACGCGTCAGGACGCCGCGGCGAGACAGGTCACCCACCATGAGGCTGACGGTCGTCGGAGCGATCTCCAGCCGCTCCGCCAACTGGCTCACCGTGAGAGAACCGTCGTACTGCAGGTAGGCCAGCAGTGACAGGTGGCGGGGTGCGAGATCGAGCGTCCGCAGCGCCTCCGGGACGGGCAACCGCTTGGCTCGCCCGACGATCCTGGGCATCAGCAGCAGCATGGCTCGAACCGCCATATCGGTGCTCAAACCGTCCGCGTTGTTGACCACCGGCACCTCGCAAATTACCTTTGACAGTAAAGCTAATTTGACAACAAACAAGGAGGTCCACCATGCCACATCTGACGGTCCGAGTTCTGGAGCCGCAGCTCCAGGGCAACGAATCGGCCCTCATCAGCGCGCTGACCGACGCGGTGGTCGAGGTGTACGGCGAGTGGGCCCGCGACGTCGCGGTCATCCACCTCGACGGCGTACCCACCGGACGCTGGGGCGCACGAGGCAAACCGGTCGACGAAGCCCCACCCACGATCACGTTCGGCATCCGCGAGGCGGCGTTCACCCGTCCCGACAGCGGCGAGCTCATTGCCAACCTCGTGCGAACCGTCACGGACGCCGTCGCCGACGTCCTCGGAGCGCACTGGCGCGACACCATCACGGTCGAGCTCGTCGCCACCCCGGCCGGCCGCACTGCGATCGGAGGTGTGATCGTCGACGGCTAGCCCCGTTTTCGCACGTGAGAGATCTTCAGGGGAGGTCTCGTGGATGGATGTCGAGAAGGTCCAGAAGGAGCCGTCGTAAAGCCGTATCCATCGGCCATCGTCCACGCCACAAGCCGGCGTCGCGCCGATGGGAGGCTGCGCTGAGAAGACATTGTGCGATGGGACGTTGCGCCGGGGAGCGATGGGGCGCTGCGCTGATGGAACGTATCGCTGATGGGAGAGCGCGCTAATGGACGATGGCCAGCATCACATCGGAGGCGGAAGGCCGGTTCTCGGCTTGTTTGGACAGGCAGGCACCCACGACCCCGCGAAGGTGCTGGGGCAGTGGCGATAAATCCGGATGAAAGGTGAGCACCCGGTTGAAGATCGCAGGCATGGTGTCCTCTCCGAACACGGGACGTCCCGTGGCGGCGAACATCATGGTCACGGCCCAGCTGAACACGTCGGACGGGGGCCCGACCTGCTCCCCGGACAACTGTTCGGGAGACATGTAAGGAGGCGTGCCGACCATCTTGCCCGCCGTCACCGTCACCTGATCGAGCGCCCGAGCGATGCCGAAGTCGATGACCCTCGGCCCGTCGTGGCCGATGAGCACGTTGCTCGGCTTGAAGTCGCGGTGCACGATCCCCGCCTTGTGGATGGCTGCCAGCGCCCCGGCTGTGGACAACGCCAGCCGCGTCAGGCTGTCCTCGTCCCGCGGCCCGTGACGGCGCACCAGTTGTTCAAGCGAGGGACCTTCCACGTATTCACTGACGATGTATGCGAACTGTCCCGTGATGCTCACATCGAGCACGCGGGCTGTGGAAAACGTCGCCACCCGCCGCGCCGTGTCGACCTCTCTGGCGAACCGATCCCGCGCGATCTCATCGACCAGGTCATGCAGCACCTTCACGGCCACCCGCACCCCGTTGGGCGCCATGGCGAGATAGACCGCTCCTTGGCCACCGCGTCCCAGCGGTTGGAGCACCCGATAGTGCCCGATCCATTCGGGCTCGTCCGCCCGATGGCGGAAGGAAGGGGCGGTGGTCCGGTGATGCACGCTGGGCGGAGGGGGCGGAGGAGGAACGGTGAGGGCGCCGGAACGCGCTTTGGCCATCGCGGGCACGAGGATGCCCGAGTGGATCACGCCGCCGATCCATGCGACCACGAACATGAGAGAGACAAGCGTGCTGAAGGGCTCGGGAATGTCCTCCACGTCGTCGTACGCCATGATCACGATCACGAAGGCGCCCGTGGAGAAGGCATAGGCGCACGCGGCGAGCACCTGCCACCCGCTCCTCAGCCAGAACGCCGCGAACCCGATCGTGAACGGGGTCGCCAAGCCGCACGAGACGAGGGAAAGGGCCGCCCACACGATCGAAGCGGCCCATGCCCCGCCACTGGGACGGCTCGGCTGGCGATACGACATGGCGAGAGACTATCGCTCCGTACTTGCGCATATCGGGCGTCGCCCGTTCTTGTGGATAACTTCCCGCCAACCTGTGGATGACTGTGGAAAACCTGGGGACAACGCGCTAGCTCATTCACCTGCGCGCTCAAGTGCGCCATGATGTTGAAGTATGGGACGGATACCCGGCGTAGGGCTCGCGAAGGGGCTTAGCATCACTCTTCGCCACATGCTGCGCAAATCCGACACCCAGCAGTATCCCGAGGTGAAACCCGCTCTCCCGCCGCGCAGTCGCGGGGTGATCGCCCTGGTCGAGGAGAACTGCACCTCTTGCATGCTCTGTGCCCGAGAGTGCCCCGACTGGTGCATCTACATCGACTCGCACAAGGAGACCCTCCCAGCGCCTGAAGGCGGCCGACCACGCCAGCGCAACGTCCTCGACCGGTTCGCCATCGACTTCGCCTTGTGCATGTATTGCGGGATCTGCATTGAGGTGTGCCCGTTCGACGCCCTGTTCTGGTCACCCGAGTTCGAGTACGCCGAAGGCGACATCCGCAACCTTCTCCACGAGAAGGACAAGCTGGGCACCTGGGTCGAAACAGTCCCACCGCCTCAGCTCCACGACGCCGGCGCCGAGCCGCCCAAGGAGCTGTCTGCCGCCCCCCGGCGCCCCGCCCGCGCCACCGACGCGCCCTCCGCCCGCACTCCGCGCGCACCGGGCAAAGCAGCCGCCCCTGGTACGAATGCCGCGCCCAGCGAAGCGCCCACCACGGATACGGACGCCGCATCCGTCAGACCAGAGCAGGCGCCCCCACCCGGTGAAGTGACTCCCTCTGACACAAGTACGCCCCCTCGACCCGCAACGGCGGAGCCCGACCCCAAGGCGGATGAGCCACCCATGCCCCGCCCCGGCGACGCGGCGTCATCCACAGGCGCGCCGTCCGGAGAAGAGTTGTCCACAGGCGCGGAGGAACCGCGAGCAGAGCCTGGGCCGGAGGGGCAGACTTCTGGCGCGAGACCGCCAAGGCGGAGGATGGCCGATCCTCGATCCATTCGCCCGCCCGGGCGGCTCGGCCCTGATCAGCCAAGGGAGCCAAAGGAGGAGTCGTGACCGAAGCGGTGCCCTCCTATCTGTCACCCACCGGGCAAGAGATCGTCTTCCTGCTCCTGGGAGCGGTGGCAGTCGGATCCGCGCTGCTCGTCGTCACGACCCGGCAACTGGTCCACGCCGCCCTCTGGCTCGTCGTCACCTTCGGCGCGCTGGCCGGCTGCTACCTGGTCCTGACAGCCGAGTTCGTGGCATGGGTGCAGGTCCTCATCTATGTGGGCGCCGTGATCGTCCTGCTGCTGTTCGGCATCATGCTCACCCGCGCGCCCATCGGCCGCTCCACCGACCTCGACAGCGGCAACCGGACGGCCGCGGCCGTGGTGGCGTTGGCGACGGCGGCCATCCTGGTCACGGTGGTGATCGACGGCTTCCGCATGGCCTACACACCCCTGACGCCCGGCCAGGGCGGAGCGGGGGTGCTCGGGGGCAGCATCTTCAGCACCTGGGTGCTGCCGTTCGAGGCGCTCTCGGTGCTCCTGCTGGCCGCCCTGATCGGCGCCATCGTGCTCTCCCGCACCGACATAACCGGCGCAAACGGTACGGATCCGCGCGGTGGTTCTCCCCGCGCAGCGACTGATGAGCCCAGCGGTCCGCCTCGTACGGACACACCCGGCGGAGGCTCGCCACCCGATCAGACCGGGAGCCAGTAGTGCACATCGTCTACCCGGCGGTCGTTTCCGCGCTCCTGTTCTCCATCGGCGTCTACGGCGTGCTCGCCAGGCGCAACACGATTCTTGTGCTGATGTCGGTCGAGCTGATGCTCAATGCCGTCAACCTCAACCTGGTCACGTTCGACGTATGGCTCGGCGACCGCCTGCACAGCGGCCAGGTGCTGACCCTGTTCGTCATCGTCATCGCGGCGGCCGAGGTAGGCGTCGGCCTGGCCATCGTGCTGGCCCTCTACCGCAACCGCAGGACGGTCGACATCGACTACCTGCGCGACCTGACGGAGCCCACGGACACCTCTTCCATGGAGCCGACCCAGGCGCCCCCGCAGCCCGAGACCGACGACCCGCCGGAAGAGCGTGACCACGCAGACGGTCGCCCGGCCGAGCGAGGGGGCAAGCCGTGACGACCTTCCCGTTGCTGGCCGTACTCCTGCCCTTCCTGGCGGCCTTCGCCGGCCTCCTGCTGTCACGCCGGCCACGGAGGCGCGCCCGTGAGGCGGACGCCCCTCAGCGCAACGGACCGGCCACCACCTCGGCCAACGCGCCCGACGCGGCCAACCGCAGGGCCGCCTGGATCGCGGTCGTGCCGACAGCCGCCGCGGCGGGGCTGGCCCTCTGGCTGGCCTGGGGCCAAGGATTCGCCTTCCTCGACGGCGGCCCCCGTTCGGCCCCTGTGGGCGACACCTACGGCGCGATCGACACCGGCGGCGTCCCGATCTCGCTCACGCTCCAGGCCGACGACCTCTCCGGCCTGCTCGGAGTGCTGGTGACGCTCGTGGCCCTGGCTGTGCAGGTCTATTCGATCGGCTACCTGAAAGACGACGCCCGCTACCCCTCCTACAGCGCCTTCATCAGCCTGTTCACCAGCGCCATGCTCCTCGTGGTCTACGCGGGCGACCTCCTCGTCCTCTACGTGGGCTGGGAGGTCATGGGCCTGTGCTCCTACCTCCTCATCGGCCACTGGTGGGAGGATCGCGGCAATTCGCGCGCCGCGGTCAAGGCGTTCCTGGTGACCCGGCTGGGCGACGTCGGCTTTCTGTTCGGCATCTTCGTGCTGGGAGGCGCCGCGGGCAGCTTCCGCATCGCTGACGTGCTGGCGAAGGTGCCTGAGATGTCCTCCGGCACGCTGGTCGCCGCCACGATGCTCCTGCTCGCCGGGGTCGCGGGCAAGAGCGCGCAGGTGCCGCTGCACACTTGGCTCCCCGACGCGATGGCGGGCCCGACGCCGATCAGCGCGCTCATCCACGCCGCGACCATGGTCGCCGCGGGCATCTTCCTCGTGGCCCGGCTCTTCCCCGCCTTCGCGGCGGCCCGGCCGACGCTAGACGTGCTCGCGGTCCTGGCCGCGCTCGGCATGCTCGGCGCCGCGCTGGCCGCGCTGGCGCAGGACGACCTGAAACGCGTGCTGGCCTACTCAACGGTCAGCCAGCTCGCCTACATGGCCGGAGGTCTCGCCGCCGGGTCCGACACCGCGGCGATCTTCCACCTGATCACCCACGGCGCGTTCAAGGCGCTGCTGTTCCTGTGCGCGGGCGTCGTGATCCACCACGTCGGCTCCAACCTGATGAGCCAGATGGGCGGGCTGCGCAGGGAGTTGCCGGTCACGTTCGCGGCGACGACGGTCGGCTTCGCCGCCCTCATGGGCCTGCCCCCGTTCAGCGGCTTCTTCAGCAAGGACGCCGTGCTGGTGGCCATGGAGGGCGCGCTCGCCGGCGGCCTCACGGACGCCGCCGCCCTGCTCCTGTACGGTTGCGCGCTCGCGACGGTGGCCGTCACCGGCGCGTACGCCGCAAGGGCCTGGCTGCGCACCTTCTTCGGCCGGACGCGGGCCGTCGCGCTCCCCGAGCCCGAGCCCGGCACGGCCCACGTCGTCGACATCCGCGAGGCGCCGTCCACGATGCTGGTGCCGGTCACCCTCCTCGCCGTCCCGGCCCTGCTGCTCGGCTTCGCCGGGGGCCTGCACCTCGACGTGCCGGTGGCGGCCGTCAGCGTCGCCCTCGCGCTGCTCGGCGCGGCCGTGGTGTACGCCTCGTGGCGCGGCGACCCCACGGTTGATCCGGCCCGGCTGCTCGGCCCGCTGCGGGCGCCGTGTGAGCAGGCGTTCTACGTCGACAACCTGTACGCCGCCGTCATCGTCCGCCCGGCCGTGGCGCTGGCCGGGCTCGTCGTTCGGACGGACGACACGGTGGTGGACGGCGCGGTGCGCGGCTCCGGCCGTTCGGCACGCGGGCTGTCCGGGCTGCTGCGATTCGCGCAGAACGGCAACGTACAGCTCTATGTGAGCGGCCTGCTGGCCGGAGTCCTTCTGATCGCGGTGGGGGCGGTGATGTTCACATGATGAGCTGGCTTCCCGTCGCGCTCCTCGCCGTGCCGTTGCTGGGGGCCTTCCTGCTCCTGGTGGCGCCGTCGATCCTGCGTCCGGTCCTGCCGGCTTACGGGATGGCCGTCTCCGGCGTGACGCTGGCGTTGGCCGTGGCGCTGGTGGCCACGTTCGACTACGGCCAGGCAGGGCGGCCTCAGTCCACCGTCGACCTGCCCTGGGTTCCCGGCCTTGACCTGCGCTTCCACCTCGGCGTCGACGGGATCTCGCTGCCGCTGGTCGCGTTGACGGCGCTGCTGACGTTCCTCTGTTTCGCCTATCTGAGCTGGGGCGACGCCCGGCGCCCCGGCCAGCTGCTGCACCCCAGACCGGGCGGGGCCAGGCCGAGGGCGCTGGTGTTCACGCTGCTGGTGCTCGAAGTGGGCATGATCGGCACGTTCCTCGCGCTCGACCTGCTGCTGTTCTTCGTGTTCTTCGAGATCGTGCTCGTGCCCATGTACTTCCTGATCGCCATCTGGGGCGGTGAGGGGCGCAGGGGCGCGGCGGTCAAGTTCATCCTCTACACGCTGCTCGGCTCGGTGGTGATGCTGCTCGGCCTGCTGCTCATCTGGGCGCAGACCGGCACCCTCGACATCGTCGCCCTCGGCCAGGCACACGGTGCCGGCATGTCGAGGGGGGTGCAGGTGCTCGCGTTCGTGGCGGTGGGGCTCGGGCTGGCGGTCAAGACCCCCATGTGGCCGCTGCACACCTGGCTGCCGGACGCCCACACGCAGGCCCCCACGGTCGGCTCTGTCCTGCTGGCCGGTGTGCTGCTGAAGATGGGCACGTACGGCTTCGCCAGGATCGCGATCCCGATCCTGCCGGAGGGTGCCGCGGTGGTGGCGCCGTGGCTGGGCGCCTTCGCCGTGGTCGGCATCATCTACGGCTCGCTGGCCTGTCTGGCGCAGCGCGACCTCAAACGGATGATCGCGTACTCATCCGTCGGCCACATGGGCTTCGTACTGCTGGGCTTCGCCACGCTGACGACGGTCGGCATCAACGGCGCCCTGTTCGCCAACGTCGCCCACGGCCTGATCACCGGCCTGCTGTTCTTCCTCGCCGGCGCGATCAAGGACCGCCATCACACCGCCGACATCCCGTCGCTCGGCGGCGGCATGCTGGCCAGGCTTCCCCACCTCGGCGCGGTCCTGACGTTCGCCTCGATCGCCTCGCTCGGCCTGCCGGGGCTGGCCGGGTTCTGGGGGGAGATGCTGGCGTTGCTCGGCGCCTTCCAACCGGCCGAGGTGCTGCCCAGCGCCCTGTTCCGCACCTTCATGGTCATCGGCGGTCTCGGCGCGGTCCTGACAGCGGCGTACTTCCTGGTCATGCTCTCCCGAGTCACCCACGGTGTGCCGTCCGTCCCGCTGCCCGTCCCCGCCACCACCGGCCCGGACGATCATCGTGTCGCGGCGGGACCGGGCAATGGCGCTGCCGCCGCCGCAGCGCCCGGTGAGCGCGCGGACGCGATCGTACGCCCACCGGCCGACCTCGCCGCCTGGGAGACGCCCGATGAGCGGCCGGTCGACCCCATGGGGACGGCCCGTCCGGAGGCGCTCGACATTCAGCGGTACGAACTGGTCGCCTGGGTGCCGTTGATCGTGCTGATCCTGCTCTTCGGGCTCTGGCCCAAACTCCTGCTCTCGCTCACCACGCCGGCCGTGCAGACTCTGCTGGGAGCACTGTCATGATCCAGCAGATCGACTACTTCGCGATCGCGGCCCCCTTGACCCTCGCCCTGGTCGCGGGACTCGTCCTCGTGCTCGACGCCTTCCTGCCGGCCCGGCGCGGGGTCAAGTCCGCACTGGGATTCGTGACGCTCGGGGGCGTGCTGGTCGCGCTGGGGTTCGTCGTGGCGCAGGCCGCCCTGGCCGGCTCCGGGACGCTGTCCACCTTCTGCGTTCCCGGCCACCTGGCCGGCGACGGCCCGCCCGGCGAGTCGTGCTCGTTCGTGGTCGACCGGCTCACGCTGGTCTTCGCCGGGCTGGTGCTGGTGGCGGCCGTCGTCGTGGTGCTGATGTCGATGACCGAGCTGGCGGAGGGCGACATCCCGGTCGGGGAGTGGCACTTCCTCCTGCTCTGCATGCTGACCGGCGCCGTGACGCTGCCCGCCTCGCGAGACCTGATCATGCTGGTGGTGGCGCTCGAGCTCGTCTCCCTGCCGGTCTTCGCGCTCACCGCCCTGAAACGCTACGACGGCCGCTCCTCGGAGGCCGCGGTCAAGCTGTTCCTGGTGTCGGTCGTGTCGACCGCCGTCATGCTCTTCGGGGTGTCGCTGCTGTACGGCGTCGCCGGGACGGTCTTCCTGCCACGGCTGGCGGCCGTCTTCAGCGGGGAGCTTCCGGCGCCGGGGTGGGCGGAGGGGTCCTCGTCCATCCTCGAAGCCGGTCACGGCCTGCCCGGCCTGGTCACGGTCGGGATCGTGCTCCTCGTGGCGGGGTTCGCCTTCAAGATCGCGGCCGTTCCCTTCCACTCCTGGGCGGCGGACGTCTATCAGGGCGCCCCCATCCCGGTCGCCGCCCTGCTTTCGGTGATCTCCAAGGCGGCCGGGTTCGCGGGCCTGATCCTTGTCCTGGTCCTCGCGCTGCCCGGCCAGTCGGCCACCTGGATCCCGATCATCGCGATCATCTCGGCCCTCACCATGACGGCGGGCAACCTGCTGGCGATGCGCCAGCGATCCGCCGTCCGCCTGCTCGCGTGGTCGTCCGTCGCCCAGTCGGGCTACATCCTCGCCCCGCTCGCGGTGGCGTTCCGGCCCGGCGGGAGCTCCGCGAACACGGCGGTCGGCGCCTCCGTGGCCTATCTGGTGATCTACGCCGCCATGAACCTGGGCGCCTTCGCCGTGGTCATGCTCGTATCCCGGACCGTGCCGCGCAACGAGCTGGACGACTACCGGGGGCTGGTGTCCCGGAGTCCGGCGGCCGCGCTGGCGCTGGCGTTCTGCCTGATCTGCCTGGCCGGGCTCCCGCCGGGGCTGGCCGGGTTGTTCGCCAAGATCGTGGTCTTCCGGGAGATCGTCGATGGCGGCGCCGGATGGCTGGCGGTGGTCATGGCGGTCAACACCGTGATCGGGCTCTACTACTACGTCGTCTGGACGGCCCGGCTCTTCACCCCCGAGCGGGCAGCGGCTCCGCCCGCGCGACGTCCGTTCCCCGCGGTCTGGGTGGCCATCGGCGTCGCGGTGGCGGTAGCGGTCCTGTTCTCGGTCGCGCCACAACCGGTGCTCGACATGACGTTCTTATCCGCTACGTACTGACATATCCACCCCCGTACTGAGGTGAGGGCCGGGTGCCGTCGCACCCGCTGAGATACCACCGGGGCAGATGTGGTCAGCGAGTTCGATCGCGCTCAGCCTTCGGGTGAGCACTCCCGGGAACGTTGGAGCAGGGCATCGTCGTTGTACCAGGTGAAGCCGGACCATGAGGGGAGGAATCTTGCACCACAACGGCCTGCGTACTGCGGTCCTGCTCGGGAGCCTGTCTGCGCTGATCATCGCGGCCGGGGCGTGGCTGGGCGGCGGCATGGGCATGCAGATCGCGTTCGTGCTCGCCCTGGTGACCAACGGCGTCGCCTACTTCTTCTCCGACCGGATCGCGCTGTCGGCCATGCGTGCGAGGCAGGTCAGCGAGGTGGAGCAGCCCACCCTCTACCGGATCGTCCGCGAGCTCTCCACCGAGGCCCGGCAGCCGATGCCACGGCTCTACATCTCGCCCACCGTGCAACCGAACGCCTTCGCCACCGGCCGCAGCCCGCGCAAGGCCGCCGTCTGCGTCACCTACGGCCTGACGCAGCTGCTCGACGAGTCCGAGCTGCGGGGCGTGATCGGGCACGAGCTGTCCCATGTGTACAACCGCGACATCCTGATCTCGTCCGTCGCCGGTGCGCTGGCCACGATGATCACCTGGGTGAGCTACGTCGCGGTCTTCTTCGGCGGGTCCGACGACGACGAAGGCCCCGGATTCGTCGGAGCGGTCCTCATGATGCTGCTCGGCCCGGTCGCCGCCGGCATGATCCAGATGGCCGTCTCGCGCAGCCGGGAGTTCCAGGCTGACGAGTCCGGGGCCCGGCTGACGGGTGACCCGCTCGCGCTCGCCTCGGCCCTGCGCAAGATCGAGATGGGTGCCCGCAGGCTGCCGCTTCCCGAGAACAGCCGCCTGGCCTCGGCCTCCCACCTGATGATCGCGAACCCGTTCAGCGGTGCCGGACTCGGCCGCCTGTTCTCCACGCACCCGCCCACCGCCGAGCGCGTGGCCAGGCTGGAGCGCATGGCCGGCTACCGGCGCTGAACTTATGCGAAACAATCAGAGAATGGGAAAATCTCCGCGACTGAGCCCGGCCGAGCGGAAGGTGTGGGATGCCTTCCCCACAGGCCAGACGGTGGAGTTGGCCCCTTTCACCCCGGATAAGACCGGTCCCGCAGGCAGCAACGCCCCATCGGACGGGCACACCTGGGGCCCCGAGCGCACCGTCCAAGCCCAGTTGATCACCTCACTGTTACTCGGCGCCCGTGACGCCGTCGCCGGCTCGGCTCCGGCCGTACGGCTCACCGGCGCCAGGATCACTGGGCCGCTCCAAATTCTCGGCGGCACCGTCGAGCACGAGCTCGCGCTCAGCGGCTGCCACCTGGACGAGCCCATCCGGCTCACCGGCACCACCGCCCGGACCCTGCGGCTGACCGACTGCCGCCTACCCGGGTTGACCGGTGGCGGCATGCGGGTGGCGGGTCATCTCAGTCTGTCGGGCTCGTACATCACAGGAGCGGTGCGGGTGCCACGCGCCCAGTTCGAGAGCGGCCTGTGGCTCGGCGGCACCAAGATCATCGCTGGCGAGGACGACGACCACGCGTTCTACGCCGACGCCATGGTGGTCGACTCCGGCATGTACATGCGCAATGGCGACTTCACCGGCGGCGTGCGAATGTATGGTGCTCGCCTCAACGGCGGGTTCTCGTTGGAGGATGCCAAGCTCCGCAATCCCGGCAAACAGGCGCTCATCGCCGACGGCATGGTCGTCGAGGACGCGATGCGCTGCACCGGCGACTTCCTGGCCGAAGGGTGCGTACGGCTGCGCGGGTCGCGTATCAACGGCCTGCTCGCGATCCGGGGTGTCATCCGCAGCCCCGACACGCCGTACGCGCTGCATGCCAGTCACATGGAGGTCCGCGAGTTCTACCTCAAGCCGGCCGAGCCGATCGACGGCGTGGTGACGCTCGCGCACTCCACTGTGAACACCCTGGAGGACAACCCCGCCACCTGGCCGGACAAACTCCGCCTGAACGGCCTGACGTACGAACGCCTGCGTGGCAGCGGAGTCTCCCGCAGGATCGAATGGGTCGGCCGGGACCCGGAGGGCTTCAGGCCGCAGCCCTACGAGCAACTGGCCGCTTGGTACCGCCGCGACGGCAACGACGCGCTGGCACGCCGGACACAGCTCGCCAAACTTCGTGGCAGGCGCCACACCGAAGGGGTCGGCGGCCGGCTTTGGGGCCGCCTGCTGGAGTTCACCGTGGGGTACGGCTATCGCCCTTGGCTGGCGGCGGTCTGGTTCGCGGCGCTGCTCCTGATCGGCACGGTGTCCTTCGGCCTGAACCCGCCCCGGCCGCTGAAACCCGACGAGAGCCCCGTCTTCGACTCGTTCGCCTACAGCTTCGACCTGCTGCTCCCGTGGTCGACCTTCGGGCAACGGGACCTGTTCGACCCGGCGGGCTGGACGCAGGGGCTCGCGTACGGACTGATCATCTCAGGCTGGATCCTGGCCACCGCCCTCATCACCGGCGCTACCCGAGTGCTTCGCCCGTCGTGATCTTCCGGAGGATCGCCGCCAGGTCCTCCGGAAAGATGATCTCCTCGGTGGCCTCGATCTCCTCGGCGCTCCACCACCGATATCCGAGCGTGGTCTCCTTCTCGATCTGCTCCATGTGCTCGAACGAGACGTCCACCTGGCCCACCTGAACCGCGAAGTACGCCTGATCCTGCGTGATGGCGTACTGCGCGAAACTGAACTCGATCGTGCTCGTCCCGTACGGTCCCGTGAACTCCTCCGCCGTCGCCCGAATCCCCACCTCTTCGAACAGCTCGCGCGCGGCGGCCTCCTGAAGCGTCTCCTCGCCCTCCAGAGCGCCGCCGATGGTGAACCAGAACGGCTCGCTGGGGCGTACCGGATCGAAACCGTGGAGCAGGAGGACGCGGCCCTCATCGTCGACGGGCAGAGCACGCGCCGTGAAGCGGCGCAGGGGGATCATCGTCACGATCGACAAGCTTACGGATCCCCTCCGACAGCCTGCCTGGGCCCGTACTCGACCTGACCCCATGGTGGCGATCGTGATCGGTATGTCCGCCTGCGTACCTCAACTCGCGCCCTGCCAAGGGAGACGTCTAGCGTGGCGGTGGCACGGGAGCCTGATTTGATGCCGGGCCGGTCACACTTTCGGGATCAGATGCCGCGGGTCTGGTACGTGCACTTCGGATCGGAGGAGGCGCTCGTGTCGAATCGGACGCGGAACCTCACGAACACCTTGTGCGCCTTCGGCCTGGTCACCGAGATCTTCCGCGAGCCCGTCTTGCCGCCCTTGTAGCCGAAGGCTTTGAACACGAAGTCCGGCTGAGCGTCCTGCATGAAATAGAAGCGGACGTCGTTGTTGCTGCCGACATTGCCGGCGATCCGCCAGGACAGCTGGTTGAACACGTGCCTTGTCCCGGTCGTCAGATAGCGGGCCCTGATCTCGATGCCGTGGTTGCCGTCCGTGCAGCGTGCGATGAGGTACTGGTCAGCGGACGCCATGGCGGGCGTCGGCGTGATCGATGTGGCCAGGCCCATGGCGGCGACGACAGCCACGTTACGCAGAAACTTCATGGTGTCCCTCTCATAGATCGTGATCACTGTTCTTGGACGCGGCGGTATGCCGAAGACTGCGCGTGCCATGCTTCGCCCGTGATGGCCGTCCTCTACCGGCGGGCGCAACGCCCGCCTGAACCGGGCCTTGAGAGATAGGCGGGTTCTCCCGGCACCCGGGGCCGCGATCGGTCCTAGCTCGCGCGAGTCCTGACCGCCGCGTAGAACGCTGCCGCCGCAACTCGGCACGAGGCCTTCTTCGTCTTGGAGAATTTCACGCACACGTTGCCCATATCGAAGAGGAACGCGTCATCGACGGCCTTCTTGTAGGTGTTCTTCCACTTGCTGGAGCTCGCGAGTCGCTTGACATTGCGGTAGCCGAAGTCGTGGCGAGCGCAGGGCGTCTTGAAGACTCCCTTCCAGTAATCTGAGTTACCGATCTTCCCAGGCACCGAGCAGCCGTCGGTGTTCCAATTGAAGCTCCACCTCTTGACATAGGGCTCGTTCTTGTTGCGACGCATATTGGCCCAGTAGGTCTGGCTGCTCGCGGTGTTCTTGGTGAGCGAGAGAGCCACGTTCAGGTTGGCATCCGCTGCCGCCGCCGCAGGTGTGCTGATCAGGGTTAACGCTGTCGTGGCCGCCACCAGCGCACCAGAGATGATCGCCGTCGTTCTCACGGGGTGCTCCTTGTTGAGGGAGATGATTCACAAGGGTCACGGGTCCGTGATGCGGAACGCAAACAATCATGGGGAATACGGCGCGCGAACATACCCGCGCTATACCGCTCGGTACCGCAGTCGCCATTCGTTAGTTAAAACTCCGTGTATTCGGCGGTCAGTCGGGCGCGGCGATGGAACCATCGCGTACGAGCCTGGTGGCGGCGACGCCAGATTGACCAGTGTGCCGGCGACGGTGGGGTTGACCAGGCGATTCATCTCAGTTCGCCCTCGCCGGCGGAAGCGAGGTAAAGGGGCGGTCCTGTGATGATCGCGTCGCTGATCTACTCGGCTGTTTGGAGGCGATCAGGGTGTGCCCTGTACCGGCGCGGATGCGGTGTTGTCGACGTCGCCGGCGCAGCCCAGGTGCTGGCTCTGACGCCCGCCGTGGCGGTGCCCTTCTTCTCATCCTGACCGGTCTCGACCGGTGGGCCCACCCTCAAGGCAGCGGGCGGGGCGGCGGCGTCCAGGCGGGCGACGGCGGAGCGGCACATCCACATGGCGGCTGTCGTACCAGGTGGTGTGCACCAAGGTCGGAGCGCGATGACCGCGCAGGTCACGGTCTCGCGCGCCGCTCCATTACCTGTAGTTCACGAACTGCAGGGCGATGTCCAGATCTTTGCCCTTAAGGAGTGAGATGACATCCTGCAGGTCATCCTTCTTCTTGGAGCTGACCCGAAGCTCCTCGCCCTGAATCTGCGCCTTGATGCCCTTGGGGCCCTCGTCGCGGATGAGCTTGGAGATCTTCTTGGCGTTCTCCTGGTCGATGCCCTCCTTGAGGCTGACCAGCATGCGGTATTCCTTACCGGACAGCTTCGGCTCACCGGCGTCGAGAATCTTCAGGGAGAGGCCGCGCTTGACCACCTTCTCCTTGAACACATCGAGCGCGGCGTTCGCACGCTCCTCGCTGTTGGCCTTGATCTCGATGTTCTCCTGCCCGGACCAGCTGATGGCCGCCCCGGTGCCCTTGAAGTCGAAACGGTGCCCGATCTCCTTGACCGTCTGGTTGAGAGCGTTATCGACCTCCTGGCGGTCGATCTTGCTGACGATGTCGAAAGACGAATCGGCCAAAGCGCACATCCTCTCAGCTGCGTAAGCGTTCGTCGGTGTCCGCATCGCACCCCGCGAACGCGGACTCAGCCGATGAGCCTAGCCAGCATCGGCCCGCCTTGCAGGCTCCGCCTCCTGGGGCTCGCCCACCACCGCCAAGTTGGCAGCGGGCCGATGCTCCCTCAGCGGCCTTCTGTACGGGCCCGCGCCCGCCGACCGCGACCCCGATAGGCGGTTGCCGAGAATCTCTGGGGCGGCGGCCCTTGATTGCCGCACCCCTGTCCGGACATGCGGAGGCTTGGGCGGGTGGGCGTTTCGGGGGAGCAGCTGCGTGGGATCCGGCGCGGGACAAACCGGTGTCACGTACACCGCAGAAGTCCGCTATCCTTCTGTCTGTCGCCGCGAGAGCGGAAGACACGGCAGGTTGCCCGAGTGGCCAAAGGGAGCGGTCTGTAAAACCGTCGGCTCAGCCTACGCAAGTTCGAACCTTGCACCTGCCACACCAGCTAGAAGAGGCCCGTCACCAGCGGAAACGCGGTGACGGGCCTCTCGCTTTGCGTCCGGTGGCGGCCGGGCGGCTACGGCGTTCTACGACTGCGCGTGCTGAATATGTGCTGACGTTCCCGAGCCGTCCTGCGGTGCCTTCGGAGCCGCTGGGTCTTGAAGCGTTCAAGATCAATATGTGCGGCGCAGCTTGGATTGTCAGTGCGGTGGGCCATACTCCGCCAAGCCAAGATGATCACCAACAAGGCGAAGGCGTTGACATGGCACAGTTGCTGCGGAGGCTCGACGACGAGATCTACGTCCAGTACAACGCGTTCGGGCTGGACGGCACCGACCTGCCGGAGTGGGGCTCCCCCACCGACGAGACCTACCACTTCGTCGCGGGGGTGCGGCTGGAATCCTGGGACGCCGAGCCGGAACCTGCGGACGGCTCCTGGACGCCGGTCAGTTCGACCACGTTCGTCGCGGAGAGCGGTGTGGTCGCGATCGTCACAATGATGGACGGCAGAGGGCATGACTTCCTGATCGGCCCGCCGCGTTTCGAGTACGGCGTGGACATGTACCTGCGTGAACCCGAGCCAGGCGACGGGCATGCAACAGGTGAGTGCGAGGAGACATGGCTGCTGAGGTTCTGGCCGATCCGGGATGTCTTCGACCCGATCACGCACGCGGCGCCGTTCTCCTACATTGCGCGGGGGGTTCTGTACTACTCGATCGACCTGGAGCCCGAACAGTTCGTGCAGCCTCCGGCGCGGCGGGAGGTGCCGGTGCCGGTCTCGGCGGTGACGGACTGGGCGTCGCTGCGCGCGGACCCGGACCTGGACACCTTCGACGGCTGGCTTCGTAGGCTGCACAAGGCCCAGGGCAGGGGCGCCACCGCTCACGAGTTGCTGCGCGAGGCCGGGATCGACATCGAGGACGGCGTGGACCTCACCCCGGCCTCCTGCACCCCGCCGCGGGCGCGTGCGGGGCGGTTCAAGGATCCGCTGATCGACCGCTACTCCGCCGAGCAGACGCGGCGGGGCTCGTTGTCCGGGCAGAACTTGGGCGAGGAACGGCTGCGCGAGTACGCCGACGGCGACCGCATCGCCAAGGAGCTGTGCCGGGCCGGCACGCGGACGTTCTCCGTGCCCGTCGAAGGTCGTGGTGCCCTGTATGTACCAGCGGGTGTCAGCCGCCGCGTGTGGCGGTGGGAGGACGACATGCTCGGTGGCGAGCTCATGGACGACGGGCTGACAGTGGATCGGCGGATTCTGGCCAGGAACCCGTGGACCAGGCAGATCCTCGTCTCCGGCATCGTCACGGTCCTGCGCCGCGATCACGACAGGCGCGGCTGTGACGACACCGTCTGGTACGTCGTGCGCGACGCCGAGCCGCACGAGGCGGCCAGGGTCTTGTGCGCGGAGGCCACCTGGGAGGAGGACCCGGATCAGCGCCGAGCCTTGGATGAGGTGGCCAGGGAGAAGCTGATCGACCTGCGGGCCACCTACAGGAGCCGGGAGAGATGAGGGCTGGCCTCGTCGCGGCGAGGGCGTGCGGCCGGGCCGGAGGGGGCCAGGCGACCGATGGGCGACGAGAAGCCTCAGGTGGGCACTCCGGCTGCCGCCTGATCACTGGGCTGAGAGCGGAGCCGTAGGCGGCTGAGGCGGAAGCCGGTCATCCCGCCTGTCATCGACCCCGGCCCGCTCCCCTTCGCGCGGGTCGACGGCAGACGGGTAAGCAGGCGGCCGAGGTACGCGCGTTACGCGGAAGCGACCAAGTGGCGGGCGTTCGGGTCAGTCGTCCAACTCCTCCGACGAGACCGTCTTATCTGCGGGCGGGGGCTGGATGTCCGCCTTCATTCCCCAGTCCGACAACTGAAGATCCTCCTCGAAGGCGTAGTACGGCTTCTCGCTGGCGGACTTGTCGGGGGTGTCGTTCGGTTCGCGCCACGCGCTCCATGCCCTGCGGACGAGCTGGTCCTGGCCGATCCACAACCGCCAGGACACCTTCCAGGAGGCGTATGTGCCGGTGGGCTTGCTGCGGAAGCCGATGCGCATGCCCGGGTTCACCTTGTGGAGTTGCGCGAAGGTGATGGTGCCCTCGTAGAGGGTGGTGCGTACACCGTCGTAGACCCCGGCGGGCCGCTTGCGCGCGGTGGTGGCCAACACTGCTCTCAGCGTGGCCGGGTCGCTGAGGCTGACATGGTGGCCGGACTTCAGCACGAGCTGGCATGGCCACTTGTACGTGACCCAACTCTTGCCCGGCGGCAGTGGCTGGTCGGGGTCGGGCTTGGCGTTCAACTGGTAGCCGCGCTTTCCGATGCAGATGTTGCGGATACCGTGGCGTCCCAGGTTGAAGTTTGTCCGGTCTGTGGCCACGATCTTGCCCTTGCCGAACCCCACGACGCCGCGCACCGGTTTGTGGGTAGACCAAGTGCCGTGCCAGTTGAACCGCCCACGCTGGACGATCTTCACTCCATGTCCCGGGGTGAGCTGGCGCTGTATGGCGCTGGCCGGATCCATCACGGCATCGGCCCGTACGGCCGGTCCTGCGGTCACCGTGGATGCGGTCGCCAGGAGGGCCACCACGGCCATTCGTCGCTTCATAAACCAGGGATCTTCGCAGCAGCGGATCTCATCATGATCACGCTTTTTCGGCGCCTGCACTCGGCGCTCGGCTCCCGGCCGCCCTTGGAAGTGCTCAACGAGTCCCTTTCATCCCGAGCAGCCGCATGGGCTCGCCCATAAGACGGCTGTCCGGAATCTGCTAGGCACCTCGCCTCGGGACTCGTGGCCCGCGCGTACGCTCGTCCGCGCGCTGGGTCCCACCTGCTCCGGTAATTCGGCATGGATCGGTGTGGCCTGATCGATGATTTTTCCGCGCTTGTGCTGGTCTGTACGCCGAGTACCGACTTACAGGAGGCTGACGCCATGCGGAAACTGACCTTCGGCATGAACCTGAGCCTGGACGGCTACGTCGCCGCACCCGGCGACGACCTCGGCTGGAGCGCGCCGAGCGACGAGCTGTTCCAGTGGTGGTCCGACCGGGTGGACGCGACGGGCCTGGCGCTGTACGGGCGCAAGCTGTGGGAGACGATGAGCTCCCACTGGCCGACCGCCGACAAGCAGCCGGGTGCCACACCGGCGCCGATCGAGTTCGCCGGCCGCTGGCGGGACATGCCGAAGGTGGTGTTCTCCTCTACGACCAGCACGGTCGACTGGAACACCCGTCTGGTCACCGGCGACGCGGTCACCGAGATCACCAGGCTCAAGGCCGACGACGGCGGCCCCATGGACATCGGCGGTGCCACACTCGCCGCGGCGGCCATGCGGGCCGGGCTGATCGACGAGTACGCGATCGTCACCCATCCGGTCCTGGTGGGCGGCGGCACGCCGTTCTTCACAGCTCTGGACAACTGGGTGAACCTGACCCTGATGGAGACCCGGACGTTCCCCGACGGCGTACTCCTGACCAGGTACGAGACCAGGCGCTGAGTACCCAACCTCGGATCGGCCCGTGCTTCGGGCCACCCAGGAGGGGACGTACGGTACAGCCGAGAAGTCCAGCAACCGGCGGGATCGTCAGCGAACTCCGGCGAACGCCGACGATCCCGCAACCTTGAACCGTTCGAATGATCGCTCGATGGCCGAGCTCTTTACCGATGTCCACCGGCTGGCGTCATGGAGGTCAACGTCGGCGGCGGCATGGCCGTGTCCTACGCCGACCCGGGGTCACGGTTCGGCTGGGAGGCGTACGGTGCCGGCTTGGCCGCTCTCCGACGCTCCGGCGAGACGTTGCGCATCGAGCCGGGCCGGTCCATTTCTGTCTATTCGGGCGGTACGTCACGCGGGTCATGGATGTGAAGCGCGTCCATGGGGAGCTGTTCGCCGTGGTGGCGGGCGGGACGCACCACATCAGGACCCCGGC